>CANEZL010000046.1 GCA_947444195.1 Methylobacteriaceae bacterium | reverse complement strand
GACATCTTCTTGTAGCGCTCCTCCATCTCGCGCACGGCCCATTTGAGGGCGATGACCGCCTTCTTCGGGTCGATGACGACGGGGGAGAGCAGGTGCGGGATGCCGTCGTAGACGGACAGTTCCAGCATCTTCGGGTCGACCATGATCAGCCGGCACTCCTCGGGCTTGAGCCGGTAGAGGAGCGAGAGGATCATGGTGTTGATGGCCACCGACTTGCCGGAGCCGGTGGTGCCGGCCACCAGCAGGTGGGGCATGCGGGCGAGGTCGGCGATGATCGGCTCGCCGCCGATGTTCTTGCCCAGGCACAGGGCGAGCTTGTGCTTCGTCTCGGCGAAATCCGCCGAGGCCAGCAACTCGCGCAGGTACACCGTCTCCCGCCGCGTGTTCGGCAGCTCGATGCCGATGGCGTTGCGGCCGGGCACCACGGCGACGCGGGCCGAGACCGCCGACATCGAGCGCGCGATGTCGTCGGCGAGCGAGATCACCCGGCTCGACTTGGTGCCCGGCGCCGGCTCCAGTTCGTAGAGGGTGACGACGGGGCCGGGGCGGACGGCCAGGATGTCCCCGCGCACGCCGAAATCGCCGAGGGTGGCCTCGAGCAGCGTGGCGTTCTGCTCCAGGGCGTCCGCGGAGACGAGGCTCGCGGCCGACGGCCCGCGCGGCTCGGCGAGGAGGCCGAGCGGCGGCAGGGCGTAGTCCTCCGGGTTCCGGGGAGGCTGGGCCGGGGCCCGGCGCGCGGGCACGGGGGCGGCGGCCGGGGGAGCGACGCGCGAGCGCGCCGGCTCCGGCGCCGGGGCATCCTCTCCCCCCTCGTCGTCCCAGGCCTCGTCCCGGGGCTCCGGCGCGCGGGCCCGGGCCTCGGGGGCGCGGGGGCGCGGGGCGGGGCGCGGCTCCCCCTCCGGCTCGAAGACCGGCTCGCGGCGCGCGCCCGGCCGGCCGGAATCCGGCAGGTGGTCGGCCCAGGGCAGGTCGTCGTCCGAGAAGGCGCGGCGGGCGGCGAGCGTCGGCGAGGCGCCGGCATAGGCCAGCCCCCCCGCGCGCTGGGCCCGCCAGTTCTCCACGGTCTCGCCGAGGGCCGCGCGTCCGCGCATCACCGCCTGCGCGAGGGCGCCGAGCCCGACGAGGCCGAGCCCCGGCTCGCCCGCGGCATCGCGCTCCTCGGCCCGGTAGGATCCCGCACGCCGGGGCGCGGGCTCCGGCTCCGTCTCGTCGAACTCCGCCTCGTCGTGGCCGATGCCGGCGCGGCAGGCGCCGGTGAGGCTCAGGATCGCGATGGCCGCGTAGGCGAAGCCCACCAGGGACGAGGCCGGCCCGAGGACCGCGCCGACCACCGTGCGCCCGAGCCCGAGGAGCGCGTCGCCCGCCACGCCGCCGAGCCCCGTGGGCAGGGGCCAGCGCCCGGTGGGGGGCAGCGCGCTCGCCACCGCGCTCGCCGTGCAGAAGCCGATGATCCAGAGCGCGATGCGCAGGCCCCCGCGGGGCAGGTCGCGCTCGCGCATCAGGCGCACGCCCCACAGGGCCGGCGGCAGCACGAGGGCGAGGGAGCCGAGCCCGAGGATCTGCATGGCGAGATCGGAGACCACGGCGCCGGGCTGGCCGAGCACGTTGTGGGCGGCGTGGTCCGTGGCGTGGTTCAGGCTCGGGTCGTCGATCGACCACGTCGCCAGCGCCACCGTCAGGGCGATGGCGGCGGTGAACAGGATCAAGCCGCCGAGCTCCGTCAGCCGCCGCGCCAGGAACGGGCGCAGGGTGTCGACGAAGGTGTCGTAGGGCGATGCGGAACGGCGAAGCGAGCGCATGCGGTACCGGACGCGAGGAGGATACTCAGCCGGAAACGCTAAGGGTGAGCCGTTAACGGGCGGCTAAGGTTGAAGAAGGCTCAACCGCGACCCGCCGAGGGTGCAATCCGCCCCCGCCTGTGGCAGATCCCTCCCATGAAGATCGACGGCCGCCACCACCGGACCATCACGCCCGACGCCGACGGCGTCTCGGTGCAGGTGATCGACCAGACCCGCCTGCCCTTCGCCTTCGAGATGCGGCGCCTCGCCACCCTCGACGACGCCGCGGTGGCGATCCGCACGATGATCGTGCGCGGGGCGCCGCTGATCGGCGTCACCGCCGCCTACGGCCTCGCCCTGGGTCTGGCGGAGGACCCCTCCGATGCCGGCCTCGCCCGGGCAGTGGAAGTGCTGGCGGCGACGCGCCCCACCGCGATCAACCTGCGCTGGGCCCTCGACCACGTCGCCGCGCAGTTGCGCCCCCTCCCCCCGGCGGCGCGCTTCGCCCACGCCTTCACCGAGGCCGGCCGCATCGCCGAGGAGGATGTGGCGAGCTGCGAGGCCATCGGCACCCACGGGGGGCGCATCCTCGCCGACCTCGCGCGGGCGAAGGGCGGGCGGCTCAACGTGCTGACCCATTGCAATGCCGGCTGGCTCGCCACCGTCGACTGGGGCACGGCGCTGGCGCCGATCTACAAGGCCCACGAGATGGGCGTCGATCTCCACGTCTACGTGGACGAGACCCGGCCGCGCAACCAGGGCGCGGCGCTCACCGCCTTCGAGCTGAACGGCCACGGCGTGCCCCACACCGTGATCGCCGACAATGCCGGCGGCCACCTGATGCAGCACCGGGGCGTCGACGTCTGCATCGTCGGCTCGGACCGCACCACCGCGTCGGGCGACGTCTGCAACAAGATCGGCACCTACCTGAAGGCGCTCGCCGCCTTCGACAACCGGGTGCCGTTCTACGCGGCGCTGCCCTTCTCCACCATCGACTGGACGCTTCGGGACGGCGTCGCCGAGATCCCGATCGAGGAGCGCGACGGGTGCGAGGTCAGCCACCTCACCGGGCGCCTGCCCGACGGCGGCTTCGCCACGGTGGAGGTGGTCTCGCCGGGCAGCCCCGTGGCCAACCCCGCCTTCGACGTGACGCCCGCCCGCCTCGTCACCGGCATCATCACCGAGCGCGGCGTCTGCACCGCCTCCCGCGACGGGCTGCTGGAACTCTACCCGGAGCGGCGGCGGGCGGCCTGAGACGCCGGGTCACTGAACGACCGGAATTGGCGCGGGCATCCCCTCGCCCCGCCTGCGCTTCCTGCATGGACCCTGTCGTCCATGCAGGAAGCGCAGGCGCAGCCGGAGCGGCGGTGAGGGGGCGGCTCAGGACGGGGCTCTTCCGTTCGCCCCCCCTCACCCTCGGCTGCCGCCTCGCCGCGCCGACGACGAGGTCGTCGCGGCCCTCTCCCCGCAAGCGGAGCGAGGGGATGCCGAACCGGTAGGACTGAGAGCGCTGCGCTACGGCGCCCACTGCCAGAACACCGTCGAATCGAACCGGAACACCTCCTCGCCGCGCTGGTTCGTGCCGGTGTTGCGGGCAAACGCCAGGCCCCAGCCGGGGCGCGAGCCGGAGGCGCGGCGGTCCGTGAGGGTGGTGCGGTAGGCGATGGTGTCCCCCGCGTAGACGGGCTGGAGCCAGCGCATCTTGCGGAAGCCCGGCGAGGGGCCGAAGGCCGGCACCGGCCCGCGCGCCTGCGTGAAGGCGCGGTCGCGGGCGCGGGTGGCGAGGAGCCGCTGCATGTAGGCCGCCGCCGTGTGCCAGCCCGAGGCGCAGAGGCCGCCGAAATGCGAGGCGCTCGCCGCCTCCGGATCGAGGTGGAAGACTTGCGGATCGAAAGCCCGCGCGAAGGTGGTGATCCCTTCCGCGGTGAAGACATGGGCGCCGAGTTCCCGGCTCGCGCCGATCTCGACCGCGCCGAGGAAGGGCAACGTCTCCGCGTCCTCCGGCTCGGCGATAGGTTCCGGCGTCGCGAGCGCCACCGGCCGGGGCGGCGGCGGGGCGGTGCCCCGGCGGGGGAACATCACGGTGAAGGTCTGGCTCATCACCGCCTCGCCGGCCCCGTTCTCGAGCCCGGCGGCGAAGCGCACGAAGCCGAGCCCCGGTTTCGAGCCGGAGGCGCGGCGGTCCTCCACCACCGTGCGCAGGACGAGGCTGTCGCCCGGCAGGACGGGCTTCAGCCAGCGCAATTCGTCGATGCCGGGGGAGCCGAGGGAGGAGCCGCCGCCGAACACGCTGCCCTGGAGGAGCCGCATGCCCAGCGCCGCCGTGTGCCAGCCCGAGGCGATGAGGCGGCCGGCGAAGCTCTCGGCCGCCGCCCCCTCGTCGAGGTGGAAGGGCTGGGGATCGAATTCCCGCGCGAAGGCCACGATGGGGTCGCGCTCCACCGTGAGCGGTTCGCTCACGAAGCTCTGCCCCTCGGAGAAGTCCTCGAACCAGGGTCCGGACATCGATACCTCATACCTCTGGCCTTCGACCGGTTCCGGTCGAAGGCATCCGCCGCGCGCGCGGCGGCGCGCATTCGCGCCGGCCCACGCGATCGCGGACCGATCGCAGTCGGCGGCGGTTGGTGTCAGTTGGCGAAGCGGAAATGCAGCACGTCGCCGTCCTGCACCCGGTACTCCTTGCCCTCCAGCCGCAGCTTGCCCGCGTCCCGCGCGCCCGCCTCGCCCTTGAGCCCGACATAATCGGCGTAGGCGATGGTCTCGGCCCGGATGAAGCCCTTCTCGAAGTCGGAGTGGATCACGCCGGCGGCGGCGGGGGCGCGGGTGCCGTCGGTGATCGTCCAGGCGCGGGCCTCCTTCGGGCCCACCGTGAAGTAGGTGATGAGGCCGAGCAGATCGTAGCCCGCCCGGATCACCCGGTTGAGGCCCGGCTCACTGAGCCCGACCGCCTCCAGGAACTCGGCCTGGTCGGCCAGCGGCATCACCGCGATCTCGCTCTCGATCTTGGCCGAGACGACGACGGCCACCGCTCCTTCCGCCTTGGCGCGGGCGAAGACGGCGTCGGAATGCGCGTTGCCCTTGTCGGCGTCGCCCTCGTCCACGTTGCAGACGTAGAGCACGGGCTTGGCCGTCATCAGGCCGAGCTGGCGGAACAGGAATTCCTCCTCCGCCTTGCGCTGCACGAGGCGGGCCGGCTTGCCCTCGCGCAGGAGCGGGAGCGCGCGGTTGACGAGATCGAGGAACTCCTTCGCCTCCTTGTCGGCGCCGCGCGCCTTCTTCTCCAGGGCGACGACGCGCTTCTCCAGGCTGTCGAGATCGGCCAGCATCAGCTCGGTCTCGATGGTGTCGATGTCGGCGATCGGGTCGACCTTGCCCTCGACATGGGTGACGTCGCCGTCCGTGAAGCAGCGCACCACGTGGGCGATGGCGTCCACCTCGCGGATGTTGGCGAGGAACTGGTTGCCGAGCCCCTCCCCCTTCGAGGCGCCGCGCACGAGACCGGCGATGTCCACGAAGGTGAGCCGGGTCGGGATGATCTCCTTCGAGGCCGCGATCCTGGCCAGATCATCGAGGCGCGGGTCCGGCACCGCCACCTCGCCGACATTCGGCTCGATGGTGCAGAACGGGTAGTTCGCGGCCTGGGCCGCCGCGGTCTGCGTCAGCGCGTTGAAGAGGGTCGACTTGCCGACGTTCGGCAGGCCGACGATACCGCATTTGAAGCCCATGGGTCAGGTCCGGTCAGTTTCGCGGAAGCAGGTCGTCCGGCGAGAGCCGGAACGGGTCGATGAGGGTGACACCCTGGAAGGTCGCTCCGTGGGCCATGTCCTCGGTCAGGAAATACCGGCAACCCTGGTTATGGGCCGCGGCGACGAGCAGGCAGTCGAACCACTGGTAGCCGAGCTTGTCACGGACGGCCCAGGCAAGGTCCAGCTCCTCGCCGTCCAGCGGATTGTCGCCCCAGATGCGGAGTGCGGCGATCTCCTTCCGGATATCGGCCAGCGTCCGGTGGCTCTCGTTCCTGAGGATCCAACGGATCAGTTCGTTCAGGATCTGAAGGTTGGTCCGGGCGCAGCCCAGATCCGTGATGGTTGCGAGCCATGTCCGGGCACGATGGCGCTTCTCCGCGTTCCGGCCGTCGCGCGCGTAGACGAGCACGTTCGTGTCGATGAAGACCCAGTCAGTCATCGTCGTAGATCTGGTCGCGGGTCGGTGCGCGGCCGGTCTCGTCGGTCAGGTTCATGAGGGGGCCGGCCAGAAAGAGATCGAGCGCCTCGCGCTGGGTCATGGGCCGGCCGACCCGCTGCTCCACCGTCTCGGCGATGTATCTGGACAGGCTCTTGCCGTCCCGTGCGGCGGCGACGCGCGCGCGCTGAAGCAGAGCCTCGCTCATCGTCACGGTCACGTTCTTCATCGTCGTCTCCGGGTCGTCCCCGATATCGTGTCCTCGTGTTCTCGTGTCAATTCGCCGGTCTGCCCTTGGCCTTTCCGGCCTCGGCCGGGGTCTTCACGTCCTCCCAGCCGCGGCCGGCCATGGCGAGGTGGACCTTGTTCTGGAAGCCCGGGTCGTCGCCCGCGGCGAGCACGGCCGCGTGGTCGGCCACTGCCCGGCAGAGGTCCTCGACCCAGGGCTCCTCGGCCTTGGCGAAGTCGTTGAGCACGTAGGCGTGGACCAGGGCCTTGTCGCCGGGATGCCCGATGCCGAGGCGCACGCGCCGATAGTCGTTGCCGCATTGCGCGGTGATGGAGCGCAGGCCGTTATGCCCGGCATTGCCGCCGCCGGTCTTCACGCGGAGCTTGGCGGGGGGCAGATCGAGCTCGTCGTGCAGCACGATCACGTCGCCGAGCGCGATCTTGTAGAAGCGCTGCGCCTCGGCCACCGCGCGGCCGGACTCGTTCATGAAGGTCTGCGGCTTCAGGAGGATGGCCCGCTCGGGGCCCAGCACCACCTCGGCGGCCTCGCCCTGGAAGCGGCGGCGGAAGGGGCTCGCCCGGTGGACGCGGGCGATCTCGTCGATGCCCAGGAAGCCGATATTGTGGCGGTTGCGCGCGTAGCGCGGGCCCGGATTGCCGAGGCCGACGATGAGCCGCATGGCTGCCTCCCCACGTCAAAAGAATGCCCCGGCTTTCGGGCCGGGGCATCGCGAGGACGGACGGGACGCGCGGGGCGTCCCGGCCCGGATCACTCCTCGGTCTTCTCTTCGGTGTCGCCCTCAGCCTCGGCTTCGGCCTTCTCCTCGGCGGCCTCGGCGGACTGCGCCTCGGCGATGGCGGCCTCCTCGGCCTCCACCTCGGCACCGAGCACCGTCGGCGGCACGATGTTGGCCACCACGTCCGTGCCCGCGCCGGTATAGGTGCCGGCGGGCAGCTTCAGGTCGGCGGCGTGGATGATGTCGCCGACTTCGCGGCCGGTGAGGTCGACCTCGATCGCCTCGGGGATCTGGTCGGGCGCCACGTCCAGGGAGACGGTGTGCGCGCTGATGTTGAGGGTGCCGCCGCGCTGCTTGATGCCCGGCGCCTGATCCTCGTTCACGAAGTGCACGGGCACCTCGACCACGACGGTCTGGCCGGAGACGACGCGCAGGAAGTCCACGTGCAGGGGCACGCCGGTGACCGGATCGAGCTGGAAGTCGCGCGGGATCGCGCGGACCTTCTTAGCCCCCGTGGTGATCTCGAACACCGTGGTCTTGAAGCCGCCGGCATAGATCAGGGTGCGGGTGCGGATGAGGTCGATGGCGATGGCGGCCGGCGGCTGGCCCGCGCCGTAGACGACGGCGGGAATCTGGCCCTGGCGACGAACGGCCCGGGCGGCCCCCTTGCCGACCCGGTCGCGTGCCACGGCCTCAAGCGTCTTGACTACGCTCATGGCGTGATCCTTCTGAGATGATGGCCTGAGGAAAACGACAAAAGCCGCCCGAAGCGGACGGCCCGACCGTTCCCCAGCGCGCCCGTGCCTCCAAGGGTGTCTGTAGGGCGCGGGCCGCGCTTACACCGACGGGGGCCGGATGGCAACCGGGGCCGGTGGGCGGGCGCGGGTCGGTTTTAGGGTGAGCCTGCCCGACCTTCCGATGCCGACCCCAAGCATACGATCAAATCAGCTTGGTGAGAGGACCAGAGCACTCTGAAAGCGGACGAGCGGCGGCAAGAAACCTAAACGTCCCAGGGTTAGGGGATTTCCCTCATTCGCACCGTGCCGGTCAACCTATAGGTTGGGGCATCGTTAGTTATGGAGGAGCACGTGGCCAGCAGCGATGATCTGAATAAGCAACCAACTCCGGACGTGGCGGAGGACAATGCGTTCTTCCCCTCTGCCTACTCGCTTGGTGAATTCACCTCGAGCAAGTCCGATCTCGACGGAGCGAGCTACCCGAACGCCTATACGGGCGGTAAGCACAAAATCCTGATGATCGCCACGGACGAGCGCTACCTGCTCATGCAGAACAGCACCTTCTTCTCAACCGGCAACCACCCGGTGGAGATGCTGTTGCCGATGTACCACCTCGACAAGGCAGGGTTCACATTCGATATCGCCACGATCTCCGGCGCGCCCGCCAAGCTCGAACTCTGGGCCTACCCTAAAGACGACGCGGCCGTGGCCAGCATCTACGAGAAGTACAAGCGGCAACTGAAAAGCCCGCTCAAGCTCGCCGACGTGGTGGCAGATGCTCTCGGGCCGGACAGCGCCTATGTCGCCGTCTTTATCCCCGGCGGGCACGGCGCGCTCAACGGCGTGCCGTTCAGCACCGATGTGAAGAAGACGCTCGACTGGGCATTGCGGGCGGACAAGCACATCATCTCGCTCTGCCACGGCCCGGCCGCGCTGCTCTCGGCCAAGCTCGGCGAGGAAGAGAACCCGTTCAAGGGCTACAAAATCTGCTCATTCCCGGACACCATCGACGCCAAAACGCCTGAGATGGGCTACATGCCGGGGGCCATGCCGTGGTTCATTGGTGAACGTCTGCGCGCGGACGGCTTGGAGATCGTCAACACCGATATTAAGGGTACCGTCCACCAAGACCGCAAACTCATCACGGGCGATAGCCCGTTCGCCTCGAACAATCTTGGCAAGGCAGCCGCCGAGGCGCTGCTGGCTGAGTACGGGGTGAAGTAGACCCGTGCGTCCGACGGCGGGGGGGGGCGACGCTCCCGCCATCGTACACGGAGCCGATGTTAGCAATGACCGAGCCTTGGGACGCGCTCAGCCTCATCGAAGCTAGCAGTGATCTCGCCGCAATCCAGCAGGCGGTCCACGATCTCGCTCAAGCACTCGGCTACGACCGGATCGTGGTGTTCTCGATCACGGCGCAGCAGGATGAGTTGGTAGAGCGCATCTACTGGGTCGAGGGTGATTGGTTCGAGACTGGGGAGGCGGTCGATGCCCTCACGTACGTTCGCCGCTGCCCAGTCACGCGTCACGTCCTCGACACCGATCAGCCGTTCTTCTGGACCAAGACCCATACCGAGCACGGCGTGAGCTACCGTATCGTGAGGATCCCCCAGGGCTCGGGCATCCACGGTCTTCAGGTGCCCGTCTTCGGGCACACAGGTCTCGAAGGCGCAATCAGCTTCGGCGGCGAGCGGATCGACGCTACGGCTCAGACCCGCCAGACCCTCGCACTTTTGGGTACGATTGCGTTCCAGGCCGCCCGTCGCTTGGTCGAGGACCATGCGCCGACCCGTGCGCCGAAACTCTCAGCACGCGAGCGGGAAATCCTGAGATGGGTGGGGGCCGGGCGTCGCATGGCCGACATCGCGAGTACGCTTGGCCTCTCTGAGCGAACGATCGAGAATCACCTGCGGCGCATTCGACAACGATTGCGGGTGGCGACGACCGCGCAGGCCGTCCAGACGGCGATCCGCTCCGGCGACATCGCACCGTAGAACATGACGACCAGCACCGTCCGCTTCGAGCCGCGCGGCGGACGTTCGCTGCGGGGCCGCTGAACTTCGGCCTCCCACCGAGGCCGTGTGGAAACGCAGATCCCTCGGGATCGGGGCGAGCGCACGGAGCGGCGCCGGAGATCGAGCTGCTTGGCCTCAGGTTCGGATGGCCGCCAGCAGCGGGCGGACCCCGAAAATCTGGATCATCCGCTTCATGTTGTAGGCCAGAACCTGCAAGCTCATTTCGGTCCTGACCTTCGCCAAGGTCCGGGTCAGGAAGTGGGTTGCACCCATCCAGGCCTTCAGCGTGCCGAACGGGTGCTCCACGGTCTGGCGACGGATCTTCATCGCGTCCGGCATCCGGTCGAGCCGCGCCTGCATCGCGTCGAGCACACCCTCGTGCACCCAGCGCTTGACCCGCCGCGTCTCCGTCGGCGTGCAGCGGGGCTTGAGCGTGCAGCCGAGGCAAGCTGTCAGGTTGCGGTAGTGATCCATCGCGTCGTCCTCGCTCCGACGATCGGATCGGGCGGTCCCCTTGGTCAGGTGCTGGCCGGCGGGACAGGTGTAGTGGTCCTTTTCGGCGTCGTAGACGAAGTCCTGTCCCGTGAAGAGGCCGCGCTTGGCGTGGCCCGAAGTCAGGGTCTTGGGCATACAGGGCAGCACGCCGGTGCCTTCGCAGGCCAGCACCTGCTCCCCGCTGAGGTAGCCCCGGTCGGCCAGCACCGTCAGCGTGGTGCATCCCGTCGCCGCCTGCGCCAGGAGCCCCATCGGCGCGAGTTGCGCCCGGTCGCTGCCGACATTGGTCACGGCGTGGGCCACGATCAGGTGATGCTCGGCATCGACCGCGGCCTGGACGTTGTAGCCGACCAAGCCAGTGCCCTTGCCGCTGGTCGCCATGGAGCGCGCGTCGGGATCGGTGAGCGAGACCTGGCCGTCGGGGGCGGCCTCGACCTGCCGACCCATCGCCTGGAGAGCCTGCATCTGCTCGCGCAGGCCCGCGATCTTCTCGTTGAGCCGCACCGTGCGCGCCTCGGCGATGTCGCTCGGCTCGCGGTCGGCCCGATCCAGCGCCACGAGGTAACGGCCGATGCTCGCCTCGACCTGCGCCAGCCGGGCTTCGAGCTTGGCGGCGGTGAAGTTCTTGTCGCGGTTGTTGACCGCCTTGAACTTGCTGCCGTCGATCGCGACCACAGCCTTGCTGAACAGGTTCAGCCGTCGGCACAGCACCACGAACTGAGCGCAGGCGGCCTGGATGGCCGGGCCGTTGTCCTTGCGGAAGTCGGCCAGCGTCTTGAAGTCGGGCATCAGTCGACCGGTGAGCCAGATCAACTCGATGTTGCGCTGGCTCTCGCGTTCGAGCCGGCGGCTCGACGGGACGCGGTTGAGGTAGCCGTAGAGGTAGATCTTGAGCAGGGTTGCCGGATGGTAGGCCGGACGACCCGTGGCCTCCGGAACCGCGCTCGCGAAGCCGAGCGCCCCCAGATCGAGTTCATCGACGAACACTTCGACGAGGCGAACCGGATTGTCTGCGGTGATGAAGTCGTCCAGACAGTCGGGAAGGAGCGTGATCTGCTGACGATCTTCGCCTGCGATGAAGCGCTTCATCCCGACCTCCCCAAACCGAGATTGAGCTTGTCTGATGAGGGTGTTCTCGTGAAGCTGACAAGTGGGCTGATCCGGTCAGTTTCCACATAATGCCAGCAAATGAATAGTTCTGTCTGCCCCAACACGAAGCGCTGCCGAGCAAGTGGAATGTCTCAACCCGATTCCCACAAAAGAAGCGGTCATTCTTTGAGCGTTCGATGCCCTTGCTGTTCCAGCCAAACGCTCAGCGACAGAGGTGCGTTCGAGATATGCCCGGTTTGCCTGTGGGAGGACGACGGACAGGATGACCAAGACGCCAACGTTGTTCGTGGTGGTCCCAACGGCGCGCTTTCGCTATCGGAAGCCCGGCGCAACTATGCCGCTTATGGGGCGGCAAATCCAAGCGAACACGGACAAGCTCGGCCTTCCAAAGGCGCACAGCGTTGAAAACCGCTGTTTTCACACAGCCTGCACCCTTCTCGGACCTGCCGCACGGATTCACACTGAGTCACGACCTGCCGGCCTTTCCAGCCGGACCCCTCACTCCACGGCATTCGGCTCCGTCACATTACCGGTGCCATTATCCGAGTTGTCGAGGCTGCTGCCGAAGGGGTAGCCGGCATCCTCGCTGCAGTAGAGCCGCCAGCCGTTGCGGGAATTGACCACGACCGGCGCCGCGCCGAACAGGCCGCGGCCGCGGAAGACGTTGCCGGTGACGACGTTGTCGGAGGGGGTCTGGTGGCGCACGGTGCCGCCCTCCCCGCAATTGCGGTAGAGCCGCACGGCCCCCTGGCCGCCGAGCGCGAAGCGGTTGCCGGTGATGCGGTTGCGCGCCGAGCCGTCGACGGCGATGGCCTCGCGCGCCGTCTCCACCGCGAAGTCGTTGTCCGCGATGCGGTTCTCGGCGCTCTCGGCATCGAGGTAGAGGGCGGTGCTCACGCTGCGGCCGGCGAGCCGTGAGCCCGTCAGCGTCACCCGCGTCACGCCGGGCCCGAGATAGAGCGGGATCGGGCCCGCGGCGGTGATCGTCGTGTCGGCGATCGTCACCTCGGTGGGCGCGGCGCTTTGCGCCCGCTCGGTATGGCCGAGGCTGTGCGAGGAGGCGCGGAGCGCCGGCGCCTGCCCGTTCACGCCCATGCCCCAGATCCGGACATGACCGTACACCTGGCAGCCGGTGATGCGGATGCCGGAGGGCCGGTCCCAGGGCTCGCCCGGGCGCGCGGGCGGGCGCGAGCGGATGGCGAGGGTGATCGCGTCGAGCCGGGCGGGCTCGCCCGGGCGGCCGATCGCGGCGCCGTTGCAATCGAGACTGACGCCCGAGGCGGCCGCGCCTTCGAGGACGAGCGTCTTCGTGATCCGCTCCCCCGGCGCGAGGCGCAGGCTGCAGGTGAGCGCGGCGCTCTCCGCGCCGGGGCCGGGCGGGGCGAGGATGCGGGCGCGGGTCGCCGCGTCGCAGGCCTGGGCGGAGGCCGGGCGGACGAGCGCGGGCATGTCGGGCGGCGGCATGAACATGGGCCCCCGCCTGCCAGCCGAGCCCGGCATTTTCGCGACGGCGGACAGGGGAGCCTTGCAGCGGCGCCGGTTCCACCCCGGGCGATCGGGGACTAGATCCGTGCCGCGGGCTTCCGGGCGCGCTCCGGAGCCGCGCGCTTGCCCGTTTCCCCACGTTCCTCCACCCCGCCGTCGACCGTGCCGATCCGGCGCCGGATCGGCGCCCGGGGCAGCCTCGGCCGGCCGGGCAGCGATCTGGCCCGCCTGCCCATCGCCCTCGACCCGCGCGGGATCAGCCTCGCGGAGGGCGTGCGCGCGGGCTTCGCCTTCGGCGTCGTGATCCTGCTCGAGGCGTGGCTGCACTGGGCGCCCCTGCTCTCCATGGCGCTCGCGGCCAACCTCGCCTGCTTCTGCGACACGGGCGGCCCCATCCGCCTGCGCCTACGCGTGCTCACCGCCTTCTCGGTGCTGGGCGGCCTGATCTGGGGCGGGTTCGGGCTGGTCCAGCCCCTCGGGCCCGTCGTCGTGGTGCCGCTCGCCTGCGCGGTGATCTTCGCCTGCGCCTATGCCCGGGTCTGGAGCGTGCAGGCGCAGGCGGCGGGCAACGTCCTCGTGGTGGTGCTCTGCATCGCCCTCGACCGGCCCCTCGGCCCGGAACAGGCGGGGCTGACGGCGCTGATGTTCGCGGCCGGCGGCCTCTGGGCGACCTTCCTCGCCCTCGTGCTCTGGCGCCTGCACCCCTACCGGCCGGCCCACCGGGCCGTGGCCGAGGTCTGGCACGGGCTGGCCCGCCTCGCGGGCGACCTCGAGGCGCTGGCGACGCAAGGCGAGGCCGCCGCCTTCGACGGCCATGCCCGCGCCCACCGCCGGGGCGTGCGCGCCGGCATCGAGACCGCGCGCGCCCTGATCCTCGATCTCGCCCGCTCGCGCGAGCGGGTCTCGGAACGCAACGCCCAGGCCCTGCTGCGCCTGGAGACCGCCGAGCAGATCTTCTCCGGCCTGATCGCCGTGGGCGAGCTGATCGAGGGGCGCGCCGAGCCCGCGGGGCGGGCACGGGCCGAGCGCTTCCTGCGGCGCCTGCGCCCGCTCCTCGTGGTGATCGCGCGGGCGATCCGCGAGGATTCCCATGTCGACCTCGCGCGCCTGGAGCCGGCCATCGCCCGCCTCGGGGCGGATCTCGGCGGCGACGCCACCCTGGCGCGGCTCGCCGAGCGCGTCGCCGACCGCGTCCGGATCGGCGCCAAGCTCGCGACGGCCGAGGGCTACCGCCCCGGCGGTCGCCTGGAGGGGGGCGGGTCCCTGCCCTGGCGCGCGCGTCTCGTCGGCCCGCTCGCGGCGAACTTCACCCTGGCCTCCGCGAATCTCCGCCACGCCATCCGCGCCAGCGTGGTCTGCGCCCCCGCGCTGGCCGCGACCCTGGTCTGGTCCGGCCCCTTCACCCACTGGCTGGTGATGACGGTGGTGCTGACCATGCAGCCCTTCTACGCCGCCACCTGGCAGCGGGCGCTGGAGCGCATCGGCGGCACCGTGCTCGGCGGCCTCGTCGGCGCGCTGCTGGCGCAGGTGGCCACGACGCCCCTCCTCCAGGCGGCGCTGATCCTGCCCCTCTCGGTGGTGGGCTTCGCGGCCCGGCAGGTCAGCTACGGGTTCTTCATCGCCTGCCTGACCCCGCTCCTCGTCCTCCTGATCGAGGTGATCGAGCCCGGCCATTCCTCCTGGGAGATCGCGGGCATGCGCGCCCTGTTCACGGGGCTCGGCGGGCTGATCGCGGTGGTGAGCTGCCTCGTGCTCTGGCCGATCTGGGAGCCCGATCAGGTGCGCAAGGAGCTGCGCCGGTCGATCCGCCTGCACGCGGATTTCGCCCGCGCGGTGCTCGGCGGCGGCGACGAGACGGCGCTCGCCGCCCTCGCCCGCGGCACAGGCATCGCCCTGAACGACCTGGAGGCCGCGCTCTCGCGGGCCCTGCAGCAGCCCCGCGCCGGCCACCACCCGGAGGTGGAGGCGGCGCTGGTCGCCGACGCGACCCTGCGCCGGATCAGCGCCCGCCTCACCGTGCTGCGCCACGCGGGCGCGCCGGCCCGGCCCGAGGACCGGGCCTGGGAGGGCTGGATCACCGAGACGCTGGCGGCCCTGGCCGAGGACCGGCGGGAATTGCCGGCGCGGCCCGACGGCGCGCGCCACCCCGCCCTCGCCCGCCTCGTCGGCCAGGTGGAGCTGCTGATCGGGACCCTGCGCCCGCGCGAGGCCGTCACCGGGGGATAGGGCCGCGCGTTTTAGCGCGGGACAACCCACTCCCGCCGCCGATCTCCGCCCGCGGCGGCCTATATCGGCGGACGGTTGCCCCCGCGAGCGAGCCTGAGACCGTGGAAGACGCGCTGATCCGCTGGGTCCAATCGACCGCCGTGCTCCGCGCCGACGTCCTCGCGGTGCTGGGGACCGTGCTGGCGCTCGCCGTCAGCGTGCACGCGCTGCTGCGCAAGCGGCGGGTCAGCGTCGCCGTGGCCTGGGTCGGCCTCGCCTGGCTGACCCCGGTGCTCGGCACGGTGCTCTACCTGATGTTCGGCATCAACCGGGTGACGCGCCGCGCCCGCCGCCTGCGCACCAAGCCGTCCGAGGCCCTGGACCCGCCGAGCGTGGAGGAGGCGGTGGTGCCGCGCGCCCTCTGGCCCCTCGACCGGGCGGTGCGCCGCATCACCGGCCTGCCCGCCGTCGCCGGCAACGCCGTGCGGCACTACCGCAACGGCGACGAGGCCTATCCGGCCATGCTGGCGGCGATCGGCGAGGCGCGCGAGAGCCTCGTGCTGACGAGCTACATCTTCCGCGACGACCCGACCGGGCGCACCTTCTGCGAGGCGCTGGCGGCGGCCCACGGGCGCGGCGTCGCCGTGCGCGTCATCATCGACGGGATCGGCGGCGGCTATTTCCGGGCGCCCGCCTGGCGGCGCCTGCGCGCGGCCGGCGTCCCCGCCGGCCTGTTCATGCACTCGGCCCTGCCCTGGCGGATGCCCTTCCTCAACCTGCGCAACCACAAGAAGCTGCTCATCGCCGACGGGCGCGTCGCCTTCACCGGCGGCGTGAACATCTCGCAGCCCAACCGCCTCGCCACGCGGCCCGAACACCCGATCCGCGACACGCATTTCCGCATCGCCGGCCCGGTGGTGGAGCAGCTGATGACGGCGTTCGCCAGCGACTGGGCCTTCGTCAGCGGCGAGATCCTCGACGGGGAGCCCTGGTTCCCGAACCTCGAACCCTCGGGGCCGACCATCGCCCGCGCCGTCACCTCCGGGCCGGACGCGGACGTGCAGAAGATCGAGGCGGTGATCCTGCACGCGCTCACCGGCGCCCGGGAGAGCGTGCGCTTCGTGACCCCCTACTTCCTGCCCGACGAGGTGGTGATGAGCACCCTGGCGCTCGCCGCCGAGCGGGGCGTCGCCGTGGACATCGTGATCCCGCGGCGCAGCGACCACGTCTTCGTGGACTGGGCGACCCGCGCCCACGTCCTGTCCCTGCTGGAGAGCGGGGTGCGCATCTGGCTCGACGAGCCGCCCTTCGACCACTCGAAGGCGCTCACCGTCGACGGGGCGTGGTCCTTCGTCGGCAGCGCGAACTGGGACATGCGCAGCTTCCGCCTCAACTTCGAGCTGAACGTGGAGCTCTACGACACGGGAATCGCCGCGGAGATCGACCGCTTCGTCCGCTCGAAGATGGAGACGCCGCTCCGGGCGGAGGACCTCACGGCCCGGCCCCTGCCCGTCCGCCTTCGCGACGCAGCCGCGCGATTGCTGCTGCCATACCTCTGAGGCGCCGGGGCGCCGAGGCCTCCGGCGCGGGGCGCAGATGCACCACGATGGGCCGGTGGTCGGAGGGCCCGCGCGGCAGCACCGCGTGCGCGTGGCAGGCGAGCCCGCGCACGAGGCAGCGGTCGAGGCGCAGCGGCACCATCCGCGCCATCGCGTGCGTCGAGGCCCGCGGCCCGACGTCCCGGAAGCCCGGCATCAGGGCCGGGCCGACGATGTTGTAGTCGCCGAGGATCGCCGCCCGCTCGGGGAGCGCGGCGATGACGCGCTGGAGCTGACGCCGGTTCAGCACCTGCCCGTGCGAGAGGTGGACGTTGGCGACGCCGAAGGCGCCGAGGTCGAGCACCTGGGAGACCCGCTCGAACATGGCGCCGGCGGGCAGGGGCACCACGGCGGG
The DNA here is from genome assembly GCA_947444195.1 of Methylobacteriaceae bacterium. Taxonomy (GTDB): domain Bacteria; phylum Pseudomonadota; class Alphaproteobacteria; order Rhizobiales; family Beijerinckiaceae; genus Methylobacterium. Next base: position 20,436 of record CANEZL010000046.1, on the reverse strand, counting down.
CGGGCTCGCCCAGGGGGTGGGGCTCCACATGGCGAGCCCGTGGATCCGGTTCGGCAGTTGCGCCCAGGCATAGACGCCGCCCACCCGCTCGCGCAGCGCCCCGATGCTGCGCGTGGCCTCCTGCATCAGCAGCAGGTCCGGCCGCTCCTGCTCGATCAGCGCGGCGAGGTCGCCCACCGCGGCGCCGGTGCGGCGCAGGAGGTTCCAGCTCACGATCTTCCAGGTGGTGGCCGCGCGGTCGGCCTGGACCAGGGGCTCGGCGGCGACGGCGTCAAGGCTGGACTTGTCGAGCATGCCGGTCCCGTGTCCTCCGTCTCGTTCGCCCGCGCCCGCCCTCTCGTGAAGGTCTCGGCGCGGGATGCCGCGGCTCAACGCGGGGCCGGCCCGTCCGTTCGAGCCGGCCCCACCTCAATGGCACGGTTTGCCGGGTGGGCAGGAGCGGACGGGCGGGGACTGCCGCGATGGCGCCGCCTGCCGGGGCGGCGCGGCCGGGCGCGGCACCGCGGCCTGGGGCGGCAGCGCCTGCGGGCGGTAGGGGGCGGCCGGGTTCGGGATCGCGGGGCGCGGCATCACCGGCATGCGATGCTCCTGGGCGGAGCGCTGCAGCTGCTGGACGCGCATCGCCTGCATCTGCTCCAGGCGCGCGGCCTGCATCTGCCGGATCATCTGGGCCCGCCCCTGCGCCTCGGCGCCCGCCCGCGCCTTGGCCGCCTGACGGGCCGTCTGGTCCGGCCGGGGGGAAAGCGCGCGGGGCGGGGCGGCAGGGGGCTGGGCGAGGGGCATCTGAGCGGGCGGTGCCGGCGGCAGCGCGGAGCGCGGTCCCGGAGCCAGGGGCGGTGCGGGCCGGCTCGGCTGCGGGAGCGCGTGCGGCAGGAGGCGGCCCGGCTGGGCGGCGGGCGGGCCGCCGCGCCCGCCGAGGGAAGGCGGCAGGGCCACCCGCGCCGCGGCGGCACCGATCGCGGCGCCCGTCGCGGCCCCGGCGAGGGGGGCGGCGAGGTCGTGATGCAGGCGCCCGAACAGCGGGTTGTCGGGGGGCGGCGCCACCCGGGCCGGCAGGGCGACGTAGGCCGGCACCGCGGCGTAGGCCGGGACCGGCAGGAGGTGGGCGGCGGGCGGGGGCGGCGGGGGCGCGAGGTCCACGAGCACGGCCGGCGGGGGCGCGAGGAAGGCCGCGGGCGGCGGCAGCGCGTAGACCGGATCGGCCAGCACCAGGACCGGCTGCTCCACGTAGACGATCTCCTCCGCGGGCGGCGGCGGCAGGGTGTAGGCGATCTCGCCGAAGCGGGGCGGCGGCGCCGGCATCGCGGCGAGGCTCATCAGGCGGCGGCGCGCCTCCGGCGCGTGGGGCCCGCGCGGGTAGCGCCGCAGATAGGACCAGTAGGCCGGCGGCGTGCCCGCGGCGCGCGTCTCGCGCCACGTGATCGCCTCGCGCCGGGCGGCGAGCAGGGCGCGCACCCGCCCCGCCTGCGGATCGTTCGGGTAGGCCGCCAGGAAGCCGAGATAATCCTCCACCGCGTCCCGCTCCAGGCAGAGGGCGAAGGCGTCCCGCGCGCCGATCTCAGGCAACGGCCGTCCGCGCAGGGCGGCCTCGGGCCGCGGGAGGGCCGGCGCGTCGGGCCCCCGTTCGAGGAAGAGGAAGGGCGCGGCGATCCGGGCCGAATCCCAGGGCACCAGGGCGCCCTTCGTGGTCTCGGCGGTCCGCAGGCGCACATGGTCGAACAGGGCGGCCGGCGGCAGCCCGCCCGCGCGGATCATCTCGGCGAGCGCCCGCGCATAGGCCCCGTAGGGGCCCGCCTCCTCCGGCCCGACCATGCCTGGGGCGGCGTTGAAGGCCACGAGGCTCCCGGGCTCGGCCTCCGTCAGGGCGAGCCCGCCGGCGAGCGGCGCGTCCCGCCCGCCGAACGGGTTGCGCCGCCCGGCATCGAGCACGACGAAGCGGGCCTTCAGGGGCAGCGCCGCGAGCCGCTTGGCGTAGTCCGAGACCCGCAACCCGGCGACCGGGATGTCGGAGGGCGCAGCGATGCGCGCATCCACCGGGGCGAAGTAGTTCTCGCCCTCCAGTTGCAGCCCGTAGCCGGCGAGGTAGACGAAGGCGACGGCCTCGGGACCGGCAGCGGCGGCCTTGTCGAGGAATTCGTGCAGCGTCCGGCGCAGGCTCGCCTCGTCGAGGTCGCGGGCGCCGGCCACGTCGAAGCCCGCGGCCTGCAGCGTCTGCGCGACGAGCCCCGCATCGTTGGCCGCGGCGGCGAGGGCGCCCCCCGGATAGGCGGCGTTGCCGATGACGAGGGCGATGCGCTTTTCCGCCCCTTGCGCCCGCGCCGGGCGCGATAAGCCGGGGAGAGCGACGAGAAGGCCCGCGACGAGCAGCCGGAAGAGGGCTAAGTGCACCTCGCCGAACGCCCGCCTCCGGGCGTCCGTCGGCCGGCCCCGGCGGCGCGGCGGGCGTTCTGCGAGAGGCACGAATGGGCGCATCGGCGTCTCCGTCCGGACGGTCCCGGCGGGTCGTCATGTCGGGCCGGTAGCGGTGAATCGCGGCTGAACGGTGGATCGGATCCTGTCACGAATGCGCGAGAGACCGGCCCGATGAGCCGGTTCAGCTTCCTCCACGCCGCCGACCTGCACCTCGGCAGCCCGCTCAGCGGCCTCGCCGCGCGCGATCCCGAGATCGCCCTGCGCCTCGCCTCCGCCGGCCGCCGAGCCTTCGAGGATCTGGTGGGCCTCGCCATCGCCCGCGGCGTCGCCTTCGTGATCGTGGCCGGCGACGTCTACGACGGCGACTGGGCGGACAACACGATCGGCCTGTTCTTCGCGCGCCAGGTGGCCCGCCTCGACCGGGCCGGCATCCCGGTCTTCCTCGTGCGCGGCAACCACGACGCCGAGAGCGTGATCACCCGCGCGGTCGCCCTGCCGGCCTCCGTCCACACCTTCCCCTCGGCCCGCGCCGACACGGTGCGCCTCGACGCGCTCAAGGTGGCCCTGCACGGGCGCAGCTTCCCCAACCGGGCGGTGCCGGAGAACCTCGCCCTCACCTACCCGGCCGCCGTACCTGGCTGGTTCAACATCGGCATCCTGCACACCTCCTGCACGGGCCACGCCGCCCACGAGACCTACGCCCCCTGCTCGGTCGCCGATCTCGCCGCGCGCGGCTACGCCTACTGGGCGCTCGGCCACATCCACGAATATGCCGAGCTCGCCCGCGACCCGTGGATCGTCTTCCCCGGCAACATCCAGGGGCGCAGCGTGCGCGAGTGCGGGCCGAAGGGCGCGGTGATCGTCGCGGTGGCGGACGGGCAGGTCGAGGGCGTCGAGCGCGTCGTCGTCGACCGGGCGCGCTTCCACCGCATCGCGGTGGATCTCGGCGCGGCCGAGACCGAGCGCGCGGCCGTGGCCGCCGTCGAGGCCGCCCTGAAGCCTCTCGCGCCCGTGGGCGAGGGGCGGCTCGCCGCGGTGCGGGTCCAGCTCACCGGGCAGACGCCCCTGCACGACCGCCTCGCGGCCGACCGCGACGGGCTCGCCGCCGAGATCCAGGCCGCCGCCCACCGCATCCACGAGGATATCTGGCTGGAGCGGCTGCGGATCGCGACCGCAAGGCCGCAGGGGGCGTCCCCCGCCCCCATGGGACTTGCCGCCGCCATCGACCCCGCGGCGCTGCTCGCGGGCATCGACCGGGACCCGGAATTCCGCGCCCGGGCCGAGGCCGCGCTCGCCGAGATCGCCGGGCGGATGCCCGCGGGGATCGCCGCCGAGGACGCGGACCTCCCGGCCGATCTCGACGGGCTCTGCGCCGAGGCGGAGGCGCTCCTGCTCGGCCGCCTCTCCGGCCGCACCTGCTGAGGGCGAAGCGATGCGCCTCCTCAGCCTCGATCTCGAACGCTACGGGCCGTTCACCGGAAGGCGCCTCGTCTTCCGCCCCGACGCACGCCTGCACGTGGTGCTCGGCGCCAACGAGGCGGGCAAGAGCACGGCGCTCGCGGCGGTGACGGACCTGCTCTTCGGCGTGGAGGAGCGCACCCGCTTCGCCTTCCTCCACGACATGCCGAGCCTGCGCCTGGGGGCCGAGATCGCGGGAGGCGACGGGCGCCGCCTCGCCTTCCGCCGCCGCAAGGGCCGGCGCAACACCCTGGTCGACGCGGCCGACGCGGCCCTGCCCGAGGACGCGCTGGCGCCCTTCCTCGGCGGCCTCACCCGCGAGGTGTTCTGCCGGGCCTTCGGCCTCGACGCCCCGGCCCTGCGGCTCGGCGCCGAGGAGATGCTCGATGCCGAGGGCGAGGTCGGCGCCAGCCTGTTCGCGGCGGCCTCCGGCTTGCGCGGCTACCGCACCCTGCAGACGCGCCTGGAGGAGGAGGCCGCGGGCATCTTCGCCCCCCGTGCCGCCAGGGACCGCACCTTCTACCAGGCGCTGACCCGCCACGACGAGGCGCGCAAGGCGATCCGCCAGAGCGAGCTGCGGGCGGGCGACTGGCGCGACCTGAACGCCGAGATCGAGGAGGCCGGACGGCGCCTCGAGGCCTTGCGCGACGCGCGCCAGCGCCTCGCTGCGGAGCGCGCCCGCCTGCTGCGGCTGAAGCGGGTGGCGCCCCTGATCCAGGCGATCGACGCGGCCGACGCGCACCTCGCCGCGGGCGCCGGGGCGGGGGAGCCGGAGGACGGCTGGATCGACGCGCTCGGCCTGCGCATCGCCGGGGAGGCCGAGGCCCGTGCCGAGGCCGCGCGGACCGCCGCGCTCCTCGCCCAGGCGGAGGCCGACCTCGCGGGCCTGCCCCTCGACGCCGCCCTGCTCGCGCGGGCCGAGGCGGTGCTCGACGCCTTCCGCGGCGTCGCCCGGCACGACAAGGACGCGCAGGACCTGCCCCGCATCCGCGCCGAGGCCGAGGGCTTCGCCGAGGATCTCGACCGCCTCGCCGTCCGCATCGGCCTTCCCGGGGCCGGTTCCCTGCGCGCCCGCCAGCCCTCCGACGCCGAGCAGACCCGGATCACGGCGCTGATCCGCACCGGCCGCGCCGTCGCCGCGGAGATCGCGCGCCTGGAGCAAGAGATCGCGGCGCGGGGCCTGGAGCGCGCCGCGGAGGCGGAGAGCGCCGCCGCCCGCGATCCCGCGCCCCTGCGCGCGGACCTGCGCGCCTTCGCCGGGCTGCCGGCGGAGATCAATCGCTTCGAGGAGCTCGACCGCGCGGTCCGGCGCGAGGCGGGCCTGCTCTGGCTCCAGGCCGGCCGCCTCGCCCCGCCGGTGCCGGACCTCGCCGCACTCGCCGGCATCCCCCTGCCCGCCCCCGAGGCGGTGGCCCGCCACGCCCGCGCACGGGAGGATCTGGAGCGCCGCCGCGACCGGGCGGCCGACCGCTGCGAGGCGGCCGAGCGGGCGGTGGCCGAGAGCGCGCGGCGCCTGCGCCTCAGCGAGGCCGGCGACCGGCTGCCGAGCCCGGCCGACCTCGCCCGGCTGCGGGCGGCGCGCGACGCGCTCCTCGCGGACGCCATCGCCGGCAGGCCCGAGGCGATCGCGCGCTACCGGGCGGCCGTGGCCGAGGCCGACCGCGCCGCCGACGACCGCGTGCGCGACGCGGGCCGCGCCGCCGAGCAGGCGGCCGCCCGCGCCCGCCTCGAGGCGGAGACGGAAGAGCACGAGGCGGCCCGGGAGGCCCTCGCCGCCCGCGGGGCGGCCCTCGCCGAGGCCGAGGCGGCCTGGCAGGCGCTCTGGGCCGGCACCGGCATTGCGCCGGGCCCGCCCGCCGAGATGGGCCCCTGGCTCGACGAGGCCGGCGGGCTTCTCGACACGCAGATGGAGATCGAGGCCCAGAGCATCGAGCGCGAGCGCCTCGGCGCCCGGATCACGTCCACCTGCACGCCGCTCGCCGAACTCGCCCGCCGGGCCGGCCTCGACCTCCTGCCGGATCTCGCCCCCGCCGCCCTCCTCGCGCGGGTGGAGGAACGGATCGACGCCCTCGCCGAGGCCTGGGAGCGGAGCCGCGAAACGCAAGGACGCGCGAGGGCCGCGCAGGCGCAGATGCAGCGCCTCGCGGCCGACCTCGCCGCGGCGCGGGCGCGGGAGGCCGCGTGGGGCGCGGACTGGGCCGAGGCGCTGCCCGCCCTCGGCCTCACGGGCCGCGCCGCGCCGGACGAGGCCGAGGCGGCGCTCGCGGCCTGGCGCTCGGTGCCGCCGGTCCTCGCCGACCTCGAACGCCAGCAGCGCCGCATCGCCGGCCTCCAGCGGGACATGGAGGCCTACCGGGCCCAAGGGGGCGCCCTCGTCGCCGACCTCGCGCCGGACCTCGCCGAACTCCCGGTGACCGCGGGGGTGAGGGCCCTGCACGAGCGCCTGCGCGTCGCCCTGGAGGCCCGGGCGCGCCGGGACGAGGTCGCCCGGCGCCGGGACGCGGCGGCCGAGGCCTGCGCCGCGGCCGAGAGGCGGCACGCGGCGCAGGCCGAGGCGCTCGCGGCCCATCTCGGCCCGTCCGCGGGGGCGGAGGCGCCGGCGCTCCTGCACGAGCGCCTCCTCGTCCGGCGCGGCCTGCGCGCCGAGGCGGCGGCGCGGCGGGACGAACTCGCCCGCACCGCCGAGGGCGTTCCGGAATCCGTCCTGCGGGCGGAGCTCGCCGAGACGGATCCCGCCGCGGTGGAGGCGGCGCTCGGCGGCCTCGCCCTGACGGAGGAGGATCTCGACCAGCGCGGCCGGGCGGCCTTCGCCGACCGCGACCGCGGCGAGCGCCGCCGGGCGGAGCTGGAGGGCGGCATCGGCGCCGAGCTGGCGCTCGCCCAGCGCAAGGCGGCGGAGGCCGATCTCCAGGGCGAGGCCCGGCGCTGGGCCGTGCTGAAGCTCGCGGGGATGCTCCTCGGCACGGCCATCGCCCGCCAGCGGGCGGGCCAGCAGGATCCGCTGCTGACGCGCGCGGGCGGCCTGTTCTCGGCCCTCACCGGCGGCGCCTTCGCGGGGCTCAGCCAGGATTACGACGCCGCCGACACGCCGCGGCTGGCCGGGCACCGGGCCGGCGGCGGCCTCGTGCCGATCGAGGGCCTGAGCGAGGGCACGCGCGACCAGCTCTACCTCGCCCTGCGGCTCGCCTATCTGGAGGATTACGCGGCCCGCGCCGAGCCCGCGCCCTTCCTCGGCGACGACCTCTTCCTCACCTTCGACGACACCCGCACCGCCCACGGCCTGGAAGCCCTCGCGGCGATCGGCGGCAGCGTGCAGCCGATCCTGTTCACCCACCACCGCCACGTGGCCGATCTCGCCGCCGCGCGGCTCGGCACGGCCGTGGACATCCTCGAACTGTAGGGGTCCGTCTGCCGGCTCGAACGGCACGGTGACGACCGCGGCGCGTGCAAGGCTCCCCGAGAGATCGAGCCGATGGGGATCCGACCCCGTCGGACCCGCCGCGTCTCAGCATCCCGCCGAGGATCGGAATGGCGGCGGCAGATATTCCGCACTGCAAAACAGCTGTCGCGCCCGCCTTCCGCAGAGCAACATTGTCTTCCCGCGTCCCATCCTCATGCCATGAGTACAAATTTAATCACACTCTTATCCCGATCGTTCAGCATTTCAATTATCGAACCGTTACGAACCGCGCCGTAGGATGACGTATCGACCAGGGAAGCAGGGAGAATGACATGTTCAACAACCTCATTGCCATCGTGGTGTTCTCCTTCCTGTCCCAGTATTCGTGGTTCACGCCCTCGACCGCCGGACTCGATACGTTCGAACAGGACAGGGCCAGCCTCGGCGTCTCGATCCCGTCCGAGGTGGAGACGGATTGAAGGCTCGGACCGGCCCGACGGACGGCACGCGAGCCCCCGTGATCGGGTGCTCGGCGGCCCGCCCTCACGCGGCGAGGTAGCGCGCCTCCAGATGGCGCAGGAAGGCGTCGGGCCCGAGCGTCGCGCCGGTGGCGTCCGCCAGGATCGCGTCGGTGCCCGCCAGGCTCGCGCGGGCATGGACGTGCCGGCGCAGCCAGCCGCGCAGGGGGCCGAAATCCCCCCGCGCGAGGCCCGGCAAAAGGTCGGGCTCGGCCTGCCGCGCCGCGGCGAAGAGCTGGGCGGCGGCGAGCGCGCCGAGGGTGTAGGTGGGGAAGTAGCCCCAGGCGCCCCCGGGCCAGTGGATGTCCTGCAGGCAGCCCAGGCGGTCGTCGGCGGGGCGCACGCCGATGAGGGCGTGCAGCCCGTCGTCGAAGGCGCCCGGCAGGTCGGCCACCGCGAGGTCGCCCGCGATCATCGCGCTCTCCAGGTCGTAGCGCAGCAGGATATGGGCGGGATAGGTCGCCTCGTCGGCGTCCACCCGGATCGGGCCCGGCTCCACCCGGGTGGCGAGCCGGTGCAGGTTCTCCGCCTCCCAGGCCGGCCCGGACCGCCCGAAGGCCTCCCGCAGGAGCGGCGCGAGGTAGCGGAAGAATTCCGGCGACCGGCAGGCCTGCATCTCGACGATGAGGGACTGGCTCTCGTGGAGCGTCATGCCCCGGGCCTCCCCGGCCGGCTGCCCGTGCCAGGCGGCCGGCCGGCCCTGCTCGTAGAGGGCGTGGCCGGTCTCGTGCAGCACGCCCATCAGGGCGCGGGCGAAATCGCTCTCGTCGTAGCGGGTGGTGATGCGCACGTCGTCGCGGGCGCCGCCGCAGAAGGGGTGCAGGCTGACGTCGAGACGGCCGCGGGTGAAGTCGAAGCCCGCCGCCTCCATCAGCGCGAGGCCGACCCGGCGCTGGGCCTCCACCGGGAACGGCCCCTCGGGGGCGATGGGTGCCGGCCGCGCGGCCTGCCGCTCGGCGATGCGGGCGACGAGGCCCGGCAGTTCCGCCCGCAGCACCGCGAAGATCGGATCGATCACCGCCCGCCGCAGGCCGGGATCGTAGCCGTCGAGGAGGGCGTCGTAGGGGGCGAGGCCGAGCGCCTCGCCCTTGGCCTGCCCGATGGCGCGCTGGAGCCGCAGCACCTCGGCGAGATCGGGGGCGAGCCGGGCAAAGTCGGACTCGGCGCGGGCGGAGCGCCAGGTCATCTCCGCCTTCGAGACCGCCCGGGAACTCGCCTCCACCAGGTCCGGCGGCACCGCCGCCGCGTGGCGATGGGCCCGCTCCATCTCGCCGAGATTGGCGGCCTGGCCCGGATCGACGGCCTCCGCGCGGGCCGCCTCGATCCGGTCCGCGGTCTCGGGCGCGGTGAGGATCTCGTGGGCGAGGCCGCGCAGCACGGCGAGCTGGTCGGCCCTGGCGCCCGCCGCGCCGTCCGGCATCTGGGTCTGGCAGTCCCAGCCGAGGATCCCGGCCGCGTCCTGGATCGCGGCGAGGCGGGCGAAGGTGCGTTCGAGGCTCGTATAGGCGTTCATCGCGGCTCCTGAGCGGCTCTGGCCCCGATTAGACCGGGCCCGCGGCGCGGGCCAGCCCCGCCCCGGCCCGCCTCCGGCGGGGGTGGAAGCGGAGAAATGGTGCATAGACACCGATCAAGGCCCCGCCTACATGTGTGATCATGCAGCATTGCCCCCCTGATCCCGTCGACATCCGATGAACAGGATCGAGCCCGGCCTCGGCATCAACCGCCGTTACCTGCACGACGAGGTCGCCGAACGGATGCGGGACCTCATCCAGTCCGGGGAACTCGCTCCCTGCAGCCGCATCAACGAGGCGGAGCTGACGGACCGGTTCGGCATCTCGCGCACGCCCTTGCGCGAGGCGATCAAGATCCTCGCGACGGAGGGCCTGCTGGAACTCCTGCCGAACCGCGGCGCGCGCGTCGCCAGCATCTCGCCGCACGAGATCGAGGAGATGCTGGAGGTGATCGGCGGCCTGGAAGCGACCGCGGCGGACCTCGCCTGCGCCAACATCACGGAGGCGGAGATCGCGAGCGTCGAGGGGGACCACGCCGCCATGGTGGACGCGTGGCAGGCGCGCGACGCGGCGGTCTACTTCCCGCTGAACCGGCGCATCCACGAGGCGATCATGCGGGCCAGCCGCAACGGCGTGCTGGAGAACCTCTATCTCGGCCTGTCGGGCCGGGTGCAGCGCTCGCGCTACTCCGCCCACCAGACCGCGGAGCAGTGGGAGCGGGCGGTGGAAGAGCACGCGCGCATGGTCGCGCTGCTGCGCGCCCGCGACGGCGCCGGCCTCTCGGCCCTGATGCGCGCCCACGTGCGCGGCAGGAAGGCGGTGCTGGCGGCGAGCTTCGCGGAGGCCGCCTCCGCGGCGGCCTGACGGGCCGGCGATCCGGGGCCCGTTCGCGCTGCCGATCCCGCGCGACCCGGGTCCCGAGGCGCCGCGCGAGCGGTCTGCGAAGGGCCGGACGGCACCGTCCGTCGGGCGGGCCGTCAGCGCCCGGTCCAGACCGGGGGGCGCTTGGCCAGGAACGCCTCCATGCCCTCCCGGAAATCCGCGCTCATGTAGCAGTCGAGGATCAGGTCGTCCCCCTGGTCCGCCGCGGCGCCCTCGGCGAGCCGGCGCAGGCCCTCCTTCGTGGCGCGCAGGGTCAGCGGGGCGTGGCCGGCCAGCTGCGCCGCCAGGGCCTCCGCCCGCGCCCGCAGAGCGGCGGCGTCGGCGACCACCTCGCCGACGAGGCCGATGCGGTGCGCCTCCGCCGCGTCGAGGAGGCGGGCGGTGAAGATCATGTCCTTCACCCGCGCCGGGCCGACGAGGGCCGCGAGGCGCCGGAGATTGGCCAGGGACAGGCAGTTGCCGAGGGTGCGCGCGATGGGGAAGCCGAAGCGGGCGTCCGCCGTGGCGATCCGCAGGTCGCAGGCCGCGGCGATGGCCGCGCCGCCGCCCGTGCAGGCCCCCGCCACCGCCGCCACGGTGGGCACGCGCAGGCGCTCCAGGCCGCCGAGAACCCGGTCCATGAAGCGCTCGTAGCCGAGGGCGTCCTCCGCCGTGGAGAAGGCGCGGAACTCGGCGATGTCGGTGCCCGCCGCGAAGGCCTTGTCGCCCGCCCCCGTCACCACGAGCACCTTCACGGCCGGGTCCTCGGCGATGCGCGCGCAGGTGGCGACGATGCCCTCGTACATGGCGAAGGTCAGGGCGTTGCGCGCCTGCGGCCGGTTCAGCACGAGCCGGGCGACGCCGTCCGCCCCGAGGCTGTAGGTCAGGGCGTCGTCGGATACGGGCTGGAACGCTTGGCTCATGGCGGGCTCCGGGAGGCGTCTTGCCGCCCCGTCTGCGCCGGAACCCGCCCGTCGATCAAGGGCGGGTCCGGGCGCCCGCTTCGGGAGAGCGGATGCCGGGCGCCCTCCCCATCCCGGGAGGCAGGAACGCGGACGGGGACCCGTGGGTCCCCGCCGCGGCACGCTCCGGGGCCGTGTCAGACCGCGGCGGGCTTCAGGTCGCTCGCCGCCTGCGCCGGGGCTGCGTCGAGCACCTTGCCGCGCGGGCCGACCCAGCGGCCCACCCAGTTGCGCTGCCACAGGAAGAGGCAGCCGAGCACCAGCAGGGCGAAGAACGCGTAGGCGACGAAGCCCGTGGCGAAGGTGCCCGTGTACTGCTTCGACAGGCCCATCACGTTCGGCAGGATGGCGCCGCCCAGCGCTCCGACCTCGCCGATCATCGAGCCGGCCACCGCCGTGTTGTTCGGCCAGCGCAGGGGCACGAGCTGGAACAGGGCGCCGTTGCCCGCGCCGAGCGCGGCGAAGCAGAGCATGAACAGGATCGTCGTCGCCGCGAGCGAGGGCGAGACCGTGAGGGCCAGGAAGGAGGCGATGGCGGCGAGCAGCACGATGGTGAGGACGAGGATGCCCCCCATCCGGTCGGCGAAGTAGCCGCCGACGATGCGGATGCCGGAGCCCATCAGCGCGGCGAGCATGGTCAGGCGCCCGGCCTCGACCTTGGTGACGCCGAAGCTCTCGTAGAAGAAGGTCGGCAGGAAGTTCGACAGGCCGATGAAGCCGCCGAAGGTGATGACGTAGATCAGCGAGAAGGCCCAGCCGTCCTTCGTGAACAGGCAGGAGACGTGCTCCTTGAAGGTCTGCTCGTGGTGGTCCGGCGGCTCCTTGGCGAGCACGATCATCACCGCGATCGGGATCAGCATCACGGCGCCCGCGAAGCCGTAGACCGCCTGCCAGCCATAGGCCTGGGCGAGGGGCGGGGCGAACAGCACGGCGAGCACGGTGCCCGAGTTGCCGGCGCCCGCGATGCCCATGGCGAGGCCCTTGTGCTCCGGCGGGAACCAGCCCGAGCCCAGCGACAGGGCAACACCGAAGGAGGCGCCCGCGATGCCGAGCAGCACGCCCATGGCGAGCACGTCGTTGTAGGTGGCGACGAAGAAGAAGCCGTAGATCATCGCCAGCACGATGACGGCCATCTCCGTGAGCGCGGCGTTCTTGCGGCCGATATACTGGGCGAGCACGCCCAGCGGGAAGCGCATGATCGCGCCCGCGAGGATCGGCAGGGAGATCATGAACCCGGTCTGGGCCGGGGTGAGCCCGTAGGTCTCGGTGATGAACGGGCCCATCGCCCCGTTGAGCACCCAGATCGCGAAGCAGAAATCGAAGTAGAGGAACGCGGCGAACAGGGTCGGGGGGTGTCCCGACTTCATCACGGTCTTGAAGCTGGCCATGTCGGGGCTCGATTTCATGGCGCCACGCCCGTGAGGGCGCGCGCGTGCCGGAGGACCGGACTCACACCGTCCGCATTTCGGGGCGTCGTTGCCCCGACGCCGCTCAGGCGCGGCACCCCGGCCAAGCAGCAAGCGTGCCAGACGGGGCCGCTCGCGGAACCGTACCGGGGACGGCGCGGCCGGCGGCGCGGAGTGCCCTTTGCGGCGGCACTGGCGCGAAAGCAGGCAGGGAGGCCCCCGGGCTGTTGCCCGAAATCGACGCCCGGCGCGCGCAGCCCTCGTCCGCACCCGTTGCAGGTTCCGGGTACGCCTTGATTTTGCTAGAGGTTCCGGACGTGACCTTGGCCGTGCGGGGGCTGTCGGCGGGGGTCACGGGCCGCGGCCCCACGGGCAGCCTCCGAGGACGGTCTCCTGGGCGGTCTCTCGGGCGGCCTCGTGGCGAGGCCCGGCGCACTTCAGGGACTTCTGTCGAGAACCATGTCGGATTCCATGACCGGCCTCACCCGCCGCAGCCTGCTCGCCGGATCGGCGGCCGGCCTCATCGCCGTCGGGCCGGTCCCGGCCCTCGCCCAGCGCACCGGCTTCGTCCCCTACGACGACGACGTGCTCTACCAGGACCAGAGCGGCGCGCTCTACCGCCGCCGCGGCGGGCGCTACGAGCCCTATAGCGGCCGGGTCGACCACGGGCGCCCGGTGCCCGGCGACGAGGTGGCCGAGCCGGCCCGGTCCGCCCAGCCGGCCTTCGACCAGAGCCGGCCGGCCGCCCAGGCGCCCACGGCCCGCACCACGGTGAACCGCCCGATCGACGACGGCCCGATCGACCACGCCCGGGCCTATTCCGCGATCACCGACGATCCGTTCCCGATCGCGGCCTTCAACTACAAGAAGATGAACCCGGCCTACCTGCGCCAGGAGATCAGCTATTCCGGCCCCTACGAGCCGGGCACCATCGTGGTCGATCCGCGCGCCCACACGCTGATCCTCGTCCAGGCGAACGGGCGGGCGCGCCGCTACGGCGTCGGCGTGGGCAAGCAGGGCTTCTCGTGGTCGGGTGCGGCGACGGTGAACTCGAAGCAGGCCTGGCCGGACTGGTATCCGCCCAAGGAGATGATCGCGCGGCGCCCCGACCTCGCCTCGCAGATCGACAAGCTCCAGAGCGGGCTGGGCGTGGCGGGCGGCACCCGCAACCCGCTCGGCGCCCGCGCCATGTATCTCTGGCAGGACGGCAAGGACACGCTCTTCCGCATCCACGGCACCCTGGAGCCCTACTCCATCGGCCAGTCGGTCTCCTCGGGCTGCATCCGCATGATCAACCAGGACGCGATCGACCTCTACGACCGCGTCGCGGTGGGCGCCAAGGTCGTCGTCCTGAAGTGAGCCTCCGGCGGTGAGGCCCCGGCGCCCGCCCCGTCATACCAAATTCGGTTGATCCCTTCGGGATGGCGGATCTGGGCTTCGCTCAGGCGCCGCGCGGGCTCGATCGATACGACCCCCGCTTCGATCAAGCGGAGATCGTATCAGTCCCGCCCGGGCTGGCTGCGGCGGCGCTCGCCCCGGATCCGGCGGACGGTGCCGGTGGCGGAGCGGTAGACCACCGTCTCGGTCTCGATGACGTGGGGCCTGAAGCGCACGCCGCGCAGGAGCGCCCCGTCGGTGACGCCGGTGGCGGCGACGACGACGTCGCCGCGGGCGAGGTCGGTGAGGTCGTATTTCCGGTTGGGCTCGGTGATGCCCATGCCCTCGGCGCGCCGCCGCTTCTCGTTGCTGTCGAGGATCAGGCGGCCCTGCATCTGGCCGCCGGTGCAGCGCAGGACCCCGGCCGCGATCACGCCCTCGGGGGCGGCCCCCGTGCCGAGGTAGATGTCGATCCCGGTCTCGTGCGGGCTCGTGGTGTGGATGATGCCGGCGATGTCGCCGTCGGAGATCAGGCGCACGCCCGCGCCCGTGGCGCGGATCGCGGCGATCAGGTCGCCGTGGCGCGGCCGGTCGAGCACCAGCGCGGTGATCTGGGCGGGATTCACGCCCTTGGCGCGGGCCAGCGCGGCGATGTTCTCCGCGGGCGGCAGGTCGAGATCGATCACGCCCGGCGGGTAGCCGGGGCCCACGGCGATCTTCTGCATGTAGACGTCGGGGGCGGCGAGGAGCGAGCCGCGCTCGGCCAGCGCCATCACAGCGATGGCGCCCGGCATGTCCTTGGCGCAGAGGGTGGTGCCCTCCAGGGGGTCGACGGCGATGTCGACGGAAAGTCCCCCGCGGCCGATGCGCTCGCCGATATAGAGCATGGGCGCCTCGTCGCGCTCGCCCTCGCCGATCACCACCGTGCCGTCGACCGGCAGGGTGTTCAGCTCGTCGCGCATGGCGTCGACGGCGGCCTGGTCGGCCTCCTTCTCCCGGCCCTGGCCGCGCAGGCCGGCCGCGGCGATCGCCGCCCGCTCGGTCACGCGCGCCAGTTCGAGGCCGAGGATGCGCATCGCGACCCCGGGTGACCCTGCGGTCCCAGCCTCAGACATCGTTTCCTCGCCGATGTTCCGGCCCGGATTTTTCCGGTGCCGGCCGTGATACTGGATCCGGTAGGGGCGCACGAGGGCCGCGGCGTGCCGGACGGTGAGAAGCACCAACCCTAGCGTGTAGGGGTGGTTTCCCGTTGCGGCAATCGGTGCCGGCTGCTCACTCCCGCTCGATGCGGATCAATTGCGGGGATTCCGCGAGCAGGCCGTCGCCGGCGATGGCATCGAGCGCGGCGCGGATGCTGCCTTCGGTCGCGGCGTAGGTGATGAGGACGAGGGGCACCGGCTCGCCCGAGCGGCCGCGCGGGTCGTGCACGGCGGCCCGCTCGTCGCGGCGCTGGAGGATGCTCTCCAGGGAGATCTCCCGCTCGGCCATGCGCGCGGCCACGCCCGCCGCCACGCCCGGCCGGTCGTGGACGGTGAGGCGGATGTAGTAGCCGCCCTCGTGGCGCTGCATCTCGGCCCGGGCCGGGGGACGCAGCGCCGCGCTCGGCCGGCCGAAGGCGGGGCGCACGAGGCCCGCGGCCACGTCGGCGATGTCGGCCACGACCGCCGAGGCGGTGGCCTCGCCGCCGGCGCCGGGGCCGATCAGGGTGAGTTCGCCCACCGCGTCCGCGTCCACCGTGACGGCGTTCGTCACGCCCATCACCTGCGCGATGGCCGAGGATTTCGGCACCATGGTCGGGTGGACGCGCTGCTCGATGCCGGCCTCCGTCGCCTGGGCCACGCCGAGGAGCTTGATGCGGAAGCCGAGCTCGTCCGCCATGCGCAGGTCGAGGGGCTGGACCCGCGAGATGCCCTCCACCGAGACGCCCTCGGCATCCACGCGGGTGCCGAAGGCGAGGCTCGTCAGGATCGCGAGCTTGTGCGCGGTGTCGAAGCCCTCCACGTCGAAGGTCGGGTCGGCCTCGGCGTAGCCCAGCGCCTGCGCGTCCTTCAGGCAGGCCTCGAAGGTCAGGCCCTCGCGCTCCATGCGCGAGAGGATATAGTTGCAGGTGCCGTTGAGGATTCCGTAGACGCGGGCCACCGCGTTGCCGGGCAGGCCCTCGCGGAGCGCCTTCACCACGGGGATGCCGCCGGCCACCGACGCCTCGAAGGCGAGGGCCACCCCCGCCGCCTCGGCGGCCTGGGCGAGCGCCGCGCCGTGATGGGCGAGGAGCGCCTTGTTGGCGGTCACCACGTGCTTGCCGGAAGCCAGCGCCGCCTCGACCACGGCCTTGGCGGGGCCTTCCGCGCCGCCGATCAGCTCGACCACGCAATCGACATCGGGGGAGCGCGCCAGCGCCACGGCATCGTCGAACCACTCCACCCCGGCGAGGTCGAGGCCGCGGTCGCGCCCGCGGTCGCGCGAGGAGACGGCGGTCACGCGGATCGCGGAGCCGGTGGCCTGGGCGAGCGCGTCGGCACGGCGCGCGATCATCCGGACGACGGACGCGCCGACGGTCCCGAGACCGGCGACGCCGATGCGGAGGCTCTGTGTCATGGTTCCTTCCAAGCCCGTGCCAGCGGGCAGCCCGCGCTGCCGCGACCCGTTTCGGGCGCGTGCCGGGCGGCGTCCTTCTGCAACGAAACGCCGGGCGCGGCAAGGAAGCGCGCGGTTCAGGCGGGGGCGCGGGTCCGGAAGCGCGCGGCGATCACCACGAGGGCGTAGAGCACCCCCGCGTTGAGGAGATGCCAGGCCCAGTGCGTGCCGAGCGGCAGCCCCGGGCAGGCCGCCCGGTCGAGGGTGCGGGCGGTGAGCGAGAGGAGGAACAGCCCCGCCACCCCCAGCAGGCGCAGGCCCGTCCCGCGGCGCAGGGCGGCCCCCGCGCAGCCCTGGGGCAGGAGGAGCGCGCCCGCGACGCCGAGGAGCGCGAGCACCGCCGGCAGGTAATCGACCGAGCCGTTGCTGAGATCGGCCACCGAGCGCCCGGCGAGGGCGTCGAGGGCGGGGGTCAGGCCGAAGGCGAAGGCGAGGAAGGCGAGGAGCGCGCCCGCCGCCGCCGGCACGCCCAGGCCGAGGAAGCGCCGCATGGCGAGCCAGAAGTACCCGTAGATGAACAGCGCGATCGGGATCACGTCGGCGAGCATCGACCAGCGCGTCGCCAGCGTATGGAACAGGAACGAGCCGATCCCGACGACGCCCATCAGGAGGGCGAGCGCGAGGCAGGGCCCGTCCGACGGGGGACGCAGCGCCCGGCGTGCCGCGAGCAGGCCGGCGAGGACGAAGGCCCCGTTGGTGAGCGCGTTGACCGGCTCGGCCCAGAACTCGGGCCCGTTCCGCTCGCAATAGGCCCGGATCGGCTCGAACCAGTCGGTACTCATGGCGCTCTCCTCGCCGCGCGCCTTGTCAGCACGACGCGAAGATCCGATGACGGGCACCGGCTCGGGAAAGCGTCGCGATGCGGATCACCACCTGGAACGTCAACTCGATCAAGCAGCGGGCGGGGCATCTCCTCGCCTTCCTGGCGGAGGCCAAGCCCGACGTGGTCTGCCTGCAGGAGCTGAAATGCCAGGACGAGGCCTTCCCGCGCGCCGAGGTGGAGGAGGCCGGCTACCGGGTCGAGACGCTCGGCCAGAAGGCCTATAACGGCGTCGCCCTCCTGGTGCGCGCGCCGCTCGCCCTCGCAGAGATCCGGCGCGGCCTGCCGGGGGACGAGGCCGACATCCAGGCCCGCTACATCGAGGGCGTGGTCTCGGGCGCGGACGTGGCGCCGGTGCGGGTCGCCTCGATCTACCTGCCGAACGGCAACCCGGTGGCAAGCGAGAAGTACCCGTACAAGCTCGGCTTCCTCGAGCGCCTGCGCCGCCACGCCCGCACCCTGATGCGGGCGGAGACGGCCCTGGTGCTCGCCGGCGACTACAACGTGATCCCCGAGGCGGAGGACGCGGCCGATCCGGAGGCGTGGCGGGCGGACGCGCTGTTCCTGCCGCAATCGCGCGCGGCCTTCCGGGCGCTGCTGGCGGAAGGGCTCACGGACGGCCTGCGGGCCTGCGACCCGCGGGCGGGCGTCTACACGTTCTGGGACTATCAGGCCGGGTGCTGGCCGCGGAACCAGGGGATTCGCATCGACCATCTCCTGCTCTCGCCCCAGGCCGCCGACCGGCTGGTCTCGGCCTCGGTGCAGAAGCACCTGCGCGGCCTGGAGAAGCCCTCCGACCACGTGCCGGTCACGGTCGAGCTGCGCGACGCCTGAGCGGGGGGCCGGCGGCGCGGTCCTACCGCCGCCGCCGGATCGAGCCCACCGTCTGCATCTGGGCCTGCGCGTCCGCGCGCTCGTCCTCGCTCGCGGCGGTCCAGTTCTTCTCGTAGAGGTTGACGATCCACTCGTCCTTGCGCCCCTGGGCGCCGTCGCGGGCGAGCGCCAGCCACATCAGGCCGCGCGTCCGCTGCGGCGGGACGCCGCCCGAGCCGTTGACGAGGATGTCGCCGAGGAGCGCCTGGGCCGGATGGTGGCCCTTCTCCGCCGCGAGGTTGAACCAGCGCGCCGCCTGCCGGGGATCGGCGTCGACGCCGGTCCCGTCGAGGTAGAGCCGGGCGAGGTTGTACTGCGCGTTCGGGTCCCCGAAATACGAGGCCGCGTAGTTGAACATGTCGTAGGCGCGCACCGGGTTCGGGCGCACGTAGGTGCCCTTGATCCCGTCGAGGAAGTAGGTGCCGAGCGCGGTGAAGGCGCTCGCCGTCACCCCCGAGGTCTGGGATTCGGAACCGTCCGCGGTGCTCGCGTCGGCGATGCGCGAGAAGTACTCGAAGGCCTTGAGGTCGTCGTGGGGCACGCCGTCCCCGTCCGCGTACATGCGGCCGAGCTTCCACAGGGCCAGGGCGTGGCCCTGGTCCGCGGCGTATTCGAGGGCGCGGGCGGCGCCCTCCTTGTCCCCGGCATTGTACTCGCGCACGCCCGCGCGCAGGGCGTCCTTGGCCGAGCGGTAGTTCCGCTCCGGCACCGGCGTGCGCACGTTCGCGTCGAGGGCGTATGGCGCCGGGGCCGCAGCGAGCAGCATCGCGGCGGCGAGCCCAGCCAATCCCCAGGTCTTCACAATGCCTCTCCGGGCGAGCCGACACGGATCGGCCCCGGCCGGCCGCGAGGGCCGGCTGAGGTCAGTCCTAGATGTCCGCATAGGTCTGGGTCTCCTTGGCGCCGCCCGGATGGGTCACGGCGCCGTTCACCGCCGGGCCGACGCCCTGCGCGTACTTCCAGAGGTAGCCGGAGGTGGCGGTGTTCGGGCGCGGGGCCCAGGCCTTGCGGCGCTCGGCCAGTTCCGCGTCCGAGAGCGCCACGTCGAGGGTGCCCTTGATCGCGTCGAGGGTGATCACGTCGCCGTCGCGCAGGAGCCCGATCGGGCCACCCACCGCGGCCTCGGGCCCGACATGGCCGACGCAGAAGCCGCGGGTGGCGCCCGAGAAGCGCCCGTCCGTGATGAGCGCGACCTTGTCGCCCATGCCCTGGCCGTAGAGCGCGGCCGTGGTGGAGAGCATCTCGCGCATGCCGGGGCCGCCGCGGGGGCCCTCGTAGCGGATCACCAGAACCTCGCCCTCCTTGTAGGCGCGGGTCTGCACCGCCTGGAAACAGGCCTCCTCGCCGTCGAAGACCCGGGCGGGGCCGGTGAAGACCTGGCTCTCGACCGGCATGCCGGCGACCTTCACGATGGCGCCCTCGGGGGCGAGGTTGCCCTTGAGGCCGACGACGCCGCCGGTGGGCGTGATCGGGGCGTTGGCCGGGCGGACCACGTCCTGGTCCGGGTTCCAGGCCACCTTCTCGAGGTTCTCGGCGATGGTGCGGCCGGTGACAGTCATGCAGTCGCCGTGCAGGAAGCCGTGGTCCAGCAGCGTCTTCATCAGGAGCGGGATGCCGCCCACCTCGAACATGTCCTTGGCGACGTAGCGCCCGCCCGGCTTCAGGTCCGCGATGTAGGGCGTGCGCCGGAAGATCTCGGCCACGTCGAACAGGGTGAACTCGATGCCGCACTCGTGCGCGATGGCGGGCAGGTGGAGGGCCGCGTTGGTGGAGCCGCCGGAGGCCGCCACG
Organism: Methylobacteriaceae bacterium; assembly: GCA_947444195.1. Classification (GTDB taxonomy): domain Bacteria; phylum Pseudomonadota; class Alphaproteobacteria; order Rhizobiales; family Beijerinckiaceae; genus Methylobacterium. Next base: position 413 of record CANEZL010000046.1, on the reverse strand, counting down.
GTCGCGGCGGCGTTCTCCAGGGCCTTGCGGGTGACGATGTCGCGCGGGCGCAGCCCCTTGGCGATGAGCTCCATCACCTTCTCGCCGGCCGCGGCGCAGAACTTGTCGCGGATCTCGTAGGGGGCGGGCGCGCCGGCCGAGTAGGGCAGCGCGAGGCCGATCGCCTCGGAGACGGTGGCCATGGTGTTGGCCGTGAACTGCGCGCCGCAGGCGCCGGCGGAGGGGCAGGCGACCTGCTCCAGTTCGTCGAGGTCCTCCAGGCTCATGTCGCCGACGGCGACCTTGCCGACCGCCTCGAACAGGTCCTGCACGGTGACGGGCCGGCCGCGGAAGGAGCCGGGCAGGATCGAGCCGCCGTAGATGAAGATCGAGGGCACGTTGAGGCGCACCATCGCCATCATCATGCCGGGCAG
>CANEZL010000045.1 GCA_947444195.1 Methylobacteriaceae bacterium | reverse complement strand
GACGGGGTAGCGCGTGTGGAGCTCGCGGAAGGGGGGCGCCTCGCGCAGCGGGCTGTTCCCGACGCGCCCGACCGCGTGGCACCGGGCGCAGTTGGTGCGGGCGAGCGTCTCGCCCTGCTTGACCCGCCGGTCCCAGGCCGCGGCCGGCGCGGCGGGCAGGGCGGGCGGCAGGGCGAGGATGCCGACGAGGAGGGTGGCGGTCAGGCGCATCGATGGCTCATCGGGTGGCGGAGGGGGCGGGTCGCGGGAGATCGCCGGTGGCCTTCACCGAGCCTCCCCACGAAGGGCGGCCATGCCCGTCGGCATCCAGGACGGCGGAGTCGGCGGCCTCGTGGACGCGCTCGACCTCCGGCACCTCGCGGACAGGCACGAGGCCGGGGACGTGGCGCGCGGCCACGCCGGTCAGCCTCGCCCGGAACCGCACGGCCATGCCGGACGCTGTCGGCGGTCTCGGCCCCGAGTTCGACCGAGACCATGAAGTCGGAAATCCGCATGACCGCCTCCCGCCGTCGGGCATCCGCGCCTTGAAGGCATCCTCGCCTCGGCGCGGAGGGCGGGCGTAGATCCAACTCAATCGACCGGCGGCACGGCACCGTCGTCGGCACCGACGAGGCTCAGCAGGCGAGCGTGAGGCGGTCCTCGACGGCGCGCACGCCCGGGGCCGACCAAGCCGCCCGCTCGGCGAGCTCGCGCTCGCGCCAGACGTCGACGCAGCCGTCCAGGATCACCGTGTCCCCGTCCACCCGTACCCGGATCGTGTCCGGGTCCCGGGCGCTCCGCCCCAAGGCCGCGAGGATGCGAGACTTGACATCGGCGGCCTGGAGCGGCGGCTTCACAGCGATCAGGTTGACGATGTCGGTGACCCCGGCGAGGCGACGCAGCGCCTGATCGACGGCCGCCTTCTGGTTGTAGTGGGGAACGCACCCCTGCAACGTGACGCAGCCCTCCTCGACCTTGAGCGAGACCGAGTCCCCCGGGATGCGCACGTCCCTTTCCAGCACCTGGGCGCAGCGGTCGGCCAGCGCCTCGTCGCCGATGCGGGGGTTGTCCGGGTAGCGGACCTCGATCCGCTCGGCCACGGCGCGCACGCCGCGGACCCGGAGCGCCACCCGCTCGGCGATGGTCTTCTCGGCATGGTTCCGGACGTGGCCCTGGAGGGTCACGACGCCGTTCTCGACGGTCACGCCGATCTGCGCCGCGTCGATCATGGGGGCGTATTCCAGCTCTTCGAGCACCTGCTGGCGCACGGTGATGTCGTCCATGGCCCGTCTCCTCGGTTCGGGTGGGATGCTCAGAGGGCCAGCCGGAGCAGCGCGGGCGTCACCACCGAGCCGGCGACGGCCAGGGCGAGGGCCTGCAGGCCGCCGAGGGTCCGGTAGCGAGCGGCGTTCGTGACGGGCGGGAGGCCGACGTCGTTGCGCGGAACCAACCTGACGGGCACTCGCGCGAGGCGCACCGTCGTGACGAAGGTGGATCGAAGAACCAGGGCCATCGCTCGCTCCCGCCTTTGCTGACGGGAGCATCCTGCCGGCTCTCTCCGGACGCGCCTTGATCCACCTCAACGCCGAGCCCCCCGGACATCGCCATGGTCGCCCCCAGAACCTGATTCCTCCGAGGGGCCGACATGGACGTGACGCACGAGCCGCGGGGCCGCCACGGCGGCGGGCACCGAGATGGCGACCGCCCGCTGGCCTTCGTGCCTGGACCGCTCGGGCCGGACGGCCTCCAGCGGATCGACGCCTATTGGCGCGCCGCGAACTACCTGTCGGTCGGCCAGATCTACCTGATGGCCAACCCGCTGCTGCGCGAACCGCTTGGGCCCGAGCACGTCAAGCCGCGCCTCCTCGGCCACTGGGGCACGACGCCCGGCCTCAACTTCGTCTACGCGCACCTGAACCGCGTCATCCGCGAGCGCGACCTCGACATGATCGCGGTCTGGGGCCCCGGCCACGGCGCGCCGGGGCTGGTCGCCAACGCCTACCTGGAGGGCACCTACGGCGAGATCTACCCGGACGTGGCGAGCGACATCGACGGGATGACGCGGCTGTTCCGGCAATTCTCCTTCCCCGGCGGCATCCCGAGCCATGCCTCGCCCGAGTTGCCGGGCTCGATCCACGAAGGCGGGGAACTCGGCTACGCGCTGGCGCACGCCTTCGGCGCGGCTCTCGACAATCCGGGCCTGACGGTGGCCTGCGTGGTCGGCGACGGCGAGGCCGAGACCGGGCCTCTCGCAGCCTCCTGGCACTCGAACAAGTTCCTGGACCCCAGGTCGGACGGCACGGTCCTGCCGATCCTGCACCTCAACGGCTGGAAGATCGCCAACCCGACCATCCTGGCCCGGATGCCGGAAGCCGAGCTGAAGAGCCTCCTCGTCGGCTACGGCTACGAGCCGACCTTCGTCGAGGGCGAAGATCCCGGTCCCATGCACCAGGCCATGGCGACCGCGCTGGACGCGGCCCTCGACGCCATCGCGGAGGTCCGCGCGAGGGCTGTCCGTGGCGCGGGCGGCCGCCCGCGTTGGCCCATGATCGTGCTGCGCAGTCCCAAGGGCTGGACCGGGCCGGAGGCGGTGGACGGCAAGCCCGTCGAGGGCACATGGCGCTCGCACCAGGTGCCCGTGGCGGCCGTGCGAGAGAATCCCGAGCACCTCGCCATCCTTGAGGCGTGGATGCGCTCGTATCGCCCGGAGGAGCTGTTCACGGAAGGCGGCGCCCTGGTGCCCGACCTCGCCGCGCTTCCGCCGCGGGGACCGCGCCGCCTGTCCGCCAACCCGCACGCCAACGCGCACAGGAGCCAGCCGTTGAGGCTGCCGGACCTTCGACGTCACGCCCTCGGCGTGCCGGAACCCGGCCGCTCCAGGGCGGAGGGCACCCGCGCGCTCGGGGCGTACCTGCGGGAGACGCTCACCCTCAACGCGCAGGCCCGCAACTTCCGGGTCATGGGACCCGACGAGACCGCCTCGAACCGGCTCGACGCCGTCTTCGAGGTGACGGGCCGGTCCTGGCAGGAGGAGATCCTCCCGGGCGACGACCACCTCGCGCGCGACGGCCGCGTCATGGAGGTGCTCAGCGAGCACCTCTGCGAGGGCTGGCTGGAGGGCTACGTCCTCACTGGCCGTCACGGCCTGTTCGCGACCTACGAGGCCTTCGTGCACGTGGTCGACTCGATGGTGAACCAGCACGCCAAGTGGCTGAAGTCCTCGCGCGACCTGCCCTGGCGAAGGCCGGTGCCCTCGCTCAACATCCTGCTGTCGTCCCACGTCTGGCGGCAGGACCATAACGGCTTCAGCCACCAGGATCCCGGCTTCATCGACTTCGTGGCGAACAAGCGCGGCGACACGGCCCGGATCTACCTGCCGCCGGACGCGAACACCCTGCTCTGCGTCATGGACCACTGCCTGCGCACCCACGACCGCATCAACGTGGTCGTGGCCGGCAAGCAGCCCGCGCTGCAGTGGTTGAGCCTGGACGAGGCCGCACGCCACTGCGCGGCCGGGGCAGGGGTCTGGGAGTGGGCCTCGAACGAGGGCGAGGGCGAGCCGGACGTGGTGATGGCCTGCGCGGGCGACGTCCCCACGCAGGAGACGCTCGCCGCGGTCGACTGGCTGCGGCGACACGTCCCCGCCCTGAGGATCCGCGTCGTCAACGTGGTCGACCTGATGACCCTGCCGGCGCGCGAGACGCACCCGCACGGTCTCGACGGCCCGACCTTCGACAGCCTGTTCAGCCGGGACCGGCCGGTGGTGTTCGCCTATCACGGCTATCCCTGGCTCATCCACCGGCTGACCTACAAGCGCACGAACCACGGCAACTTCCACGTGCACGGCTTTATCGAGGAAGGCACGACGACCACGCCCTTCGATATGTGCGTGCTGAACCGGCTGGACCGCTACCATCTCGCGCAGGCCGCGCTTCGGGCCGTCCCGGGGCTCGGGGCCCGGGGCGAGCGCGCCGAGGCGACGCTGCGGGAGGCGCTGGCCGCCCATCGCGAGCACGTCTGCCGGACGGGCGACGACCTGCCGGAGGTGCGGGACTGGACTTGGCCGGACAGGCCGGACGGCGAGGGTCCCGGCCGCCGGACATAGGGTCGAGACTCCATCGGCTTGACCATGCGAGAGGCTGCCTTCAACCGACAGCAGGCCAGGGAGCCGCTTCCGTGGACTTGGCCGAGCAGCCCCCACGTCTGGCTTGGGTGATTCCGCGACCGTCTGTATTCGGGCAGGAGTTGCCAGATGCGGACATCGCCGCCGTGCTCGTCCGCGACCCTGAACGGCCCTTGGGAAGGTCCATCGCCAAAGGGTTAGGTCGAGGCGCGGCTCGCATCGCATGGTGCGCCGCCTATCCGCTTGATGGTGGAACTTCCAACAGCGCTGGCCCGCCACCTGACAACCGGAGTGGCCAAGCCATCCCATTCGAATTGCCGCCGTTCACTTGTGTTATAGGTTCACCCCGTCATCAGCGGATCCGAGCCCAGGCGCTGATGGCCGGGAGAGCCACGCGCTTCCGCCTACACTGCAGGGCGACACTGCGATGCCTTCTCCCGATCCGCATGCCATGGCCATGCTCGTCCGCAAGCTGGAGAGCATTGCCGACCTCTCGGCCGAGGAGCGCGAGGCGATCCTCGGCCTGCCGCTCCGAACCCAAGCTCTGCAAGCGAAGCAGGACATCGTCCGAGAGGGGGATCGACCCTCGCAGTGCTGCCTGATCCTCAACGGCTGGGCCTGTCGCTACAAGCTGCTCGGCGAGGGCCGCCGCCAGATCCTGTCCCTCCACATACCCGGCGACGTGCCCGACCTGCAGAGCCTGCACCTGCACACCATGGATCACAGCCTCGGCACGCTGACCAAGGCCACCCTGGCCTTCATTCCGCACGATGCCCTGCGCGCGCTCACCGTTCGCTTCCCCAACGTGGCAGCCGTGCTCTGGCGCGACACCCTGATCGATGCGGCGACCTTCCGCGAGTGGATGACAGGCATGGGCCGGCGCGACGCCTACGAGCGGATCGCCCACCTGTTCTGCGAACTCTACCTCAAGCAGGAGGCGGTGGGCCTCGCCACCGAGCACCGCTGCCAGATCCCGCTCACGCAGATCGAGCTGAGCGACGCGCTCGGCCTCACGCCTGTCCACTTCAACCGCGTGCTGAAGGAGATGCGTGAGAAGCGGCTGATCGCCATGAAGGCCGGCACCCTCGCCATCGAGGCGTGGGATGAGCTTGCTCGTGCCTGCGAGTTCGATCCCACCTACCTGCACCTCGTGAAGCGGCAAAGCTGAGGAGCGTTCGCCTGCAGGCTAAGGCTGCCGACCCGGCTTCGGCGAAGTGTCTTCAGTGCTCCTCCGGAGGCTCTACCTTGATGTCGTCAGCAAGGCGCACCAGCCGCCGCGTCAGGGGCAGCGTGATGCGGCAGCTGAAGCCCTGCGGCGTGAAGGCAAGCCTCGTCTCTGCCTCCAACTCATGGGGCAGCTGATCCTCCAGCAGGCTCATGCCGAACCCGCGCGGCCTCGGCGCGGGCACAGGCCGCTGGTTTCCCGTCTCGACCCAGTCGAATACGAGGTGAGGCGGTGCATCCGTGTCGGCGCTCTCGATCCACCATCGTACCGCGACCCGCCCGCCCGGCGCGGACAGGGCCCCGTACTTGATCGCGTTCGTGGCCAGTTCGTGCAGCGCCAGCCCGAAGGTCTCCGCAGCTCCCGGCTGCAGCAGCACGTCGGGGCCCGAGATCGACGCTTGCTCACCCTCATGCGCGACGTTGGCGAGAAGCTCCTCGGCGACGAGGTGCTCCAGGCTGATGCCCGCGGACGGATCACGCGTGATCATGGTCAGCACGCGCGTGAGAGCGTTCAGGCGCCCTTCGAGATGCGCGGCATAGTCCTCCGCCGTCAGGCTGGTGTCGCCGGTGCGCCGGGCCATCGTGCGCACGGCCGCGAGTGTATGCCGGACCCGGTGCTGGAGTTCGCTCAGCAAGAGCGTGCGATGCGCGGCCACCTCGCGCAGGCGCTCTTCCTTCCGCCGCAGGTCGGTGATGTCGCGTTGGATGGCGATCCAGTGGCTGATCTGCCCCGCCGCGTCGTGCATGGGCGTGATCAGCCAGGAGATCAGGTAGTGGCTGCCGTCTTTGCGGTAGTTCAGCGTCTCGCCATGGAAGGGGCCGCCGCTGGCGAGTTCGACATGCAGACGGTCGAGAGTAGCACGGTCCGTGCCCGGTCCTTGCAGGAATCGCGGTGAGCGACCTACTGCCTCCTCGCGGGTGTAGCCGGTCATGCGAGTGAAGGCGGGATTGACATAGACGATGATCGGCCCTGGCTGCTCCAGGTTGGGCGTGGTGATGATGATGGCCTCGCCCGCAGCCTCCGCGGCGATCCTGAACTGCCCTGAGGCGGCGGTAGGTTCTGGTGGTGTGGCGCGCTCTAATCGGCTGCCGCTGGATGCGTCCGTCACGCGCCGAACCTCTCAGCTACCTCAATCGGTGAACCGAGGGCTGAAGTTCGTGTTCCGAAAGCCAAGCATCACCGGGGCTGCTCCTGCCAGCTCTGGATGGAAGTTACCACACATCCGACGCTTGACCGCTTCTAGCGAGCGCCGACGATCTCTTTCCCGGCTAGGCGAGGTCGGCAGGAGGCCGGCTGCATTTTCGGTGGACCTCCACCGAAGCGGACCAGCCGCTTTCGGCCAGCGGCAGTCATAACCCAACGAAATGAGCATCTCAGATGGGTGGGATTACGCCGGTCCGCTTCCGAGTGGCGCAGGCGCTGAAGCGGACATCGTTGTACCCTCCGCCCTCGCCCCTTGGCGGAAGCTTGCCGTCAACTGCGCGCGAAGGGCCTACGCGTTGGCCATTGTGTGGGTTAGTCTCGCCGTATGGGACTCTTGACCTTCAGCATCAACGTCACCCTAGACGGCTGCATCGACCATCAGGAGGGTGTAGCCGACGACGAGACGCATGCCTTTTTCACCCGCCTCATGGACGAGAGCGGCGCGATGCTTTGGGGTCGCGTCACCTATGAGATGATGGAGAGCTACTGGCCACGCGTCGCTCGCGGTGACGTGGAAGCGCCGTCCTCGATACGCGAGTGGGCGGTCAAGCTGGAGACCAAGCCGAAGTACGTAGCGTCTGCGACGCGAACGGCCTTCCCCTGGTCCAACAGCCACCTCATCCCGGGCGACCTGCGCACGAGCGTTCAGGGCCTTAAGGATGCGACACCGGGCGGCGTGCTCCTCGGTAGCGTCAAGCTCGCCACTGAGCTGGACCGACTCGATCTCATCGACGAGTACCAATTCCTCGTACACCCGAGGATCGTCGGCCACGGACCGACACTCTACCAGGGCGGACTGCTCAGCACGCGACGGCTCGAACTAGTCTCGGCCACGCCGCTCCGCTGCGGCGCAGTCGCAATGCACTATCGACGCGAACGCTAGTTCACGGCAGCCGCAGCACACCCAACTAGTAGAGGCTGCATCCTCCCCCGAGCCGAACTTGCTGGACGGCCGACGGATGTCCGCTTCCGGGCAATGCCGACAGCTGTTCGCGTGACCGGGTCGGGTCGATGAAGGACCGTCCGGATCCTGGCTTGGCCTCAAAGCCCGCTTTCCACCGTCGACAGTCCCTCACGCGGCCAAGCTGATTAAGCTTGACCCCTGGGACGGCATCAGGCGCCGAGGTCGTTACGGCGGCACTCCCACCCGCCCCCGGATGCGGGAAGCCCCCGCGGCCAGGCTCCGGCGGGGGCGGACCGCTCCCCGCTCGGTCGGCCCGACACTCTTCGGCGGCGACGGCCGCGGCCGAGACCAAGCGTGACCGTTCCCGAGGTCGTGGACGGCTCACCGGGTAGGCGGCTCATGCCGATGGTCCGTCAGCGGCCGTTCGCGGCCATCGGAAGAGGGGGCGGGCGATCCCGTCGGTCCGGCCCAGCGGAAGGTCGAGCCGGACCGCGCACCACGGCGCCGGCGAGGCCGCAGCCATGCCGGCTCGAACATGGACGGGTCTGACCGGTTCGCCCCGCCGGCGGCGCGAGGGACCGCACGGTCACTCAGGGCTTCCGGCATGGCCTCCCGCGCCCGTCGGGACGACGCGTGCGATCCGGAACGTGAGGAACTTCCCTGCGCCGGCCTGCCGTATCGAGACCAACTCGCCCTCGACGAAGGCATGGGTATCGAGGCGGTAGCCGGCCTCGTCATCCTCGTTCGTCCAATCCTCGTAGTCGATCAGCCAGGTCGCCCCACGCTCGCCGCCGGCGCGGTGCACGAGGCGGCCATGCCGGTCGGGCTTGCCGGTCCGGAAGCGACGCACGCGGCAACGGTCGCGCGTCCCGTGCCAGAGCGTCGCGTCGAGGCGCCCGTCGGGTCCGAGCGGCGCCACGATGTCATAGCCGCGTCCGACGCTGCCCTCCGGATGCTCCGCGCAGCGGGCGAGCGTCAGCGGTACCCGGGTCAGGGCAGCCGGGACGGCCGGGCTGGCAGGCCGCGCGAGCCGGGAGGCGTCGGCGTCGATGCCGTGCGTGTCGTGCGTCATGGCGCTCCTCCTCAGGTCAGGGCGACGATGCGGTCCTCGACGGCGCGCACGCCGGGCACCGACCAGGCCGCGCGCTCGGCGGCCTCGCGCTCGGTCCAGGCCGTCACGGCTCCTTCGAGCGTGACCCTGTCACCCTCGACCAGAACCTTGATCCCATCGGCCTCGAACATCGCGCTGCGCTTGAACGCCTCCAGGATCTTGTCCTTGACGAGCGTCGGCCGGACCTCGGGCCCGACCTCGATGAGGTTCGACACGCCCACCACGCCGGAGAGCTTCCGCACGGCGGCCTCGGCCCCCATCGCCTGGTACTGCCAGGGCACCGTGCCGGTCAGCGTGATCCAGCCCCGGGAGACCTTCACCTGGATGGTCTGCTTCGGCAGGTGCACCGACCAGTCGATGATGGCGAGGGCCCGCGCCGCGATCTGGTCGTCATCAATCTTCCTGGCCTCGGGGTAGCGGACCTCGATCTCCTGCGCGACGGCGCGCACGCCCCTCACGCGGCGCACGGCGTTCTCGGCCTCGACCTTCTCGGCGTAGCTGCCGACATGGCCGGTGAGGATGACGACGCCGTCCGAGACCGCGACGCCGATCTCGGCCGCGTCGAGGCTGGGGTCGAAGTCGAGCTCGTCGAGCACGTCGCGGCGCAGGTCCTTGTCGGTCATGGCGTCTCTCCCGGTGGCCGGCGCGCTTGCCGGCAGGCCCACCCTGGCCGCCTCAGGCGGACGAGCCTTGATCCAGCGCAAGGCCGACGCGTTCCGCGGCGCGGGGAGGGCGGCGCAGCGCTCCCTCTCCCTGCGCATGGCGGGCAAGGTCTCCTCGACACCTGCGGACCCGAGGTCCTCCCGAAACGTTTCCAGAAGGGGCTCGTCCGGGGTGACGCCGCGGTCGGTGATGCGGCATGCCCAGGGCATTGCGGCAGGCCTTCGGCAGGGAGGCGTCGGCCCCTTCGGGCCGCGGGAAGGCATCCCGGACGGCCTCCCCCTTGCGATGGATCAAGGCCGCTTCCTCCGGTCTCGGGGCAAACCATGGGGCCCCGGTCCGGAGACGCCCTATGGCCAACGAATCACCATCCCCGCTCGCTGGCATCCGCGACGTCCTCGTCGGCACCGCCGTGGAGGGCGAGCGCGAGCCCGCCTCCACGGCCATCGGCTACGGCCTGACGCTGGCCAAGGCCGCCGGCGCCCACCTCACCGTCCAATCGGCATCCTGGCGTCTCTCGGGCGGCGACGCCTGGCTCGGCGACTTCGACCACGAGGGCGTCGGCGTCATCGACCGACGCCTCGACGCGCTGGCCCGCTCCATCGCCGAACGCTCGGCCGGCGACGCCGCACAGGCCGGAATCGTCTGCACGACGGAGGCGCCGAGCCTGCCCTACCCGGAGATCGTGAGCCGTTTGGCGACGCGGGCCCGCCTGCACGACCTGACGGTCCTCGATGCGGGTCCGCGGACCTACGACCTCGACCGCGAGATGATCGAGAAGGCTCTCTTCCACAGCGGCCGCCCGGTCATCGCGGTCCCGCCGACCCACGCGGAGTTCTCGGCGCGGCGGATCATCGTCGCCTGGGACGGCAGCGCCCAGGCAGCCCGAGCCGCCAACGAGGCCTTGCCGTTCCTGCGCGCGGCCGAGGCTGTCGAGATCGTCTCGGTCGGCGACGAGGCGGGGACCCGTGCCGAGCTGCCGGGAGCCGAGTTCGCGCCCCACCTCGCGCGGCACGGGGTGGACGTGTCCGTGAACGACCTGCCGAGGGGCGAGAGCGTCGCCGCCACCCTGCGCGCGCAGGCCGGCCTGTTCCGGGCCGACATGATCGTGATGGGGGCCTACCGGCACTCTCCCGTACGCGAGTTCTTCCTCGGCGGAGTGACGCGCTCCTTCCTGAGGGGCAGCCCGGCCCCGCTGTTCCTTGCCCACTGAGCCGGGGAGATCGACGATGCGCGAGCGAGTGACCAATCGAAGCGGCGCGGCCGGCCGGCCCACACGGACCCGGCATCCCGTGCCACGCCCCAGGCGATCAGGGCCCGCGACGCCGGTGGACCGGGAGATGCCGGCCGAGGTTCGATCACCGGACAGGACGGAATGGCCGGGACCGCTAACGGAGGAGGAGCGCCGCGCCCTGGAGGCAGGCTGGGGCTTCGTCGAGTGACGGGAACCCGTCGGCGCCGTGGGGATCTCCTCGACGGCCTGGATCAGGCGGCGCGGGTCGGCCGGGACCGGGCGGCCGTCGCCGCTCCTTGATCGGCGCGTCGGCGAGGATTCCACTGGAACGGGCGGGCCTCCGGCCAGGAAGCGGGCCGCTCGTCGTCGTAGGCGGTATCTCGGTCCCGGCTTGTCGCCGGTCGCGCCGGAAGGCGCCCATCGACGCGTCCACCGCGGCGCGCAACCTCCGTCACCGGCGCGGACTTGCCGCGCGACGCGCCAGGCTCCCCCGTGGGTTGGAGCGGGGCACTCCTACCCGGGCCCCTCGACGATGTCGCGCATGGCGAGGTCGGCGGCGGACGGAGGGGAGGGAGGCGTCCAGGGACTGGCCTACTCGCGACGCCGGCCACGCCCCGCCCGTCGCCGGCCCGGCGCCTTGAGGTAGGCCGAGAGGTCCGCGGCGTTGCCCGGGGCCGACCGGACATCGGGCATGGCCGGGTGGCGACGCTCCATGTCCTCCGCCAGGACGTCGGCGAGGTCGGCGGCCGGGAAGCGCCCGGCGAGCGCACGGAAGGACGGCGCCTCGCGCGGCAAGTCCGGCACGCGTGGCAACGGGCGCAGGTCTCGCGGGCGAGGGCGCGGCGCCGAGGCGTTCCGGGCCGCGACGGGCGTGGCGACGGGCCCGCCGAGGACCGGAGGGCGGGACCCGCGCGTCAGTGGCACATCAGGCAGCAGACCGGCGAGCGGTCGAGGAGGTCGCGGGTGAAGCCCCCGAAGATCCACTCACGCAGGCGCGAATGGCCGTAGGCGCCCGTCACGACGAGGTCGGCGCCAACGCGCCGGGCGAAGTCGATGACCTCGTCGCTCTCGCGCCCGGCCGTCCGCAGGAGGTGGGTGCTGACGTGGGCGCCGTGCCGGGCCAGGTGGCCGGCCACGTCCTCCGCGCCCTGATGGCGGGCGTCTGCGCCGACCGTCGCGACGAAGACCTCGTTCGCCTCGCGGAGGAGGGGCAGCGCCGCCGCCACCGCCCGCCGAGCCTCCGGTCCGTCCTTCCAGGCGACGACGACGCGGGCCGCCGCCAATTGGACGAGGCGCGGCGGCACGACGATGACGGGGCGGCCAGCCTCCATCAGCACGGGCCCGGGCGGCACGCCGATGGGCCCCGTGTCCTCGTCCTCCGGCCCGTGGCGGCCGACCACGACGAGGTCGGCGGCGCGCGCCTGCTCGACGAGGTGCGTGACGGGCCCGGCGAGGGCGGCGCGCCACTCCGTGCGGGTCCCCTCGCCGGCGCCGTGCTCGAACTGGGCGCGCGCGTCCTCCAGGATACCGCGGACCTCGGCCGTGTTGCGCTCTTCCTGCTCGACGGCGTCGTAGACGTCGCGCACCAGGATGGGCGCCGGCACCTTGTGGGCGGCCGCGCCCGTGAGGGTGGCGTCGAAGCGACGGGCGAGGCCGCCGGCGAGCCGTATCCGGTCGGGCGCCGCGTCACCGAGGTCGACCGAGACGATGATGTTCGCGAAGTCCATGGCCACCTCCGTCGCGCCACGATGCCGACGGCGGGAACGTAACCGAGGGGCCGATGCCCACCTTGATCCAGCGCAAGCCGCCGGGGGACCACTCGGCAGCCTCATGCCGCCCCCGTCACGCCGGGGCCTGACGGCTCGACGGTGGTCCCGGCTCCGCCGAGCACGCATGGTGCTGAGGATCACGGCTACGTCGATGGTCTCCTGGAGCAGGGCGCCCTGCAGCGGCGGGAGATGGCTCAGCGCCGCCATGACCATGGCGAGCGACAGACCGATCCCGGCCGGCACGCCCTGGAAGGCGATGGCGCGGACGCGCCGGGCGATGCGGATCGACTCCGGCAGCGGCGCGAGGATGTCGACCAGCAGGACCACGGCGGCCGCGCCGCGGGCGCCGAGCGCCACGCCGAAGCCGGCGCCCGTGGGGGCCGGCGTATCGTTGACCCCGTCGCCGACCATCATCACGGGCCCGTTCCGCCGCTTGGCGGCGACGGTGTCGGTCTTGGCCGCCCGGTCGAGGTCGGCGGCGATGGCAGGCAAACCGGCGACGAGCGCCTCCGTGACGCCGCGCTGGTCGCCGGTCGCTAGCACCACCTGTTCGATGCCGCACCGGCCCAGCTCCCTCGACACCGCGCCGCCGTCGGTCCGCCTGGAACTCGCGCGTGAGCCGGGGCTCGCGCCGGCGAACCGCCCGGGGTCGAGATGCTGGGCGCGCATCGTGCGCAAGGCTGCGCACCTTCGCTGCGGCGTCCGGGCTCATGGCCGCGTCGCTATCCCTCCACTCCCGGGTCGCCCCGAGCAGGCCTCACCACCCACGCATCGACGCCGCGATGCCGGGCCGGCCTTGACGATGGAGACCGGCATGGCGGCCTCCGCAGGGCTTCGGGGTGCCTTGCCGATGCAGGCGCCTCTTCGGTCCGGCGGCACCGGGCCATGATGCGGCGACCTTCGTCGCCCCTGCAGGTCAGGCCCCGGAGGACACGATGTAGAGGATCACAGCGATGACCACGATCCAGATTGCCAGCTTGACACCCGGGTCGTCCTCGGGCCGAGGCGCACCGGCAGGTGGCAGCCCGGCCAAAGGCGCATGGTCCTTTGTCCGGGCGGATGCGAGTACGGTATGTAGATAGTCGAACATGGTCCAGTCGGATGACGCCTCGCTTCCTTCGTGATCGGGCGTTCGGGATGGGTCCCTGATCTGAATCAAGGCTTGCGGGGTCCTGGACATGGGTCACCCGTCGGCGACGAACCCGCTCGGGCGGAATCCACCTGCCATCGCGGCGGCCGGCCGCACGCCAAGGTGGCATGCAGGACATCTGGCCCCGATGCTCCCGTGGCGCGAGCTCGAACGACGGCTCCTAGGAAGCGTCCGTCGCTGCCGAGAGGACGGCCGCGGCAAGACCGTTCGGCCAGCCCGGGAACGGCCACCACCGCGCCCTCGCGAAGGCGTAGCAACCGGGGGAGATCCGTTGAACGGCCGGCAACCTGTCCGACCGATCCTCAGGACACGAAAGCCGGCAGCAGCCGGGACGGCTCACCGGGGCGGGAAGGCGGGGGAGACCCGACCTTCAAGCGAGACCCTCGCCCGGCTGCCAGGCGTCCGGGGGGACCAGGCCGGGCGCGACATAGGCGAAGTAGAGGGCGTCGAGCTGCGTCCAGAGCACGGTGCACTTGAAGGTCAGCGCGTCCATCGCGGCGCGCTGCAGCTCCGGCGTCGTGGCGTGGCGCTTGACGTAGTCGAGGGCGAAGTCGGCGTCGCGCGGAGCCTGGGTCAGGCGCTTGTCGAAATAGGCGAGCGTCTCCTTCGTGATGAAGTCGTAGTTCTTCAGCATCCCGGCGACGCGCTCGGAGATGATGGTCGGCGAGAACATCTCGGTGAGCGAGGAGGCGATCGCCTCCAGGAGGCTCCGCTCCGAGACGAAGTGCACGTAGGCGTCCACCGAGAAGCGGGTCGCCGAGAGGATGCCCTTCGTCGAGAGCACGTAGTCGCGCGCGAAGCCGACGCCCTCGGCGAGCTTCAGCCAGCGCTCGATGCCGCCGTCGCCCTCGTGGTCGCCGTCATGGTCGACGATGCGCTGGCGCCAGATCCGGCGCAGGCTCGCGTCCGGCAGGCGGGCGAGCACGGCCGCGTCCTTCACCGGGATCATGGCCTGGTAGTAGTAGCGGTTGAGCGCCCAGGCGCGCACCTGATCCTTGCCGAGCTTGCCGTCGTGGAGCAGGCGGTGGAACGGGTGCAGGTTGTGGTAGCGCCGCGCACCGATGTCTCGGAGCGCCGCCTCCAGCTCGTTCGGGTTCATGAGGCGCGGCGCCGCGTCGGCGTCAGGTGGAGCAAAAGCTGCGTTCATGGCGCATCCGGCGTGAAAGGTGTGTGTTGGATCGGAAGAAAGGCGCCGCGCTGCCTTGATTCAGGTCAAGGATCGACCGCACGTCCCGCGGTACCGGTCGGCACCCTCGCGAGCGGTGTCTTGCGGCACGCCCCGGACGGTGGTCGCACGTACGATGGGGCGGCAACCCCGTCCGCCGGTACATGGAAGACGGTATCACACCCCGCCCGGTCGGAGGCCCGCCGACGAGCCGTCCCCCCGATCAGCATTGCCGGCTACCCCACGGCAGGGTCCGCCTGCCACCGGATGCGCGATCACGGGAACGGAGTTCGGTATCGGGCGATGGAGTACCGCGAGCGTGGAGCGGAATACGCCCGAGAGCACAACGCCGCGCGGCACATCGCTCGCCTCGGGTGCTGGACGCCGCATCCGGCCAAGCATGCAAGTCCCGGCTTCCCTTGGTTCATATGTCGGAAGCCGCAGATGCTGAAATGGCTTTGAGCTCGGCGGAAACTAAATTACTGTCGACGACGTTGCGTGGATTTACCTGTGGCCGACTTTGATGAGCTGCTCAGCGAGCTTGATTTCGCCATTTCCCAGGCGGAAGTGCTGACTGCGGCCTACACCTCGGCCGTGGTGGGAATGACCGAGGCCGAATCGGAGACTGCGGGTGCCCAGCTAAGGCTCTGGCGCGAGATGGACAAGCTCATGGCGTTGCGGCTCAGACGCATCAGGCTCCAGGACAAGCACCTCGTTGCCGACCCAGAACCGAGGGCCAACGACATCGATTGAGGCGTTGGGACGGCAACTTCTTCCCCACGCGATGGGACCCGAACATTCGAAGGACATTCAGGCCGACGCGTGGCCGCGAGCGAGGGAAGATCCGGAAGACTTTTCCGGTCGGCGTCGAATGCCGGCGGACGTCGCAACCTGGCTCGGCCCGCACCGTCGGGAGCAGCCAAGCCAGACCGCCTCGCCGACGTCAGTGCAGCGGCCCGCACCGTCACCTGCCCGGAGAGCGTACGGCCGGTCGTCACCCACGACCGGGTCAGCGTGTCGATGGGCTGCGGAACGGGCATAGGTCGCCGCAGCCTCACGCGCCGACACCCCGGAGCGTCCCCGGTCGGCCCGCGTCCCGGCGGGCGCCGGTTCCTGTCGGCGACACGGGCCGGAAAGGCTGCATCCAGGGCGCGTCCCATGAGCCAAGGAAGCGTTGGCGCGGCAATCCCTTGATCCAGGTCAGGGACCGGTCCCACGCGCCGCGATACGAGCGTGGGGCGTTATGCGACGGTCGGTGGTCGTCACCGAGGAAGGTCCGGCCGCGCCGGACCGACTTGCGCCGGCCCGGCGAGCGCGCACCCGGGAGGCACGGCATGACAACCCGAACCGTCGAGGACCTTCTGGCCGGCCGCCCGCTGGTCGACGTGACCGGCAGCTTCACGGTCGCGGCCGCGTGCCACCGGATGCGCGAGCGCGGGGTCGGGGCCCTCGCGGTCGTCGATGGGCGAAGGCTCGTCGGCATCCTGAGCGAGCGCGACGTCGCCGTCCGCGTCGTCGCCGGCCACCGCGACCCGATGCTGACGCTCGTCCGCGAGGTGATGACGCGGGATCCCAGGACCGTCCAGGCCCACGCCGGCATCCCGGAAGCGCTCCGCGCCATGCTGGGCGGCGGCTACCGGCACCTGCCGGTCATGCGGGGCGACGCGGTCGTCGGGATGCTGTCCTTACGGGACATCCCTCCCGACTGGCGCGCCGGGGAACGGGACAGGCTGCAGACGCCGGTGCCCGCGCTGGGCTGAGCGCCGGCTGCCCGCGAGCCCGATCCGCGCCCCATGGAGGCGGCGCGGCGGTTGAGGCAGATCAAGGCGCCCTTCGCGTGTCGGGCCTAGGCAACGGGGAGCAAGGATCGGGCGCCACAATGCCGAAGCACACGGGACCTGTCCTCGTCGTCGACGACGATGAGGCCGTCCGCAATTCCCTGAAGTTTGTCCTGGAGCTCGAAGGTCTCCATGTGCGCCTGTACGAGGACGGGGCCGAGCTGCTCCGCGACGCGTCGCTACCCAGGACAGGATGCCTCGTGGTGGACTACTGGATGCCGGGGATGGATGGGTTCGAGCTCGTCGGACGGTTGCGCGACCGCGACGTCGACCTCCCGGCCATCCTGATCACGGCTCGGCCCGCCGGCGACCTGCAAGGCCGCGCCGCCCGCGCGGGCTTCCGCCACGTGGTCGAGAAGCCGTTCGAGGACGGCGCCCTCCTCGACGGCATCCACGAGGCCCTGGCGGCCTCCCGCGAGAGCCACTCGGCCCCATCCGTGGAATCCCCTAGGGGCGCCCCTTAAGGGAAGAGCCGGAATTTCGCCCGGGCCCTCCGGGGCGTAGCCAGGAGCAACGTTCCGCCACCCGGAAGGCTCCCATGCAGACCGCCCTCGCCACCGCCGGCCTCGCCCCCGTCCTCGCGACGGCCCTGCTGGATCGGGGCGTCCCGCGGGCCGCGCCGCCGCAACCCGCGGCCGAGGCCCGCGCCGGGACGCGCCGGACCTGCGCGCCCGACGAGGAGATCTTCGCCGAGGGCGACCGGGCAGGGACCTTCTACAAGGTCGTCTCGGGCGTGGTCCGCACCTACAAACTTCTGTCCGACGGACGCCGGCAGATCGATGCCTTCCACCTGCCGGGCGACATCTTCGGCGTGGAGGCCGGCGGCGAGCATCGCTTCAACGCGGAGGCCGTGACCGAGACGCGCCTCGTCGTGCATCGCCGCGAGGCCCGGGCGCTGGCCGGCGACGACGGACTGCTGGCAAGGGAGGTCGTGGCCGCGATGATGCGGAGCCTGGAGCGGGCGCAGGACCACATGCTGCTGCTCGGCCGCAAGTCGGCCAAGGAGCGGATCGCCACTTTCCTGCTCTGCCTGTCGCAGCGGGCCGGGGGCGCGGCCGTCGAGCTGCCGATGTCGCGCACCGACATGGCGGACCATCTCGGCCTTACGGTCGAGAGCGTCTCGCGGGCGGTGACCCAACTGGAACGCGAGGGCCTGATCGAGCTCCCCCCGAACCGTCGGGCCGTGGTCCTGCGGGACCCGCGCGCCCTGCGGCGTCTCGCCGACTGAACGGCGCGGCGGCACCGGCTCAGCCAAGTGCCCTGGGCGGAGGACGGTCCCGGACGCAGGCGGCCCGGCCGCGCAGGAGAAGGGCCTTGATCCTGTGCTCGCGCACCATCCAGCGCAAGGGGCGCATGGCGGGGGTGGAGCCGGACGGATCGAGCCGGGACGCCTGCTCGGCGAGGCGCCCCGCCACCGCGTCGTGCGTCCTGGCAAGGGCGAGCAGGTCTTCCGGCCCGCCCGTATCGGACCCGGTCGCGGTCCGGGACGGCCACGACTGCCACGCGAAACGCGGTTTGCCCATCGGCAATCCTCAGGGGTACAGGCACGTGGAGACCCAGCCGCCCGCCTCCTTCGCGAAACGAACGCGGTCATGCAGGCGGTGGGCACGTTCCTGCCAGAACTCGAACGCGGCCGGCAAGAGGCGGAAGCCCCGCCAGTGCGCGGGGCGGGGCACCGGCCGGCCGTCCAGGCGGCAGGTCAGGGGGTCCACCTCCCGCAACAGCGTCTCGCGGTCGGCGAGGGGACGCGACTGGCGGCTGGCGAGCGCGCCGATGCGGCTC
This sequence comes from Methylobacteriaceae bacterium, assembly GCA_947444195.1. Taxonomy (GTDB): domain Bacteria; phylum Pseudomonadota; class Alphaproteobacteria; order Rhizobiales; family Beijerinckiaceae; genus Methylobacterium. The sequence goes on along the minus strand of CANEZL010000045.1, from coordinate 19,310 downwards.
TCGCGGGGGCGGCGCGCGAAATAGGCATCAGACTCCTCCGCGCCGACCGGCGTGACCGAACCCCGGGCGCGAACCTGGCGACGGAGGCTTTTCCAGTGCAGGACGACGGCGGCATGCGCGTTCTCGGCGAGCTGCACGCCCTTGGCCGACCCGTCGTTCGTGAAGAACACGAGCCCGCGCGCGTCGAAGGACTTCAGCAGCATGATCCGGACGTCCGGCAGGCCATCGGCCCCGACCGTGGCGAGGGCCAGGGCGTGCGGGTCGTTCGGCTCGGCGCGCTTGGCCTCCGCCATCCAGTCCGTGAACAAGGCCCAGGGATCCTCGCGGCCCGGGAAGCCGTCCGTGCCCGGCCCGTGGACGTCGTCCCCCGGGCGCGTCCGGGCGATGGTTTCCGCCATGTTCGCCTCCCCGACGGCGGATTGCGGGGCCGCCTCGTCCCGTGGCCTGGGTGATTTCGCCGGCGCCGGCCTTGATCCAGGTCAACGACGGACCTGGCGGCCATCGCCTGGCTCGATCCGGGACCCGGGCGGCGACGCGGGCCGGTGCGTCCTCGCCCCGCGCGACCGGGGCCGCGGCGGAGCGCGCATCGAGCCATGGCCGGGCCCGAGGCAGGCCGACGGGGCAGGCTGGGGGAGGCGCCGGGCACCGGCTCCGACCGGAACGATCAAGGAACCCGATGGGGAGGCCTCCGATGACGACCCTGCATCTCACGCACATGGCCGCGCTCGCCCACCTCGCGCCGCCATGGCATCCCGAGCGCCCCGACCGCGTCAGGGTGGTCGAGCGATGCCTGGAGCAGGAACGCTTCGCCGGACTCGTCCGCGAGCAGGCGCCCGTCGCCTCGGAGGCCGCCCTGATCCGCGCGCACGAGGAGTCCTACGTCGTCGCCACCATCGAGAGGCTTCGCAACGTCGCCGTCGAGCAGGCTCCGGCTGACACCTACATCTCGCCCGGGACGCTGGAGGCGGCCCTACGCGGCGCCGGCGCCGCCGTGCAGGCCGTCGACGAGGTCATGACCGGCAGGGTCCGCAACGCGTTCTCGGCCATGCGGCCGCCCGGCCACCATGCCGGCCGGGCGCGGACGGCCGGCTTCTGCTTCTTCAACAACGTCGCCGTCGCGGCACGTCACGCCCGGGTCGCGCAGGGGGCGGGGCGCGTCGCGATCCTGGATTGGGATGCCCACCATGGGGACGGGACGCAGGAGATCTTCTGGGACGACCCGGACGTGCTGTTCTGCTCGACCCACCAGTGGCCGGCCTATCCCGGGACGGGGGCGGCCTCCGAGCGCGGCGAGCACGACACCGTCGTGAACGTTCCCCTTCCCGCGGGCGCCGACGGGACGGTGTTCCGGGAGGCGCTTCGCACGGCCGTGCTTCCCCGGATCTCGGCGTTCAGGCCCGACATCGTGCTCGTCTCGGCCGGTTTCGACGCGCATTGGCGCGACCCGCTGGCCGACCTCGCGCTCACGGAGGCGGACTTCCGCTGGGCGACCGAGCAGGTCATGGCGGTCGCGGACGCCGTATGCGGCGGTCGCGTCGTCTCGCTGTTGGAGGGGGGCTACGACCTGGTCGGCCTGGCGCGTTCCGCGGAAGCGCATGTCGCCGCGCTGCTCGAACCGGCGCGAGGTCGCGCCGAGGACGCGGACCGGCCCGCGCCGGTCACGTTCGCCGTGGCAGGGCGTGGCGGGTGCGGCGAGGGGAGCCTCGCCTGATCGAGCCCTCGGACGCGCCTGCCAGGCGATCCTGCGGCGAGCAGCCGGTTCCCGCCATCACGGGCGGCCCGGTCAGTGGCGGACGCCGGGCCTCGCCGATCCCGGCTGCCAGGCCAGGCCGGTGCGGGCGGGTCCGGTTCGTCACCACGGGCGCCGGCCTCGCCGCTCCGTCCAGGCCCGGCGATGGCCCCTGGGGGCCGGCAGCGCCGCGTCCGCCGGGCCGAGCGGCGCAAGGACGGGGCACCTCCCCCCTTCAGAGGCGGCGGTCAGGCCTCGCGGAGCGCCGGCCTGCCTTCGACGTCCAGGACGAAGGCCACGCCCGCCTCCTCGAACGCCCGGCGTACGGCCATGACCGTGTCCGAGCGGGGACGCACCGCGCAACCCTGGTCCTCCAGACGCACGATGGTCGAGACCGAGACCTTCGCCCGCTTGGCGAGCTCGTCCTTCGACAGGCCGGTCATCCCGCGGGCGGCACGGACCTGCGCGGCCGTGAGGGGATATGGCGCGGCTGGCCCGACCGGCCCAGGCGGTCCGGCCGGGGAGGCGGCATCGGGTCGCGTCGCGGCGAAGCGGTTCCGGCCGGGCACGGCGAGGCACACGCCGACCCATTCGCGCACCGAGCCGTCGCGGTTGAGGACCGGCGCGCCGCGCGCGTTGAACCAGCGATAGACGCCGTCCGCGCAGAGGACCCGATACTCGGTGTTGTACGGCGTGGCATGCTCGACCGCCGTCATCCAGGCGGCGGTCGTCCGGGCGCGGTCGTCCGGGTGTACCGCGTCCAGCCAGCCCTGGCCCGCCATCTCCGCGTGACCCTGGCCGGTCAGGGCCTGCCACTGCGGCATCTCGCGGGGCTCGCCGTCGGGCCCGTTGATCCAGAACACCGCGGCGGTCGCCGCGATGAGGGCGTTGAGGCGGTCGTGGCGTTGCCGGACGGCATGCATGGCGTCGTGGCGGTCCGTCACGTCGAACACCACGCCCAGCCCCTGCGCCGGCGTCCCGTCCGGCCCGAGGAGAACCTCGGCGCGGTGACGGACCCAGCGCTGCGTCCTGTCCGGCCGGACGATGCGGAACTCGCGCGTGACCGGCTGCCCGGAGCGAAGCAGCGCCACTTGGTCCCCGTGGGCGGCCCGGTCGTCGGGATGGATCATGTCGAGCCAGGCGCCGAAGCCGAGCTCCGTCGCGGGGTCGAGCCCGAGGATGCGGAAGAGCCCGACGGATGCGTCGAGCCGCTCGTGCCGCAGCATCGCGGACCAGAAGCCGACCTCGCCGGTGTCCTCGATCAGCTTCAGGAAATGGCGCGACGACAGCCCGCGCGGGGCCGGGGAGGGCGCATCCCCGGCCACGGGCCGTGCGCGCATGAGCGAACGGGTCGGCATCGGGAACTCCGCCGCGGCAAGTGGGACTAATATGACCTGTTTCCTGCCAGCCGAAGGTAAAGGCGCGGTTAACGCGACCGCTCACGCATCAGGCACGGTCACCGGATCCGGTCGCAAGCCCCGCGTTTCCCGCATCGGCTTAATCGAATGGTACGCGACCGCCCTTATCGTCTCGTTCGCCAACGACCGCCTGGCCCGCCCCAGGGAACCGCCGCCCTGCACCCCGTTGGACCCGCGCATGGACACGCTCCTCCTGCTCACCGACACCCCCGTCCGCGGCGAGCGCCTCGCCCGGAGCCTCGCCGTCCTGGGCCCGAGCCACGTCGTGGACCTGCTCGACCCGGCCGAGGCGGGGGCGGGGCCCGAGCCGGAGAGGGTGCGGGCGGTCATCAGCGACATCGCCTTCGGCGGCTCGGCCCCGCTGGCGGCCCTCAAGCGGCACCTCGACCGGCTCGGGCCGCGCCGGCCGCCCTATGTCTGCCTGCTGCGCGAGGATTCGTCCCGGGCCCGGGTGCAGGCCGCGGCGCTCGGGGCGGCGAGCATCCTGCCCGCGGACCGGGCGCCGCACCTGCTCGCGGAAGCGGTCACGCCATTCCTGGCCCCTCCGGCGCCGGCGACGTCCGTGACCCAGGCCGCCGCCGGCGCGGACGCGGCGCTGACCCGCATCTTCGCGCTCGGCCGCGCAGGTGGCACCGTCGCCCCCGAGGCGGTCGCGGCCGGGGCGGAGCTGATCGAGGGCGCCCTGCGCCGCGCCGACTTGCGGGCCTGGCTCGACGTGGTCTGGCGCTTCGACGACGCCACCCACCAGCACTGCCTCCTCGTCGCGGGCCTCGCCGCGGGGTTCGGCCTCCACCTGGGGCTGCGCCCCGACGACTGCCGGCGGCTCACCGAGGCCGCCCTCCTGCACGACATCGGCAAGTCGCGGGTCCCGCTCGCCATCCTCAACAAGCCCGGCCGGCTCGATCCCGACGAGCTCGCGGCGATGCGCGAGCACCCGGTCCTGGGATACGAGATGCTCCGGGACGGCGGGTACGACGACGGACTCCTCGCGGTGGTGCGCTCGCACCACGAGTTGCTCGACGGGTCGGGCTACCCGGACGGGCTCCGCGCCGGGCGGATCCCGGATCTCGTGCGCCTCGTGACCGTCTGCGACATCTTCGGCGCCCTCGTCGAGCGCCGGCCCTACAAGCCGCCGATGCCCGGGGCGACGGCCTACGCCGCGCTCGTCGGAATGGGCGACAAGCTCGACCGCGACCTCGTCCGCGCCTTCCTGCCCGTCTCCGAGGCGGCCGGCGCCGGGCCGGCCGTCCCGCGCGCCGCATCGACGCCGGCGCCCACCGCCGCCCCGGGCCTCGAACCGCCCGGCGCCCCCGACCCGGAGGACATCCCGACATGACGGTCCGCACGCCGGCACGGCCATCCCCTCGCGACCGCGCCCCATGCGCCGCCTCGCCCATGGCGGCTTGAGCGGGCATGGCGGACATCATCCCATGGGGTGGCCAGCTCGACGCCGAGACCACCCGCCTGCTGCTCCTCGATCTCGTCCGGCGCGTCGATGCGGGCGAGGAGCTCGGCTCGCGCGCGCTGCAGATCCGGCAGGTCGCCTCGTGCCTGCGCCGCTCGGTGGCCGACCTGCGCGAATCCCTGTCGGGCCTGGCATCGTCGGGACCCGACGAGGCGCGAGTCAGGGCGGTCGCGGAGCACATGCTCGCCCTGGCGGAGCGCAACCTGGCGCTGGCCGAGGCGTTGCTGCGCCCACGGTGACGGTAGCGACGGCCCGGGCCGTCCCGGACCGTCGCCACGGGCGGCGTCATCGGCCGGTCGCGCGTCCCCGCCGGGCCGAGGCGCCGCGCCCTCGACGCGGGGGCGCCGGGGCGATGGGTCGGCCCGTGGCCGGACCGCACCGCCGGTAGGGACGAACTCCCGTGCGAGCCGGAGCGAGCTTGGCCGTTTGATCCTGATCAAGGACGCCCGCGGCGGGAAGGTCTGGATGGTCGCGCCGACGTATCGCGGCCTTCCCTTCCGCCCCGAACCGAACGAACCCATGCGCAAGAGCACCCTCATCCTCGCCGCCGCGGCTACCGTCGCCGCGCTCGGCGCCCCCGCGGCGTCGGCCGCCGACCTGCCGAGCTTCGCCGACGCGCCGCCGCCGGCGCCGCCTCCCCTGGCCTGGTCGCCCTGGCTCGTCCGAGTGCGCGCCCTCGGCGTCCTCCCGGACCCGGGCGCTCGCCTGTCGGCCGCGGGGACTCCCGTCGCCGGCGCGTCGGTGGCCATCACCGACGCCGTCGTGCCGGAACTCGACATCTCCTACTTCTTCACGAGGAACATCGCGGCCGAGCTGATCCTCGGCGTGACGCGGCACGGCATCCAGGGGGCCGGAACCTTGGCCGGCGCACGCATCGGCAGCACCTGGATCCTACCTCCCACGCTCACCTTGCAGTACCACTTCGATGGCTTCGGCCCCCTCAAGCCCTACGTGGGCGCGGGCGTGAACTACTCGATCTTCTTCGGAGAGCAGGAACGGGGGGGCTTCACGGGCTTCCGCCTGACGAACAGCGTCGCCCCTGCCTTGCAGGCGGGCTTCGACTACATGCTCGACGAGCACTGGGGCGTGAACGTCGACGTGAAGAAGCTCTTCCTCGACACGAAGGTGAAGCTCAACGCCGGCACAATCCGCGGTCGCGTCGACATCGACCCGTGGATCGTCGGCGCCGGCATCACCTACCGGTTCTGAGTGGTCGCGCGCACGGACCGCCCGCCACGCCGCCCGGGCAGCGCCGGTGCCGCGTGGCGGGTGCGGCCGGGACGGCACCTTGCGCTGGATCAAGGCCGGGGCGACCGGCAGGGGGCCAAGGTGCCTTCCGCGGGACCGGTCGGGTCGCCCGCGGCCCAGAACCGCCGGTCCCGGGAAGGAGACTTCGCATGTCCCACGTCCCCCACGACCTCGCCGAGGAATTCCCCGGCCAAGCCGCCCGCATCCACGCGCTGAGGCTGGCGAACGGCCGGTTCGCCGGCTTGGTCGAACGCTACCACGAGGTGAACCGCGCCCTGCACCGCATGGAGGCGCGCATCGAGCCCGTCTCGGAGGAGACCGAGCGGGTCTCGCGGCAGGAGAGGCTGCGGCTCAAGGACGAGATCGCGCGGGCGCTGGCCGCCGAGGCGGCATGAGCGCCGGGACAGACACCGCGCGTCGAGCGCCGCCTCTGCCCGCGGGCGGCCGGCCCCGGGGATTGCCGTCCTTTGCGCGCGGGAATCCCGCCCCCGACCCGCTCGACGGGCCACGGGCGGGTTGCTCCGCGTGAGACGCGGCGCCCGGTCGGGGAGAGGGCCCTTGAGCTGGATCAAGGCCGTGGCCGCGTCGGGCGGCGAAGGTACGGTCATCGGCACCACCCACCATTCCGCAAGTTCGCCGCAGGAGCCCCACATGTCCCTCGCCAGCATCATGGTATCCCTCGATCTGGGCGAGGCGGCCGCCGGACGCGTCCGCCTCGCCGCGGACCTCGCCGCCCGGTTCGAGGCCACGCTGACGGGCGTCGCCGCCCGGAAGCTCCCCGCGCCCGGCCCGGCCGCGGACATCGCGGATGCACAGGTTTCCTACGACGAGGAGCGGGCCAGGCTGGCCGAGGACCTCGCACGGGCCAACGACGTCTTCGCGGAGAACGTCGGCTCCGACCTCCGCACGGGCTGGCGGCAGGCGGAGGAGGGGGCGGGGGCCTTCCTCGTCCGGCAGGCACGCGGCGCCGATCTCGTCGTCGTCGGCCGGGACGCGGACCGGAAGATCGGGATGGCCTGCGACCCGGGTTCGGTGGTGATGGAGGCCGGCCGACCGGTCCTCGTCGTCCCGCCAGGCCTCGACCGGCTCGCGGGCGCCCGCATCGTCGTCGCCTGGAAGGATGCCCCGGAGGCGCGCCGCGCGGTCTCGGCGGCCCTGCCCTTCATCCGGCGGGCCGACGCGGTCTACGTCGCCGCCGCCGGCGCCGAGGCGCGCTTCCAGGGGGCGGAGGAGGTCTCGGAGCTCCTCGCCCGCCATGGGGCGCACGTCACCACACACCTGCTGAACGCCCCCGCCGGCGAGACCGCCGACGAGATCCTGCGCTTCGCCGGGAGGCAGGACGCCGACCTGATCGTGATGGGCGGCTACGGCCACTCGCGGATGCGGGAGTGGCTGTTCGGCGGCGTGACCCGGGACGTCCTGCGAGGCTCGACCCTCTGCTGCCTGATGTGCCACTGAGTCGTACGCCCGTTCGTGCGACAACCCGCCGATGCCAACCCGTCCCTTCCGGCCCGCATGGGCCTGGAGGCACCGGCCGGCCCTCGGACGCGGATGCAGTCGGCGCCCGGAGGGAGCCGCCTGCCAGTCGGGTCGTCGGGCGGGGTTAGGCGGCCCGGCCGTCCCGTCGGGGTGGTCGCGCCCGTCCCCGGATCTCGCGGGAACGCGGAAGGCGGCCTCAGTTCGAGGCCAGGCGCTCCAGCCTGGCCGGGTCGAGCAGGCGCACGCCACCGGGCACGAGCAGGATGGCATGCGCCCTGTCGAGGCGGGTCAGCATGCGGCTGACCGTCTCCATGGTCAGGCCGAGGTAATCGGCCATGTCCTGCCGGCCCATCGGGAGTTCCACGGTGACCGAGGTGTGGCCGGTGCGCGCGAACCGGTCTCGCAGGGACAGAAGGAAGGTCGCCACCTTCTCCTCGGCCGTCCGGCGCCCGAGCAGCAGCATCTGGTCCTGGGCCAGGGTCAGCTCGTAGCCGGCCCGCTCGTGCAGGCTCGCGAGCAGGTGCGGCTTGGCCGCGACCACGGCGGCGAAGTCCTGGCGCCCGAAGCGACAGGTCTTCACCGGGCCGAGCGCCTCGGCCGAGACCGAGTGGCGCTCCTGCAGGGCGAGGCCGAGGAAGTCGCCCGGCAACGCGAAGCCCATCACCTGGCGCCGGCCGTCGGGCAGGAGGCGGGTCAGGCGCAGCGACCCTTCGATGACGTTGAAGACGGAGGTCGCCGCCTGCCCCTGGGCGAACAGGGCCTGCCCCTTGTCGAGGGCGAGGTGCTGGCTCAGGGCCTCAAGCTCCTCCAGCTCGGGCAGAGCCAGCACGGAGCAGACGCTGATCAGCCGGACCTTGCAGTCGGCGCAGCCGTCCTCCGACCGCTTGTGGTGGCAGACGTGCGCCGACCTCTCGCACGAGCCCGTATCGACCAGCATGCCGCCTCCCGGATGAACGGGGCGTCGGGCGGGTCCCGTGCCTCTCGTCCCGTCGACAGGATGGCGCGGGCCGATCCGCGTGCATTGATCCAACGCAACGCTGCCGGGTCGCGAGGTCGTGGCGGCAGCACCGGATGCCGGTCCCGGCGCCCGGCCAGGATCATGGGTGCGCGAGCGGCCGACCGGCGCCGTGCGGCGAAACCGGGGCCTCGCGCGCCCGGAGGACCCGGAGGACGAGCTTGAGCGTGGCGAGCGCGGCCAGCACCGGCACCGAGAAGGCGAGGGCGCGGCTGGGATGCCAGGCGCCGAGCCCCATGCGGACGAGCGCGGCGCTCAGGAGAGGCACCGCGACCCCGAGCCCGAATCCCGCATCGTCGAGGGCGAGGTCGTCCGACCAACTCCCGGTGCCACGGAGGGCCGACCCGTCCGGGAGGCGTGGGAGGAGGGCGGGCTTCCGGGATCGGGAGCCGTGGTTCCCATCGCGGCTGGCGCGGGTGGCGGGGTCGTGCATGTCAGGCTCTCGCTTGCAGGCCGGCGGCCCGGATCCGACGTCGCCTCGCGGGCGCACAGGCGACATGACCCAGATCAAGGACGGCCTCGGGACCGACCCGCATGCCCGGCATGGCGTGCCGTCGACGGCTGGTAGGCGAACCCGCCGCGCGACCCTTGCCGCCTCGCGGGCGCCGCCGCCCCGGGGCCTCCTCCCGTCCGCGGTTCGACGGATGTGGCTCGCCCGGGCGCCCTGCGCCGGATCACGCGGCACGGCGGCGACCGGGCGATGATGGTATGCCGGTCCCACCGCGAGGGAATGGACGGGCAGGGTGCAGCGGAACGCGTCGCCTGCGCGGCGGCGGGACCTAGATCTCGCGCGCAACGTTGCGCCGTCGTGATCGAGATCCCGCTTCGGGACATCCGCTCGATGCGGATCGGCTGAGGCGCATAGGGTAGGGGGCCCTCCCCGCGGGGGCCGCCCAGCCCTTTTCACGCGCGTCGATTGCAGCAGGCCGTCGGGGCCTAGCCTCGGTTCGCTTCGCGTGCGTGTACGGATCCGGTTCCCGGGTCGAAATCCGCCACGCGGCCGTCGTGGCTCGCTTCCATAGGGCTGGACGGGTCAGGGCCGGCCGGCGCGGTGCCGGGCGAGGCGGGCATGCCGCTCCTCCAGGTCGGCGAGGTCGCTCGGGTCGGCGACGTCCCGCCGCGCGGCGGCCAGGACGAGGTCGGCATGCCGTCCGAGCTCGGCCAGGCGCGAGGCCAGCCCCTCCACCTCCGCGACGCGGGCCAGCACGTCCAGCATCCGCGCGAGCACGTGGACCGACCCGGCCGCGTTCTGGCGGATCATGTGGAACATCGCGTCGCACAGCCCGCCGTAGTCCGTCACCGGATGGACGAGCACGACGCGGCCGTCGCGCGTGACCGCGCCCGTGGGCAGGTGGCGCGGCGCGATCCGGCACAGGGCGTCGCCCAGGTGGTCCAGCACGCTGCCCGCCGTCATCGGGTCGTTGATGCCCGGCGAGAGAGCCCGCACTGCGATCTCGACGAGTTGCCGCACGGAGTATTCCAGGTCCTGCAGCGCCGCCGGGCGCCGCCCGAAGGTGAGCGAGCGGGAAACCGCCTCGGCGACGTCGCCGACGCCCGTCGAGAGGATGGCGACCGGGAAGCCCGTCGGGACATAGTCGCCGGGCCGGACCCTCATGGCGAGGATGACGCGGTGCTCGTGCGCCCAGTCGGCGAGCGCCTCCGCGTCCACCGCCTGTAGGTACCCGCCCGAGGCCGGCGCGACCGGGTCGCCGCGCGGCGCCTCCGCCGGCGGATGCTGGTCGGCCTCGTCGCGGGTGCGCGCCACGACCGCCGCGCAGAGGTCGCGGTGGACGGCGTCGACCACGGTCTCGACGTTGATGCTGGTCGCGACGTGGTGCACGAGCCAGATCAAGGTGCCGAGGCATGCCAGCGCCAGCAGCACGGCTCCCGATATGGCGAGGTGCGGGACGAAGGTCTCCTCCGCGACGGTGCGCACCGTGCGCAGCACCATCAGCGCGTAGGCGAAGGTGCCGAGGAAGACGCCGAGCACGAGTTGGTTGCGGGCGTCGCGCACGAAGTTGCGCAGCAGCCGCGGTCCCATCTGGTTCGAGGCGAGCGTCAGCGCGGCGATGGTGATGGAGAAGGTGGTGCCCGCCACCCCGATGGTGGAGGAGGCCACCGCGCTGAGCAGCGCCCGGGCCCCCTCGGCGCCGCCGGCCCAGCCCCAGTTCGCGTCCGGGGAGGACGGGTCGTAGCCGGCGATACGGGCGGTCTCCAAACCGATGGCGGCCTGCGCGAGGCCGATGCAGGCGAGCACGACCAGGGCCGGCCGCAGCCAGAACTGGTCGCCGAGGAACTCGATCCAAGCGCGTGCCCTTGCCCTCATCCGCGCTCCCCTCCCGCTGTCGCCCGTATGCGGGCGAGCGACACCCTCTCTTCGACCGACATCGCTGTCGCCCCACGCCTCATCCCAGGACAGCCGGAAACCAGGCGCTCCGACACGTTCGACACCTACGACCGGTTCCCGAGCCCGGCACCGACGTCGCGGCCCTTGAGATGCCGTTTGGCTGGGACGACGACGCGCCGGACCTTGCTGCGGCGCGGCATCGGGGTTCGGTTTCGGAGGTGGCGCCGGGTCGCCGCCATGTGTCCCCCTCACCGACCTCGGCCGGCTTGCCCGGCAGAAGCCCACGGTGCGGGCCGGCAGCCGGTCTTCGCCCCGATGCCCTTCCCGGATCGGGCCCCGCACCTCGTGGACGGGCCCGACCCGGTCATCCGCGGCTCGCTCCCTGGCCGGCGCGACCGCGCGGTGTACCCCGACCCGGCGACGCGGTGGCCGATGCGAAAGGACCGCGGGCCGCGGGCGGCCTCGCATCGCGCCTTCGCGGGAGATCTCGTACCTTGGTACGAGATCTCGCTCGGGAGGGCGAGGATGGTAGGTTTCAGTTCATTGCCCGCACGGATGGGCAGAAATCCCGGGTTCCCTGCCAGGGAAGCGGAAGCATCTGCCCTGTACGGATTTGCCAGCCATCGACGCCTCCGGACAGCCGGAGGCCGGGCGAGGCCGCCCCGGGGAACGCCATGACCATCCGCCTGCGCAGTCGAGCCACGATGACCCTCAGCGCCCGCGTCGGCTTGATCGCCGCGGCGCTCATCGTGTTGGCCTGTGCCGGCTCGCTCGGCCTGACCGTGCTCGATCTGCGGACCGACATGTTGCGCCGGGCCGGGACCGCGCTTGACCGCAACATGAGGCTCCTGCGCACGACGCTCGCGGACGAGGGCGGCTCCGCGGCCTTCAGGGTCGAGGACGGCCGCCTCCTCGTCGGGTCGCACGCGGTCGACGGGACCGAGCCCGCGGTCGAGCGCGTCAAGGAGATCCTGGGCGGGACCGCCACCGTCTTCCTCGGCGACACCCGCGTCGCCACCAACGTCGTGGATGCTCAGGGCCGTCGCGCCACGGGCACCAAGCTGGCCGCGGGACCGGTGCGCGAGGCAGTGCTCGCGCGGCGGGAGGCCTATCGCGGCGAGGCCGAGATTCTCGGATCCACCTACCTTACGGCCTACGAGCCCATCCTCGACGCGAGGGGCGAGGTCCTCGGCATCCTGTACGTCGGCGTGCGCAAGTCCGACTACCTGGCGAGCCTCGACGAGACCATGCTGCGCGCCGCCGGCGTCGGCGGCCTGCTCTGCCTGCTCGGCACCGCCGCGCTGACGTTCGCCCTCCGGCGCGCCATGGCTCCCTTGCGGGGCCTGGAGGCCGCGATGCGCCGCATGGCCGACGGGGAGACCGGCGGCGAGGTGCCGGGCGTCGCGCGCCGGGACGAGGTCGGCGCGATGGCCCGGGCCGTCGAGGTGTTCCGGGGAGCGATGGTCCGCGCGCGGACGCTGGAAGCCGAGGCCGCCCGGGCGCGCGTCGACGCCGAGGGACAACGGCGATCCGCCCTGCTCGGGCTGGCAGGGGGCTTCGAGGCCGCCGTCGGCGGGATCGTGGCCGGCGTGACCGAGGCGGCCGCCCGGCTCCGGGCGACGTCCGAGGGCATGGCCGGCACCGCGACCGAGACCGCGACGCAGGCGACCGCCGTGGCGGTTGCGGCCGAGCAGACGGCCTCGAACGTCGCCACCGTCGCCGCCGCGGCCGAGGAGCTCGGCGCCTCCGTGCAGGAGATCGGCCGGCAGGTCTCCGACGCCGCCCGGTCGGCAACCGCGGCCGCCGCCGAGGCGGATGCGACCGCCGGCCTCGTCCAGGCGCTCAGCGAGGCCACCGGCCGCGTCGGCACGGTGGTGCAGACGATCGCCGGCATCGCCGGGCAGACCAACCTCCTGGCGCTGAACGCCGCCATCGAGGCGGCGCGCGCCGGGGAGGCGGGCAAGGGCTTCGCGGTGGTGGCGGCCGAGGTCAAGGCGCTCGCGAACCAGACCGCGCGGGCGACGGACGAGATCGGCGCCCAGGTGGGCGAGATCCAGGCCGCGACCGCCCGCGCGGTGTCGGCCATAGGGGGCATAGCGGGGCGCATCCGCGAGCTCGACGCGGTCTCGGCCTCCATCGCGGCGGCGGTGGAGGAGCAGGGAGCCGCGACCCGGGAGATCGTGCGCAACGTCGCGCAGGCCTCGACCGGTACCGGCGAGGTCACCGCGAACGTCGCGGGCGTCGCCCTGGCCGCGGAAGGGACGGGAGCCTCCGCCGGCCAGGTCCTGGCATCCGCCGCGGGCCTCTCGGCCGAGGCCGGCCGCCTCGGGAGCGAGATGGACCGCTTCCTGGCGTCCGTGCGCGCGGCCTGACCCAAACCAGGGCCGCGGCCTCCCGCCGGCGACCCGACTCCCCCGCCAACGAGAACGAGGAACCCGATGCCCGAGCACCGACGCGAGGAACGCCTGGTCGCCGACGCGACCGCGCAGATCATCCTGCCGACGCACCCGCCCATCGGCTGCCGGATCCTGGATGTCTCCTGGAGCGGCGCCCGGCTGCGGGTGGGCAGCGTCCTGGGCATCCCGGACACCTTCCGGCTGGCCACGAGGACCATAACGGAGCCCATACCGGTCAAGGTTGTCTGGCGCGGCGCGAACGAGCTCGGCGTCGCCTACCTGTGACGGTGCACGCGGCCGGCGGACCTCCCCGAGACCGGTCCAATCCTGCGCTTGCCAAGGCTGGAAAAGCAGGAGCTGGCGGACATCGCGGCGGGAAACCTGTAGCCCCCGAACGACGCCGGCAGGCGGTCGCTGGCATCCGGGAGAGGTATGGCCTCTCGGAACGTCACGCGTGCCGCATCGTCGGTCAGCACCGCGACCCGCGGTGCTACGTTCCGACGGTGCCTGCCGACGAGGATGCGCTGACCCGCGCTATCATCGCCCTGGCGTCTGAGTACGGCCGCTATGGCTATCGCCGCGTCACCGCGCTGCTACAGGCAGACGGCTGGCAGGTTGGCAGGGATCGGGTGCAGTGGATCTGGCGTCGCAAGGGGCTAAAGGTCCCCCGGAGGCACAAGGCCCGCAGCCGCCTCTGGCCGAACTATGGCTCGGGCAAACGGCTGCCACCGCTCCAACGCAACCATGTCTGAGCTTCGACTTGGTGCAGGTGCCGACCTATGATGGGCGCTCTCTGCGCATCCTGACGCTAATCGACGTGCATAGCCGGGCATGTCTGGTGCTGAAGGTAGCCAGGCGGATCAACAGCCTGGGCGTGATCGAGGCCGTTGGCCGATGCGATGTGCCTGCACGGCATCCCGGAGCACATCCGCTGTGACAATGGCCATGAACCGAAGATCCGTGAAGCGAGAAAATCTCGAAGGCGTTGCGCAGGTGGGTCGCCAAGTCGGACCCTTAGATCCGTGATCGGCCCAAAGTTGGCGTTCGCCAGGTTCGGGATGCCCTGCGACGGGAGTGCCCCTTTCTCGAAGCCGTCGCCGACGAGCCCATTCGGGTAGCCCAGGACCGATGTCGCGGAACGACCGATCCCGAACCGGATCAGGCCGGTCGACCGCGGGCAGGGTCGGTCACCACCGGTAGATCAGGCTACCGATGACGGTCGCTGGCTGGTTGAAGTTGCAGAAACCGAAAGAGCAGGTCGTGTAGTTCCGGTCGAAGATGTTGTAGGCGTTGATCTGCGCGCGGAAGCCCTTGTACTTGGGATCCAAAGCCGCGAAGTCGTAGGCGATCAGCGCATCGAATAGCGCTACGGCCTTGTTGCGTCCCGTGTTCTGGTCGTCGGCGGGGCTGGAGCCGATGTAGCGGATCCCGCCGCCGATCTGCAGGCCGCGGAGTGGCGAGGACGGCGGGAAGGCGTAGGTCAGGAACGAGGCGTAGGTGTCGCTGGGGATGCCCGAGACGCGGTTTCCGTTCAGGGACTCGCCCGTGAACGAGGTCGAGTTCACGAAGCGGATGTCGACGTGCGTGTAGGCGATCGTCAGGTTCGTGCCCGGCGCGATGTTGGCGGTTGCCTCGGCCTCGAAGCCCTTCGAGCGCACGGCACCGCCGGCGGTCTGGAATGCGATGTTGGTCGCGTCGGGAATCAGGATGTTCGACTGAGCGATGTCGAAGCCCGCGAACGCCGCCTGGATGTTGGTGCCGGGGATCAGGTACTTCACCCCCGCCTCGATCTGGTCGCCGGTCGCCGGCTTGAACGCCTGGCCGTTCCTGTCCAGACCGACCTGCGGCGTGAAGGTCGTGGCGTAGCTGGCATAGGGCACGAGCCCCGGCGCCAGGACGTAGCCCAGGCCGACCCGGCCGGTGAAGGCGGAATTGTCCTGGCGTGAGACCACACTGTCGGGTGTGGCGTAGTTGTTCTGGAAGACCCAGTCGTGGCGTCCGTTGAGCGTCAAGATGAAGTCGCCGAACTTGGCCTGGTCCTGCAGATAGACGCCGATCTGGTCCTGGCTCTGGCGCGATGCCGGTCCCAGGGCCGGCGTCGCGATGAACTGCTGGCCGTAGTTGCGCGTGACGAGGTTCAGGTCCGGGGCCAGGCCGAAGCCGAGGCGCTGGCTCAGGCTGTACCGGGCGTAGTCGACGCCGCCGACGACGGTGTGGGCGACCGGCCCGGTGGCGAAGCGCGCCTCCAGCTGGTTGTCCAGCGTCTGCTGCACCAGGCCCTCGCGGATGTAGCCGGTGTCACGCGTGCCAATCGTGCGGTCAGCGTTGATGTTGTTGATGTCGACGTACTTGCCGACCAGGAACAGCCCGTAGTGGCGGAAGTTCTGGCGGAAGATCAGGTCCGGCGTGAACTTGTGCTCGAAAGCGTAGCCGACCCGGTACTGCGTCTGGTCCAGGCCGATGAAGCGCGGGTCGCCCTGGTAGAAGTTGGACACCCGGAAGCCAGGGTCGTTGTAGAAGAAGGTCGCCGCCGGCGTGTCAGTGACCTGGAACTCGCTCAGGAAGGTGAAGGTGGTGTCGGCCGACGGCTTCCAGGTGAAGGCGGGCGCGAGGTAGAGCTGGTCGTCGGTGGTGCCGAGGCCGATGAAGGTGCCGGCTTCCCGCCGCAGGCCGGTGAGGCGGTAGGCCATGGTGCCGTCCGTGCCCGCGACGGGACCGCCGACGTCGAAGTTACCCTGGAAGCGGTCGAAGCTGCCGGCCTGGAACTGGATCTCGCCGAACGGCACGAAGACCGGGCGCTTGGTCGTGATGTCGAGGATGCCGCCGGGCGAGCCGAGGCCGTAGAGGCCGGAAGCCGGGCCGCGCAGGATGGTGAGCGCCTCCGCGCCGTAGGGCTCGCTCTTCGGGTAGGCGAAGCCGCTGCCGATCACCCGCAGGCCGTCGCGGTAGATGCCCTGGTTGGTGAGCACGTCGAAGCCGCGGATGAAGATCTGGTCGAAGCGCGGGTCGAAGCCCGAGCGTGCGCTGATGGCGCCGGGGACGTAGTTGACCGCATCGGTGAAGGTCTGGACGTTGCGGTCGTTGAGCTGCTCGCGGGTGAGGACGGAGACGGATTGCGGCACCTCGATCAGGGGGGTGTTGGTCTTCGTGGCGGCCGTGGCGACACGGGCGACGTAGCCGGTGACCCCGGATGGACCGCCACCGCCGCCGCTCGTGGCCGCGCTGTCCTGGCTGGTGGCGACGTTCGCGCCCGAGCCGCCGAAGGCCGGACCGGGATTGGTCTGCGCGGACTCCACCGAGATCTGGTCCAGTTGGACGCTGGCCTGCTGCGCGTGGGTCACCGGGGCCAGGGCGGTCGAGGCGAGCAGGAGCCCGGCGAGGGTTCCCAGGCGGGTGGACGCGGACATGAAGCCATACCTGTCACGAACTTGGCAGTACGAAACGGAAAGCATCCTAATCCCGGCAAATCAACCACCGTGCGCAAGGTTAGAATTATAAAAATCTTAAGTCCTCCTTCGGCGGCGCAGGATCCTTTGAAGCACTGACCTCGCTTTCATGGGCTGTGTGATGTATCTGCGACTTTGATGGGTGAGCTGAAGCCTCTCTACCTCTACCGCCTGCACCTGCTCACGGGGGCGCCGCGGTTTTACGCCCCCGGCAACACCATCGTGCGCTACCTGGAGCGGCGCGATCTCATCCGGCGCACCGGCCGCCTGCACGCGGACCAAGCGCGTGCGGAGTACGAGATCACGGAGGCGGGTCGCGCGGTCTACGAGGCATCGACCGCCGGGCGCGAGTGAGCGGGATCGCGAATCCGATCAACCAGGTCCAGGCCCGGGCCAACAATGTCGCCGCTGGGGCCTTGCCCGGCATGGCACGTTCGGGGAACGGTCGGAACGCCACGAGGAGGCGCAGAGCGCCGCGCGGCCCGATCGCGGAGCCCCCGAAACCCGTCTATCGACCTGCCGCAATCCCCGGCTCGGGCATCCATCCGCGGCCGCCGGCGGCAGGGCGCCGCCGCACGCGCTTCCTTCTCCCCGCCCGGCCCGGCGCCCCCGGGGCCACGCACACGGGTTGCTCGCCCCCCGGGCAGCCGCCCACCGGAGGCGACGCCCGTCCTGCTACGGGCGTCGGCGGCGGGGATCTCGGCCTCGCCGGATGCACCGGCTGGCCTAGCTCCCAACGCGCGAAGCCACGGGCACCTGTCGTCCGCTGCGGCCAAAGTACGATTGCATCCCATGAGACATTCTGGACGTGGTTGGCGCATCCTCCAGCGTCGCCCATTCCTGGCCGCCCAGACCATGCCGAACACGCAGCACAACCCGAGGCGGCTGACCGAGGCCGACCAGCAGGTCAGCCGACAGGTTCGCATCCTGCGCAAGGCGAGCGGCCTGACCCTTGTCGAGGCAGCCTCGGCCCTGGGCGTCTCGTGGCAGATGCTGCACAAGTACGAGATGGGTGAGAGCCGCATCGGCGCGGGCCGCCTCCAGGCCATCGCCAACTTGTTCGGCGTTCCGGTTTCGACCTTCCTTGACGAGAATGCGGCGCATCCGGAAGCCGGTCCGGCCTCCAATCTGCTTGAGACGCCGGGAGCCTTGGAGCTCTTGCAGCTCTATATCGGCACCCCCGACGAGACGCAGCGGCGCAAGATCCTGACCTTCGTCGCAACTGCAGCAAACCTGAAGCCATGAACCAGCCATTAGGCTTAGCGAGCCATCGAGCCAAAATAATTCTGACTCGATGCCAGCTTGACAGAGACCCGGCCCAAGAACCCCGGTCGACCAGACGGATCAATCGTAACCGTTGGCATTCAAGACGGCATCCAACCTGTCCAGGAGGCGTTCCGGCAGCGAAGCGAACGGGGAGATCCGGTCGGTATGCCCGTTGTCGGCGCGGGCGCGGCGCCGAAGCCGCTGACTGCGACCGCCCCACAATTCAAACCCGAACTCTATGGCGACGAGTTGAGGAATCTTTGGCTCCGAAACCTTGGAGCCATCGGTTCCCGTGCTTGTCATGCGTCAATGCGATTATCCCGTTGCGGCAATTCAGGCCCTGTCGCTCAGGCCATTCGCAGGTGGGTCGCCGGGACTGGGACATGCCGAGACAAGTCCCCGCCCGCGGCGGCAGCGCCTTGCTTCCACCTTACCCGTGGGCAGGTTCGGGAATCGCGGCCCTGGCCCGGAGGCAGCGGGACGCCGTGGAAGAGAGAGTTGCCTACGTCAATGGGTCAGTTCCAGCGCCACGTCCGCCAGGTAGTCCGCGATGCGTTCGCGGACACGGCTGTCGTCGCACTCGACCACATAGCCCATCGATACGACCTCCGCGGCGAATTGCCGGAGCACGGCCTCGGCCGCAAGAGCGGCCTCGCGCTCGGATCGCGAGGTAATCAGGCGTGTGCGGCCTTCGACCTCGATGGCGATGCAGCAATACATGGTGGTGCCTGGGCCACGTCCCTTGAGCGAGGGCTGGTAGCTAAATCTCCCGGGCTGCTTGGCAACTCCCTCCCCTGGAAGACGAGACGGGCCGGACTGCAAGCGGGTCCGTCCCAGACCATGCGGTGGTCGCGCTTGGCCTGAAGTCATGTCATCGGTTGCCTTCGACGAAGGGGAGACCTGACGGGATGCATCCCGGCCGAAGGCGGCATGCACGACGTGCCCCCCGAGACTCCAGTCCGCTCGGGGCCGCTTCGACAGAGGCCGTTGCGAACGAACAAGGTCCGTCGGCAATCGCCGGCGATCCATCCCTCCGTCGACCGAATGCGGCACGGCGCATTCGGCGCCACCGACAAGGTCGGGGAGGGCAACGTCCCCTTCTCCGGTAGGATCAAGCCCGCCGGTCCCGGTGACGTCGAGACCACGAAGACTGGTGCGTGAGGCCTGGCGCCTGGGCGGTGGGAGATCGACACCGGAAACGGAGGGGATGCCGTCGCGGCCGTCCTCGCTCAGCGTTCCAGGGACTTCAGGTAGGCGATGATGGCCTCGGCCTGGTCCGGGTCGAAGCGGAACTCGGGCATGCCGGGATGGCCGGTGCGGATGCCTTCGGCGAGCGCCTCGCCGAGATCCTCGACGGGGTAGCGCGTGTGGAGCTCGCGGAAGGGGGGCGCCTCGCGCAGCGGGCTGTTCCCGACGCGCCCGACCGCGTGGCACCGGGCGCAGTTGGTGCGGGCGAGCGTCTCGCCCTGCTTGACCCGCCGGTCCCAGGCCGCGGCCGGCG
>CANEZL010000044.1 GCA_947444195.1 Methylobacteriaceae bacterium | reverse complement strand
CACCTTCCTCGGCGGCGAGGACTTCGACAACCGCGTGGTCGAGTACCTCACGGCCGAGTTCAAGCGCGAGCAGGGCATCGACCTGACCAAGGACAAGCTCGCCCTCCAGCGCCTCAAGGAGGCCGCCGAGAAGGCCAAGATCGAGCTGTCCTCGGCGACCCAGACCGAGATCAACCTGCCCTACATCACGGCGGACGCCACCGGGCCGAAGCACCTCGCGCTCAAGCTCAGCCGCGCCAAGTTCGAGAGCCTCGTGGACGACCTCGTGCAGCGCACGATGGAGCCCTGCCGCAAGGCGCTGAAGGATGCCGGCGTCTCGGCCTCCGAGGTGGACGAGGTCGTGCTCGTCGGCGGCATGACCCGCATGCCGAAGGTGCAGGAGGTGGTCAAAGCCTTCTTCGGCAAGGAGCCGCACAAGGGCGTCAACCCGGACGAGGTCGTGGCCATCGGCGCCGCGGTCCAGGCCGGCGTGCTCCAGGGCGACGTGAAGGACGTGCTCCTCCTCGACGTCACCCCGCTGTCGCTGGGCATCGAGACGCTCGGCGGCGTGTTCACCCGCCTGATCGACCGCAACACCACGATCCCGACCAAGAAGTCCCAGGTCTTCTCCACGGCCGAGGACAACCAGAACGCGGTCACCATCCGGGTCTTCCAGGGTGAGCGCGAGATGGCGGCGGACAACAAGCTGCTCGGCCAGTTCGACCTCGTCGGCATCCCGCCCGCGCCCCGCGGCATGCCGCAGATCGAGGTGACCTTCGACATCGACGCCAACGGCATCGTCAACGTGACGGCCAAGGACAAGGCGACGAACAAGGAGCACCAGATCCGCATCCAGGCCTCGGGCGGCCTGTCGGACGCGGACATCGAGAAGATGGTCAAGGACGCCGAGGCCAATGCCGAGGCCGACAAGAAGCGCCGCGAACTCGTCGAGGTGAAGAACCAGGGCGAGAGCCTGATCCACGCCACCGAGAAGTCGGTGAAAGAGTACGGCGACAAGGTCTCGCAGGGCGACCGCGACGGGATCGAGACCGCGAGCGCGGCCCTGAAGACCGCGCTGGAGGGCGAGGACGTCGAGACCATCAAGGCCCGCACCACGGACCTGATGCAGGCCTCGATGAAGCTCGGCGAGGCGATGTACGCGGCAAGCCAGGCCGCGGGCCCGGACGCCGCGGCGGCGGGTGCTCAGGGCGCGGAGGCCAAGAAGGACGACGTCATCGACGCCGACTTCCAGGAGGTCGACGACAAGGACCAGAAGAAGCGCGCCTGAGCGGCGTCTTCACGGGTACGGGGGAGGGGCCGGAGCGATCCGGCCCCTTTCCTTTTGCGGGGTCGCGATCCTCGCCTCTTGCGGGGTCGCGATCCCCGGCCGCGCTTCGAACGATCCCGGACCAGCGGCGTTGACCCCCCATCGAGAACAGATGGAGGAACATCCACCATGCGCAGCACCACGACCGGACTTCTCGTCGCCGCCCTGATCGCCCTGCCGGGCGCCGCCCTCGCGCAGGGCGATGCGGGCCGGACGGGCACCCCGCCGGAGGCCGCCCGCGGCATGGACCGCACGACGGGCATGGACGGACCGGGCAGCACCACGGGCAGCACGACCAAGGCCCCCGGCCGCGAGGGCGGCATGGGCAACATGGGCAGCGGCTCGGGTTCGAGCGCCAATACCGGCGTCGGCATGGGCAACCAGGGCGCCAACCAGGGCGCGCGGCAGTAGGCCGTTCCACGGAAGCAGGACGCTCCGTCTGCCTGTGATCGCATGATGATTGCGGGGGACCGGTCTCCACTTTTCCGCATCGTGCTCTAAAGCGTGCTGCATTTTCACGGAAACAGCCGCACGCTCTATCTTGTTGTGATCGCACGATGATCCCGAAGAACCGGATTCCACTTTTCCGCATCGTGCTCTAGGCCCGTCCATGCGGGTCGAGGCAGGGCCGGGAGCGATCCCGGCCCTTTCGCGTGCCGGTGCCCGAGGGGCCGGCGTCCGGGAGGCGGCCTTGACGGCTGCCGGATCGCGACGATGCAGGGTGTGGAAGACAGACTTGGGCTCGAAGTTTCGCCTCATCGCCTGGATCGCGGTTCTCGGCGACCAGTTCTGGCTGCGGCCTGCCGTGCTCGTGCTGTTCTGCCTCGGGCTCGCACAGAGCCTGATCTGGCTCACGCCGGATCAGAACTTGGGCGCCCCGGCGGCCGGTATCGGGCGCTGGGGCTATTTCGGTGGGGCGGACGGGGCCCGCGCGCTCCTCAGCGCGATCGCCGCCTCGACCATCGGCGTCGCCGGCACGACCTTCTCGATCACCATCGCGGCCCTGTCCCTGGCCTCCGGGCAGATGGGGCCGCGCCTGCTGCGCAACTTCACGCGCGATGCTCGCAACCAAGTGGTGCTGGGCATCTTCCTGGGGACCTTCGCCTACGCCCTGATGGTGCTGCGCACGGTGCGCACCGTGGAGGAGAGTCCGTTCATTCCGCATCTCGCCGTCACCGTCGGGATCGCGCTCGCCCTGGTCTGTCTCGGCACGCTGGTCTGGTTCGTCCACCACATCGCCACGGGCATCAACGTCGAGACCGTGATCGACACCGTGCATCAGGATCTCTGTGCGGCGATCAGGTCAGGGACGCTGGAGGCCGCCGACATCCAGCCGCCGCGGGACCTGCCGCAGGGCCCCGGCATGGCCGCCGAGGGCGGCGGCTATCTCCAGGCCGTTGATCTCGATGCTCTGGCCGACTGGGCCGCAGCGCACGGCGTCGTCGTCCAGTTGCGCGTGCGGGCCGGCGATTACGTGCCCACGGGCTTTCCCGCTGCCCGCGTCTCCGCCGTCTCCGCCGGTGCGCAGGAGGCGCTGGACGCCGCCCTCGCCTTCGGCCGGCAGCCGGTGCCGCTCCAGGACCTCGAATACTCGGTCCGGCAACTGAGCGAGATCGCGGTGCGGGCCCTCTCCCCGGGCATCAACGACCCGTTCACCGCGGGCAGCGTGATCGACCATATGGGCGACGCGCTCTGCCGGATCGCCGCGCGGCACCTCCCCACCGGGGCCATCGAGCGGGAGGGACGGATCGTGGTTGTCCATCCGGTCACGACCTATGCCGGGTTGTGCGACGCGATGTTCCATATGATCCGGCAGAACGCCGCCGGCTCCGTCCACACGCTCACGCGCTTCCTCGACGTGCTCGGTGCCGTGATCGAGGTCGAGCGCTTCGTGGACCGGCGGGCCGAGCTGCTCCGGCATGCCGACCTCGTCATCGCCGCGGCCCGGCGCGACGTGGACGACCCGAGCGACCGCGCCGATCTGGAGGTCCGGTACCGGTGCGTCCGCGAGGCCATGGACCGAGCCTGATCGCACGGGATCAAGGCCTCATACCAGATCCGATCGATCCCTTCGGGATGGCGGATTTCTGCCACGCCCATGCGCCGCGCGGGCTCGGTCTGATACGACCCCCGCTTCGATCGAGCGGGGGTCGCATCAGACCGCCTCCACCGTCAGGACCGTGCCCACGAGCCCCGTCACCCGCACCCGCGCGCCGGCCGGCAGGTCGGGGCCGCCGACGCGCCAGTAGGTGTCGTCGAGGCGCAGCGCCCCGGTCCCGCCGACGATGGCCTCCGCGAGGATGCCCTCGCGCCCGATCACGCCGCGGTCGGCCCGGTTCAGCACCGGTTCCGCGCGCCGCTGCCGGTCGAGGCGGACGGCCAGCGCCACGCTCGCCAGGGAGAGGACGGCCCAGGCCAGGATCTGCCCCTGCCAGGGCAGGGGCGCCACGGCCGCGACGAGGCCGGTGAGGAGGGCGGCGAGGCCGAGCCAGATCAGGAAGATGCCCGGCAGCAGGATCTCGGCCCCCGCGAGCAGGAGGCCGCCCACGATCCAGGCCCAGGCGGGCCCGAGGGTCGCGGCGAGGTCGGCGAGCCTGTCCACGGCCGCGCCTCAGCCCCGCGTCCCGGCACCGGGGGGCGCGCCGGTCCGCCGGGGGGCGCCCTCGCCGAACACCCCGCGGGCGATCTCGGCGATGCCGCCGAGGGTGCCCGCGAGCGCCGCCGCCTCGATCGGCACCACGACCACCCGCTGGTTCGGCGCGGTGGCGAGCGCCCGCACCGCCTCGATGTACTTCTCCGCCACGAGGAAGTTCGCCGCCGCGAGATCGCCCTGGGCGATGGCCTCGCTGACGAGGGCGGTCGCCCGCGCCTCGGCCTCCGCCGAGCGCTCGCGGGCCTCCGCGTCGCGGAAGGCGGCCTCGCGCCGCCCCTCCGCCTCCAGGATCGCCGATTGCTTGCGCCCCTCCGCGCGCAGGATCTCCGCCTGGCGCTGCCCTTCCGCCTCCAGCACCGAGGCGCGCTTCTCGCGCTCGGCCTTCATCTGCCGGGCCATGGCGCCGGCGAGATCGGCGGGGGGCACGATGTCCTTGATCTCGATGCGGGTCATCTTCACGCCCCAGGGCGAGGCGGCGGCATCCATCACCCGCAGCAGGCGCTCGTTGATCTCGTCGCGGTGGGAGAGGAGTTGGTCGAGGTCCATCGAGCCGACCACGGTGCGGATGTTGGTCATGGTCAGCGTCATCATCGCCACTTCGAGGTTCGAGACCTCGTAGGAGGCGCGGGGCGCGTCGAGCACCTGATAGAACACCACCGCGTCGATGGTGACGCCGGCATTGTCCCGGGTGAAGGCCTCCTGGCTCGGGACCTCGATCACCTGCTCCATGATGTTGACCCGCCGCCCGATCCGCTCGACGAAGGGGGTGATCAGGCCGAGCCCCGCATCGAGGTTGCGCGCGTAGCGGCCGAACCGCTCGACGGTGTAGACGTAGCCCTGCGGCACGATGTTGATGCCGGCCGCGAGCGTCATGATCGCGAGCACGGCCGCCACGACGGCGAACACGCTCAAGCCCACCGAGAGATCCATCGCCCGCCCCTTCGCCGATCCGGCCGCATAGAGGCGCAGCCGGCAGGCGGGCGCAAGGGCTGGAACGCCCCCGACGCCGTCTCACGTCGCCGGCGGGACGGGCTCTACCGCTTCCAGACGCCGAGGCGCTCGCTGCGGGCATGGTCCTCGGCCGCCACGAGTTCCGGCGTCGCCTCCGACGAGGCCCGGCCGCCCCCGTTGAACAGCACCACCTCGGAGAGGTCGCGCCCCTCGATCTGGCAGATCTGGTTCTCGCTGCCCGGGACCGGCTGGCAGGTGACCGGCCGGTTGTTGATGTAGCGGGTGAGCTCGTCCGCCTGCCCCCCGCGCACCCACTCGACGCCGAACAGGCGCACGAGCTTGCCGTTGAGCCGCAGGGTCGCCGTGTCGATCACCTGGACCTGGCCGGTGACGGCGTTCGCGGCGGGGCGCGGCGGCTCCGGGGTCACGGCCGGGCTCTCGCTCTCGGGCGGGGGCTCGGCGGCCTCCCTGGCGGCCTGGGGCGCGGGCGTCTCGGCGGTCCGGCCGGGATCGGTGCCGCTCCGCTCGCCCGTGCTGCGCAGGCCGACGACGAGGCCGGCGGCGAGAACCATGGCGAGGACGGCCCCGGCGCCCCCCGCGATCCAGGGATGGCGCACCGCCTCCGCCACGCCGCCGCCGCCGCCCCAGGATGGGCCCGCGGATCTGCCCGGGGACGCCCCCGGAGGGATGGTCGGCGCGTCCGGGGCGGCGGCCCGCCGCTCTCGCCACGCCGCGGCCCGCGCGGCGAGCCGCGTGCGCCCGGCCGCGAGGGCGTCGGCGGCCCGGCGCGCGATATGCTGGCCCTGCTCGGAGGAGCGCTCGGCGAGCGCCCGCGCCCGCTCGGACTGCGTCTCCACGAAGCGGGCCGTGGCGGCGCGCATCTCGGAGGCGCCGGCGGCGAGGCTCGATTCCCGGACCGGCTCCGGCCCTGGCTCGGGCTCCGGCCGGGGCAGGAACAGGTCGGGATGGCGTCCGGCGATCTCGTCGAGGAGGTCGTCCAGGCCGAGGGGCTCGCCGGAGCGGGGATCGCCCTCGGGCCGGAGGCGCGGCCGGCCGTGCCGGTCCACCACCCGGTAGCCGGGCTCGCCCGCGCTGGGCTCGATCGCGGCGGTGACGAGGAATTCCAGGGTGCGCCGGGCGACGGGGCGGGGCTCGCGCCGGGCGATCTCCGCGCGGATGCGCTCGCCCAGCGGCGTGCGCGCGACGCCCTCCAGGAACGGGCGGACAGCCCGTTCCTCCGTATCCGCCGATGCCGCCTCTGAGACTGCCATGGCTCCGATCTAAGCGGGTTCCGGGGGAGTGGCTACCGCTTTCCCGCTGAAAACCCGCCCGCTGGGAACCCGCGACGGGCCGGGACCTGCCAGCACCGCGCGGCGATCAGGCGTCGCCGCCGCGCCGCAGCACCCGGCTCGTCTCGGAGACGATGACCGGGCGCGGCCCGGCGAGGCTCACCTCCAGCACCACCTCCACGAGTCCCTGCGAGACGGCGCCCCGGCCGGGGCTCGCCGCGTGGAAGCTCACCTGCGTGCGCACGATGCAGGTGGCGAGCGCGCCGTTGCAGGCGGTGCGCATGCCCCGCGGGGCGTAGCTCCGCTCGGGCCAGCGCTGGGCGAAGCGCCGCTTCTCGGCGAGCAGCGCCGTCAGCGTCATCTCGCGCCCGTGGAAGCGCACGCGCTCGCCGTAGAAGCGGGGCGCGTCGGCGACCATGCGGGCGCCAGGGGCGGAGACGGCGCCGAGATAGTCCGCGGTGAGCGCCTGGGCCGTGCCCGCCCAGTCGGTGAAGCGGGCCTCCGCGGCGGGCGCCGGGGCGGCCTGGGGCGCGGCGGCGGGCATCGCGGGCGGCGGCGTCTGCGCGAGGCGGCGGGGATGTCCGGGCCGGTGGCGATGGGCCCGCCGCTCCGCCCGCGGCGCCGCGGGGGCTGCCGCCTGCAGCTTCGGGCCGGGGGCCTTCGCCCCGGTCCCGCTCGCCTCGGTCCCGTTCGCCTCGGGCGCCGGCGCGGCGGCGGGGGGCGTGGCCGAGCGGGCGGGCGGATCGACCCATCCGGTCTGCGCCGCGGCCGGCGCCAGGGCGGCGCCCGAGAGGAGAAGGCTCAAGGTCGCGAGGGCGGCGGGGCGCATGGGATCACCGTGGACGGCGTGTGGCGGGGAAGGCCCCGAGGCGGCGACTCGGGAAACGCGGGCGGGGGCCCGCAGGGTTCCGGTGCCGGCCCCGCTTATCAGACGCGGCGGGCCCGCTCCCCGCCCGGCGGCCGCCCGCCGGCCGTCATGCCCGACATCCACCGCGGACCGGTAAATCGCGGGGCCGGGCTTGAGATCGGGCCCGCTACGCCCAAGTTTCACCACAACCCGGGTCCGGGCCCCTCTGGCGGTCGAGGCGTCGACCGTGATGTCGGACCGCTTCCCTGCCTTTGCGCTGACGCGGCGCGAGCGCAACGGAGTGCCGTCCCGTGCACCCTTCCCGATCCCCGTCCGGCCGCACGCCCGCGGACGGCCTCTCATGAGCGCGGCCGATGCGCCGGCGCCGCGGCGCGCCCTCCTCGTCTGCAACGCGCGGGCCCGCAACGGCGGCGTGCCCCTGGACGCGATCCGCGACACCCTGCGCCAGGGCGGCATCGAGCCCGTGGAGGCGTCGGGGGAGGATTGCGGCGCCCTCGTGCGCGACCATGCCGGGCGCGTCGACCTCGTGATCCTGGGCGGCGGCGACGGCACCATGAACGCCGCCGCCGCGGGCCTCGTCGAGACCGGGCTGCCGCTCGGCATCCTGCCGCTCGGCACCGCCAACGACCTCGCCCGCTCCCTGAGCCTGCCCCTCGACCCCCTGGCGGCGGCCCGCTTCATCACCACGGCGGAGGCGCGCCCGGTCGATCTCGGCTGGGTCAACGGGCACTACTACTTCAACGTGGCGAGCATCGGCTTCTCGGCGGAACTCGCGGGCGAGCTCACCGCCGAATCGAAGAAGAAATGGGGCGTGTTCGGCTACGCGGTGGCCGCGGTGCGCGTGCTGCGGCGGGTGCGCCCCTTCACGGTCACGATCGAGCACGACGGCTGCACCGAGCGCGTCACCACCATCCAGGTCTCCGTCGGCAACGGGCGCCATTACGGCGGCGGCATGACGGTGGAGGCGGAGGCCTCCGTGGACGACGGCAAGCTCGATTTCTACAGCCTGGAGATCGCCCATTGGTGGCGCCTGCTCGCGCTGCTGCCGGCGCTCCGCCGCGGCACGCAGGGGCGGGCGGAGGACGTGCGCGCCTTCAAGACCACCGAGATCCGCCTCTCCACGCGACGGCCCCGCCCGGTGAACACCGACGGCGAGCTGACCACCCGCACGCCCGCCCACTTCAAGGTGGTGCCCGGCGCGCTCCGGATCTTCGCCCCGGCCGCCGAGGAGCGGCCCGGGAGCGGACGCATCCTGCCCTTCTGACGGGAACCCGCCTGCATGCTCGAGAGTCTGACGCAACTCGCCGCCGATCCGGCCGTCTGGGCCGCCCTGGCCACCCTCATCGTGATGGAGGTGGTGCTCGGCATCGACAACCTGATCTTCATCTCCATCCTGACGAACAAGCTGCCCGTCGAGCAGCAGGCGAAGGCGCGCCGCATCGGCATCGGCCTCGCGGCGATCCTGCGCCTCGCCCTCCTCGGCGCCGTCGCCTTCATCGTCCATCTCACCGAGCCGGTCTTCAGCATCCTCGGCAAGGGCTTCTCCTGGCGGGACATGATCCTGATCGGCGGCGGCCTGTTCCTGCTCTGGAAGGCCACCAAGGAGATCCACGAGAGCGTCGATCCCCATCCCGAGGAGGCGAAGGGCGGGGCCTCCCTCAGCTTCGCGGCGGTGATCGGCCAGATCCTGCTGCTCGATCTCGTCTTCTCGATCGACTCGATCATCACCGCGGTCGGCATGACCGAGCACGTGCCGGTGATGATGATCGCCGTCATCGTCGCCGTGACCGTGATGCTGCTGGCCGCCAACCCGCTCTCGCGCTTCATCTCCGCCAACCCCACCGTGGTGATGCTGGCGCTCGGCTTCCTCATGATGATCGGCATGGTGCTGATCGCCGAGGGCTTCGGGGCGCACGTGCCGAAGGGCTACATCTACACGGCCATGGCCTTCTCGGCGGCGGTGGAGGGCCTCAACATGCTGGCCCGGCGCCGCAAGCGGGCCAAGGGCGGCGGCGAGGCCGCCGCCAAGGCCGCCCCCGTGCAGCGGCGGGCCGGCCGGGGCTGAGCGAAGGGAAGCCGCTCCGGAAACCCGGAGCGGCGCCCGCTCGCTACTTCTGCTTGGCGATGACCTTGTCCTTGATCCCGTCGTAGACGTTCTGCGGGATGATCTTCTTGGAGACGAGCTCGTCCTTGCCGCGATAGGGGCGGCCCTTGATGATCGCGGCCGAGCGGGCGCCGCCGATGCCGGGCAGGGCGTCGAGTTCCGCGGCGCTCGCGCTGTTGAGGTCGATCAGCGCGCCCTTGGCCGCGTCCTTGTGCGGCGCCTCGGCGGCCGGGGTGGTCGGGCTCTTCGGTGCCGTGGGCGTCGCGGGCGCCGCCGGCGCGGGCTTGGCCGGGGCGGTGGGGCTGGTCGGCGCGGGTGCCTGGGCGAGGGCCGGCGTGCCTGCGAGGGCGGCGAGCAGGGCGAGCGAGCGCAGGACGGACTTGCTGGACGAGACCATGGTGGTTCTCCCGAAGGGATCCGGCCCGTAGGAACGTGGCCGGTCCGGCGAACCTGATCCTGCCCGCTTGAACCCCGGCTTAACGTGCGACATCCCGCAGCAGCCGGGATTACGGGTGGGTCCGGGGCGCGAAGCCCGGATCCGCCGCTCGGGCGGTCGCGTCGGGATTTGGTCTGTCCCGGCTCTAGCCAGGGCGCGGGGCGGGCGCTATAAGCGCGCCCTCGAATCTCTCGCATCGCGCGGTGCATGAGGCGATCCTCGCTCATCGGGGAGCCGCCCGCGCGCCGCTTTGTCGTCATCCGCCAGTCTCAAGGATCGTTGTCATGGCCGTTCCGAAGCGAAAGACCTCCCCCTCGCGGCGCGGCATGCGCCGTTCCGCCGACGCCCTCAAGGCGCCGACCTATGTCGAGGACAAGGACTCGGGCGAGCTGCGCCGTCCGCACCACATCGACCTGAAGACCGGCATGTACCGCGGTCGCCAAGTTCTCAAGGTGAAGTCCGCCGAGGCCTGATTCCGTCCCGGCGCGCCGGGGCATCAGCACCGATCCGTCGACGCCCGAGGCCGCCGGTCTCGGGCGTTTTCGTGCGTCAAGCGACCTGAAGGGCGGTGGCGGCGTAGGCGCGGGCGGCCCGGCCGGCCCGCTCGGCCCGGGAGGGGCGCAGGGCCGGATCCGCGCAGACGATGAGCTGGGCGACGAAGGCCGCCCGGGGCCGGGCATCCCCGGAGCGCACTCCGGCCGGACCCTGGGACGGCCCGGCGGTGCGGCCGTCGCCGGGGGCGGGCGCCGCGACCACGACGAGGTCCGTCCCGGAGGGGCGTTCCGGAACGGCACGCCTCCGGACCGTGGCGGGATGGCCGACTGGTTCGATCCGAGCCATGGTCTCGCATCCTCCGCATGGGATCACGCGGTCGGAGCAAGTCTGGGGCCGTCGTTAACGTTCCGTCAACCTTTGTCTGGGCGGGCCCCTACTTCTTGGCCAGCTCCTCCAGGCGCTCCTGCATCAGGAGCATCTGGCGCTTCAGGTCGTCGAGTTCGCTCGGGGCGGGGGCGGTGGCCGGCGCGGCCGCGGGCTTGGCCGGCTGGGCGGCCGGCGCGGTGCCGGGGGGCGCGAAGCCGGTGAACATCTTCATGGCGTCGCCGAAGAAGCTCATGTTGGTGCGCACCTGCTGCTCGATGGCGTTCTGGAACGCCGCCGGCCCGAAATTCGTGGAGAATTTCTCCCGCAGGCCGTCCTGGTCGCGGGCGAAATTGGCCATCGAGAATTCGAGGAAGCTCGGCACCATCGTGCGCATGCTGTCCCCGTAGAAGCGGATCAGCTGCCGCAGGAAGGCGACCGGCAGGAGGTTGTCGGCGCCGGCCTTGTTCTCCTGCTCGAAGATGATCTGCGTCAGCACGGAGCGGGTGATGTCGTCGCTGGTGCGGGCATCGTAGACGACGAAGTCCTCGCCGTTCTGCACCATCGTCGCCAGATCCTCGAGCGTCACGTAGGTCGAGGTGCCGGTGTGGTAGAGACGCCGGTTCGCATACTTCTTGATGACGGTCTGCTGGGCCTTGACGTTCTCCGCCATCTCCGCGGTCTCTCCGATCACGACGGCGCGGCGACTTCAGGCATTGCGCGCGCACCGGGAGCTTAAGGCTTTCAGGCGCTGACGAAAACCGCAATTCGTCGTCTTTCCCAGCACAATCATGCATGCCGGGCGGGCGAGGCCGCCGCGACGGGCCGCCGCCCCTGTCGGCGGATCCGCTTGACTTCGCCGGGTGCAGGCCCTTCATCCGAGGTAAGCGGACCAGAGCGCCGAACATCCTCAAGACGCGCCGGCCGTGCGAGGAGAACGTCAGATGGCAGGCAACGAAGAGATCGTCATCGTCGGTGCGGCGCGCACCCCCGTGGGTTCGTTCGGCGGCGCCTTCGGCAGCGTGCCCGCCCACGAGCTCGGCAAGGTCGCCATCCAGGCGGCGCTCGAGCGCGCCAAGGTCTCCCCCGAGGAGGTGGACGAGGTGATCTTCGGCCAGGTGCTCACCGCGGGCGCCGGCCAGAACCCCGCGCGCCAGGCGGCCATCGCCGCGGGCATCTCCGAGAAGGCCACCGCCTGGGGCCTCAACCAGGTCTGCGGCTCGGGCCTGCGCACCGTCGCGGTCGGCATGCAGCAGATCCAGAACGGCGACGCCACGATCATCGTGGCGGGCGGCCAGGAATCGATGTCGCTCTCGCCCCACGCGCAGTACCTGCGCGGCGGCCAGAAGATGGGCGACGTCAAGCTCGTCGACACCATGATCAAGGACGGCCTCTGGGACGCCTTCAACGGCTACCACATGGGCACCACCGCCGAGAACGTGGCCCAGGCCTTCCAGCTCACCCGCGAGCAGCAGGACCAGTTCGCGACGCGCTCGCAGAACAAGGCCGAGGCCGCCCGCAAGGAGGGCCGCTTCAAGGAGGAGATCGCCCCCGTCACCGTGCCGGGCCGGAAGGGCGACACGGTGGTCGACACGGACGAGTACATCCGCGACGGCGCCACCCTCGAGGCGATGGCCAAGCTGAAGCCTGCCTTCTCGAAGGACGGCACCGTGACCGCGGCCAACGCCTCGGGCCTCAACGACGGCGCCGCCGCCCTCGTGCTGATGTCGGCCTCGGAGGCCGAGCGCCGCGGCCTCACCCCGCTCGCCAAGATCAGGTCCTGGGCGACCGCGGGCGTCGACCCGAAGATCATGGGCACCGGCCCGATCCCGGCCTCGCGCAAGGCCCTGGACAAGGCCGGCTGGAAGCCCGCCGACCTCGACCTGATCGAGGCCAACGAGGCCTTCGCCGCCCAGGCGCTCGCCGTGAACAAGGACATGGGCTGGGACGACGAGAAGGTGAACGTCAACGGCGGCGCCATCGCCATCGGCCACCCCATCGGCGCCTCGGGTGCCCGCGTCCTCGTCACCCTGCTGCACGAGATGAAGCGCCGCGACGCCAAGAAGGGCCTCGCCACCCTGTGCATCGGCGGCGGCATGGGCGTCGCCATGTGCCTCGAGCGGCCCTGATCGACCGCGAGGCCCGCGCCCGGCCGCCGCGGCGGCCCGGGCGCGGCGCCCCGGCAGGGACGGGACAAACCCGTTCCCCTGAAATCCTTTCACCTGTCCATTGAGAATAAGTTCGGTGCACGGGCGCCGCGCGTCGGGCTAGGTTCGGCCGACGCGTGGGGTCCGCCCGCGCTTGAACGCCAGAAGAATTTCAAGAATCTGCGGAGGAAATCATGGCTCAAGGACGCGTCGCCCTCGTCACCGGCGGCACCCGCGGCATCGGCGCGGCGATCTCGAAGCGGTTGAAGGACAAGGGCTACAAGGTCGCGGCCAATTACGGCGGCAACGACGAGGCGGCCAACGCCTTCAAGGCCGAGACCGGCATCCCGGTCTTCAAGTTCGACGTGGGCGACCTCGCGAGCTGCGAGGCCGGCATCAAGGCGATCGAGGCCGAGGTCGGGCCCATCGACGTCCTCGTCAACAATGCCGGCATCACCCGCGACGGCGCCTTCCACAAGATGACCTTCGAGAAGTGGCAGGCGGTGATCCGCACCAACCTCGACTCGATGTTCACCTGCACCCGTCCGCTGATCGAGGGCATGCGCAGCCGCAATTTCGGCCGCGTCATCATCATCTCCTCGATCAACGGCCAGAAGGGCCAGGCCGGCCAGACCAACTACTCGGCCGCCAAGGCCGGCGTGATCGGCTTCGCCAAGGCGCTGGCGCAGGAGAGCGCGTCCAAGGGCATCACCGTCAACGTGATCGCGCCGGGCTACATCGCCACCGACATGGTGATGGCGGTGGCCGAGGACATCCGCAACAAGATCATCTCCACGATCCCCACGGGCCGCCTCGGCGAGGCCGACGAGATCGCCCACGCCGTCGAGTACCTGGCGAGCGACGAGGCGGGCTTCATCAACGGCTCGACGCTGACCATCAACGGCGGCCAGCACTTCGTCTGAGACCGGGCTCCGCCGCCGGCTGATCGCCGCGGCGGCGGGCCTCTCCTCCCCCCGGATCTCGGGCCTGCCCGAGATCCGCACCTTGCTTGGCCCGGATCGGGCAGGCCCGATCCGGGTGGGAGGGGACAGGCGCCCCTCCGACCATCGAAGCAGTACGGCGCGAAGCCCTCCGCCGGTCTTCCGCCCTCACCGCGCCCCGACGCAATCGGCGTAGAAGGTCGTCGTTGCCGGCCAGTCCGAGAACACGCCGCGCACGCCGACCTCGCGATGGAGCACGTCGAGGAGGCGGAGCACGTCGCTGTCCCGCGTCACGGCGGGCTTGATCGACTGGTAATAGTAGCCGCCCCCGTCCTTGAGGGGCCCCGAGCGCTCCAGGGACCAAGCGATGAGGTCGAGCCCGGCCTTGCGCGCCTCGCGGGCATAGGTCGAGGGCTCGATGCCCCCGTCCGGGCCGAGGCGGACCAGCATCCACAGGGGCGGGGCCAGGATGCGCACGCCCTTGGCGGCGAGCTCCGCCATGCCC
This sequence comes from Methylobacteriaceae bacterium, assembly GCA_947444195.1. Taxonomy (GTDB): domain Bacteria; phylum Pseudomonadota; class Alphaproteobacteria; order Rhizobiales; family Beijerinckiaceae; genus Methylobacterium. Next base: position 24,453 of record CANEZL010000044.1, on the reverse strand, counting down.
GGCCGCCAGCTCTCGGGCTTCTCGGGGTCGAACACGCCCTTGTCGCGCACGTCCCGGTCGTCGAGGAACACCGCCTGCCGGCCGAAATCCGGCTCCCGCTCCAGCCAGTACAGGATGTCCCGGAGCTGGAAGCTCTGCGGGTAGACGTCCGCGGGCGGCACGCCCTCCGCCCTGTAATCGTCGACGAGCGCCTGGGCGTAGCGGTCCTGGCTGTAGTCGCCGGAGAACGGCATCGGCACCTCGGGGGTCTTCAGTTCCGAGGTGAACCTGCGGCCGAGGCCCTTCACCAGGGCGATGAACTCCCGATGGGACATCAGGGTGCCGGTGGTGGCGTAGAGGTCCGTGCGCCAGCGCGGCGTCGCGTTCATGTAACCGGCAAGCGTCGTGGCCTCCGGGTCGGCGGCGTCCATCTTGCCGTTGAGCGTCTTGAACTCGGCGAGCGTCAGGTCGCTGGTGCAGCACTGCGCCGTGGCCTTGCGCCCCGTGGCCGGATCGGCCGGGGTGAAGCCCCGGCTGCATTTGGCGGCGAGCTCCGGCCGCGCCAGGATGTCGGTGGTGGTGTGCAGGTCGCACTGGCTGTGGCGGCAGACGAGGTGCCGGTCCTTCGTGAAGGCCACGTCGCACTCGATGATGCCCGCGCCCATCCGGGCGGCGGCCAGCACGCCCTCGCGGGTGTGCTCGGGAAACTGCAGGGGCGCTCCCCGGTGGGAGATCGAGAATTGCCGGGGCGTGTAGGGGCGGTCCGCGCCGCAGGCCGCGAGCCGGTCCTTCAGGGGGCCGGGGGCGAGGCCGTCGACGAGGGCGAAGGGGCGGGGGCCGAGCTGCGCCCCCTCCGCCGCGAGGCTCGGCACGCTCGCGAGCGCCGAGAGGGCGGCGAGCAGGATTGCGAGCGTGATGCGCATGCGGCGACCTCCCTGGAACGTGCTCCCGTCACGGAAGCAGCACGCTCGATCCCCCGATGATCGCACGACGATTCCGGCAACACCGGGCTCCGCGTCCCGCATCGTGCACCGGGCCGCGCCCGACCGCGTCGCGATCGGCTCCGGGCCCCTCAGGCGTTCAGGGATAGGGGCGGGGTGTGACGGGGGGATGATCGGCCGGGGCTCAGCGCCGGGGCGTCGGCCGCCAGTCGGGGGGCGCCATCTCGAACCCGGCGAACTCGAAGCCCGGCGCGACCGTGCAGCCCACGAGCGTCCAGGCGCCGAGGCTGGTCGCGGTCTGCCAGTGCCCGGCGGGGACCACGGCCTGCGGGCGCTGACCGCGGGCGAGGTCGGGCCCGAGATGGCAGGCCGCCGCGTCGTGCCCGTTCGGGCTCGTGGTGAGGACGAGGGGCGCGCCCGCGTACCAGTGCCAGATCTCGGCGGCGTCGACCCGGTGCCAGGCCGAGACCTCGCCCACATCCAGCAGATAGTAGATCGCGGTGCCGACCGAGCGCCCCTCGACGGTGCGGGGATCGCGGAAGGTCTCGCGGTAATGGCCGCCCTCGGGATGGGGCTGGAGGCCGAGAGCGGCGATCACCTGCGCGGCCGTCATCGCCGTCGATCCCTCCGAGACCATGCCTTGCCCTCTCCCTAACCGGCCGGGGTTTTCCCGTGAAATCTACTCGGCGATCGCGCCCTGCGGCAGGCTGAAGCCCGGCGGCACCTTGGGCGCGGCGGCCTTGGCCGGGCGGCGATGGGGCGCGGCCTCGTCCGGCCTGGCCCCGTCCGGCTTGGCCCCGTCCGGCTTGGCCCCATCTGCCTTGGCCGCGTCCGCCTCGGCGGGCTTCTGCTGCTGGCGCCGCGCCTTCGGCTCCTTGCGGGCGGCGACCGGCGGGGGCTCCTTCACCGCCGGTGCCTCGGTGCATTCGCGAAAGCCCAGGCGGGCGAGGGGGGTGCCCTCCTCCGAGACGATGGGGAGCGGATCGGGCAGGGGCGGCAGCCCGGCCTGCCAGGTGATGCCGCCGCCGAGCTGCGCCTCCACCGTCGCGGGCGGCCCGCCTCGGCGCAGGGTGTCGAGATCGGGCCCGTAGGCGCTCGCCACCTTGCCGCCGATGGTGACCTGAAGGACCCGGGTCGTCTCCGGCGTGAGGGGGCGCAACGGATTCTCCACCCGGACCTGTCCGAGGCGGGTCACGAAGAGCTGGAAGCCCTTCTCGCCCTCGTAGCGGGCGGCCTTGGTGCCGCAGGCGATGGGCGACGGCGCGGCGAAGGTGGCGTCGGGCGCCCGTTCGGGGGCCCGCTCCGCGGGCGGCGGCGCTCCGGGCGGCGGCATTGCGGGTACCGGGGCGGCGGGGGCGGCCGATGCGGCGGGAGCGGGCTCGGCGGCCGGAGCAGGCTCGGCGGCCCGAGCGGGCTCTGCGGCCGGGGTCTGCGCGACCGCCGGGGGCTCGGCCGCGGGCGCGGGTGCGGGTTCCGCGGCGGGGGCGGTCCCGGCGGCCGGCGCCCGGGCCGGCGTCTGCGGGGGCGCCGGTTCGGGCGCCGACGTCGCCGGGACGGGCTCGGGGGCCGGCGGCCCGGCCACGACCGCCTCGGGCGCTCGCGCCCCCGTCTCGCCGGCCGGCGGCACCAGCAGGTGCGGGAGGACGACGGCGACGGCGCCGGCACCGAGGACGGCTCCCAGCACCGCGGCGCCGAGGACCACGCTGACACGGGCCATGATTCAGTGCTCCCGGGCCGGCCGCTGGGCGAGGCGGGGCGGCGGCGCGGCCTCCGGCTCCAGCACGTCGGCGGACCGGTCGATCGGGCTGCGGGCGGGCCTGACATCGGCGAGCAGGACATCCGTGTCCCGCTCGTCGAGGTCGTTGTCCAGGCGCAAGGGAGGCCGGCGTCCGCGCGCCGACATGGCGGCGACCGCGACACCCGCGACGAGGCAAGCCAGGACGGCGGCCAGGATCAGGACGAGTTCCATGCCGCTCTACCGATACCCCAAGGCGCGCGCCCTTGCACCACCGGCGTCCCTGCGCGATCAGGATCCGCATCGTCGCGGCGCGGAACGGGCCTTGCGTGCGGCTCCCCCCGGATCCGGCGGCGGTCGCCTCGCGGAGAGCGGGATGCGCGGGACCATGGGACCGAGGGAGGCGCCGATGCAGATGCAGCAGGACCCTGGCAGGCGGAGCCCGGCCGAACTCGAGGAGCACCTGCTCGGGCTGATCGAGACCACCCGCGCGCAGGCCGCGGAGGATCCGTTCCGCAATCCGGTGCTCGCCGTCACGCTGGCCATCACCCGCCGGTTCGACCGGGGCGAGATCTCGGTGGAGGATCTCGACGCCCTGTTCGTGCGCCTGCGCGGCCAGGCCCTGCACGCGCGGGCGGAGCGCCTGCGCGCCTATGTCGGCCTCGACGCCGGCCCCGAGCCGGACGAGGCGGTGCCCGCCCGGCTGGTCGCCGCGATCCCGCGGCGGCCGGGGGATCTCGAGAGCCTGCAGGATCTCGTCGGCCGCACCGCCTTCGCCATCGTGTTCACCGCCCACCCGACCTTCGGCATGAAGCGGGCGGCCGCCGCCCTGCTCGCCCGCGGCGCGAGCCTCGCCGAGGACGCGGCGCGCGCCCCGCTCCTGGCGGAGGCCGCCGAGCTCTCCGCCCGGCCCGATCCGACGATCGGCCTCGACGACGAGTTCGATCAGGCCTGCGTCGCGGCCAACAACGCCCGGCTCGCCCTCGACGCCTTCAACGGCGCGCTCCTCGACGCGGCCCGTCGCCGCTGGCCGGAGCGCTGGTGGGAACTGGTGCCGCGCCCCCTGGCGGTGGCGAGCTGGGTCGGCTGCGACACGGACGGGCGCACCGATATCGGCTGGTGGGACACCCTGCGCTACCGGCTCGAATCGAAGCGGATGCAGTTCGACCGGGTGATGCGCGACCTGCCGCAGATCCCGGCGACCGCGCCGGTGCGCGGCCTCGCCGAGAGCGCCCTCGCCGCCGTCAACCGCCAGCTCGCGGTGGCGCCCAAGCTCGGCACCAAGCCGTCGCTGGAGGCGGTGCACCGCTTCGCGCTGGCCCTCATCATCGAGCGCGAGCGGGCCCAGAGCGATGCGGGCGCGCTGCTCGCCGGGCTCGGCGCCGCGGTCGCCGGCGCCGCGGACGACGCCGACAGGCGCGGCATCGCGGTGCTGCGGGCGGGCGTGGCGACCCACGGCCTCTCGAACGCCCTGCCGCATTTCCGGCTGAACGCCAGCCAGATCCACAACGCCGTGCGCCGGGTCGCGGATACCGAGGGCGAGCCGGCCGACCCGGCCCAGCGCCGCTCGCACCTGGCCGCGATCCACGCGCTGCTCAACGACGTGCGGCCGGTCGCGGTCGATTTCGGCGCGCTCGCCGCCGAGCGGGCCTCGGCCGCCCGCCTGATGATGACGATCGCCCAGATCCTGAAGCACGTGGACGGCACCCATCCGGTGCGCTTCCTGATCGCCGAGACGGAGACGGGCTACACCCTGCTCGCCGCCCTCTGGCTCGCCCGGCATTACGGGATCAGCGACAAGCTGGAGATCACGCCGCTCTTCGAGACGGCGGAAGCCCTAGAGCAGGGCATCCGCGTGCTGGACGATGCGCTACGCAGCCCGCACTGGCGCCACCACCTCAAGCGCCTCGGCCGCCTCACCGTGCAGTTCGGCTACTCGGATTCCGGCCGCTACGTGGGCCAGCTCGCCGCGACCTTCTGGATCGAGCGCCTGCGCCTGCGCATCACCGAGATGCTGGTGCAGAACGGCCTGCAGGACGTGGAGCTCGCGATCTTCGACACCCACGGCGAATCGATCGGCCGCGGCGCCCACCCCACCTCCCTGCGCGACCGCCTCGCCTATCTCGCCCCCGAGGACGCGCGGGCGCGCAGCCGCGCCGCCGGGCTGAAGGTGCGCCTCGAATCGAGCTTCCAGGGCACGGACGGCTACCTGCTCTTCGGCACCCCGGCCCTCGCGGGCGCCAGCGTCGCGCGGATCGCCGAGCACGTCTACGCCCTCGACACCGCCGACGAGGACGCCTTCGCCGGCTACGCCCTCGCCGATCCGGCGCAGGGGGCGGACGCCGCCGACGACCCCGTCTACGCCGAGCCCGACTTCGCCCTCGAATTCTTCACCGTGGTCCGGCAGGACATGGAGGCCCTCGTGAACGATCCGGGCTACGCGGCCCTGCTCGGCACGTTCGGGCCGAGCCTGATCGACCGCACCGGCTCGCGGCCCGTGGCGCGCCAGAGCGACGGCGGGGGGCCCGCCCTCATCACCCATCCGCGCCAGATGCGGGCCATCCCCAACAACGCGATCCTGCACCAGCTCGGCTATCTCGCGAATTCCCTGCACGGCCTCGGCCGGGCCGCGGGCCGCGCCCCCGACCTGTTCCGTGACATGCGCCGCGACTCGGTGCGCTTCTCCCGCGCCTTCCGCCTCGCCCAGCACGCCTCCGGCGTCGGCGATCTCGACGTGCTGCGCGCCTATGTCGACACCCTCGATCCGGCGGTCTGGCTGGAGCGGGCCCGCCGCACCCAGCGGGACGGGCGGCGCGAGGAACTCGTCACCATCGCCGGCGCCCTGGACCGGCTCGGGCTCGCCCCCTCCCTGCGCCGCCTGTTCGGGCGCCTCACCCGCGACTGGCTGAGCCTGCGGGCCGCAGCCCCCGATCTGCCCACCATGTCGGCGCGCCTCACCCTGCTGCACGCGATCCGCCTCGCCCTGATCCACCGGATCTGGTTCGCCGCCGTGCACATCCCGGGCTTCCGGCCGCAGGCGGGCGTCACCCGCGCGCAGCTCCTGGAGCGCTTCCTGCGCCTCGACATCGACGGAAGCCTCGCCCTCCTCGACGAGATCTTCCCCGTCACCCCCGACCCGACGCTCGGCCTCAATTTCGGCGAGCCCGCGGGCCCGCGGGACGTGGGCACCTACGAGGCCGAGCATGCCGGCCTGTTCGTGCCGATCCGGCAGATGTTCGATCAGGTGCGCGAGATCTCCGGCATGATCCAGCACGAGGTCGGGGCGTTCGGCTGAGACGATAAAGCCACAGGTTGCGCGGCGGGAGATGCGTCGGGAGGTGCGCCGGGCGGGCGGCCTCCCCATATGCCGCCCGAGACCGTGCGGGCCGGGGCGCCCCGGATGCGCGCGGGCGTGCTAGATCCGGCCCGATCGACGGAAGCGAATCGGCTGGCCGCCGCCACGGGCGCGCGGACGAGGGACCTTGAGGACAGGGATGTCGAAGCGGGACTACTACGAGATCTTGGGCGTCACCAAGACCGCCACGGAGAGCGAGATGAAGGTCGCCTTCCGCAAGCTCGCCATGACCTACCACCCGGACCGCAATCCCGGGGACAAGGAAGCCGAGATCAAGTTCAAGGAGATCAACGAGGCCTATCAGTGCCTCTCCGACGGCCAGAAGCGCGCGGCCTACGACCGCTTCGGCCACGCCGCCTTCAGTCAAGGCGCGGGCGCCGGCGGCCCCGGCTTCGGCAACGACTTCGGCGACTTCATGTCGGACATCTTCGACAATTTCTTCGGCGACGGCCGGGGCGGCGGGGCCCGCGGGCGCGGCGGCGCGCCGGGTCGCGAGCGCGGGGCGGACCTGCGCTACAACCTCGAGATCACCCTGGAGGAGGCCTTCGCCGGCAAGGCCGAGACCATCCGCATCCCGACCTCGATCACCTGCGAGACCTGCGCGGGCTCCGGGGCCAAGCCCGGCTCGAAGCCGCGCACCTGCTCCACCTGCGGCGGCTACGGGCGCGTGCGGGCGGCGCAGGGCTTCTTCGCCATCGAGCGCACCTGCCCGAACTGCCACGGCCGCGGCGAGATCGTGGACGATCCCTGCACGGGCTGCGGCGGCGCGGGCCGGGTGGAGCGCGAGCGGACGCTCTCCATCAACGTGCCCGCGGGCGTCGACGACGGCCTGCGCATCCGGCTCGCCGGCGAGGGGGAGAGCGGCCTGCGCGGCGGGCCGGCGGGGGATCTCTACGTCTTCCTCTCGATCAAGCCGCACGACTTCTTCCAGCGCGACGGGGCGGACCTGTTCTGCCGCGTGCCGATCTCCATGGTCACCGCCGCGCTCTCCGGCGAGATCACCGTGCCGGTGATCGACGGCTCGCAGACGCAGGTGCGCATCCCCGCCGGCACGCAGACGGCCAAGCAGTTCCGCATCAAGGGCAAGGGCATGCCGGTGCTGCGCGCCCGCGAGGTCGGCGACCTCTACATCCAGGTCTTCGTCGAGACGCCGCAGAACCTGACCAAGCGCCAGCGCGAGCTCCTGCAGGAGTTCGACAAGACCGCCTCCGACGACAACCACCCCGAGAGCGCGGGCTTCTTCTCGAAGGTCCGGGACTTCTTCGGCTCCGCGCGGGCCTGAATCGTCCCGCCCCCCGCGGTTTCGGGCGGGGCGGACGGGATCCGGACGCGCCCCCGCCGGTTGTCGCTTTTGGCCGGGGCCGTGCGGGAGCGCGTCTCGCGTGTTCCCGGCCGAAGCGGATGCCGGTTTGGTGATCGGGAAACGCCTCGGGGAACGGCTCTAGCGGGGCCTCGTCCTTGGCGGTATGACGACCTTCATCCCGTTGAACATCAGCAAGAATCAAGGAAGCCCGGACTTGCCCCCCTTACGTCGTTCCAGCGCCAAAGCTCGGGCCGTACAACTGGGGGAGCGGCGCGAGCCGCTGGAGGACGAGGCCCGCTTCCTGCGCTCGTGGTTCGAGCGTCCGCTGGTCACGGGGGCGGTCACGCCCTCCGGCAAGATGCTGGCGCGGACCATGGCCTCCTACGTGGATCCCCGCCTCGACGGCCCGGTGATCGAGCTCGGCCCCGGCACCGGCCCGGTGACGGAGGCCCTGATCCGGCGCGGCCTGCCCGTCGAGCGCCTGATCCTCGTGGAGTTCAATCCCGATTTCTGCCGGCTCCTGGCCAAGCGCTTCCCCGGGGTCCGGGTGGTGCGCGGGGACGCCTACGACATCCGCCGGACCCTCGGACCGCTCCTGGAGGCGCCGGCCGCGGCCACGATCTCCAGCCTGCCGCTCTTCACCAAGCCCCTGGAGCAGCGCCTCGACCTGCTCAACGCGACCCACGACCTGATGCACCCGGGCGCGCCCTTCGTGCAGTTCACCTACGCCGTGGTGCCGCCGATTCCGGCCCGCTGCGAGGCCGGCAGCTACACCGCCGACCGCTCGAACCGCGTCTGGCTCAACCTGCCGCCGGCCCGCGTCTGGGTCTACCGCCGGCCCTGAGCGGGCGCCGCTGCCGGCCCCTTCATCCGACCGCCTGTTCCCGGCGAGGCCGGTCGTCCGGCCCGGCCGGCCGAGTCGCGCCGCGCGGCCGGTTGCACAAACGCTCCGCGCGCTGCCCGCGCGGTGAGCCGCATCTGCCCGCGCGGCCGGCGGGCCTCACCCGAGCCGCAGCCCCTTCCGCGCCCGGCGGCGCTGCAGGTACAGGCTCGCCCCGAGCGCCGCGGCGATCACCGCGAGCGACAGGCCGGTGGTGAGCGTGCCGAGCGCGTAGATCTCCGGCGTCGTCACCGTGGTGGTCAGGCCCTGGAGTTCCAGGGGCAGGGTGTTGCGGCCGCCGATGGCCTGGCTCGTGCGGGCAAGCTCGTCGAAGGACAGGGTGAAGCCGAACAGGGCGACGCCGACGAGCGAGGGGCCGAGGATCGGCACCACCACGTGGCGCAGGGCCTGAGCTCCGGTGGCGCCGAGATCGCGCGCGGCCTCCTCGTAGGCCGGATCGAACCGGTTGAAGACCGCGAACATGATGAGAAGGCCGAAGGGCAGCGTCCAGGTGAGATGGGCTCCGAGCGCCGAGGTGTAGAGCCCCATCAGGGTGCCGTGCTCCTGCAGCCAGCCCCAGCCGGTCTCGGCCGCCGCCCATTTCACGGCCTCGTCGAGGAGGCGGAACTCCAGCCCGATGCCGAGCGACACCACGATGGAGGGCACGATCAGGCTCGCCACCGCGACCGTGAACAGCGCGCCCTCGCCCGCGAAGCGCTTGCGGAAGGCGAGCCCGGCGAAGAACGCGATTCCCACGGTGAGCGCCATCACCACGAGGCCGAGGCGGAGCGAGCGCCAGAGCGCCCCCCAGATGTCGACGATGCCCAGGCCCGCCCAGAGCTTGCCGAACCAGTGCGTCGAGACCCCGTTCATCGGAAACGTCAGGCCGCCCTGCGGCCCCTGGAAGCTGAGGACCAGGATGGTCAGCGTCGGCCCGTACAGGAAGGCGACGAAGAGGGCGAAGAAGGCCGCGAGCGCGTAGAAGGCGGGGGAGCGGGGCCGGTCGCTCATTGCGCGTCACTCATCCGGTCACAGCTCCTTGCGCAGGTCGATCAGCCGCGTCATCGCGACGATCATCAGCATCACGGCGCCGAGCAGCACCACCGCGTTGGCGGCCGCCGCCGGGAGCTGGAGCGCCGACATCTGCACCTGGATGATCTTGCCGACCGAGGCGATCTGCTGGCCGCCCATGACGCCGACGGTGACGAAGTCGCCCATCACCAGGGTGACCACGAAGATCGACCCGATGGCGATGCCGGGCTTGGCGAGGGGGATCACCACGTTCCACAGGGTCTGCCAGCCGGTGGCGCCGGAATCGTAGGCCGCCTCGATCAGCGCCCGGTCGATGCGCGCCATGCTGTTGAAGATCGGCACGATCATGAAGACCGTGTTGAGGTGCACGAAGGCGAGCACCACCGAGAAGTCTGAGTAGAGCAGCCCCTCGATGGGCCGGGCGATCAGCCCCATTCCCATGAGCGTGTCGTTGACGAGGCCGTTGCGGCCGAGGAGCGGGATCCACGAGATCATGCGGATCACGTTCGAGGTCCAGAACGGGATCGTGCAGACGAGGAACAGCACCATCTGAACGTTGCGCGAGCGGACGTGGAAGGCGACGAAATACGCCACCGTGAAGCCGATCAGCAGGGTGAAGACCCAGGTGAGCGCGCAGAATTTCAGCGTCGAGAGGTAGGTGCGCAGGGTCGTGCAGGCGTTGCCCGTGTCGAGGCAGCCCTCGAACACGTCGACGTAGTTCTGCAGCGTGAAGGCGGGGATGATCTCGTACTCGTTGTACGCCCAGAAGCTGACCATCAGGGTCAGGAGGAGCGGCACGAGGAAGAAGAATCCGAAGACGAAGGCCATCGGCGCCGCCTGGACGTAGGCCAGGGCCCGTCGGCGCCGGGTCTTCGCGGTGAGGCTCGCGGCGGCCGCCGGCACGGCCGGCGCCTCCGCCAGGGCGGGCAGGACGGCGTCGGTCATGGCTCAGGCCCCCGTGATGCGCCGGTCCCCGCTCACGCGGCGATGAACTCGTTCCACTTGCGGACCATGTAGGTGTTCTCGTCCATCACCGCGTTCCAGCAGGCGACGCCGCCCATGCGCGCCTCGAAGGAGCCGCCGTCGCGGGTGGCGCCGGCCTTCTCCAGCACACTCCCGTCCGGGCCCTTGATGTCCTTCTCGGCGGGCTTGCCCTCCATCCAGTAGGCCCACTCGTAGGGCTCCATCTGCGCCTTGGCCGTCTCCAGCACCGCCGCGTAGTAGCCCTGCCGGTTGAGATAGGCCCCGGCCCAGCCGGAGAGGAACCAGTTGACGAAGTCGTAGGCCGCGTCGAGCTTGCGGCCCGTGAGGGTCTTGGGCAGGCCGAAGCCCGACGCCCAGGCGCGGTAGCCCTCCTTGAGCGGCTGGTAGGTGCAGGCCACGCCCTGCGAGCGCACCTTGGTGACGGCCGGGGACCACATGGACTGGATCACCGTCTCGCCCGACGCCATCAGGTTCACGGACTCGTTGAAGTCCTGCCAGAAGGCCCGGAACTGGCCGGCGCGCTTGGCCTCGATCAGCAGCTTGATGGTGCGGTCGATCTCGGCCTTCGTCATGTTGCCCTTGTCGGGATAGGTGTAGTCGCCCGTGGCCTCGATCACCATGGCGGCGTCCATGATGCCGATGGAGGGGATGTTGAGGATCGAGGCCTTGCCCTTGAACTCGGGGTTGAGCAGTTCCCGCCAACTCGTGATCGGGCGCTTGATCAGGTCCGGGCGGATGCCGAGCGTGTCGGCGTTGTAGGTGGTGGGGATCAGGGTGATCCACTCGGTGGCCTGGCCGGCGAAGGTCTTGGCGTTCTGGCCCTCGAGGTAGAACACCTTCTTCGGCGCCGTGCCCTGGTCGCCGATCGTCTTGCCCGCGACCTCGCCCCGGGTGAAGACCGGCGTGATGTTGTCGGCCTGCTTGATCCGGCGGGCGTCCATGCCCTGGATGTTGCCGGACGGGATGAGCTTCCGGAGGCTGAAATACTCGGTGTCGAGGAGGTCGAAGGAGTTCGGCTGCGTCACCACGCGCTTGGTCACCTCGTCGGTGACGACGGGGATGTACTCGATGGTGATGCCGAGATCCTCCTTCACCTTGCGGGCGATGTCGCCGGACTGGTTCACCGCGGTGCCGAGATAGCGCAGCGTCACGGGCTCGGCGGCGATCACGCTGGGAAAGCCGGTGATCGGCCCGGCGCCGAGGGTCAGCCCGGCGGCGCCCGCCCCCCGGAGCAGGGTGCGGCGGCTGAGCTTGATCGTGGTCGTCATGCGGGGTCCTCGACGGCAGGGAAACGGATCAGGCGGTGAGGCGATGGGCGGCGGCTTCGTCCCAGCCGAGCGGCACGGTCTGGCCGAGGGCGAGCGGCCGGGCCGCGTAGGCGCCGTCGTCGACGATGGCGGTCAGCGCGGCGGGCCCGGGGCCGCCGAGCCCGTCCGCCTCGAAGCCCACATGCACGCTGGTGCCCTGGTACTCGATGGACACGACGCGGGCCGGCACGGCTTGCGCGCCCGCCTCCGGGCCGAGGCGCATCCGGTCGGCGCGCACGGCGATCTCGGAGGCATCGGGCAGCCGGACGACGTTGTGGCCGCCGATGAAGCGGGCGACGAAGGCGCTGGCCGGGCGCTCGAACACCGTGCGCGGGTCGGCGGCCTGCTCGATGCGGCCGCCGTTCATCACCACCACGAGGTCGGAGAGGGCCATCGCCTCCTCCTGGCTGTGGGTGACGTGGATGAAGGTGAGGCCGAGCTCGGCCTGGATCCGCTTCAGCTCGGTCCGCATCCGCACCCGCAGGAACGGGTCGAGGGCCGAGAGCGGCTCGTCGAGGAGCAGGACCTTGGGTCCGGTGACGAGGGCGCGGGCCAGCGCCACGCGCTGCTGCTGGCCGCCGGAGAGCTGGGCCGGCATGCGCTCGGCGAGGTGGGCCATCTGCACGAGGTCGAGCATCGCCATCGCCCGGGCGCGGCGCTCGACCTTGCCGACGCCGCGCATCTTCAGGCTGAAGGCGACGTTGTCGCGGCAATCGAGGTGGGGGAAGAGCGCGTAGCTCTGGAACATCATCGCGGTGCCGCGCTCGGCCGGCGCCGCGTCGCCCACCGCGCGGGGCCCGATGACCACGTCGCCGGACGACACGGTCTCGTGCCCGCCGATCATCCGCAGGGTCGTGGTCTTGCCGCAGCCCGAGGGGCCGAGCAGGCAGCAATAGGCGCCCGAGCGGATCTTCAGGTCGATCCCGTCCACGGCAACCGTGTTGCCGTAGCGCTTGGTCAGGCGGATCAGCTCGACATCCATGCGTCTCTCCCCCGAGGCGCCCAGCAAGAGGCGGGCCAGCCGCGGACCGGATCGGCGCGGACGTCGTCCTCGGCTCGGCGGCCGCCGGGCCCGGAGGGGATCGGGTCACCGGGCATAAGTGGGGGAAAGCCGGCTTCGCTCGACCTTCGTCATGCTGCGCTTGCTAAGTCGCGCATTGCGGTGCAGCATGGATCGGAGCCGGCGTTCGGCTTCCATCCCTCGCCGAAAGGACGCTGAAGGTCCGGCGCGCACCCCCCATCATCGAGCGGAAGGACGACCTGACCATGATGCTGAAGGGATTCTCCTACCTGATGATCGGCGCCTTCGTCTGCGGACTGGCCATGACGGCCATCGGCACCGCCAGCCATCTTCTCGGCTCGTAATCGACCTCCCAGGCCAGCGTCCGTCAGGGCATCCGCATTCTGCCGCGCGGCAGGACGCTTCCGGACTGTCCGATGGACCTGTCCCTCGCGGTCTAGGCTCGACGCAGGTGACGGAGGAGAAGCTGCAGGGCTCCCCCGCGCCTCCTCCGTTCTCCGCGACGCCCCGGAAGGGGGCTCTCGAGCGATGGGAGACCGGGTCCGTCGGCGGATTTTAGACGAGTTGCCGTAGGCCCATGTCCGCCTGTTCGAGCGATCCGAAACCCTGCCGCGTGGTTTTTAGGCGGATAGAGGCGCCTCATGACCGCGCGGCGCAGGACCTCCTCGCGCGTCGGCGTGATCTCGACGCGCCAGGATATGAGTTGCACGGTCGCGTAATCGTACAGACGGACCGATACGCGGGCGAGGCCGAGCCGGATGGCGGCGGTCAGGCGATGGTGGCCGTCCAAGACGGCGAGGGTGGTGCGTTCCACGCGGATCGGCTGCGTCCAGGCCTGTCGATCCAGGATGAGCGCGCTCACCTCGCCGACCCGGGTGTCAAACGGCGTCGAACTTTGGGTCTGACGCACGCTCGATGCAGGACAACTCAGGGCACGCCAATCAGCCGAGCTCGAGCAGATCGAGCTTGGCGCGATCGAACATCTGCCGCTTCACGAGCTTCAGGCGGGTGTTCTGCCCTTCGGTCTGGCCGTTCGACCATGGTTGCGTGAGAGCTGCAGCGACAGCCATCTTGTCCTTCAGGAGACCACCGGCGAAGGATGCCAGAAGGCTGCTTGCTGCAGCCTCGATCCAAGTGCCGAGATCCGATCGCCGCCGTTCGCGGATCATGGCGTGGAAGCGGAACAGAAGGGCACGGGCGGCGGCGAGCATCGGCACCTCCGCCTCGATCGTTGCCACGAGGACGGCGTCTGCGTTCGTCAGGCTGTCCCGCCCCGTCGTCATCAGCCGGGAGAGGATACGCGCTGACGGCACCTTGCCCGGTGATCCTTCCGGCGTACGCTCGCTGCGCCGACGGCGCGTCGCCCATTCCCCGACCACACGCAGGCTGCCGGTGAACCCGTTCGCGCGAAGCCGACGCCAGAATTCTGCCCCGTTGCGACAGCCGGCCGCCCACTCGGCACCGAGCCGGGGCAGATGGGCATCCAAGCTGGTCTGGCGGGCGCGGAAAACGTCGCCGGTCAGACCCCGCAACACGTTGCGCACGAGCTTGCGGCTGTGCCCGGTCGTCCGGGCAATCGCCTTGATCGGCATGCCCTATCGCGACAGGATCAGGATCGCCTCGCCCGTCGCATCTCTTCGGAGATGGCCCTCGTATTGCAGACGCTCGGCGGAAGTCAGACGTTCGGACTCAACTGTCGTGGCTCCCACCGCGGTGCGGATGGCGGCCATCGACTTGCGCACCGCGTCGAGGAAGGCCGCGCTAGCGTTCTCCATCAGATGCCATCGGTCGGCGACCTGAACCGCATGAGGCAGCGCCCGCGCGCTCGCTTCACCGTAACAGCCACCACGATCACGGGCCACGATCACGGGCGACGATGGCGATCTCGCTACGAGCGACGAGCCACGCCACGACGGTGCCGCTCTCGCGATCCGGCAACAGGGCCACGACGCGACGACGCTCCAAGTCGCAGACCAACGTCCCGTAGCGCTGCCCCCGACGGAGGGCCCAGTCGTCGATGCCGATCACGCTCGGAGGCTCCACCGGACGCAAGGCACGGCGCCGCACGGTCCGCAGCATGGTATCCCGGCTGGCCGGGACCACGAGCCGTCGGGCGAAGCTGGCGGCCGATCGGCCGCCGCGGGCAAGGCCGAGATGATGCACGATGCTGTCGAGCCGGGCAGTGCGCCGCGCATAAGCGACAGCGAGATCCGAACCGAGCCGCTCGGCGAAGATCCTGGTCCGGCAATCCGTGCCGACGCAGCGGAATCGGCGGACGCGGACTGCGATGACGACACGCCTACCGGCAACCGGCAACCGGCAGGTCCGACAGTGTCCGCGTGTAGCGGCTGTGGACCCGAGACGAAGGCTGATCGCAACTCGGGCCACCGAGCCGACGCGGCGACTGGCCGGGCGGTGATGGTCAGGCTGGCACCGGCCTCGACGTGATCGACGACGAGGCCGCGTGGAATGACGGAACCCGAATGCAGGCTGCGGGGCATGGCAGGATCTCCGATGGCCGAAGCCGAGATCCATCAACCCGCCTGCACCGAAATCGAGTCAGAGCCGGAACTGGACGCCGATCCCCCGCATCAGGGGGCAAAGTTGCGCGCCGAAACACAGAATGCGGCGTTAGCAGTGCGTGCGCCGCACGGGCTGGGTGAGCGCGGCGAACAGGCAGCCGATGGTGGCCCACCGCATGGCCGGTCGGGTGAGAGGCGATTCTTCGAGATCGCAGGATCGTTGCCACGCAGCATCCGAGTCGCCTGTCAGCCAGGCGTCGGGAGCGGCGTAGCGGGAGACGGGTGCGGGCCCGCGTCCCGGCCGACCGCCGGTATTGATCGACCGCCGGGCGCGACGGCTCCCGCCGATACCCGTGCGCCCCGCCCTACGCCGCTCCGACGCGGCCGAAGCGCGTGCGGTACTCCCCCGGGCTGATCCCCACGCGTTTGCGGAACTGGAGCCGAAGCGTGTCGGCCCCGCCCAGCCCGACGGCGGCCGCGATCTCGTCGATGCTGCGGCGGCCCGCGGTGAGCAGGCGCTTGGCTTCCTCCACCCGTTCGGCCGCCAGCCACTCGGCCGGCGGCGAACCCGTCGCCTCGGTGAAGCGCCGGACGAACGTGCGCAGGCTCATGCGGCATTCGCCGGCCATGCGCGCGAGCGGCCAGGGCGCGGCGAGGTCGGCCCGCATCCGGTCGAGCAGCGGCGCGACCTCCGAGTTCCGCCGCGCCGGCACCGGCCGCTCCAGGAACTGCGCCTGCCCGCCGGTCCGGTGAGCGGGCATCACGAGGCGCCGCGCCACCGTGTTGGCGGCCTCGGGCCCGTAATCCTGGCGCACGATCTCGATCAGCAGATCGAGCCCGGCCGCGCTTCCGGCGGAGGTGAAGACGCGCCCGTGCGCCCGGTAGAGGGAGGCGTGGTCGACCGCGACCGCGGGGTAACGCGCCCGCAGGGCCTCGGCGTAGCGCCAGTGCGTCGTCGCCGTGCCCCCGTCGAGGAGCCCGGCGGCGGCCAGCACGAACGCCCCGGAGCAGATGGAGGCCAGCCGTGCGCCGCGCCCGTGCGCCGCGCGCAAGCGGCGGCAGAGATCGTCCGGAACCGCCGCGTCGGCGCCCTTCCAGCCCGGCACCACGATGAGGTCGGCACGGTCGAGCAGTTCGATCCCGTGGTCCGGGCTCAGCGAGAAGCCCCCGTGCGCCCGCAGCGGACCTTCCTCGATCGCGCAGCTCGCGAAGCGATACCAAGCCTCGCCCATCTCGGGCCGGGACAGGCCGAACACCTCGGCCACGATCCCGAACTCGAACGTGCACAGGCCGTCGTAGAGCAGCGCGACGGCGAGGGGGCCGGTCGTGTTTGGCATGATCCTCACGATGTCTGGCGTTCAGGCCAATTGCAAGCGGGGGCCGCCCGGCCCGACAAGGGAGGGCGAACAGAGGAGCGTTCGATGCCCACCGCCGTCACCGCCGTGCCCCCCGCCGCGAGCGACCTCGCCCGCGCGCATTTCGCCGCCGCCTTCGCCTTCGAGACCGATTGCTGGGACGTGCACGACGCCCTCGCGCGCGGGGCCGACTTCGTGCTGCTCGACGTTCGCGGTCCCGCCCTGTTCGCGGCGGGCCACGTCCCGGGCGCGATCAACCTGCCGCACGGCAAGATCGTGCGCTCCAAGCTGGAGCAATGGCCGGAGGGCACGGTGTTCGTGACCTACTGCGCCGGGCCGCACTGCAACGGGGCCGCCCGGGGCGCGCTGCGGCTCGCCGAGCTCGGACGCCCGGTCAAGATCATGGCGGGCGGGATCACCGGCTGGCTCGACGAGGGGTTCGACCTGGCATCCACCGGAGCCCCGGCGTGACGGGATGCATCCGGCCGGCGCTGCCCGCCGACGCGGCGGCGATCCTCGCACTGGTCCGGGATCACGCCGCGTTCGAGCGCTCCGTCGCCGCCCTGACGCACGGCGAACTCGCGGCGCTCCTCTCGGCGGACAGGCCGCCGACACACCTGCTCGTGGCCGCGGGCGGCACGGCGCTCGTGGGATACGCGGCGGTCACCTTCGACTTCTCGCTCTGGCGGGCGCGCCGCTACGCCCACCTCGATGGCCTGTTCGTCGCGCGGGAGGAGCGTGGCCGTGGCATCGGCCGCAAGCTCCTCGCCGCGGTGAAGGACTTCGCGCAACGGACCGAGGGCGTCGATCGCCTCGAATGGCAGACGCCGGCCTGGAACGGCGAGGCGATCCGCTTCTACCTGCGGGCGGGGGCGACCGGGGTGCCGAAGCAGCGGTTCGCGATGCCGCTCCGGTGACGGCATCCGCGTCTCCGGGGACGCGGAAGCGATGATCTCCCCGAGGTCCAGGCCGTTCCGAAGCGGGCACGGGCCTGCGCCGGGGATCCCGGCGCTGGGGGATCCGGCCCCCGATCGTCGCGAAAGGCTGCGTCACGGAGGCAGGCCCGGCGAGACTGGCGAGCGAGCGCCGCTCGAACATCCCTTCACCGGATGCGTGCGGCCCTCACTTCCTCAGCGGCACGCCCTTCGTGGTGAAGCGCTGTCCGCCGCCCGGGCGATATTCGGGACGCGGCTGGCCCCGTCCCTTGCCCGCGCCCGTTCCCGGCGGCTGCGAGAGCGGCACGAGCTGGTCCGGCCGCGGCCCGATGAGGTCGGCGCGGCCCATCTCCCGCAGGGCCTCGCGCAGGAGCGGCCAGTTCTCGGGGTCGTGGTAGCGCAGGAACGCCTTGTGCAGCCGGCGCTGCCGCATCCCCTTGATCGCCTCCACCGGCTCGCTGCCGCCGCGGCGCACGCCTTTCAGCGTGTTGACCTCGGTGTGATACATCGCGGTCGCGGTCGCCATGGGCGAGGGCAGGAAGGTCTGCACCTGATCGGCGCGGTAGTCGTTCTTCTTGAGCCAGAGGGCGAGCTGCAGCATGTCCTCGTCGGTCGTGCCGGGGTGCGCCGCGATGAAGTACGGGATCAGGTAGTACTTCTTGCCGGCCTTCTTCGCCGCTTCGTCGAACATCTCCTTGAAACGGTCGTAGGTGCCGATCCCCGGCTTCATCATCAGGTCCAGGGGCCCGCGCTCGGTATGCTCGGGGGCGATCTTCAGGCGGCCGCCCACGTGGTGCGTCACCAGTTCCTCGACGTATTCGGGGCTGCGCACGGCCAGATCGTAGCGCACGCCCGAGGCGACCATCACCTTCTTGACGCCCTTCACCTCGCGGACCTTGCGGTAGAGCCGGATCAGGTCGTCGTGGGAGGTGTTGAGGTTCGGGCAGATGTCCGGGAACACGCAGGAGGGCAGGCGGCAGGCCGCCTCGATCTTCGGGTCCTTGCAGGCCATCCGGTACATGTTGGCGGTCGGGCCGCCGACATCCGAGATCACGCCGGTGAAGCCCGGGGTCTTGTCGCGGATCCGCTCGATCTCGCGCAGGATCGAGCCCTCCGAGCGGTTCTGGATGACCCGGCCCTCGTGCTCGGTGATCGAGCAGAAGGTGCAGCCGCCGAAGCAGCCGCGCATGATCGTCACCGAGAACTTGATCATGTCCCAGGCGGGGATCTTGGCGTCGCCGTAGGAGGGATGCGGGGCCCGCGCGTAGGGCAGGTCGTAGACCGCGTCCATCTCGTCGCTGGAGAGCGGGATCGGCGGCGGGTTCAGCCAGAGGTCGCGGTCGCCGTGGCGCTGGACGAGGGGGCGCGCGTTGCCGGGATTGGCCTCCCGGTGCAGCACGCGCGAGGCGCGGGCATAGGCCTCCTTGTCGTCCTTGACCTCGTCGTAGGCGGGGAGCCGGATCACGGTGTCGCCGGGCCGCCGCGTGGCGGCCTCGTCCGCCGAATCGAGGTCGTCGGCGGGCAACTCAGTGTAGTGCTCGGGCACCCGGCGGAACAGTGCGACGCCCCGCACCGCGTCGATCCGGTGCGGCGCCTCGCCGGCGGCGAGGCGGTTCGCCACCTCGACCACGGCGCGCTCGGCATTGCCGTAGATGAGCAGGTCCGCCTTGGCGTCCGCCAGGATCGAGCGGCGCACCTTGTCGGACCAGTAATCGTAGTGGGCGATCCGGCGCAGCGAGGCCTCGATACCGCCGAGGACGATCGGCACGTCCTTGTAGGCCTCGCGGCAGCGCTGCGTGTAGACGATGGTGCAGCGGTCCGGGCGGGCGCCGCCTTCTCCGCCCGCCGTGTAGGCGTCGTCGCTCCGCAGGCGGCGGTCCGCCGTGTAGCGGTTCACCATCGAATCGAGGTTGCCGCCGGTGACGCCGAAGAACAGGTTCGGCCGGCCGAGCGCCTTGAACGGCTCCGCCGAGTGCCAATCGGGCTGAGCGATGATGCCGACCCGGAACCCCTGCGCCTCGAGCAGCCGGCCGATGATCGCCATGCCGAAGCTCGGATGGTCCACGTAGGCGTCGCCCGTCACCAGCACGATGTCGCAGGCATCCCACCCGAGCGCCGCCATCTCGGCGCGGCTCATGGGCAGGAACGGCGCCGCCCGTCCGGCACGCGGCGACGGGCAGGTGAGGGGGACCGGGGTTCGGTCGGTGAGCGCGAGGGGTTCCATGGCGCCTATGCATAGTCCGCCGAGACCGCAGGCTCAACGAATGGCGCGCGGGGGCCTGCGTCGCACCGTATCGCGGGGGCGAATTCTGCTTCCAGCCCGCGCCGTTCGCGAACGGCGAGATGTCGCGGCAGAGCGGACCTTCCCTGTCGCGCCCGATCAGGTCACCGCGCCGGCCGATCGCGCCCCCGCAGAACCGGGGGTGAGCGCCCCGCTCGACGGTGGCCGAGACCGCGGTCACATCTCCCCGCCCAGGGGAAGCACCCGTGCCGCGTCGGGCCGCCGCCGACTCAGGCCGCCGCCGACGTGGCACCGAGCGATCGCTCCGGAGAAGCACGCCGGGGCCGCGATGCCGCCTCATCGCGCCGCGCGATGGATCAGGGCCTCGACCCGGCGGCCTCGAGCCTGGCCGCGAGGCGGGGATAGACCCGCAGAGCGTTGCCCGCGTAGATCTTGGCGCGGTCCGCGTCGGAGAGCGCGGCCGCCTCGACGTAGCGCTTGGTGTCGTCGTAGGCGTGGCCGGTCTCGGGATCGATGCCGTTGACGGCGCCCACCATCTCCGAGGCGAACAGCACGTTGTCGCGCGGCACGACCTTGAGCAGCAGGTCGATGCCCGGCTGGTGGTAGACGCAGGTGTCGAAGAAGACGTTGCGCATCAGTTCGGAGAGCGGCGGACGCTTCAGGTCCTGCGCGAGGCCCCGGTAGCGGCCCCAGTGATAGGGCACCGCGCCGCCGCCATGCGGGACGATCAGGCGCAGGGTCGGGAAGTCCTTGAACAGGTCGGAGGTGACGAACTGCATGAAGGCGGTGGTGTCGCCGTTGATGTAGTGCGCCCCCGTCGCGTGGAAGTTGCGGTTGGCCGAGGCGCTGACGTGGACCATGCCCGGCACGTCGAGCTCGACCATCTTCTCCCAGAGCGGATACCAGAACCGGTCGGAGAGGGGCGGGTCGGTCCAGTAGCCGCCGGACGGGTCCGGATTGACGTTGCAGCCGACGAAGCCGAGCTCCTTCACGCACCGCTCCAGCTCGGCCGTGCAGTTCTTCGGCGAGACGCCCGGCGTCTGCGGCAGCTGGCAGACGCCGACGAAGTTCCTCGGGTTCAGGCTCACGACCCGGTGGATCATGTCGTTCGAGACGATCGACCAGTCGAGGCTGGTGCGCGCGTTGCCGATATGGTGGCCCATCCCGCCGGCCCGCGGCGAGAACAGGGCGAGGGAGATGCCGCGCTCGGCCTGGAGCTTGAGCTGGCGCCCGGCGACGCTCGCACGGACCTCGTCGTCGCCGACCTTGAGGTCGGCGGGCGAGGGCGACTGGGCCGGGTCGTTGATGGCGTCGATCTGGCGCCTGCGCCAGGCCAGCATGGCGGGCGGCTCGGTGGTGTAGTGCCCGTGGCAGTCGATGACGAGGCCCGTGTAGCGCGCCGGCTCGGCCCGGGCTGGGCCGGGCGCGGCGGCCATGGCCGCGGCGCCCAGGCCGGCGAGGCCGCGCATGAAGCCGCGGCGCGGCAGGCAGCAGGAGCAGGCCGCCCCCGCGACGGGATCCGTCTCGGCGATCATCGCGGGCCTCCCTCCGGCGCCGCGGCGCGCTTGCGCAGGACCATGTCGCCGCGGAACAGGAACTTCTGCGCCCGCTTGCCCGTGTCCACCTCCGTGGTGAACACGTTGCCCTTTGAATCCACCGCCAGGTTGTGCACCCAGTGGAAATCCCCGGCCATCCGCCCGTTGCGGCCGAAGCGGCCCAGGATCTCCCCGGTGTCGCGGCTCAGGGTGCGCACCTCGTTGTTGGCCCCGTCCGCGTTGAGCAGGTAGGTCTGGCGCTCGTCCGGCCACAGGGCCAGTTCCCAGACCGCGCCGTTGGCCCGCGTCCCCTTCTCGACGAACATCTCCTTCACGAAGGTGCCGTCCTTGCGGAACACCTGGATGCGGTTGTTGGTCCGGTCGCAGACGTAGACGAGCCCGTCGCGGGCCACCTGCACGCAGTGGACCGGGTTGCGGAACTGCGCGGCCGGCTCGGCCGCCGGATCGTAGGGGCCGAGCTTCTCGTCGGTGGGCGGCCGGCCGTAGGCCCCCCACATCCGCCGGAACGCGCCGGTCTCGGCGTCGAACACGATGACGCGGTGGTTGTAGTAGCCGTCGGCGACGTAGATCTCGTTCGTCTCCGGGTCGACCATCATGCTGGCCGGCTTGCCCAGGCGGCTCGTGTCCCGGCTGTCGGTCTGCGGGCCCTGCTTGCCGATCTGCAGGACGAAACGCCCGTCCGGGGTGAACTTCAGGATCTGGCCGTCGGTCTCGCCGTTGCCGGCCAGCCAGACGAAGCCCTTGTGGTCGATGTGGATGCCGTGCTCGTTCTGGGGCCACTGGTAGCCCTCGCCGGGCCCGCCCCAGGACCGGATCAGGCTGCCGGCCTGATCGAAGACGAGGACGGGGGGAGCCGGCTTGCAGCAGCGGGTGCGGGGCGGGTCGAGGCTCGCGGCCTTCTCGTCGTCGGTGAGGGAGCGCGGGCGCTGGACCACCCAGACGTTGTCCTGCGCATCCACCGCCACGCCCGCGGCCTGTCCCATGATCCAGTCGTTGGGCAGGCGCTTGGGCCAGGCCGGATCGACCTCGAAGCGCAGCGGCTCCTCGGCCGCGGCGGAGACGGTGAGCCCGAGCAGAACGGCGGCCACCTTACGCAGCATGCTCACTCCTCCCAAATTTTTCTCTGTAGTTCCGATGCGCATCAGACGATGCGAGATCGGGGGCGTCCAGCTTCGGGGCGGACGCAGCGGACGCTTCGCGCGACGCTTGCGATCGATTGTTCCGTCCTTGGCGAGATCCGTTCCCGGTCGCGTTGCGATCGGGACGGATCCGACTTCGCTTCGATTGCGGCCGGTCATGGGCCTTGAGGGCGGGCTCGAACGGGCTCCGCTCGATCTCTCCGGCCTGACTGTGCCCCTGTCATTCCAGGTCGCTCGAAGAGCGAGCCCGGACCCGGAGGCCCGCGGAGCCCGGGACGGCGGTGCCGGGCGTGCACCCAAGCGATAAGCCGCAAGCCGTATCAGCCCTGGAAGCCGGGCAAGACGAAGAGCCGTTTCGGTCCCTGGCGCTGACGGTCAGGCATCACGGGAAGCCGTTCACGCCGGAGCGTCGTCCGCCCAGTGGATACCGGTTCGGTGCAGGAGGGCGGGTTGAAGCGGAGGCTGAGAGTCGGGACGATCGCGACGCGATCGGGAACGGCTCCAGGACGGGAACGGTGCCGGTGGAGAGGATCGAACTCCCGACCTTCGGTTTACAAAACCGCTGCACTACCGCTGTGCTACACCGGCGGACGCCCGGAAACCGTTGCGAAATCTCGCGGTCTCGCTCCGTCAGGAGCGTCTTTGACTACGGCTCGGGCCCTGCCGTCAAGGCGCAAGTACGGGGGGCCCTGACCGGATCGGTCGGTGCGAGCGCGGCGCACCGACGAGAGCCCGCGACGGCGAGGAGGCCGGGCGAGGGGCTGCCCCGAAGCGCGAGCGGCCCCGGGGCGTCAGGCGGCGTCGACCCGTCGCAGGTGGCGGGCGGTCTCCGCCCCCGCGCGTGCCCTCGGAACGGGTCAGCCCACCGAGACGCTCGTCAGCACGTCCGTGGCGCGGCGGATCTCGTCGACGATCTGGTCCTCGCCCTCCGATCCGCCCGCCATGTCGGCGAGCAGCACCGCGACGTCCCGGCGGACGTCCTCCCGGACCTCCGGGTTCTCCTCCGCCAAGCGCCCGATCAGCACGCCGAGCACCAGTTCCATCGCCACCATCTTGCTGTGCAGCCGGGACAGGTCGTCGAGGCCGGGATCGTTCTCGTTCATGCCAGGCTCCAGGGCGGCGGTCCGGTCGCGGATGGAGGGCGCGGCTCCACGTCCTTGTTATGAGGCCCTCTCCCGCACCGAGCCGGGGCCCGCTTCGGTGGAGGGCGCCAGAGCATGCTGCTTTTTCACGGAAACAGCAGCATGCTCTATCTCTTCGTGGCCGCACGATGACGTCGGAAAACCGGATTCCACTTTTCCGCATCGTGCTCTAGGCCGTTGTTTCGGCATCGTCTTTTCCGAAAGCCGGCGCCCGTCTTTCGGGACGATGCTGTAGCGCGTCCGCGGAGGGCCGGCCAGCCCGTCGGGGGGAAGCGGGCGCCGCCCTGGCCAGGCGGGGGCCGAGGGCTTAGTGTCCCTCGACGGACGCCCGCCGCGCCGGTGCTGCCGGGGCGGGCTTCGCGTGACGCGTCCGGGTGGTGTGCCGCCTCCGGCATCGGGAGAGGATCGATCGCAGCGATGATGCGCGTGAGCCAGCCTTCGGTCCCGGCCGCGGGCGCCCGGACGATCGGGGCGCGGTGACGATGCACGGTCCGGCCGATCCCGAGCGCCCGAGCCGGCTGGGTCAGGTCTGGCGCGTTCTGGCGCCGATCCTCATCTGGCTGATCATCTTCGCCTTCGGCTGGAAGATGGCGATCGGCCTCGCCTGATCGCGCCCGTCGCGCCGCAAACCGGCGCGGCTCCGGGTCCGCGTTGTGGGGCGCGCTATCTCGTTGTGATCGCGCGATGATCCCGAGAGACCGGGTTCCACTGTCTCGCATCGTGCTCCGGGCGGGCCGGCCCACCCGTGTCGCCGAGACGCGAGAGTCCCGGAAGCGGGGCTTCCGGGGCTCTCATGGCCGAGCGACCAGGTGATCGGGCTGAACGCTGGGACCTGTCGGTTCGCGGGACCCGTCGGGCGGGTCCCGCCGACCCGGATCTCAGTACGAGCCGAACTTGTAATTGATACCGGCGCGGACGACGGCGAACTCGGTGTCGCGGCGGTTGATGCCGCCGGAGACGACGCCGACGGTGGTGGAGGTGAGGCCGACGGGGATGCCGGTGGCGCCGACGGCGAACAGGCCGTT
>CANEZL010000043.1 GCA_947444195.1 Methylobacteriaceae bacterium | reverse complement strand
CCTGAGCGGTGTGCCCCAAACCCGATCCCATCTCGAACTCGGCCGTTAAACACACCAGCGCCCATGGTACTGTGTCTCAAGACACGGGAGAGTCGGTCGCCGCCAGGCCCGCTCAACGCAAACAAACACAAACCCTCAACACGATCTCAACATACCGAACAGGCCGCTCCCGCAAGGGGCGGCCTGTTCGCGTTGCGCGCCTTACCGAAACGTCATCCGCCGGGAAGCCCCCGGCAATCCGGCCCTGCCGATACTGGCCTCCCACGAGCAGGGGAGGGGGGCTTGGCCGTTCCGCAGGCGCACCGTTTTCCGTCGGCTCCGCCCGCGCTATGGAACGAGCCCATGCGGCTTCTCATCATCGAGGACGACCGGGAGGCGGTCGCCTATCTCGTGAAGGCCTTCCGCGAGGCCGGCCACGTGGCCGACCAGGCGACGGACGGGCTCGACGGCTACGCGCTCGCCCGCGAGGGGCCGTACGACGTGCTGATCGTCGACCGCATGCTGCCGAAGCTCGACGGATTGTCCCTGATCCGGTCGCTGCGCGAGCAGGGCGTCACCACGCCGGTGCTGATCCTCTCGGCCCTGGGTCAGGTGGACGACCGCGTGAAGGGATTGCGGGCGGGCGGCGACGACTACCTGCCCAAACCCTACGCCTTCTCGGAGTTGCTCGCCCGCACGGAGGTGTTGGCCCGGCGCGGCGCCCCCGCGCAGGGGGCGGGGGAGGCCACGGCCTACCGCGTCGGGGCGCTCGAACTCGACCGGCTCTCGCACCGGGTGAGCCGCGCCGGCCAGGAGATCGTCCTGCAACCGCGCGAGTTCCGTCTGCTCGAATACCTGATGCGCCATGCGGGCCAGGTGGTGACCCGCACCATGCTGCTCGAACACGTGTGGGACTACCATTTCGACCCGCAGACCAACGTGATCGACGTGCATGTCTCCCGCCTGCGCGCCAAGATCGACCGCGGCTTCGAGCACCCGATGATCCACACCGTGCGCGGGGCCGGCTACATGCTGCGGGCGGATGAACGCTGAGGCGGGTGCGCCCGAGGGCGCCTGGGCGCGCCTGCAGAAGCTGTTCCGCACCACGGCCTTCAAGCTGTCGCTCGCCTATCTCGTGATCTTCGCGGCCTGCGCCTTCCTGGCGCTCGGCTACGTGGCCTGGAACGCGCGGGCCGTGCTGGACGACCAGATCGTCTCGACGATCGATGCCGAGATCAACGGCCTGGCCGAGCAGTACAATGCGGGGGGCCTGCGCCGGCTCATCACCGTGGTCGAGCGCCGTGCACGCGAGCCCGGGGCCTCGCTCTATCTGGTGACCACCGCGCTCGGCGAGCACGTGGTCGGCAACGTCGCGGAGGTGCCGGCCGGCCTGCTGACCCATCCCGGTCAGGTCGAGACCGTCTATACCCGCAGCAGCGGGGAGAGCTCCAACGCGGTCGAGCACAGGGCGATCGTGCGGATCTTCACCCTGCCCGGCGGATTCCGTCTCCTCGTCGGGCGCGACACGGAGGAGCGCGATCGCTTGCGCGCGGTGATCGGGCGCGCCTTCGCCTCGTCCCTCGCGGTCGTGGTGCTGCTCGGCGTCGTCGGCGGCTGGTTCGTGGCGAGCCGGGTGCTCGCCCGGGTCGACGCGATGACGCGCACCACGCGGGCGATCATGGCGGGCGACCTCGACGACCGGCTGAGCGTGGCCGGCAACGGGGACGAGCTCGACCGGCTAGCCCTGAGCCTCAACCGGATGTTGGAGCGCATCGGCGAGCTGATGCACGGCCTGCGCGAGGTCTCCGACAACATCGCCCACGACTTGAAGACCCCGCTGACGCGCCTGCGCAACCGCGCCGACGCGGCCCTGCGCGGGGCGCAGACGCCCGAGGCCCTGCGCGCCGCCCTCGAAGGGGTGATCGAGGAGAGCGACGGGCTGATCCGGGTGTTCAACGCTCTCCTGACCATCGCCCGCCTAGAGGCCGGCAGCACGGGTGCGGCCTTCGCGCCCCTCGATCTCGGACCGGTGGTGCGCGGGGTCGGCGAACTCTACGAGGCGGTGGCCGAGGAGCAGGGGTTGAGCCTCGCGGTGGAGGCGCCGGACGGGCTCGTCTGCGCCGGCAACCGCGAGTTGCTGGGGCAGGCGCTCGCCAACCTCGTCGACAACGCGATCAAGTACGGGGCCGGTGGCCCCGGCCCGGCGCAGGTGGTCCTGCAGGCGGAGCGCGGCGCGGGCGTGATCCGTCTCAGCGTCGCCGATCGGGGGCCGGGCATTCCCGAGGCCGAGCGCGCCCATGTGCTCGACCGCTTCGTGCGGCTGGAGGATGCCCGATCCCGGCCGGGCTTCGGTCTCGGCCTGAGCCTCGTCAACGCGGTGGTGCGCCTGCATCGGGGCGCGCTGGTGCTCGCGGACAATGCGCCGGGCCTGCGTGTCGTGATAGAGATCCCCGTCACGGATCAGGGGCCCGCCCCCGTCACCGGATCGGGGGCGGTAGCCTAGCGCATCGTGCCGAAAGGCGGCTGCCGGCTTTCGGCACGATGGGGAACAACGGCCGAGAGCCTCGTCCCGGATGCCTGATCCAGGACGAAACTCCCGGTCGACGATGCCTTGAGGAGCGCGCCATGACAGAGGCCCTGCAGGCACGGCTCACGGCGGCCCCGGTGCTGGCGGATCCGGAGGGCGCGGCGGCGCGGCTCGCCGAGATCGCCCCCAGCTTGCCGGATCCTCTGCTGAGCGGCCCCGCGCGGGACCTGCTCCTCGGCCTCGCCGACCATTCCCCCTTCCTCTGGGGCATCGCCGCGCGCGATCCGGACCGGCTCGCCGGGCTTCTCCAGGCCGCGCCGGAGGCGAGCCTCGCCCGGATCGTCGCCGACCAGCGCGGCGCCGGTCGCCCCGAGGCCGGTGCGCGGGTCGATCTCGATGCGGTCTCCCGCATCCTGCGGCGCAACCGTCAGGCGCTGGCCCTCCTCGTGGCGCTCGCCGATATCGGCGGGGTCTGGCCGCTGGAGGCGGTGACGGGGGCGCTCTCCGATTTCGCCGACGCCTCGGTCGCCGGTGCGCTGGACGCGCTGCTCCTCCAGGCGGCCGAGGCCGGGCGCTTCCTGCCGCGCGACGGGGCCGATCCGCAGGCGGGGTGCGGCCTGGTGGTGCTGGGCCTCGGCAAGCACGGCGCGGGCGAGCTGAACTATTCGAGCGACATCGATCTGGTCGTGTTCTTCGATCCGGAA
The DNA here is from genome assembly GCA_947444195.1 of Methylobacteriaceae bacterium. GTDB lineage: Bacteria > Pseudomonadota > Alphaproteobacteria > Rhizobiales > Beijerinckiaceae > Methylobacterium. The sequence goes on along the minus strand of CANEZL010000043.1, from coordinate 37,665 downwards.
ACGGCGCCCCTCAAGGAGGGGCTCGCGCCGACGCCCTTCTTCAGCCGGCTGGCGCAGGGGCTCGCCACGCTGCTGGAGGGGCGCACCGGCGACGGCTACGTCCACCGGGTGGATTACCGGCTGCGGCCCGATCCCGGCTCGACGCCGACCGCCATCTCGTTCAACTCCGCCTTCAGCTACTACGAGACGGTGGGGCAGAACTGGGAGCGGGCGGCCTTCATCAAGGCGCGCGCGGTCGCGGGCGACATCGCCGCGGGGGAGCGGTTCCTGGCCGAGCTCCGGCCCTTCATCTGGCGGAAGTACTTCGATTTCGGCTCCATTGCCGACGTCCACGCGATGAAGCGCCAGATCCATGCCGTGCGCGGCCATGCGAGCCTGGGCGTCGCCGGCCACGACATCAAGCTCGGGCGCGGCGGCATCCGCGAGATCGAGTTCTTCGTGCAGACGCAGCAGCTCGTCTTCGGCGGGCGCCGGCCGTCGCTGCGGGGTCGGCGCACCCTCGACATGCTGGTGGGCCTGGAGGCGGAGGGCTGGATCGACGCGCAGGCTCGCGACGCTCTGGCCCAGGCCTACCGCTTCCTGCGCACCGTCGAGCACCGCCTCCAGATGGTGGACGACGCGCAGACCCAGCGCCTGCCGGACGACGCCGGGAAGCTCGAGCGCTTCGCCCGGTTCGCCGGCTTCGCCGACCGGGCCGCCTTCGAAGCGGCGCTGCTCGCCGAGGCGGGCCGGGTGCAGAACCACTACGCCCTGCTGTTCGAGGCCGCGCCCGATCTCTCGGCCGGCATCGGCGACCTCGTCTTCAGCGGGGCGGGGGAGGATCCCGCTACCCTCAAGACCCTGCGCGAGCTCGGTTTCCGCGAACCGGAGCGCGCGGTGGAGACCGTGCGCGGCTGGCATTTCGGGCGCCGCCCCGCCGTGCGCAGCCCGCGCGCCCGCGAGGTGCTGACCGAGCTCGTCCCCGTCCTGATCCAGGCGCTCTCGGGCACGCCGGACCCGGACGCGGCTCTGGCGAGCCTCGACCGGGCCTTCGGACAGATGCCGGCGGCGGTGGAACTCCTCACCATCCTGCGCTCCCACGAGCGCCTGCGGCTGCTCTTCGCCGATCTGCTGGGCACCGCGCCGCGGCTCGCCGACACCGTGGCCTTCAGCCCGCACGTCCTCGATGCGGTGATCGACCCGGCCTTCGTCGAGCCCGCGACCGAGGCGGTCGCCCTGGCGGTGCAGTACCGGGCGCTGGTGGGGGCACCCGCGGCCTACGAGGATTTCCTCGACCGCAGCCGCGATGCCGCCCGGCAGATGCGCTTCGTCACCGGTGCGCGCCTCCTCTCCGGCATCCTGCCGCCCGCGGGCGCCGGCCGGGCATTCGCCGGAATCGCGCAGGCGGCCATCGCCACGAGCCTGGAGGCCGTGCAGCGCGCCTTCGAGGCGGATCACGGCCGGGTGCCGGGGGGGGGCGTGGCGGTTCTGGGCTTCGGGCGCCTCGGCTCCGGCCAGCTCACCGCCGATTCCGACCTCGACCTCGTGGTGCTCTACGATTTCGACCCCGAGCACCGCACGAGCGACGGGCGCCGGCCCCTCGACGCGGCGGTGGCCTACAACCGCCTGACCCAGCGCCTCGTGGCGGCGCTCACCGCGCCGACCCGGCGCGGCGGCCTCTACGAGGTGGATCTGCGCCTGCGCCCCGGCGGCGGGCAGGGCATGATCGCCACGCAGCTCAAGAGCCTGCGCACCTATCTCGCCGGCGAGGCGGAGCTCTGGGAGGAGATGGCGCTGACGCGCGCCCGCGTCCTGTGCGGCGACCCTGATCTCGGCGCCGCGGCCGAGGCGGCGATCCGCGATTGCCTCCTGCGACCCCGCGACCGGGCGGCGGTGAACCAGGCGGTGCGCGCCATGCGCCGCCTCGTGGAGCGGGAGAAGGGCGATGGCGGTCCCCTCGATCTGAAGCGTGCGCCGGGGGGGCTGCTCGATCTCGATTTCCTGGCCCAGGCCCTCGTTCTCGGGTCGGCGCACGCGCATCCGGACCTCGTCGGTCGCGACGCGCCGGACCTGTTCGCCCGCGCCGCCGCCCTCGGCCTCCTCGCGCCGGACGCGGCCGAACGGCTCGCCACCGCCTACCGCCTGTTCGACGACGTGCACCACTGGCAGCGCCTGATGGTGGAGGGCGATCCGGCCAGCGCGCCTCCGGCCGCCCTCACGCGCATCGCCGTGGCCCTGGGCCTGCCCGACGCGCGGACGCTGCTCGCCCAACTCGAGGCCGAGCGGGCGGGGGTGCGCGCCCTGTTCGACGCGCTGCTCGGCTGAATGAGCCCGCTCAGGAGATCTTGCGCACCCGGATCGGGAAGGCGGGTCGGGCGGCCGGGCGCTCGGTGGCGGCGGCGCGCAGCTTCGGCGCATCGGGAGCGTGGTGGGGCTGGTAGCCCTCCGTCGAGCCGGCCCGCTCCGGCAGGGGCTGGTCCGTCACCGCCGAGACGAGGTCGCGGGCGCAGGCGCGGCTGGTGGTGCGGAAGAGCTTGACCAGATCGAATACCCGCTCCGCCGAGCGCGCCACGCTCTCGTTGAGGGTGAGGAAGATGTAGACTGCCTCCTCCTCGTGCAGGTCTGCGGCGCGCAGGCACAGGGTGATGAGGTCGTAGCGGCTGCCGGGATCGGGTGCGGCCGAGAGTAGGTCGCGCGGCAGCCCGAGGGCGCCGGTGAGGGCGCGCAGGAAGCCCGTCACGTCGTGGGCGGCGGACAGGCCGGTGAGCACCGTGCCGAGATCCCGCGGCGGGGGCGGGCAGGGCCGCAGCGCCGCGGTCGCCTCGACGCTCGCCTGGATCGCCTCGCGGCGGATCGGGTCGGCATGCAGGTAGAGGGGCGCCATCTCGGCGGCGCTGAGGTCCGGCCGCGCGAGCAGGAGCTGGGCGAGATCCGGCGCGGTCCGGCCGCGGGCCACGAGGGCGGCGGCGGCGCTGCCGCGCAGGACGATGCCGGTGTTTGCGGCGAGCGCGCGGTCGATGGCGGGGTCGGCCCGGTCCACCAGTTCCGCGATGCTGGCCCGGTCGAGGCCCGGCCGCGCGGCGAGGGCGGCCGCGATGTCCGCGCCGTCCGCGCCCGCGGCCGCGATCAGCCGCGGCGTGAGTTGAGGGACCCCGGCCACCACCGCGTCGCGCACCGCGCCGCCGCGTTCGGCGAGCGCCGCGAGCACCGGTTCCGGCGTGCCGGCGAAGGCGGCGAGCTTCTCGGCCACGATGCGGGCGGTCTCGTCGTCGACGATGGGGATGAGGCCGCAGGCCAGCGCCTCGAAGGATTCCCGCTCCGCCCGGTCCCGGCTCTGCGCCTGCACGAAAAGGTCGGTCTGAACCCGCAGGATCACCGGCTTCAGGTCGAGATGCGCCACGCGCGACAATTCGATGAGCCCGGACAGGTCCGGCGCAGCGTCGACGGATGAGGGCATGGCACTTCGGATACGCGGAACTCGGTGAACCCCAGGCTAACGAGACCGGCGTGAATCGACCTTTAAGCGCGCCCCGGCGGCGGCGTGCCGTCCTGTGCCAGGATGGGTCCGCCCTCCGCCGGCGGTAGCCCGAGCAGGGCCGCGAGGTTCGGCCCCGAACCGTCCTCGATGAGATCGGCCAAGGTGGTGCGGTCGAGGACGGCGAGGAAGGCCGCGAGCGCCTCCCCGAGCACGCCCCGCAGGCGGCAGGACGGTGTGATCGCGCAGGCGCCGTCCCCGAAGCAGGGGACCAGGGCGAGGTCCTCCTCCGTCGCGCGCACCACCGCGCCGATGACGATGTCGGCCGGGGCCTGCGCCAGCCTGAGGCCGCCGCCCCGGCCGCGGATGGTCCGGATCAGCCCCAGGCGCCCGAGCTGGTGCACCACCTTGGTGAGGTGGTTCTCGGAGATGTCGTAGGCCCGCGCGATGGCCGCGATCGAGCTCTGCTGCGGCTCCTGGAGGCCGACATAGATCAGGGTTCGCAGGGCGTAGTCTGTGTAGCGGGTCAGGCGCATGGGGGCTCCGGGGCCCTGCTTACACTACTTCGCGCGGGTCCGGGCCGGCGGCACGGTGTCCGGGACCGCCGCATCGCCGCCAATAAGATGTATCTGATTTACATGTTATTGGCGTGGGCATTATAAGGTGCGCGTCGGATGAACCTTCGGACGCCGCTATGCCCGCACCGCTTACGCCCGCCACCGTCGCGCTGATCAAGGCCACCGTCCCGGCCCTGGAGGCGCACGGCCTCGCCATCACCCGTCGTCTCTACGAGCGCCTGTTCGAGAACGCCGAGATGCGCGACCTCTTCAACCAGTCGCATCACGGGGAGAGCGGCGCGCAGCCGAAGGCGCTGGCCCAGGCCGTGCTGGCCTATGCCCGCCACATCGACGATCTCGGCGCGCTCTCCGGCGCCGTCGAGCGCATCGCGCAGAAGCACGTCGCCCTGAACATCCTGCCCGAGCACTATCCCCACGTGGCGGACGCCCTGCTCGGCGCCATCGCCGACGTGCTGGGCGCGGCGGCGACCCCCGAGATCGCCGCGGCCTGGGGCGAGGCCTACTGGTTCCTCGCCGAGATCCTGATCGGGCGCGAGGCGGCGATCTACCGGGCGCAGGCCGCGAGCCCCGGCGGCTGGAACGGCTGGCGCGATTTCCGGGTGGAGAGCGTCGCCGACGAGAGCGAGACGATCCGCTCCTTCGTCCTCGTTCCCGTCGATGGCGGACCCGTCCTGCGCCACGTGCCGGGCCAGTATCTCGGCTTCCTCGTCGATCTGCCGGGGCGGGGCGTGCTGAAGCGCAACTACTCGATCTCCTGCGCGCCGAACGCGGGCGCCTACCGCATCACCGTGAAGCGGGAGGGGCGGCCGGGCCTGCCCGCGGGCATCGTCTCGAACTGGCTGCACGACGAGGCCGGCCCGGGCACGGTGCTGAAGATCGCCGCCCCCGCCGGGGACTTCGTCCTCGACGGCGCCGCGGACGCGCCGGTGGTTCTGGTCAGCGGCGGGGTTGGGCTCACGCCGATGATGAGCATGCTGGAGGCGATCGCGGCCGAGACCCCGGCGCGGTCGGTCTGGTACGTCCACGGGGCCCTGAACGGCCGGGTGCACGCGCTCGGCGCGCGGGCGCGGGCCCTGGCCGCGGCCCATGCCAACATCCGCCTTCAGACCTTCTACGCGGAGCCGGAGGCCAAGGATCGGCCGGGCACGGATTACGACGCGCCCGGCCTCATCACGGCCGACTGGCTGATGCGGCACACCCCGCACGCGGCGGCGACCTACTATCTCTGCGGACCGAAGCCTTTTCTCGCGGCCCTGGCCAACGGCCTCCTGCGCGCCGGCGTGCCGATGGAGCGCGTGCGCTACGAGTTCTTCGGACCCACCGACGAGATCCTGGCACCCGCGCGCGAGGCCGCCTGAACCGCCCTCAACGGGGGGGTGTGTTCTCCGCTTCGAGCACCCGCCGCACCAGCATCCGCGCCAGGCTCCCCGGCGCCTCGGGCGTGAGGGCCGCGAGCTTGCCGGAGATCGAGAGCGCGGCGAGCCCGTGCAGGGCCGCCCACAGGGCCGCGACCACCCGCTCCCGCTCGCCCGCCTCGGGCAGGAGCGGCGCGAGCGCCCGGCCGACGAGGCCGGTGGCGGCAGCCAGCGCCTGCCCGTGCTCCTCGGGAGGCACGGTGCCGGGCGCCGGGGCGTATTCGTGGATGAGCCCCCACACCGCCGGATCGGCCGCCACGAAGACGAGATAGGCGTCGGCGAGGGCGAGCGCGTTGTCGAGGGGCGCTGCTGCCGGGTCGAGCGCCGCGTCGAGGGTCGCGTGCAGGCGGGTCAGCGTGCGGGCGTTCACCCGCAGCACGACCTGATCGAGATCGCCGACCGCGTTGTAGATCGAGTTCGGCGCGTAGCCGATCGCCGCAGCGAGGGGCCGCATGCCGAGCCCGCGCACCCCCGCCTCGCGGACGATTCCCTCAGCCGCCGCGACCACCAGCGCCTGGAACGCCGCCCGGTCGTGCTCGCCCCTGGGGCCGGCCGTGCGCCGCCGTCGTGCCGTCACCGCCACACCGCTCTCTGCATCCCGTGCCGTCGCGCACGCGCCGGAGGCTTAGATTGCACGTCGTGCAAAATCAAGCTTGCGCCCCATCGTCGACGGTCTAATTTGCACATCGTGCAAAGAACGGATCGTTCGCCAGCGCCGGCGCACGATCGCCCGAGGATTTGACGCGACCGCGCGCCCTGGGCCAGTCATGGCGCAGCCGGAGAGACCGACATGTTCCGTTCGCTGATGACCGCGCGGCGTTTCGCGCCGCTGTTCTGGTGCCAGTTCTTCTCGGCCTTCAACGACAATTTTCTCAAGAACGCGCTGGCCTTCCTGATCCTGTTCAAGGTCGGACAGGAATCCGGCGCCCATGCGGGGGTGCTCGTCACGCTGGCGAGCGCCGTGTTCATCGGCCCGTTCTTCATCCTCTCCGGCCTCGGGGGCGAGCTCGCCGACCGCTACGACAAGGCGCTGATGGCGCGCCGCCTGAAATTCGCGGAGATCTTCGCCGCAGGCCTCGCGGTGCTCGGTTTCGTGCTGCACGCGGTGCCGATCCTGTTCGTGGCCCTCGGCGCCTTCGGGGCGATCGCGGCGCTGTTCGGCCCGATCAAGTACGGCATCCTGCCCGACCATTTGCGCCGCGAGGAACTGCCCGCGGGCAACGCGCTGGTCGAGGGCGCCACCTTCCTGGCGATCCTGCTCGGCACCATCGTCGCGGGGCTCGCCAGCGCCATGGGTGGCTCCGGCCTCGCCTTCGGCGCCCTCATCATGGTCTTCGCGGTGCTGTGCTGGCTCTCCGCCCGGATGATCCCGGCGACGGGGGAGGGCGCGCCGGATCTCGTCGTGGACCGCAACGTCGCCCGCTCCACCGCCGCCCTCCTGCGCGACATCTGGTCCGACACGCGGCTCTGGCGCGGTTCGGTCATCGTGAGCTGGTTCTGGCTCGTCGGCGCGGTGATCCTGTCGCTGCTGCCGATCCTCGTGAAGGAGCGCTTCAACGGCTCCGAGACCGTGGTGACCCTGCTGCTCGCCGTGTTCTCGGTGGGCATCGCGCTCGGCTCCGGCCTCGCCTCCTGGCTCGCCAGCGGCCGCATCGTGCTCCTGCCCACTCCGGTCGGCGCCGTGCTGATGGGCCTGTTCGGCCTCGACCTCGCCTGGACCGTCGCCGGCCTGCCCCCGGCCTCCGGCCCGATGCTCGACGCGTTCGGCTTCCTCGGCACCTCGGCCGGACTGCGCGCGGCGATCGACTTCCTCGGCCTCGCGGCCGCGGGCGGGCTCTACATCGTGCCCTCCTTCGCCGCCGTGCAGGCCTGGACCGACAAGGCCAAGCGCGCCCGGGTGATCGGCGCCGTCAACGTGCTCACCGCCGCCTTCATGGTGGCCGGCACCCTGATGCTCGCCGTGCTCCAGGGCGCCGGGTTCTCCCTCGCGAGCCTGCTCGCCCTCGTGGCGGTGCTGAACGTCGCGGTGGGCGTCGTCGTCTTCCTGACGCTGCCGACGAGCCCCTTCCGGGACGCGCTCTCGATCCTGTTCCGCGCCTTCTACCGGCTGGAGGTGCGGGGCCTCGACAACGTCGAGAAGGCGGGACCCAACGCCATCGTGGCCCTGAACCACGTCTCCTTCCTCGACGCGCCGCTGGCGCTGTCGCTCCTCGAGACCGAGCCGGTCTTCGCCATCGACCACGGCATCGCGCAACGCTGGTGGGTGAAGCCCTTCCTGAAGATCACCAAGGCGATGCCCCTCGATCCGACCCGGCCGCTCGCCACCCGCACACTGATCAACGCGGTCAAGGGCGGCGAGACCCTGATCATTTTCCCCGAGGGACGGCTCACCGTCACCGGCAGCCTGATGAAGGTCTATGACGGGGCCGGCCTCATCGCCGACAAGTCCGACGCGATGGTGGTGCCGGTGCGCATCGAGGGTCTGGAGCGCACGGCGTTCTCGCGGCTCTCGCGCGCCCAGGTCAGCCGCAAGTGGTGGCCGAAGGTCGTCGTCACCGTGCTGCCGCCGGTGAAGCTCGCGGTGGATCCGGCGCTGAAGGGCAAGACCCGCCGCCAGGCCGCGGGGGCGGCGCTCTACGGGATCATGTCGGACCTCGTCTTCCGCACCACCGATTTCGACCGGGGCGCCATGGCCGCCCTCTGCGAGGCCGGGGAGCGCCACGGCTGGGGCCGCACGGCGGTGGAGGATCCGGTCACCGGCAGCCTGAGCTACGGTCGCCTCGTGATGGGCGCCAACATCCTCGCCCGCAAGCTGATGCCCCTCTGCGCCGAGGGCAAGGCGATCGGCGTGATGCTGCCGAACGCGAATGCTGCGGCCGCGACCTTCTTCGCCCTAAATTCCAGCGGGCGCGTGCCGGCGATGATCAACTTCTCGGCCGGCCCCGCCAACATCCTGGCCGCCTGCAAGGCCGCGGAGGTGACGAAGATCCTCACCTCCCGCGCCTTCATCGAGAAGGGCCGGCTGGGCGCCGTGATCGAGGCGATCCGCGCGGAGGTCGAGATCGTCTACCTGGAGGACGTGCGCGCCACGATCGGCACCGGCGACAAGATCCGCGGATTCCTGAGCGCCCGCGCGCCGCTGGTGGCGCGCCGGGGGGCGGATCCGGCCGCGATCCTGTTCACCTCAGGGAGCGAGGGCGCGCCCAAGGGCGTGGTGCTGGCCAACCGCAACATGCTCGCCAACACCGCGCAGGTGGCCGCCCGCATCGATTTCGGGCCCACCGACAAGGTGTTCAACGTGCTGCCCGTCTTCCACGCCTTCGGGCTCACCGCGGGGCTGGTCCTGCCCCTCGTCTCGGGCGTGCCGGTCTATCTCTACCCCTCGCCGCTGCACTACCGGATCGTGCCGGAGCTGATCTACGGCTCCAACGCCACCGTCCTGTTCGGCACCGACACCTTCCTGCGCGGCTACGCCCGGGCCGCCAATGCCTACGACCTGCGCTCGCTCCGCTACGTGGTGGCCGGCGCCGAGGCGGTGAAGGCCTCCACCCGCCAGACCTGGAGCGAGAAGTTCGGCCTGCGCATCCTGGAGGGCTACGGCGTCACCGAGTGCGGGCCCGTGGTCGCCCTCAACACGCCGATGTTCAACCGCTTCGGCAGCGTCGGCCGCATCCTGCCCGGCATGGAATGGCGCTTGGCGCCGGTGCCGGGCATCGAGGAGGGCGGCAGGCTCTCCGTGCGCGGCCCGAACGTGATGCTCGGCTACCTGCGCGACACGGCGCCCGGCGTGCTGGAGCCGCCGCCGGAGGGCTGGCACGATACCGGCGACATCGTCACGGTGGACGAGCTCGGCTTCGTGACGATCAAGGGCCGCGCCAAGCGCTTCGCCAAGATCGCGGGCGAGATGGTGTCCCTCGCCACCGTCGAGGCGCTGGCCGCCGATCTGTGGCCGGAGAGCCCGAGCGCGGTCGCCGCCGTGCCGGACGCGCGCAAGGGCGAGCGGCTCGTCCTGTTCACCGAGCGCAAGGACGCCACGCGCCCCGCCTACCAGAGCTTCGCCAAGGGCCGCGGCGCCCCCGAGATCGCGATCCCTGCCGAGGTCGTGGTGCTGGAGCGGGTCCCCATGCTCGGCACCGGCAAGGTCGATCAGGTGGCGGTGACGAAGCTCGCCCGCGAGCGTGCATCGCAGGTCGAGGCGGCCTGAGGGCTGGGACTGCGCTCGGTCGCCCGCCTCGGCTTCCGTGCGCATCCCCTCGCCCCGCTTGCGGGGAGAGACCGTCATGCGCCCTTGCCGGGGCATGAAGGGAGCCGGCAGGCGACGGCGAGGGGGCTTGAACGGAAGAGTCTCGTCCTGAGCCGCTCCCTCACCGCCGCTGCGGCTGCGCCTCCGCTTCCCGCAGGCACGACGCGGTGCCCGCGGGCCTCTCCCCGCAGGCGGGGCGAGGGGGGCCGATCCGTCGCCGGCGCCGGCCTACTTGTCGTGGTGGCCGGCCGCGATGCGGTCGGTGAGTGCCATGAGGATGCCGGAGACCACGAACACCATGTGGATGCCCACCAGCCAGTAGAGCTCCCGGTCGTTGTAGGCCTTGAGGTCCATGAACGACTTCAGGAGCTGGATCGCCGAGATCGCGACGATCGAGGACATCAGCTTCAGTTTGAGGCCCGTGAAGTCGATCGTGCCCATCCATTCGGGCCAGTCCTTGTGGTTCGAATGGTCGAACTTCGAGACGAAGTTCTCGTAGCCCGACAGCATCACGATCACGAGGAGGGAGGCGGTGAAGGACAGGTCGACCAGGGTCAGCACGCCGAGGATCGTCTGCGCCTCGTTGGACTCCAGGGCGTGCAGGATGAAGTGCCCGAGTTCCTGCAGGAGCTTGACGAGCAGCACCACGAGGCCGATGGCGAGCGCCCCGTAGAAGGGCGCCAGCAGCCAGCGGCTGGCGAACAGGGCCTGCTCGAACAGGCGTTCCAGGTTCCGCATCTCACCCCTCCGGTCGAAACGGCCGGGATGTGGCACGGGCCGGCAACGGCAGCAAGACGAAGCTTGAGCGTGGGACGCGCGCGCGGGGCTTTCAGGCGGCGCCCGACGTCATGGCCGGGTCGGTCCGCCCGCTTCGCAGGCCGGAGGCGGTTGCCTTAAGCTTGGTGTGCCAGATGCCTGCGCGAGACGGGCACGACCGGGATGGACACGATGCTCAAGATCTTCGGGCGCAGCCTGTGCGCCGGCCTCGTCGGGTTCGGCCTCGCCGCGGCGTCCGCCGTCCCCGTCCTGGCCTTCGACCCGGCCCCGCAATCGCTGGAGGCCGGGCAGGGCTTCGATCCCGCAAGGCTCCAGGCCGTGGCCGACCTCGTGCAGGGCGACGTGGCGGCGGGCAAGATCCCCGGCATGGTCCTGCTCGTCCTGCGCGACGGGCGCCCGGTGATGTTCAAGGCCTTCGGCGAGCAGACCCCCGGCACGCCGATGCGCACCGACAGCCTGCACCGCATCGCCTCCACCACCAAGATCTTCGTCACCGCGGCGGCGATGCGGCTGTACGAGCAGGGCCGCTTCAAGCTGACCGATCCGGTGGCCGCCTACCTGCCCGAACTGAAGGAGCTGAAGGTCTATTCCGGCGCCGAGGCGGCGACGGACGGGGCGCCGCCCCCGCCCGAGGCCCTGCGCCGGGCGCCGACGATCCAGGACCTGATGCGGCACACCGCCGGGATGACCTACTGGTGGATCGGGCCGCTGAACCCCGTGCGCCGCAGCCAGCGCGAGCAGGATCTGGAGGGCCTCCACGGGCTGACGGGGCCGGAGATGCTGGCCAGGCTCGGGCAGCAGCCGCTCCTGTACCAGCCGGGCTCGACCTTCGAGTACTCCATCGCCACCGACGTGCTCGGCCATCTCTTGGAGCGCGTGGAGGGCAAACCTCTCGACCGGGTCCTCGACGAGCAGGTCCTCCAGCCCCTGGGCCTCAGGGACACGGTCTGGCAGGTGGACGAGGCGCGAGCCGCGCGTCTCGCCGAGCCCTCGCGCAGGATCCTGGACACCGATCCGCTGGCCTGGGTCTACACTTGGCTCGATCTGCGCAAGCCGCCCCGGCGCTTCTCGGGCGGGGCGGGCCTCGCCTCCAGCGCGGGCGATGTCGGGCGCCTCCTCCAGATGCTCGCCAACGGCGGCACCCTCGACGGCGTGCGCCTGCTCGCCCCGGCCACGGTGCGCCTGATGCTGCATCACGACCAGCTCGCGGGCCTGCGCGGGCCCCGCAACAACGTCGATGCGGGCTACGGCTGGAGCCTCGTGAACCCGGTGCGGCTGGCAACCGGCGGGCACGCCACGCCGGGCGCTCCCGGCGACGTCTACTGGGGCGGCATCACCGGGCCCCGCTACATGATCGATCCGGCCGAGCGGCTCGTGGTGGTGGCGATGTTCCAGGCCCCGAGCCTGCGCGGGCACTACTACGCCGTGCTGCGCCAGATGCTCTACGCCGCCCTGATCCGGTGAGGGGGCGGTCCCGGCGCGGGGCGGCCGCTACTCCCCGTGCCAGTCGTGGCCGGAGACGATCGCCTCGGGCGAGGGCCGCCAGGTGGCGGGCTGGTCGGCGGAGCCTGAGCCCAGCGGGCACTGGACCATGACGCTGTCGCTCCAGCGGCCGAACTTGTAGCCCACCGCCGGCAGCAGGCCGACGCGCCGGAAGCCGCAGGCCTCGTGCAGGCGCAGCGAGGCCTCGTTCTTCCCGTCGATGTAGCCGATCATCTGCCGGTAGCCCCCCGCCGCGCAGGCCTCGATCAGGGCCGGCAGGAGGCGGCGCCCGATGCCCGCATGCAGGTGGTCGGGATGCACGTAGATCGAGTGCTTCAGGGTGTAGCGGTAGGCCGGCCGCTTGCGGAAGGGCACGGCGTAGGCGTAGCCCGCCACCTCCCCGTTCCGCTCGGCCACGAGATGGGGCAGGCGCTTCTTGCGCATGGTCTTGCGCCGCCGCTTGAGGTCGTCGGGCAGCAGGCGCTCCTCCTCGAACTCCCCCGTGTCGCCGACGCCCCGGCGGATGTGATGCTCGTAGATCGCGATCATCGCCGGCACGTCGGCGTCCGAGGAAGGACGGATGACGATGCCGGGATGGCCGACCACCGGGGCGTCGCCCTCCATCAGCGGGTCTCGCGCAGGACGTAGGTGTAGAAGCGGATGCGCCCGTCCGGCTCGTGCTGGCGGTAGACGCCCTGGATCTCGGCCTCGAAGCCGGGGAACAGGTTGGCCGCCGCCTCGAACATCTTGAAGTAGTCGAGCATGGGCTTGGCGCGCCCGTCGATCCGCTCGCCCGGCAGCACCGTGCCGATCCCGGGCGGGTAGACCAGAAGCAGGGTCGTCGCCACGCGGCCCTCGGCCTCGGCGATCGGCACGAAGTCCACGTGGTTGCGGGTGAGCATCTGCGCCGCGTCCTTCGGCGGCATCACCATCTCGGGCAGGTGCTCGGGGGCGAACTGCTTGCGCTGGAGGGCGGAGGTGTTCGCCTCGCGGTGGAAGGCGTGGTAGTCGGCGCAGAGGTCGCGCAGGCGCACCCCCGCGTAGCGGCTCGGCCGGCGCCGGACGAATTCCGGCATCGCTTCTTCGAGCGGCGCGTTCTCGTCGTGCAGCCGCTTGAAGGCGACGAGCCCCGAGATCAGCGTGCCGGCCTTCGAGGACTCGACGCCCGGCGTCAGCAGGAAGAGCAGCGAGTTCAGGTCGTTCTTCTCAGGCACGATCCGGTTCTCGCGCAGGTACTGCGCGACGATCGGCGCGGGCACGCCGTGGTCGGTGTAGGCGCCCGTCACCCGGTCGAAGCCGGGGGTCAGCACGGTGAGCTTGTTCGGGTCGGTGATCGCGTAGCCCGGCGCCACGTGGGTGAAGCCGTGCCAGCCGGCCCCCGGCTTCAGCTCCCAGTGGCGCGGATCGCTCGCGAGCTCGTCCGTCGGCACGCTCTCCCACGGCACCTCGGCGCCGGCGGCGGTCGTCGTCACGTCGGGCACGAAGGGGTCGAAGAACCAGCGCTTCAGGGGATCGCGCTCGTTCTCCTCGAACTCCTTGCGGATGGCGCGCGCCTTCTTGCGCCACTCGATGCCCAGCCGGATCGTGTCGTCCCACAGGATCATGCCGGAGCGGCCCTTCATCATCTGCGCGCCGACATCCAGGGAGGCGAACAGGGGGTAGAAGGGCGAGGTCGAGGCGTGGACGAGGAAGCTCTCGTTGAGCCGGCGATGCTCCACGCGCCGGGTCTGGCCGCGGATATGGCCGTCCCGGGTGTGGATCTGCGAGGCTTGGCTGAAGCTCGCGAGCTGCTTGTGGGTCGATTGCGTGGCGATGATGCCCGGCGAGGTCTCGTCGAGGCCGGTCAGGCCCATGGCGAAGCGGCGCTGGAAGAGCGGGTGGAACTTCATGAAGCCCGCCCAGGCCTCGTCGAAGAGGATGTAGTCGCAGAGATGCCCGATCCGCTCCAGGATCTCCTGGGCGTCGTAGATCGTGCCGTCGTAGGTGCACTGCTCGATCACCGCGACGCGGAACGGGCGCTCCTTCCGCCACGCCTCCTTGTCCTTGATGAGGGGGTTGGCGCGGATCTTCTCGCGGATGCGCGTCTCGTCCAGGGCCTCGTGGTAGATCGGGCCGATCAGGCCGTAGGCGTTGCGGTCCGTCTCCAGGAAGATCGGGATGCCGCCGCCGAGGAAGAGCGCGCCGTGATGCGCCGCCTTGTGGTTGTTGCGGTCGAACAGGACGAGGTCGCCCTCGGCCACCAGGGAGGACAGGACGATCTTGTTCGAGGCCGAGGTGCCGTTGAGGACGAAGTAGGTCTTCTCCGCCCCGAAGATCTGGGCCGCCTCCTTCTGCGCCTTCAGGGCCGGGCCCTCGTGGGTCAGCAGGTCGCCGAGGTCGAGGACGGAGTTGTCGAGGTCGTCACGGAAGATCGCTTCGCCGAGATGCTCGACGAAGATGCGGCCAATCGGCGAGCGGTTGTAGAAGATGCCGCCGTTGTGGCCGGGGCAGGTCCAGAGCTGGTTACCCTTCTCGGCGTAGTCGACCAGCGCGCCGAAGAAGGGCGTCTTCAGGGTCTCGGCGTACTGCGTGACGCGGGAGACGAGGCCGCGGGCGATGAATTCCGGCGTCTCCTCGGCGAGGAAGATGTAGCCGTCGATGAAGTCGAGGAGCTCGACGGGGATGTCCTCCAGCCGCTTGCGGCGGACCATGATGACGATCGGCATCTCCAGGCCGCGTTTGCGCATCATGTCGATGAGGGCCGCCGCCTTGCCCTCGAGGCCGCGCTTGCCCCAGTCCACCACGAGGCAGCCCACGGCGGAGTCGGTCTGCACGGCGATGGCCGCGTCCTCCACGCGCCGCGCCCGCACCACCTCGAAGCCGCGCTGCTCCACCGCCGCCACGATCTGGTCGACGCGCGCGCCCTCCAGATCGCCGGGATCGAAGGCGGGCGTGCACATCAGCACGGTGAAGCGGCGATGGAAATCCATGATGGCCCCTGTCTCTCGAACGGATCTGGCTTGTAGGAACCTCTATGACGTCCGCATGACGGTTTCGCACCCCCGATCCGTGGGGCCGGTCGGGATCGCCGCCGTGCCGCCGCGCGGCGACGTGCTATGACGCGGGTTGACCGGGAGCGGATCGGCCCAAGGCAGGCCCCATCGCCCGGACAGGAACCAGCCGGAGCCGGTCACCTCATCCATGCGTTCAGCGAGACTTCCCGGCTGGCTCAGGCGGTTCGACCGCGGCTATCGGCGGGACCGGGCCATCGTCGCCGATTCGGGCTTCTTCGACGCGGCCTGGTACCGGCAGACCTATCCGGGGGCGGCCGGTTGGGATCCCCTCGACCACTACCTCGTGCGCGGCCGGGCCGAGCGGACCTCGCCCGGCCCCCGTTTCGACGCGCCCGCCTATCTGGCGGCCAATCCCGACATCGCCGCCGAGGGGCACGATCCCCTCGTGCACTACATCGAGTTTGGGCGCCGGGAGCGGCGCCCGCTCGGGCCCGGACAGGGCTGAGGGCGCGGGCTCAGGCCGCGACGCCCGTGCCGACCGGGCAGCTCACGCCCGTGCCCCCGAGGCCGCAATAGCCGCCCGGGTTCTTGGCGAGGTACTGCTGGTGGTAGTCCTCCGCGAAGTAGAAGGTCTCCAGCGGCTTGATCTCGGTGGTGACGTCCGGGAATCCCTTCTCGCGCAGGGCCGCGGCATAGGCGTCGCGCACCGCCCGCGCGGTCGCCTCCTGGGCGGGATCGGCGGTGTATATGCCGGAGCGGTACTGCGTGCCGACATCGTTGCCCTGGCGCATGCCCTGGGTGGGGTCGTGGCTCTCGAAGAAGGTCCGCAGCACCGTCTCCAGCGGCAGCACGGCCGGATCGAAGGCCACCAGCACGACCTCGTTGTGCCCGGTCAGGCCCGAGCAGACCTCCTCGTAGGTCGGGTTCGGCGTGAAGCCGCCGGCATAGCCCACCGCGGTCACGAAGACGCCCGCGGGCAATTGCCAGAAGCGGCGCTCGGCGCCCCAGAAGCAGCCGAGCCCGAGCACGATCGTCTCGGTGCCGGCCGGGTAGGGGGCCTTCAGGGGATTGCCGTTGACGAAATGGCGCTCGGCGGTCGGCAGCGGCGTGGCGCGTCCCGGCAGCGCGTCGGCGGCCTGCGGCATCTCGGGGCGCTTGCGGAACAGGAACATCTCGTGTCGCTCCGGGTGTCAGATCCGTGATCGTTCCTTACATATGGGAAGGCCGTGCCGGCGAAGAAGCGGTACAACCCTGCGGCAGTCTTGAAGGCTCCGCGTACCGTCGTTAGCTTGCCGCCCGAAACGTCACGACCGTTTGGATCTGCCGAGAAGCATGGACCCCACCGGCCCCGTGCGTCTGCTGGACAACCTGCAGGCGGAATCGAACCGCGGCGATCCCTTCGCCGCCGCCGTGCGCGCCACGCGCATGCCGATGATCGTCACCGATCCGCGCCAGTTCGACAACCCGATCGTCTTCGCCAACAACGCCTTCCTGGCGCTCACGGGCTACGACCGCATGGAGGTGGCGGGCCGCAACTGCCGCTTTCTCCAGGGGCCGGAGACCGATCCCGCGGCCGTCGCCGGGATCCGCGAGGCGGTGCGGCGGCAGGAGCCGATCACCATCGACATCCTGAACTACCGCAAGGACGGCTCGACCTTCCGCAACGCCCTTTACATGGGGCCCGTCCACGACGAGGAGGGGCGCCTGCGCTACTTCTTCGCCTCGCAGCTCGACGTGAGCGAGCGCTACCGCCTGACCGTCGAGATCGCGCAGCTCAAGGCACGGCTCGCCGCCGCGGAAGCCAGGGTCTCGTAGCCCCCCGCAATCCCGCGGCGCGGGTCGTCTCGCACCTCAGGGGCGCGTCAGGAAGCCGATCGGCTCGCGGCCCGGCTGGCCGAGCCAGAGCAGGACGGCGCCGGCACCGAGGCCGATCAGCGAGGCCGGGGCGAGGGTCAGGGGCAGCACCAGGAGGTCCCAGAGCCAGGGGGCGAGCCCCTGCACGCTCGCCTGGAGCGCGCCGGCCTTGTCCTTGAACACCGTGAACAGCACCTCGGACAGCGTCGTCACCCGCACGGTGTTGTTGGCCACCGAGCGGGCGCCGTCGTAGACGAGCGCCACGAAGCCGCCTGCGAGGCACAGGAAGCCCAGGAAACGGCTGAGGAAGCGGAGCATCGTGCGTCCCGGTGGGCCGGACCCGGTCCGGACAAGGTTGGAGTATGGCTCCCTCCGGCCGAGCGCAAGCGGTTGAAGGCGGGGGCGGCCCGTGCCAGACCGCGGCCTCCAGGAAACGAGGCGAACGGCGTGTCTTCACGGGCGGAGATGGACGGTCTCACGAGGCCGGCCCTGGTGATCTTCGATTGCGACGGCGTCCTCGTCGACAGCGAGCCGATCAGCCTCGCCTGCCTCACCGGTGGCCTCAACCGCATCGGCGTCGCGATCGACGTCGAGACGGTGCGCGCCCGCTTCGCCGGCACCTCCATGCCCTCGATCATGGCCCATATCGCGCGCGACTACGGCGTCGCCGCGCCGGACGGCTTCGTGGAGGCCGTGAAGGCCGAGACCCTGCGGGCCTTCGATGCGGAACTGAAGGCCATGGCGGGTGCGGCCGAGATGATCGCCGCCCTCGACCTGCCCTGCTGCGTGGCCTCGAGCAGCGATCCGGTGCGCCTGCGCCACTCCCTCGGCCTGACGGGTCTGCTGCCCCTCTTCGACGGGCGGATCTTCTCCTCGGTCGAGGTGCCGCGCGGCAAGCCGTTCCCGGACCTGTTCCTGCACGCCGCCGCCCGCATGGGCACCGCGCCCGCGGACTGCCTCGTGATCGAGGACAGCGTGCCCGGCGTCACGGCGGCGCGCGCTGCCGGGATGCGGGTCATCGGCTTCACCGGGGGCGGGCATTGGGGGCACGATCCCCTCGGGGCCGACCTCGCGGCGGCGGGCGCCGCCGCAATCGTCGCCGACTACCGCGCCCTTGCCGGGCGGATCGGCGCGGGCTGAGGGCAAAGGTTCTGCCAGGGCGAGGCAGCACCGGTCATCCTGCTAAGCCCACGCCTGAAATCGAAAGACCGTTCCGTTGACGACGGGCGGCGGAACGCACATTTTGGAGATGTCGGCGGTCCCGGATCGGGGTCGCCGGCCGCGGTGATTTGAAGAGCGTCGCTTGCGCCGCGAGACCAAACGCTAAAGCACCACGAAGTCTGCACGCCGTCTTCGGTCAGGCGGACTTCATGGTCCTTCATCTCCAGGAGGACTTCACGTGACCCTGTCCCTTACGCTATCCCGGAAGCCCCGAGCCCGCGCCGCCGTCCCGGTCCGCCGCTGCTGTCGACGCTGAGATCCCTCCGCGCCCTTCGATCAGCACGAGCCGGCCCTGCCGCCGGCCCTCGGGAGTTCCTCGTCAGATGTCCAGTTCAATCAGCGCCGCCCTCGCGGCGGATGCGCGCCCGCGCGCCGTGCCGGCCCCCTCCCGCATCATCGAGATCGGCGAGATCGCCGCCGGGATCGCCGTGCCCGAGGGGCGGGGCGTGCGCTTCTTCTCCTCGGCCCGCGCCTTCGACAGTCTCGACGGCGTCGTCTTCGCGAGCACGGAGCAGGCGGCCCGCGCCGCGCGGGAGCGGTTCCGGGCCCGCGCGCGCCCGGCCCATCGGTCCACCCCCGCCGCGCATCGTCAGGCGGTCTGAGCGCGGGGCTAACGCTCGGTGCACCATGAGCGAGACCCCCGGCGGGCGCGGGCCCGCCGGGGGTCTCGTCGTTCTACTTGCACTCCTCGCGGGCGCGCTTCATCGCCTCGGCGAAGCCCGCCAGCGCGTACTCGTCGCTCGTGGGATTGCCGCGGGCGGACACCGTCTTGACGATGAGCTTCGGCGACCGGCCGCTCATCTCGGCCACCACCTTGGCCTCCTCGGCCGGGTTCTGAAGCCAGGCGTTCTGGTCCTTGATCACCAGCCCGTAGCGCGTCGCGCCGATCGTGAGGGTCGGGTCGGTGGGAGCGGCCGCCGCTCCGGGCTTGCTCTGCGCGGCGGCGGGTTTGGGGGCGAAGCCCAGCATCACCGCGATCTCGTTCTGCACGTTCTCGCCCTTGCGCACCGTCACGAACAGATAGGCGCTGTCGCGCTTCAGCGTGTTCGGCGAGCGGGTCTGCGGCTGGGCGATGGCGTAGCAGAGCCGCGCCCTGCCCTGGCCGTTGGTGAAGACGTTCCAGTCGCCCACCACCGTCACCGGGGTCGCCTGCTGCATGCCGGGGGGCGTCGCCTTCTGCCCGCGCTCGCGTCCGCGGCGGCCCTTCCGGGCGGGGGCTTCCGCGGGCTCCGCGTCCTGCGCCCGCGCCGCGCCGATGCCGAGGGCCGTCGTGCCTTCCGCCGCCAGGAAGGCGGGCGCGAGGAGAACGAGGGCTCCGAGCGGGAGCAGGCGGAGGGCACGGCGCATCGGCGGATCCTGACAACGGCGTCCGTCCGGCTCGCCGGGGACAGCGTTTAGTGACGCTTGCGCTCCGGCAGGGCAAGAGCGCTGCGGCAGGGCAAGAGCGCCCCGGCAGGCGAAGAGGGCCTGGGGCCCGCCGCGCCGCGTCGTCCGTTCAGGTGGTGCCGCTCAGGAGGCGTGGAGGTCGCCCGCGGCGGCCTGCGCGATCAGCGAGACCGGCACGCTCTCCGCGCTCACCGCGATCGTCAGCACGCCGTCGCCGGCGGCCCGCTTGCGCGGGGGTGGGGCGTTGTAGGGCGTGTTGTAGCCCTTGCGCACGGCGGCCCAGTAGGTGTCGCGCGCGAGGCCGGATCCGGTCAGCGCCGCGTCGATCATCGCCGTGGCGGAGGCCGCCATCTCCGGCGCTTCGTCCGGCTTGATCCAACTCTCGACGGGCATGCGTCCAACCTCCGATCCACGCGGCCGAGCTTGTATCAGGTCCGACTTAGCTGAACGGTGAACGCGGCCGGACCGCCGGGGTTGCCTCGCAGGCTCGTGAAAGCTGCGCGGTGAGAAGGCCGACGGGCCCGGCCCGGCACGCATGGTGCGGGGTTTGCGCACCCGCACGCAACGACAGCGGGGGCGGGATCGTTAACGTGCACCAACGGCAAGGAGATTATCCATGGGCGATCAGGGAGATGACGAGGCCCGGCTGCCGGAGCCCGTGCGCGATCATCTCGGCCAGCAACTGCGCAGCGTGCTGGCCATCGACGCCGGGCCGCCGGAATTCCTCGGCGACGAGCCGCCCCCGAACGCCTTCGCCCCCCAGCTCCAGAAGCTGGAGACCCGCCTCAAGACCCACGAGGAGGGGACGGTGGCGGTGGAGGAGGCCCTCGACCGCATCCTCGACGCCTTCGGCATCGATCCCGAGGCCGATCGCGGGCGCAGCGCGCCGCCGCCGGAATAGCCCGCGGCGCGATCGGACGCCCGGCGGTCAGACGCGCGGCTTGGCCGCGAGGATGTCGCGGATCTCGCCGAGCAGCTTCACGTCGGCGGGCAGTTCGGCCACGGGCTCGGGCTTCTTCTCCTCGGCGCTCTGGAGCTTGTTCATCGCGCGGATGACGAGGAACAGCACGAAGGCGACGATCATGAAGTTCAGCGCCACGGTGATGAACTGCCCGTAGCCGAGCACGGCGCCCTGCTTCTTCGCCTCCGCGTAGGCGAGGCCCGCCTGCACCTTCGAGGACAGGGGCAGGTAGTAGTTCGAGAAGTCGAGCCCGCCGGTGATCGCGCCGATCACGGGCATGAACAGGTCCTGCACCGCCGAGGTCACGATCGCGCCGAAGGCCGCGCCGATGATGACGCCCACGGCGAGGTCGACCACGTTGCCGCGCAGGGCGAACTTCTTGAACTCTTCCAACATCCCGACCTCGCCGGCATCCGATTCGTAGGCGCGAGCCTCGCGTGCGCCGCCGCCGCCGGCCAGGGCCGGCGACGCTTCATCCACCGCTCAAGGGAACGAGGCCGGCCCTCGTGCCAGATCCGGTCGATCCCTTCGGGATGGCGGATCCGGGCCTCGCTCCTGCGCCGCGCGGGCTCCGTTAATACGACCCCCGCTTCGATCGAGCGGAGATCGTATCAGGGGGCGGCCGGCACCTGCGGCGGCTCGGGCGGGCGGGGGCCGGCCGCCGCTTCGAGCTTCTGGCGGCGGCGATACTGGGCGGCGCCCACGGGGATCGTGGCGAGATAGGTGAGGCTGATCGCCACGAGTGCCTCGAAGGGGAAGCTGATCAGCACGCCGAAGGCCGCGACCCCCGCCAGGAAGATCGGCAGCACGTAGGCCCGCGGCACCCGCTTGCCCATGGTCTTGCCGGAGAAGGTCGGCACCGTGGAGACGACGAGGAGCGCGATGCAGAGCACGTAGACGAGGATCGCCGGCGTGCCCCAGGACCCGGCGTCGAGCCCGAGGAAATGCAGGTAGAGCGGCAGCATCGCCGTGAGCGCCCCGGCCGGCGCCGGCATGCCGACGAAGAAGTCCTTCTTCCATTCCGGCCGGCTGGGATCGTCCAGCATCGCGTTGAAGCGGGCGAGCCGGAGACCCATGGCGATGGCGAAGATCAGCGCCACGATCCAGCCGAGCGACTTCAGATTGTGCAGGGCGAAGCCGTAGAGGATCAGGGCCGGCGCGCAGCCGAAATTCACGAAGTCGGCCAGCGAATCGAGCTCGGCGCCGAAGCGCGAGGTGCCTTTGAGCAGGCGCGCCACCCGCCCGTCGATCCCGTCGAGCACGCCCGCCACAACGATGGCGATGACCGCGGGCTCGAACTTGCCCTCGAAGGCGAGACGGATCGCGGTCAGCCCGAGGCAGAGCGCCATCAGGGTGATCATGTTGGGCGCGATCATCCGGAACGGAACCGGCTTGAACCGGCGCGGGCGCGGCTCGTTCGGATCCGGCTCGAAGGGCGGGAAGAGATCGTCCATGCGGCCCCCCTGGTCTCGCTCAGATCCGCCGGAAGGCCCGCTCGGGCCCGGCGGCGAGATCGGCGAGCACGGTCTCGCCCGCCACCGCCTTCTGGCCGAGCCCGACGAGGACGCGGGTGCCCTCGGGCAGGTAGACGTCCACGCGCGAGCCGAAGCGGATCAGTCCGAAGCGCTCGCCCACCTGCAGGGTCTCGCCCGCGCTGACGAAGCCGACGATGCGCCGCGCCACGAGGCCGGCGATCTGCACGACGCCGACGCGCACCGGCGCGCCCCTGTGCTGCGTCTCGATGACGAGGCCGTTGCGCTCGTTGTCCTCGCTCGCCTTGTCGAGCTCGGCGTTGAGGAACAGGCCCGGCGTGTAGTGGATCTGGCCGATACGGCCGGTCACGGGCACCCGGTTCACGTGGCAGTCGAACACGTTCATGAACACGGAGACCCGCGTCATCGGCACCTGCGGCAGGTCCAGTTCGGGGGGCGGCAGCACGGTGGCGATGAGGTTGACCCGCCCGTCCGCCGGCGACACCACGAGCCCGTCCTCGACGGGGGTGACCCGCTCCGGATCGCGGAAGAAGTAGCAGACCCACAGGGTCAGGATCAGGAAGATCCAGCCGAAGAACTGCGAGAAGTAGCCGGCCAGCACCGTCAGCACGATGCCGATCAGGATGAAGGGGTAGCCCTCCTTGTGGATGGGCACCAGCACCCTGCGGATCGTCTCGAAGAGATCGGTCATGGGGCTCTGCGGTCCTTCCCTGGCGGCGCCGACCCGCTCGGGGTCAGGCCGCGCGGATGGCAGTCCCGCGGGCCGGCGTCAACCGGCAACGTCGCCGATGTCCGCGGCCCGCGTGACCACTTCCTCAGGGGAGAACCGATCGGAGAACGCTCGACGCGGCCTCAGGCCGCCTGCCTAAAAGGCGCGGGTTCGGCCGCATCCGTATGGACCTGGAACTGCACGAGCCAGGCGGTGCCGAAGCTCGTGGTCAGGGCGCAGTCGGTGGCGTCGCGCCCGCGGGCCATGACGATGCGGCCGATGCGCGGCCGGTTGTGGCGGGCGTCGAACGTGTACCAGCGCGGCCCCTCAGGCCCGTCGAGATACACCTCGAACCAGGCCGAGAAGTCCATGGGCGCGGGATCGCGCGGCACGCCGATGTCGCCGAGATAGCCCGTGGCGTAGCGGGCGGGGATGTTCATGCAGCGGCACAGGGTGATCGCCAGATGCGCGAAGTCCCGGCACACCCCCACCTGCTGGGCGTGGCCCTCGCTGGCGGTGCGGGTGGCGTCCGCCCGCTGGTAGTCGAAGCGCAGCCGCTGGTGGGTGTAGTCGACGATGGCCTGGACGCGGGCCCAGCCCTCGGGGGCGGTGCCGAACAGGGACCACGCGGTCTGCGAGAGCTTGTCGGTGTCGCAGTAGCGCGAACCCAGCAGGTAGACGAGCACGTCGTTGGGCAGGTCCTGCACCGGGATCTGGCGCGCCTCCGGCACGCAGGCGTCCGGCTCGCCCGTGTCGCGGACCATGAAATCGGCCGTCATGGTGATGCGCCCGCCCGGCGCGACGATGCGGGTGCAGACATTGCCGAACCCATCGCGGTGCTGCGTCGCCGGAACCGGCGGGTCGAAGCTGACGGTTTCGGGTGTCAGGAGGTCGCCCTGCCGGTCGGGATGCACGTTCAGGAGAAGGTTCATCGGCGTGGGGCCGGGCGTGTCGAAGGCGATGGCGAAGCCGGTGCGGATCTGCATGGGACGATCTACGGTGAGCCTGTGCTGAAGCGGCGCTAGAGCGCGGCTTGGCAGATCAAACTCCGCCTTCACAGGGCCAGTTCCGCCCAAGCCTTCTATTTGAGTGGCATGCTTTGCTCAAATATTGGACAGGCATTCAGGCGGCCGGCATCGGCTCCGCCGCCCGCGTGTGCCCGCTCGCGAGATCTACCTCGTCCTCCGCCCGCTTCAGGGCGGCGCGCGCGGCGTCCGCCTCGCGCTGGCGGTTCCACATCGCCGCGTAGACGCCATCCTGCGCGAGCAGGTCCGCATGGGCGCCGCGCTCCACGATCAGCCCGCGGTCGAGCACGAGGATCTCGTCGGCCTCCACCACCGTCGAGAGCCGGTGGGCGATGACCAGGGTGGTGCGCCCCCGTGAGACCCGGTCGAGGGCGGCCTGGATCTCGCGCTCGGTGAAGGAATCCAGCGCCGAGGTCGCCTCGTCGAGGACGAGGATCGGAGGCGCCTTGAGGATGGTGCGGGCGATGGCCACCCGCTGCTTCTCGCCCCCCGACAGCTTCAGGCCGCGCTCGCCCACCGGCGTCTCGTAGCCCTCGGGGAGCGCGTCGATGAAGCGGTCGATCTGGGCGAGGCGGGCGGCCTCGCGCACCTCCGCCTCGGAGGCCTCCCAGCGCCCGTAGCGGATGTTGTAGCCGATCGTGTCGTTGAACAGCACCGTGTCCTGCGGGACCATGCCGATGGCCGCGCGAAGGGAATCCTGGGTCACCGCGGCGATGTCCTGCCCGTCGATCAGGATGCGGCCCCCCTGCGGCTCGTAGAAGCGGAACAGCAGCCGCGACAGGGTCGACTTCCCCGCCCCCGAGGGGCCGACGATGGCCACCGTCTTGCCCGACGGCACCGTGAAGGAGATGCCGCGCAGGATCGGCCGGTCCGGATTGTAGGCGAAGCGTACGTCCTCGAAGCGCACCACCGCCGGCCCCGCCGCCAGGGGCTCGGCGTCCGGCCGGTCCGCGATCTCCGGGTTGCGGTGGAGGATGCGGAACATGTCGTCGATGTCGATGAGCGCCTGTTTGATCTCGCGGTAGATCATGCCCATGAAGTTGAGGGGCATCGAGAGTTGCACCAGCATGGTGTTGGCGAGCACGAAGCCGCCGATCGTGGTGCGCCCAGCCAGGATGTCGCGGGCGGCGAGCCACATCACCGCCGTCATGCCGAGGGTGAAGATCACCGCCTGGCCCGCGTTCAGCACCGCGAGGGAGACGTAGGTCTGCGTCGAGGCGGTCTCGTACTTGCGCATCGACTCGTCGTAGCGGGCGGTCTCGCGGGTTTCCGCGCCGAAATACTTCACCGTCTCGTAGTTCAGCAGCGAATCGACGGCCTTGGTGTTGGCGTCGGTGTCGGAATTGTTCATCCGGCGCCGGATCGCGATCCGCCACTCGGTGGCCTTGTAGGTGAAGCCGAGATAGGCGGCGACCATCGCGAACACGACGGCCGAGTAGAGCCAGTCGAACTCGTAGGCGAGGACGCCCAGCACCAGCGCGAACTCGACGATGGTCGGCACCAGGGTCAGCACCATCAGGCGCGAGAGTTCCTCGATGCCGCCGCGGCCCCGCTCCAGCACGCGGGTGAGGCCGCCGGTCTTGCGCTCCAGATGGAAGCGGAGCGACAGGCGGTGCATGTGCTCGAAGGTCTGGAGCGCGAGGCGGCGCACCGCGTGCATCGCCACCTTGGCGAACAGGCCGTCGCGCACCTGCGTCAGCCCCACCATCACGATGCGCGACAGCCCATAGAGGCCGATGAGCAGCATCGGCGCGGCGATGAGGCCGGCGGGCACGCCCTCCGTCTTGCCGCCCACCGCCGCCACCAGGGCGTCGGTGGTCCATTTGAAGGTGAAGGGCATCACCATCGTGGCGAGCTTGGCCACGAGCAGCAGGCCGAAGGCGATGTAGACGCGCCGCTGCAGGTCCGGCCGCCCGTGGGGCCAGAGATAGGGCCAGAGCCGGCGATAGGTGGCGACGAGGCCGGGGCGCTCCGGCGGGGCCGGAGGCGCGGGTTCGGTGGTCATGGGGCTCGATCAAGCGGAGTCGGAGGCCGGGCCGCACCCCGCGCGGGTCCGGGCCGCCTCCGCGCGGGACGGGTTCCGGCGTGGCCGGAGCGGGAGCGATATAGGTCGCGGGCGGCCCTTCCGCACCCGCCCGCCGGGCGGGCGAGGGGTTGCGCGGCTCACATGGGACGGGG
Organism: Methylobacteriaceae bacterium; assembly: GCA_947444195.1. Classification (GTDB taxonomy): domain Bacteria; phylum Pseudomonadota; class Alphaproteobacteria; order Rhizobiales; family Beijerinckiaceae; genus Methylobacterium. The sequence continues at coordinate 11,896 of CANEZL010000043.1, read as the reverse complement.
CGGCGGGCGGATCAGCCGCGCTTGCGCCCGCCCTGGCCCGGGCCGCCCTTGTCCTCGGGCAGCACGAAGATCTGGCCCGGATAGATCAGGTCCGGATTGCGGATCTGCTCCTGGTTGGCATCGTAGATCACGGTGTAGCGATCGCCCTTGCCGTAGGTGCGGCGGCTGATCTGCCAGAGGCTGTCGCCGCGGGTGATGCGGGCGGTGCTGATCTCGGCCACGAAGGCGTCGCCCGGCTGCGCCGCATCGGGCTTGGCTGCTTGTGCGACCTGCGGTCTCTCGGGCGCCGCGGGGGCCGGCCTCGCGCTCTGCGCCGGAGCCGTGGCTGCGGGGGGCGCGACCTCGGCCTGACGTTCGGGCACCGGGCGCGTGCCCGCGATCCGCGCCGGTCCCGGTGGGGCCTGCTGATCCTGGGCGCCGGCCGGCAGGGGTGTCCGGATGGCCGGTGGGGTCTCGGGCCGCGGTGCGGGTGCGGCCGGCCTGAATCCGTCCTTGAAGGCTTCCCTGGACCCTTCTCTGGGCCCGTCGGCCGCGACCGGACGCGCCTCCCCGCGGGCCGCGTCCGGCGTCGCGCGGGGCAGGGTCGGATCGGGGGCGCGGGCAGCGATGCGGGGCTGGAGTTCGGGCACGGTGAAGGGCACCTCCGCCCGGCTGCGGACCTTGCCGGTCTCCCGGTCGACCTGGTCGATCCGCACCCGGTAGGCGCCGGGCCGGACGCCCCGGCCGATGGTGAAGGTGGCCTTGCCGTCCGCGCTGGCCTCCGTGGGCACCACGAGGGTGTCGTTGAGGTAGAGGCGCAGGAACGCCCCCGGCTGCGCCTCGCTGCTCACGAAGAGGCGTCCGCCCTCCTGGGCATCGACGGCGACGATCCGGAGCGGCGCGGCCTTGTCCGCGGGCGCCGTCCTGGCGGCGTTCGGCACGGGATCGGGCCGCGAGAGCACCACGGTGGGCTTGTCGGGCGCGGTCAGCGCCACGAGGGGCTTGGCCGCGGGTGCGCCCGACACGGCCACCGCCACGCTCTGCTTCGAGCGGACCTCCCGCCCCTGCGCGTCGGTGGAGCGCAGCACGATCTCGCTGCTGCCGGGCGCCAGGGGCGGAGGCACGAGGGCGAACTGGCCGTCCCGGTCCGTCCGGGTCCGCGCCACCGCCTTGCCGTCCACCAGGAGTTCCACCGTCGCGTCCGGGTTGCCGCGGCCGGCCACCACGGCTTCGCCGTTGGGCTCCACGCGGACCACGTCGAAGCTCGGCGCCACGGAGCGCTGTGCCAAGGATCCCTGTGTCGAGGGGCCCTGCGCCGGGGAGCCCGGCGCGGCGGCCCGCGCGGGCGGGGCGGGGGGCGCCGCACCCTGGTTCCCGGGGCGGGCGGGTTGCGGGGCGGGCAGGACGGGAAGCGGGCGCGCGTCCTCCCGCTCCGGCGCGGGTTTCGCGTCCGGCGGGGAGGCGGTCCAGCGCCCCCGAAGATCCACGCCGAACAGGGCGAGGACGAGCCCCAGCCCGACGACGAGCCCGCCGAAGGCGAGCGCGAGGCTGCGCCCCAACACGGTCGACATCACGAACCCCACATACCCGACACGCGGTCCCCGGCGGTCCGAAAACCGTCGACTGGACGGTCCATAATACCGTACATGGCGGGGACACCAAGCCGCCCCGCCGCGACGCCCGGGGATTCCCGCGCGAATTCAGCACTTTGGCCCGGCCCGCGCGCGGCCGGGGCCGATCCCGCGGCCGGCGGCGACAGGACGATGGAGGAGGCCGGATGGCTCCGGTGAAGACGGTCTGTGTCTATTGCGGATCCGGGTTCGGGCAGGATCCGGCCTTCCGGCAATCCGCCGAGATCCTGGGCGCCGCGCTCGCCGCGGCCGGGATCGGCCTCGTCTACGGCGGCGGCGATGTCGGGCTGATGGGCACCGTCGCCCGGGCCGTGATGGCCGGCGGCGGCCACGTCACCGGCATCATCCCGGACTTCCTCCAGGCCCGCGAGCACATGATCGAGGGCATCCAGGAGACGATCGTGGTGGGCGACATGCACACCCGCAAGCGCCTGATGTTCGAGCGCTCCGACGCCTTCGTGGCGCTGCCGGGGGGCATCGGCACCCTGGAGGAACTCGTCGAGCAGCTGACCTGGGCCCAGCTCGGGCGCCACCGCAAGCCGATCCTGCTGGTCTCGGTCGCCGGGTTCTGGGAGCCCCTGCTCACCCTGTTCGCCCATATGCGGGACCACGGCTTCATCCGGCCGGGGCTCGATCTCAGCTACCTCGTCACCGCCGAGCCCGAGGCGGTGGTGCCGATGCTGCGGGACGTCGCCGCCCGGCGGGGCTCCGATCCGGCCGCGGAGCGCTTCGTCGAGGAGCGTCTCTGAGGGGAGCGCAGCCGCGTCTGGTGCGCCGCAAAAATTGCGTTCGATCCGGGACCTTCGCCGTGCGCGGCACGTTGCAGGACTCGGATCGGACGCCCCGCGGCGGCCGCGTGGCCGCCCGCGTGTCGAGGGACGGCTCCGGTCCACCGGAGTAAGCATGGCTGACAATTCACGCCCCGCGTCCCAGGCCCGCGTTCCCCGCGCGCGCATCCAGGAAGGCCTGCCCTATCCCCTGGGCGCCACCTGGGACGGTCTCGGCGTCAACTTCGCGCTGTTCTCGGCCCATGCGACGAAGGTGGAGCTCTGCCTGTTCGACGACGCGGGCGAGCGGGAGATCGAGCGGATCGCGCTGCCCGAGTACACGGACGAGATCTGGCACGGCTACCTGCCCGACGCCCGCCCCGGCACCGTCTACGGCTACCGGGTGCACGGCCCCTACGAGCCGAAGGCCGGCCACCGCTTCAACCCGAACAAGCTCCTCATCGACCCCTACGCCAAGGGCCTCGTCGGCTCGATCACCTGGAACCCCGCCCTGTTCGGCTACCGGATGGAGACGGGGGACGACCTCACCTTCGACGAGCGCGACAGCGCCCCCTACACCCGCCGCTCCCGGGTGATCGACCCGGCCTTCACCTGGGGCCGGCACCAGAAGCCGCGCGTGCCGTGGGAGAAGACCATCGTCTACGAGGCCCACGTGAAGGGCCTGACCAAGCTCCACCCGCGCGTTCCGGAGAAGCTGCGCGGCACCTATGCGGGCCTCGGCAATCCGGACGTGCTCGACTACATCAAGAGCCTCGGCGTGACCTCGGTGGAGCTGCTGCCGGTGCATTCCTTCGTGCAGGACGACTACCTGCAGGAGAAGGGACTGGCGAATTACTGGGGCTACAACACGATCTCGTTCTTCACCCCCGCCCGGCGCTACGCCGCGGTGCCGGACTTCGCCTTCTCCGAGTTCAAGGAGATGGTCTCGCGCCTGCACGGGGCCGGCCTCGAGGTGATCCTCGACGTGGTCTACAACCACACGGCCGAGGGCAACGAGAAGGGGCCGACCCTCTCCTTCAAGGGCATCGACAACGCCTCCTACTACCGCCTGCTGCCGGGCGAGGCGCGCTACTACATCAACGACACGGGCACGGGGAACACCTTCAACCTCTCGCATCCGCGCGTGCTCCAGCTCGTCACCGACAGCTTGCGCTACTGGGCCACCGAGATGCAGGTGGACGGCTTCCGCTTCGATCTGGCCACCATCCTCGGCCGCGAGCCCTACGGCTTCGACGAGGGCGGCGGCTTCCTCGACACCTGCCGCCAGGACCCGGTGCTCAACTCGGTCAAGCTCATCGCCGAGCCCTGGGATTGCGGCCCCGGCGGCTATCAGGTCGGCGGCTTCCCGCCGGGCTGGGCCGAGTGGAACGACCGCTTCCGCGACGACGTGCGGGCCTACTGGAAGGGCGATGCCGGCATGCTGCCGGATCTGGCCTCGCGCATCACGGGCTCCGCCGACAAGTTCAACAAGCGCGGGCGCAAGCCCTGGGCCTCCGTGAACTTCCTCACGGCCCATGACGGCTTCACCCTGCACGACACGGTCGCCTACAACGACAAGCACAACGAGGCGAACGGCGAGAACAACCGCGACGGCCACTCGCACAACCTCTCCTACAATTACGGGGTCGAGGGCCCGACCGAGGATCCGCAGATCCGCGCGGTGCGCCTGCGCCAGATGCGCAACATGCTGGCGACCCTGTTCCTCTCCCGCGGCACGCCGATGCTGCTCGCCGGCGACGAGTTCGCCCGCACCCAGAAGGGCAACAACAACGCCTATTGCCAGGACAACGAGATCTCGTGGTTCGACTGGGATGCGATCGGCGCGGAGGAGCGCGATCTCGCCGAGTTCACGCAGCGCCTCGTCATCCTGCGCAACGCCCTGCCGATCCTCAGCCGCGGACGCTTCCTCACCGGCGCCTTCGACGAGGATCTCGGCGTCAAGGACGTGACCTGGCTGCGGCCGGACGGGGCGGAGATGCAGGACGGGAACTGGGGGGAGGGCGGGGCCCGCGCGCTGGCCGTCCTCCTCGACGGGCGCGCCCAGGCGACGGGCGTCCACCGCCGCGGGGGCGATGCCACCCTGCTCATCCTCTACAACGCCTACCACGACCTCGTGCAGTTCACCCTGCCGGAGACCGTGGGCGGCGAGGAATGGACCCGCCTCCTCGACACGAACCTGCCCGACAGCCAGACGATCGAGCACTTCAAGGCCGGCGACAGCTACGACGTCACCGGCCGCTCGATGCTGATGTTCGTGCTCAAGCCCGAGGACACCCCCGGCGACGCCCCCACCGAGATGGAGCGCTCCTACCAGCACGTGATGCAGGCCTTCGAGCGGGCCAACATCGAGAACGTGCATTTCCACCTCGATCCGGAAGGCTGATCGCGGGTTGAACAAGGCGGCGTGCCGATCCCGGCCGGACCACGGATCGGGATCGGCCGCAGCGCGTTCCGGCAGGGATGCGCGTCGCCGCTGGCATATTGCGTTCCGCCGGGGCAGGTGTGCATCCGGCGGGCCGGGCCCGTCGGGCCGCGGGTTGCGAGGGGTTGTTTCGTCGATGGCGAAGATTCTGCTGGTCGAGGACCACGAGGAGATCTGGGACTTCCTCTCGCGCCGCCTGAAGCGGCGGGGCTACGAGGTCATCCTGGCCCATGACGGGGAGGCGGGGGTGCAGCAGGCGCGCACCGGCCGGCCCGACGTGATCCTCCTCGACATGAACCTGCCCGTGCTCGACGGCTGGTCGGCGGCCCGCGCCCTCAAATCCGGCACCGACACCCGGGCCATCCCGATCATCGCGCTCACCGCCCACGCCATGTCGGGGGACCGGGACAAGGCCATCCAGGCGGGCTGCGACGACTACCACCCGAAGCCCGTCGATTTCTCGAAGCTCCTCAGCCAGATCAGCGCGGCCCTCGGGGAGACGGCCGCGGCCGGCTGACGCGGCGATCGGGATGCCAGGGACGGAGCGTGTGGGCGTATGAGCGACGATCCTGTGACGGCGCAGCGGCTCAGGCAGGGGCTGCCGCTCTTCGTGGCCCTGGCCTCCGTGCTGCTCGTGGTGGCCGTGATGGCCGCGCTCTATCTCGGGCGCGACATCCTGGTGCCGGTGACGCTCGCCATCCTCCTGAGCTTCGTCCTCGTCCCCGCCGTGCGGGTCCTGCGGCAGCTGCACGTGCCGCGGGCGCCGGCCGTGCTCCTCGTCGTCCTCGTCACCTTCGCCGGCCTGTTCGGCATCGGCAGCCTGATCGCCAGCGAGGGCGCCCAGCTCGCCGCCGACCTGCCGCGCTACTCGCTCACCATGCGCGACAAGATCGCCGCCCTGCGCGGGGCCACCGCCGAGACCGGCACGCTCTCGCGCATCGTCGACCTCGCGCAGGATCTCGGCGCAGCCCTCCAGCCCCCGCCGCCGGTGGAGGTGAAAGGGGATCCGGGCTCGCCCACCCACCCTCTCACCGTCGAGATCAAGGCGGCCAAGGCGGGGCTTCTGGAGACCGTCCAGACCTTCGCCGGGCCGATCCTGCACCCGCTGGCGACCACCGGCCTGATCCTGATCTTCACGATCTTCATCCTGCTCCAGCGCGAGGACCTGCGGAACCGGGCGATCCGCATCGCCGGATCGGGGGACCTGCGCCGGACGACCGCGGCCATCGACGACGCGGCGAGCCGCCTCTCGCGCTTCTTCCTGGCCCAGCTCGCCCTCAACATCGCCTTCGGCCTCGTGATCGGCTTCGGCCTCTGGCTGATCGGGCTGCCGAGCCCGACCCTGTTCGGCGTGCTCGCCGCGATCCTGCGCTTCGTGCCCTACGTGGGCGCCGTCGTCTCGGCCCTTCTGCCCCTCGTGGTGGCCGCCGCCGTCGATCCGGGCTGGGGCATGCTGATCGCCACCGCGCTCCTGTTCGTCGTGGTCGAGCCCATCGCCGGCCACGTGGTCGAGCCCCTGCTCTACGGCCATTCCACCGGCCTCTCGCCCATAGCCGTGATCCTGGCCGCGACGATCTGGACCTTCCTCTGGGGGCCCATCGGCCTCGTGCTCGCCACCCCGCTCACCGTCTGTCTCGTGGTGCTCGGGCGGCACGTCGAACGTCTCTGGTATCTCGACGTGCTGCTCGGCGATCAGCCGGCGCTGACGCCGCCGGAGATCTTCTACCAGCGCATGCTGGCGGGGGACCCGGCCGAGGCGGTCGACCAGGGGCGGCAGTTCCTGAAGGAGCGGGCGCTCGTCACCTACTACGACGAGGTGGTGCTGGCGGGCCTCCTGCTCGCCCAGGAGGATCTCTCCCGCGGCACCCTCGACCCCGCCCGCCAGGACGCCGTCGGCGGCGCGATCCGCACCGTGGTCGACCGCCTCGGCAGCGCGCCCGTCGCCCGGGCGCGGCGTGGCTCGGGCCGGACCGCGAGCCGCGAGGCCGCCGCGGCGGTGGCCGCCGCCGGGCCCGACCGGCAGGTCGCGGGCGTCGTGCTCGCCCGCGAGGATCTCGCGCCGAACTGGCGGGGCCGCACGCCGGTGCTCTGCGTCTCGAACCGCGGGCCCTTCGACGAGGCCGCGACCCTGATGCTCGCCCAGACGCTGGGCCGGCACGGCCTGCCGGCGCAGGTGATGGCCATGGGCGCGCTGCGCGCGGGCGAGCGGCCGGAGCGCGAGGCGGAGATCGCCCTCGTCTGCTTCTCCTATCTCGAGCCCGTGAGCCTGTCGCAGATCCGCTTCACGGTCCGTCAGGCGCGGCGCGCGGTGCCGGGGGTGAAGGTGATGGTGGGGTTCTGGCGCGAGCGCGATCCCGCCACCCTGGAGCGCCTGCGCCGGGCCACCTCGGCGGATGTCCTCGTCACCTCCCTGAACGAGGCGTTGGCCGCCGTGCTCGCCGCCTCGCGGGCCCCGGAGAACCGCCCGGCGCCGCGCGAGGCCGTCGCCTCCGGCCGCCCCGCTCTCGCCCAGGCATGAGGACAACCGATCTTCTCGGTTCGGCCCCGGACCGGGCCGCGACGACGCATTCCATTGCCCCGGCGGGGCCGGCGGACCAGATCACGGAGGCGCGCCCCCGCGGCGGATGCCGGCCCGGTGGCGACCCGATCGGGCGGGGTTCGGAACGCACCGCGGGGAACGCCCGTTTCGGGCCATCCTCCGTTTGGCCGAGATGGCGCGACGGGCGTTCCGTGACAGACTTCGACGACGCCCGTCTCCGCCGGGCCGACCCCCGAGACCGCCTCCAGGGACTTGCGTGCGCAGGATGGTGAACACGCCCGAGAAGCCTCCGGTCGGCCCCGCGGCCCGCGTCGAGACGGGACCCGCCGACGTCTCCGACCACCACAGCGACATCTTCTTCGCCGCCGTCGAGACGACGCGGATGCCGATGATCGTCACCGACCCGCGCCGGTCCGACAATCCGATCATCTTCGCCAACCGGGCCTTCCTGGCGATGACGGGCTACACGCCCGAGGAGCTCGTGGGGCGCAACTGCCGCCTGATGCAGGGGCCGGAGACCGATGCCGACACCATCGCCCAGATCCGCCAGGCCATCGCCGAGCGCAGGGAATTCTCCACGGAGGTCCTGAACTACCGCAAGAACGGCTCGACCTTCTGGAACGCCCTGTTCGTCAGCCCCGTCTACAACGCCGCGGGCGAGCTCGTGTACTTCTTCGGCTCGCAGCTCGACGTCTCGCGCCGCCGCGACGCCGAGGAGGCCCTGGGCCAAGCCCAGAAGATGGAGGCGCTCGGCCAGCTCACCGGCGGCATCGCCCACGATTTCAACAACCTGCTCCAGGTCATCGTCGGCTACGTGGACATCCTCGCCGCCGGCCTCGCCAAGCCCGACGCCGACCGCGCCCGGCTCGGACGCGCCACGGAGAACATCCGGCAGGCGGCCGAGCGCGCGACCACGCTGACGCAGCAACTCCTCGCCTTCGCCCGCAAGCAGCGCCTCGACGGCCGCGCGGTCAACCTCAACGGCCTCATCACCGGCATGGACGAGATGGTCGACCGCGCGCTCGGCGAGGCGGTGACGGTGGAGCGCGACCTCGCCCCCGATCTCTGGAACTGCCGGGTCGACCCGACCCAGGCGGAGGTCGCGCTCCTCAACATCCTCATCAACGCCCGCGACGCCATGCAGGCGGGGGGCGTCGTCCGGATCAGCACCGAGAACCGGGAGGTGGAGGCCGGCGGCGAGTTCGGCGCGCTCCAGCCCGGCCGCTACGTCAGCGTCGCGATCACCGACCACGGCACCGGCATTCCCGCCAACCTGCTCGCCCGCGTGATGGACCCGTTCTTCACCACCAAGGAGGAGGGCAAGGGCACGGGGCTCGGCCTCTCCATGGTCTACGGCTTCGCCAAGCAGTCGGGCGGGGCGGCCCAGATCGAGTCGACGGTGGGGCGCGGCACCACCGTGCGGCTGTCCTTCCCGGCCACCGACGGCCCGGTGCGCCAGGATGATAAGGTGGCGCTGCGCGCGGTCGACCGGCCGGGCACCGAGACCATCCTCATCGTGGACGACCGCGCCGACGTGGCGGAACTCGCCCGCACCATCCTGCGCGATTTCGGCTACACCACCCTGATGGCGTCCAACGGGCGCGAGGCGCTGGAGATCCTCGACGGCGGCGAGCGCATCGACCTGCTCTTCACCGACCTGATCATGCCGGGGGGCATGAACGGCGTGACCCTGGCCCGCGAGGCGCGGGGGCGCCAGCCCCGCCTGAAGGTCCTCCTCACCACGGGCTATGCCGAGGCGAGCCTGGAGCGAACCGATGTGGGCGGTTCGGAGTTCGACCTGTTGAACAAGCCCTATCGGCGCACCGATCTGATCCGGCGGGTGCGGGCGGTCCTCGACGGACCGACCGGGGTCGGCTGATCCGATCCCGGGTGCCGGAGGCCGAGGGGCGCGAGCGACGGAGTCGGCGGATGCCCCAGGGCGACAAATCGAGATACACCGACAAGCAGATCCGCAAGGCCGAGCACATCGCGGACTCCTACGAGTCCCGCGGCGTCCCGCACGACGAGGCGGAGGTACGCGCCTGGGCCACGGTGAACAAGGACGACGGCGGCGGCAAGAAGCCCGGCGGCTCCGGCCGCGGGCGCTCGGGCGACCATCCGGCGGCCCGCGCGGGCGGCGCGGCCTCGGCCTCCCGCACCCCCGAGGAGCGCTCCGCCTCCGCCAGGAAGGCGGCCGCGACCCGCAAGGCCCGGGCGGGCTGAGCCTCCGCCCCGGTTCAGGCCGGCCGCACCGCCGGGGCGGGCTCGGCCGCGCCGCGCGGCAGGGCGCGGGCAGCGATGCAGGCGAGGGGCGCGAGGGCGAAGAGCAGGCCGACAGGGAAGGCGGTGGCCTCCATCACCGTGCGCAGCACCGCGGCGAGGGGCGTCGCGATGAGCAGCAAGCGCTCGTACGGGCGGAGTTCGCCGGATTCCCGCGCCACCACGACGAGGAGCGCGGTGGCCGGCACCAGCGGCGCGAGATCGTAGACCGGCACGTAGGGTGAGAGCATCGGCGCGCAGGCGAGCAGCATCGCCGCCCGCAGCCGCGGATCCGGGCAACGGCTCCAGACCCGCCAGGCGAGGGCGAGGGCGGCGAGGCTCGTGGGGACCTGCAGGGCCCAGGCCGCGGCCATCGAGCCGCCCATCAGGCGCACCGCGCCGAAGGCGCTGGCGTTGAGGTCGAGCCCCGCGGCGGCGTTCTGGAGGATGATGCGGTTCGTCTCGCCGAGCGTCCCGAAGAAGCCGAGCCAGGGCGCCGTGCCGAAGGCCGCGAGCGCGGCGAGGCAGAGGGCGGCGATGGTGACGAGGCAGGCGGCGAGGCAGCGCCAGCGGCCCGTGACGAGGAGCAGGAACGGGGCGAGGGCGGCGAGCTGCGGCTTGTAGGCGACGAGGCCGAGGCAGAGCCCGGCGAGCCAGGGGCGCCGGTCGACGAGGAGCGCGCCCAGCGTGAGCAGGGCGGCGGTGAACAGCCCGTTCTGGCCGTAGGTGAGGTTGCAGAAGACGAGCGGGTGCGCGAGCCCGAGGAGCACCACCGCCCGGCCGCCGATCCGGTGCAGCGCCAGCGCGAACAGGCTCACCGAGGCCAGGCTCCAGAGGAGATAGGCGGCCTGCGGCGGCGGCAGCGACGCCAGCGCCGCGGGCAGCAGGAAGACCGGCGGGTAGTGCCACGCGAAGCGGCAATCGGGACCGAAGGCGGCGGCGAGGTTGGCGAGATGCCGGGGCAGGTCGTAGGGCTCGGCGCCCGCCCCCCGCAGGGCGCTGCGGCCGGCGACCCAGACCTGCGTGAAGTCGTTGCCGAGGACGTCGCCGAGCCAGTTCCGGCGCGGTTCCGGCCCGGTGCCGAACACCACGACGATCATCCCGAGGGTCAGCGGCACCAGCCACAGGCTCGTGAGCCGGGCCAGCCGGTAGAGCCGCGCGTCGCTCCTCAGGAGATCGCCGAGATCAGCGCGGACGGCTGTGAGGCTGGAGATCGCGCGCATGGCACCGTGACCGGTTGATCGCTTCGGGCTGGGTCGGGCCGCCCGTCCCCGCACCGAGCGGAAGGGCGGAGCACCGAAGGCATCGGCCGGATCGGCACCGGACGGCCCCTGCGCGCCAGGATACGGGACCATGCCTTCCGGGGTGGTAAACGGATGCGGGGCGGCGCGCACGCCGACCGCCCGGTCCCATGCGCGCGAGACTCCTTTTCCCCGAAGATGAGCGCGGGGCCAGAACCCAAGCTGCCGGCTGGACAAGCGTCGTCCGCGACCGCATCGCAGATGCTCGGCCCCGCGCGCCAGGAGCCACGACCTTCGCAGTGCCCAGGTAGTGCTAGAACGATGCGTCAGGATGATCTGGCAGAGCGGGCGAGATTCGATTGCTCCAGTGTAAAACTCCAAAATATTGAATTTGATACATAATCTGAGTTCGGTGCCTCAGAATATGAGACGTTTTGTGGTACGTTTCTGAGAGCCTGTTTGACTGGGCTGGAGTTTGGGACGTTGGCTTCGTGAGGAGAAGCCGATGTAGACGGATGCCGATCGTGAGACGTACCGGGATCGAGGCCGTCGCTACCCAAGTGACCTGACAGACGCGCAGTGGACGACGGTGGCGCCGCTGCTTGCAGGCTATGATCCGCTGACGGCGGACCTGTGCGAGATGGTCAACGCCTGCCTGTATCTGGAGAAAACCGGCTGTCCCTGGCGCTACCTGCCGACCGATTTCGGTCCCTGGGAGACGGGGCGCACGTGGCACGACCGCTTCCGGGCCGACGGGCTTTGGTCGGAGATCGCCGCCCTGCTGACGTGGGCGGTGCGGCAGAAGCGTGGGCGACCGGCCGAGCCCAAGACCGCGATCCTAGAGCGTCGTGTTTGAAATCGGAATCGCGGCTTGCCGTGGCGGGCCTGGCCTGATTCCCTCCTTCCTGGAGGTGGATCATGGGCGAATGTTTTTCGCTGGACCTTCGTCAGCGGATCACCCGGTGTGTCGAGCAGGGTCACTCGCGGCGCGAGGCAGCGCGCCGGTTTGCCGTCAGCGCCAGTTGCGCGGTCAAGCT
>CANEZL010000042.1 GCA_947444195.1 Methylobacteriaceae bacterium | reverse complement strand
GGCAGCCAGAGCCACCTTCGCCTTGAAGGCTGGGAGATGGTTCCGGCGTTGTCGCTTGCTCATCATCGCTCCTGATCCGCAGCCATCCTGGCCGCCGTCAGGCAGAAATTCCACTCAGCCCCACTGTGCAATTTCCCCAAGCCACCTCTGAAACCGCCCTGCTGGTCGCCGCCGAACATGAGGGGAGGCAGCCCATGGCCGTCGGGGTCCTGGAGGACCAGGGCGCCGATGCCCTGTGGACCGTGCATCTTGTGCGCCGTCAGGGAGATCGCGTCGAGGCCGGCCGCCTCGATGTCGACGGGGATCCTGCCGACGGCCTGGACGGCATCGGAGTGGATGAACGCCTCCCGCCGGGCCCGGGCCTCGCGCGCGATGGCGGCGACCGGCTGCACCACGCCGGTCTCGCTGTTGGCCCACTGGACCGACACCACCAGGCGTTCCCTCGCGGAGGCAGCGGCGACACGCACCGCGTCGGGGTCGAGCAGGCCATCGCCATCAACCGGCAGGAGCCGGACGTCGCACCCGCGGCGTTGCGCCTCCAGCGCGGCGTGCAGCACGGATGCGTGCTCCACCGCCGAGACCAGCAAGGTCGTCGTCCCGTCGCGGCGCAGGGGGGCCAGGGCGATGTTGTTCGCCTCTGTCGCGCCGGACGTGAAGTAGATGCCTTCGGGAAGGCTGCCCCCGACCAGGAGGGCGACGGCGTCCCTCGCGGCGACCGTCAGGTCACGGGCCTGGCCGCCCCTGACGTGGGCGCTCGCCGCATTGAGCGGGCCCAGCGACATGGTCTCGATGACGGAGGTCATCACCTCGGGCGACGCCTGCGTGGTCGCGTTGGCGTCGAGGTAGATCTCGCGTGGGTCGATGCCCGACGCCGTCCCGGGCGCGGTCATGGGGGCAACTTCGGTCACGGCCGCTCAACCCGGTCGAATGCCAGGGAACTTCCGGGCCGACGTAGACCCTCCTCCCTTTTGCGAGACGATACGGGCGTCGTCCTGCGGTCACAATGCGGGGCGCTGTCGCCGTGACCGGATCCACAACCTAGTGGCGAAAGGATCACAGCTAGGTGAACGCCACGCTTCGTTGCGGGCGAAGCCTGGACGGACCCTCCCCGGGCTCCCAAGCTCGGATCTGAATGCGGTGCTAGGCTCGGCATGGCTCGGCGATGGCCCGAGATCGGTTGGCGAAAGCGAGGCCGAGCCGGCTGAAAGTCAAGGCGCCATGTCAGAGTCGAAGGTCTCTTGGCACGCTCTGCATTCCAGCGTGCTTCCGAGGTCGCGGACAGCTTTCTGTGGGCAGGAGTGAGTTGATGGCAAAGCCGGACCAGGAAATCCAGGATCGCGTGACCGACAAACAGTATCGATGCTGAGGAAAATGCTCACCTTCGCGACAACCGTCGGCGTTCAGGCTTACGTCATCGGCAAGTCCGCCACTCAGTTCCGCGAATTCGAAGCTGAGGCCGCCACTCTCGAAAACGACACGGCCATCATGGGGACGGGCATCATAGCCACTCCCGATGAGCTCGCCGCCATCAAGCCGTCTTACGAACAAAGCTTCTTCCATGACGACGTGCCCCTGGGCTCGCACGAGCTTGGGGCCTACATCGACCTGTTCCCGCTCAAGGCTGCCGCTGCCTCGCACGTCTTCACCCTGCTGGAGGTGTTCCGGGACGATGTGGCTGGCATCGTCAATCCGGGAAGCATCAACCGGAACAAGGCTTGGCATGAGGACATCAAGGGCTTCGCAGACCTCAGGGACCCCGTTCAGGTCACGAAGGCCCGCGAGGCCTTCGCGAAGCATTTCGCAGTAACGGCGGATGACGTGCCCGAGATCGCGGCACGTCGCATGGTGAGCCTCAAGGGCAAGAGGAATGATTTCGCGCACGATGGCGCATCTAGCATCGATTTTAGGAGCTACTTGCGCGACGCGCTCGCCGTGGTCTGCCACATCACCTTCCTGGTGACGGATCTCGACAGGCTATCAGTCTACCCTTGGGAAGATCACCTCGACCGGTTTTCGCCTCAGACCGAGGTATGACTGAAACTGATAAGGGGAATTTTCGCGTGACCTCGGCTCGCTGCCGTCTGAGTAGGCGGTCCTTCAGACTGATAGAGGGATCGCCAACCGCCCTTGTTCAATATGCATTGATGAGGAGGTGTGGGTTGAAACCCGACCTCTCATCCGCGTGGCCCCGAGGTGCAGACCACCCTGGTGCGCCCGACGACGTAGTCCGCGGCCTGGTGCACGTGTCCGTGGATCCAGAGGTCTGGCCCGCGCTCTAGGATCAGGTCTGTCAGGTCCGAGGCGTAGCACCACGCCAAGTCGGCATGCGGGTTCGGCAGGCTGGCCAGATGCGGGGTGTGGTGGGTCACGACCACGGACGGACCGTCGTGGGGCGGGGCGAGCTCCGCCTCGATGAAGGCCCGCGTCGCCCGGTGCATGGCCAGCACCTCGCCTGGCTCGATCCTGTTCCGGGACCGGGGGCCCGTCCTGATGCGGCGGTAGTCCACCATTCCGAAGCGCCCCTGGGCGGACCGGAAGGCGTGAGTGAGGCCTAGGCTCCCGAGCCGGAAGTCCGTCCAGAGCGTGCCGCCGAGGAAGCGCGTGCCGCCGATCACCACGGCGTCGTCGATTAGCAGGTGGATGCCGAGCGCGGCGGCACGCTCACGGCCGCGTTCTAGCTGATCGAAGATGGTGTAGCGGTCCTCGCCCCGGTCCCACCAGAAGTCATGGTTGCCCGGCACGTAAACGACCGGCACACCGGGGAGGCGCTTGGACAGCCAGTCCAGGGCAAGGGTCAGGGGCATGTGCACGTCGCCGGCGACCACGGCCACGTCGAAGCCGTCGACCGGAGCGTGGGCGGCAGGATCCCAGGCGTTCTCTTCCCATTCCTGATGGAGGTCCGAAAAAGTCCAGAGGCGTTGGACAGGCACGGTCATAGCGCGCCTCCTGAGGCCCTGGCGTTCTCGGCGAGGCGCACGCGGATCTCGTCGAGGGTCACCGGTCGGAAGTCGAAGCAATCGACGCCGACGTCAGTGCTCGCCGCGGTCCCGGGCAGCCTGCCGTGGGAATGGCCGTAGAGGTGGATGTCGCCGCGGTTCTGCCGGGGCCACACCCGGTACGCCCAGTGCGAACACCAGCAACCCTGGACGGTGCCGTCCGAAAGCGGGACGAGCACGCGGGCGACGTCAGAGATGCCGTCCCAGGGCAGGCGCGCCCCGATGCGGTTGTGGTTGCCCCGGACAAGGAAACGCTGGCGACCTCGCAGGCGCGCGAAGATGGCTCGTGCACGGTCCTCAGGGCAGCGGTGGCAAAAGTCGCCGAGGTGCCAGACGACGTCGTTTGGGCCGACGGCCGCGTTCCAGCGGGCGATCAGCGCCTCGTCATGCGCCTCGATGGTCGCGAAGGGGCGGTTCAGGCCCAGGTGCGGTCCCAAAGTAGCTTCGTGGCCGAAGTGATCGTCGCTTGTGAACGGGGTACGTGATGACATGTAAGCCTCTCGCGGGCGCGGAGGCTCGGCGCATGGCGCAGCACTCCGGGATCAATCGGAAGGGTGCGAGGCCATGCGTTTCATGGTGAAGGACTCCTGATCGGAGCGCGGTGATCGCCTGGGCGCATCGGCCGGGCAAGGCCGGACCCGACACCATCCACACCCGACAGCATCCGCGCGACGGCGGCATGGAATGGACGCTCGTCCGCCTCGACCCCGCCAGGGCGGGCACCACGGCAACCGGTACCGCGTTGCCCTTGCGAAGACCTGGAGGCCGCCATGTCGAAGCTCAAGACCGAGGAACGCGAGGACCTGTCCAAGAGCAAGTTCGCCTTGCCGGAGGAGCGTAAGTACCCCGTGGAGGACAGGGCGCACGCCCGAAACGCGAAGGCACGCGCCGCCCAGCAGGAGAAGGCCGGGAACCTGGCCAAGGCCGACAAGGAGCGAATCGACGCCAAGGCCAACAAGGTGTTGAGTGGGAGTTAGCCGGTCTTAGCGCTTGGCCACCGTTGCCTTCGCCTTGCGACGGTCGCGCTGGTCGGCTGCCAGCGCTCACTCGTTAAAACCCGAACGCTTCCGCGAACCCGCTCCGGCCGGTTTCGGTGACGGTGACGGCCCGCCCGTTCCGGGCCCGATCAACCCAGCCTAATTCCTCGCATCGGCGGCACAGCGCAGCCCCAAGGCGGCCGGCGAGGTGTGGTCGCCGCTCGCTCCAGTCCAGGCACGGACGGCAGAACAGACGCTTGCTCCGGCCAGCAGGCTCGACCGACACCCCGAACTGCGCGAGCCAAGCGCGGCCGGTCTCGGTCGCCTCGCCGGCCTCGTCCCCCAACACGATCAGGCCGCGCGACACCAGCGCGTCGGCGATGGCGACACCGAGGCGTCCGGCAAGGTGATCGTAGCAGGTTCGGGCCTCCCGCATCTCCGGACTGATCCGGGGCGTCGCGCGTGGCTTGGTCGCCTCCGACCCCGCTGCCGACACCACCAGGATGGTCTCCAGCATCCGGGCGACCTCGGGTGAGGCGAGCCGGAAGTATCGGTGCCGGCCCTGGACGGCGAGGCCCAGCAGGCGCCCTTCGACCAGCTTCGCGAGGTGCCCGCTCGCGGTCTGGGCCGTGACGCCCGCCGTGTAGGCGAGTTCCGTCGCCGTCAGGGCACGGCCGTCGAGCAGGGCCGTGAGGATATTCGCTCGCGCAGGATCCCCGATCAGGGCTGCGGTTCCGGACAGGCTCGCTGCGTTCGTCATCGCAGGACCATAGGCCTTTGACGGTCGTCGATCACGACCGAACGCTTCGGCCACGGCCGAAGCGTTCTCCGCTGACATCTTGCGCCTCACACCCCAATCTCCTCGCCAACCCAGCAGGAGGTGACGCCATGCCGAACAAGCCGGCCGAACCGATGGATCCGCGCGAGGAGCAGCACAGGATCACGGATACAGAGACGGGGCTGTCCCTGTTCCTACGGCGGCTGCCCCCAACGGAGGGCCAGGGGCGCCCGGTCCTGTACGTGCATGGGGCGACCTTCCCCTCGGCGCTCTCGGTCGCTCATCGCTTCCGGAATGGCTCGTGGCGGGACGCGCTCGGCCGGGCAGGCCGCGACGTCTGGGCACTGGACTTCCTGGGCTTCGGCCTCTCGGACCGGCAGCCAGCCATGTCGTTGCCTGCGGCCACGAGCGGGCCCCTGCTCCTGGCAGCCGAGGCGGCCGGGCAGCTCGAAGCCGCCGTTCGCCACATCCATGCCGTCACAGGCGGCATGCGGGTCAACCTGCTCACCCACTCCTGGGGCTCCATGCCGGCCTGCATCCTCGCGGGCCGGCATCCGGACCTGATCGACCGGATCGTCCTGTTCGGGCCCATCGCGCGCCGCGACCCACCCCGCTACCTGCCGCGCCCGGACGGGCCGGCGTGGCGGGTGATCACCGCGCAGGCGCAGTGGGACCGCTTCGTCGAGGACGTGCCACCGGGAGAGCCGCCGGTGCTGTCGCGGCCCGAGTTCGAGGATTGGGCGGAGCGCTACCTCGACAGCGACCCCGACGGCCGGGCGCGCGAGCCGCAGAGTGTCAAGGTGCCCTCGGGCCCGTTCGTCGAGATCCTGCGCGCCTGGCACGGCGAACTGCCCTACGATCCCGCCCTCGTCCGGGTGCCCGTGTGCATCATCCGAGGGGAGTGGGACGGGCTCGCCACCGATGCCGACGCGCGCTGGCTGTTCGATGCCTTCACCGGCTCACCCGACCGGCGCGACCTCAAGATCGGGCGCGGCACGCACCTGATGCACCTCGAAGCCAGACGCGAGGCGCTCTGGCATGCGTCGGCCAGCTTCCTGGCCGGGACCAACTCGGCCTGACCCAAACCGACAACGAAGGAGAGTGCATGTTCTCGGTCATCTTCGAGGTCTGTCCCGGCGAGGGGCGGAAGGATGCGTACCTTGAGCACGGCAAGGCGTTGAGGCCGGAGTTGGAGAACATCGACGGCTTCATCGACAACGAGCGCTTCGCGAGCCGGACCCGACCGGGTTGGGTGCTGTCGCACTCGACCTGGCGGGACGAGAAGTCGGTGATCCGCTGGCGGACGCATGCGGGCCACCACTTAGTCCAAGAGAAGGGCCGGTTCGAGGTATTTTCCGACTATCACCTTCGGGTCGGCGAGGTGACGGCGGACAGCCACCCGCCCCAGGGTCATGCGGTGCGCGAGCAGCGGCTCGACGTGACCGAGGTCGGCGACGCCAAGGTGTGCCAGTTGTGCGAGACGGTGCCCCGCGCCGGCCAGTCCCTGCCGGACGACCTGGCGGGCGCGCTCGGGCTCGCGCTCACGGCCGGCGGACTCGTGGCATCGGACACGTTCGACTCGATCTACAATCCCGGCAAGGCCCTGCTTCTGTTGTCGTGGGCCGACCCCGACGCGGCCTCTGCGTTCAAGCCTCGTGCGCCGACCCAGGCCGAACGCATGCGCATCCGGACCGTGCGGGTGATCCGCGACTACGGCATGTTCGACCGCCGCGAGAGCCCACAGTTCTACCCGCCGGTCGACCGACAGGAGAGGCGGTGAGCCCGACACTCCGTCCGCCTTCGCACGGTCGTCGTCGGTCGACGCCGCATGGCAGAGCCGGCATCGGCGTTACGCGGACCGTTTGCGCCCGGTGACGCCCATGGCGATGCCGGCGAGGATGATGAAGGCGGACAGGATGAGCATGGGGTCGAGCCCCTCACCGAGGACGGCGGCGGAGAGGCCGATGCCAAGCACCGGTGTCGCAAGGACCCCCAAAGCGGCCGTGGTGGCGGGAACCCGCCGGTTCACCACCGTCATCGCCCAGAAGCCAAGGGCGGTGCCGATCACGCCGTTGTAGGCGAGCGCCAGCAAGGCGGCCGTGCTCGTCCGGCCAGGATCAGGTGGCGGTCCCTCGACCAGGAACGCGAGGCTGGCGAGCACCATCGTGGCCAGCAGGCACTGCCAGGGCATGAGCTGCAGCGGCGTCGCCACCCAGCGATGGGCGCGGGTGTAGACGATGCTCACCGACCAGCAGAGGGCCGCCGCGAGCAACAGAACCTGGCCTAGGAGGGCCTCCCGGTTCCCCCAGTCCAGGCTCGCCGGCCCGAAGAGCAGCAGCAGGCCGGCGAGGCCGACGACGATGCCGGCCGATTGCCGGGCCGAGATGCGTTCGCCGAGGAAGACGAAGGCGGCGGGCGCCACCCAGAGGGGCGTGGTGTAGCCGAGCACGATGGCGCGGCCGGCAGGGACGAGCGCCAGCCCCATCGTCATCAAGGCCGCGAAGGCGGTCATGTGGAACAGCGAGATGGCGAGCAGGACGGGCAGGTCGGCGCGCGGGGGACGGCGAAGCTGCCTGGTGGCCAGCAAGGGTGGGAAGAGCACGACGGCGGCGAGCGCGGTGCGGATGGCGACCGCCCAGAGCGGCCTGACCTCCTGCACGGCCACCTTCATGACGACCCAATTCAGGCTCCAGGCCGTCACCACGAACCCGAACAGCGCGAGGGTCGATAGGGGCGAGGCGGCGGCTGGCGCCTCGCCAGGGGCGATGGCTTGCGAGGTGGATGTCACGACTGCCCCTCAGGGAATGGATCGGTCTGCGGGGCTCGAAAACCCACGCACGGGAATGGCCCCGCTAGCGGGGCCATTCCCGGCCTTCGGGCCGAGGCCCGATACGCCGCGGTTCAGGCGGCAGCCAACGCCGCGTTGTGGGCGGAGCGGTTGGCCGCGTTGATCCTAAGGGTCGCGAGCTCGGCAAGGACAAGGGCGACGACCACGATGCCGGCGCCGACGTAGCCGAGGTCGTGCGCGCCGACGCTCGGGATGGCCAGCGCGCCGATGACGCCGGCCGCGGTCACCCCGAGGTACGTGCCCGAGGTGTTCAGGCCGAGTACCACCGGGGCGGATTGCGGGGCGACGACCACGAGGCGGTGCTGCTGCGGGGCGAGCAGGCCCCAGGCGACCGCGCCCCAGACAGCGACGGCGATGACCGTCGTCCAGAGGTGGGCGCCCGCGGTGGGCAGCCAGGCCATATCGGCGATGAGGATCACCAGACCGGCCAGGATCACCCGACGGTTCCCGATGACGTCGGACAGGCGCCCGGTCACGAGGTTCGCGACCATGCCGCTCGCGCCCCAGAGGACGAGCAGCGCGCTGATCAGGAGCGTGTCGTGGCCAAGCGCGCGGTCGAGGACGACGGTGAAGTACGTGTAGCTGATGAAGTGGCCGGTCTGGTAGACGAGGGTGGTCAGCAGGGTCAGCGCCACGCGCGGGTCGGCGACGGGCGCCAGGCGCTTCGCCAGGCCGATGGCCGGCGGCAACGGAAGCTCCGAGAGCAGCGCCCACACGCCCAGCCCGGAGACGGCGGCGAGGGCGGACACGAACACCATCGTCCAGCGCCAGTCGCCGAGGCCGCCGATCAGCGCGCCGGCCGGCGTGCCGAGCGCGGTCGAGGTCGTCAGGCCCGTGATCACCACCGCGAGCGCGAAGCCCCGCTTCTCGGGCGGCACCATGCTCGCGGCGGCGCCCGTGGCGGTCGGGGCGAACATCGCCGCGCCTATCCCGGCCAGGACGCGCGTGGCTAGGGCGAAGCCGAAGGTCGGCGCCAGCGCCGTGGCCAGGTTGGCGACCACGAAGGTCGCCAGGCTCGCCAGCAGCAGGGTCTTGCGGGGCACGTTCGCCGCGACCGCGGCGACGGTAGGCGCCATGAGCGCGTAGGTGATGGCGTAGACGGTCGTGACCTGGCCGGCCGCGCCGATGGAGACGTCGAAGCCCCTGGCAATCTCCGGGAGCACCCCGGCCATCACGAAGCTGTCGGTGCCGAGCGCAAACATGCCCAGGGCGAGTACGAGCAAACGCCTATCCATGGCGGCCTCCTCCGGCACTGCGCCTTGACCCTCGGCCAACGCAGTTGCATGATGAAACTATCGGCGACAGTTTTATGATGCAACTGTTTTCTCGCGGAAGGGTCCGATGCAGCGGAAGAGCTTCTCCGGCATGAACTGCTCCATCGCCCGCGCCCTCGACGAGGTCGGCGAGTGGTGGTCGCTGCTCATCGTGCGGGAGTGCACCCAGGGCGCACGGCGGTTCGACGAGTTCCAGCGCGGGCTCGGCATCGCCCGCAACATCCTCACCGCCCGCCTGCAGCGCCTGACCGAGCTCGGCATCATCGAGCGCTTCGAGCTTGGGGAGCGCGCCAACACCGAGGGCTACCGGCTGACCCCGAAGGGCGAGGACCTCTACCCGGTCATCGTCGCGCTCAAGCAGTGGGGCGACCGCTGGCTGGTTCCGGACTGCAAGTACCCGACGGAGTTCGTCGACGACGCCACCGGCGAGCCGGTCGAGCCGATCACCGTCCGTGGCACGGATGGCAGGCCCCTGACCTTCCGGAACGTGCGGTACGCCCCTGGGCCGGGGGCCACGGCCAACACCCGCGCGGTGATCGAGGACAGGAACCGCAAGGTCCTCGGGCACGCCTGACCGAAGTCAGGCGCCGTCGCCCGGGGCCATGGCCGCCAAGTCGCCGGGAGACCGGCGGATCTCGTCGGCCAGCCAGTCCCTAAGGGCACGGACCTTGGGATGCTCGCGATTGCCGGGACGATAGACGAGGTCGTAGCCCCGCTCGGCGGCGAGGCGCGCCTCCGGGAAGGGGGCGACCAGGCGCCCAGCGGCCACGTCGTCGGCCACGAGCGCGCTGCGTCCCAGCAGGACGCCTTCCCCGCGGATGGCCGCCTCGATGGCGATGCTGGCGTGGCTGTAGGCCGGGTTCTGGCGCCCGCGGATTCCCCTCGCCCCCACGGACGCGAAGAACCGCTCCCAGTTCGGCAACATGCGGTCCTCGTGGAGCAACGTGCAACCGGCGAGGCTCTCGATGGAAGGCGCCGCTCCCATGCCGGTGAGGTAGCCGGGGCTGCACAGCGGCGTGACGGTCTCCTCAAGGATGCGTTCGGCCTCGGCTTGCCGATACCGGCCGACGCCGTAGCGGACGGCCGCGTCGAACCGCCCAGCGTTCAGGTCGACGTTGAGGTCCGTGACGTCGAGGTGGACGTCCAGCTCCGGATGCCGCGTCTTCAGGCAGTGAAGGCGAGGCGCCAACCACTTGCTGGCGAACGAGACGCTCGTGCTGACCGACAAGCGCGTCAGGCTCCCGTGGCCCCGCAGGCGCTCCGCTTCCTGCGCGAGTTCGGTGAGGGCGCGGCGGACGACGGCGAGGAACGCGGCGCCCTCGTCGGTCAGCACGATCCGGCGGGTCAACCGTCGGAACAAGGTGACGCCGAGATGCCGCTCCAACGTCTGGACGTGCCGGCTTACCGCCCCGTGGGTGACATGCAGCTCCTCGGCGGCGAGCGTCATGCTCGCGAGGCGGCCGGCGGCCTCGAAGGCGCGGAGCGTCTGCAGCGGCGGGAGGCGGTCGACCATGCCCGGTGTATGCGTGAGCCTCGCTCACGCATCAAGTGACGACAATTGGTTTGTCGCGGATACGTCTCAGGACTAGCAGTCGTGGCGACGCCTGCGGCTTCCCAGCCCTTTCCCGGAGAGCGCCGCGATGCGCGGCGCCCGACCTGCGCGGCCGCCCGCGGCTTGCCCGACAAGACCCTTCGTCCATGAGCCTCATCCTCCTCAAGCTGGTGCTGCCGCCCCTCCTCATCCTGGCCGCGAGCCTTGCCGGGCGGCGCTGGGGCGATGCCATCGGGGGTTGGCTCGTCGGCCTGCCCCTGACCTCCGGCCCGGTGGCGGCCTTCCTGGCTATCCAGTACGGGCCCGACTTCGCCGCGGCCGCCACCAACGGGTCCCTGGTCGGCACGGCGGCGCAGGCCTGCTTCAGTCTCGGCTACGCCCTCCTGGCCCGGCAGGGCTGGGCGCTCGCCCTGCTGGGTGGGGCGCTGGCCTATGCGGGCACCGGCTTCCTCATCCAAGCCTTGCCCCTGCCGCACTGGGGCTACTTCGTCCTGGCGCTCCTGATGCTTACCGCATCGGCGCACCTCATCCCCCATCGTGAGACCGTGCGCGGCACCGTCGCGGCGCCCTGGTGGGACCTGCCGGCGCGCATGGGCGTGGCGACGACGCTCGTCCTGACGCTGACCGCGGCCGCGGCGTTCGTCGGGGCCAAGACCGCCGGCGTGATGGCCAGCTTCCCGGTCTTCGGCGCCATCCTCGCCGTCTTCGCCCACCGCATGCGGGGTACCGCCATGGCCAGCCAGGTGCTGCGCGGCATGGTGCTGGCGCTCTACGGCTTCGCCACGTTCTTCTTCGTGCTCGGACTGTTGCTGATACCGGCCGGCATCGTGCCGGCTTTCCTGGCCGCCACGGCGAGTACGCTGCTTGTGCAGGCCGGCGCGCTCAGGCTCATCCACCGCGCCCCCGTGCCCAAGGCCGCGTGACAGGCCGAGCCCCCCACGACGACCGCACCGGAACGCGTCCCATGTCCCATCAGACTCTGTTGCTGTTCGTCCCGGCCTGCTTCGCGCTGGCAATGGCGTTCGGCCCAAACAACCTCCTCGCCGTGACCACGAGCGCGCGGCACGGCATGGGTACGGCGGTGACCGCGGCGACGGGCCGGCTCTTCGCCTTCGCCATCATGATCCTCGTCACCGCCCTCGGTCTCGGGGTGCTGCTCACGACCTCGGAACTCCTGTTCTCGGCGCTGAAGTGGGTGGGCGCCGCCTACCTGGTCTGGATCGGCGCCCGCCTGATCATCGCGAAGGACCATGCCGGCCTCGGGGAGACGCCGGGCGCGACGGCGCGGAGCGTTTCCGGCCTGTTCCGGCAGGAGTTCCTCGTCGCCCTCGGCAACCCCAAGGCGATCCTGATCTTCACCGCCTTCTTCCCCCAGTTCATCGACCCCGACGACTACTGGGCGAGTTTCGCCGTCGTCGGGGGCTTCTACCTCGTGTTCGAGGGAGTGTCGGTCGTCACCTATGCCTTCGCCGGCTCGCGCCTCAGGAGGTTCATGGCGAGCCCCAGGGGCCTGCTCTGGGTCAATCGGGCGAGCGGCTCTTTGATGGTGACGTTCGGGTTGGCCCTCGCGGCGGCCCGCCGTCCGGCGGCCTAGTGGTCGAAATCCGACACTCGGCTACCGGTCGGCAACCTACCGAGGCCGGCCGGTAGCCGCCCCTTAGCACCTGGCATCCCCGCCTCGGCGCTTCTAAAGCGCGCCCTCGGCGAGCAATGCGCGGGTGCGCTTCAGCGTCGACAGCAGGGCGGCCTTGTAGCCCTTGTCGCCGTCGAACTGCGCCTGCTCGGCCTGCTCCTCGGGTCCGCCCGGCGCCTTCCCGCGCAGGCCGAGGTAGCAGTAGAACCGAAGCTGGAGCGCGCCTCCCTCGTCCTCGAACAGCTCGTTGACGATGGCGCCCTCCCGGGGGCCGGTGGCCTGGAAGAAGGTCATCTTCGCCCCGGGCTCGAAGGCGATGATCTCACGCAGCTCGACGCCGCCGATGGTGGCCTCGCGCACGATGTGGGTCGCGCTCTCCTCGGTGACCTCGCAGCGCGTCCAGAGACCAGGCGGCAGGAACTGGCGGGCGTCGCGGGCCTTGAGGACGAGGCCCCGCCATGCCTGGGCGCGGGTCAGCGGGGTCTCGCCCGGCGGGTTCACCGGGACGGTCGCGGTCGAGTAGATCATGATGACGCTCCTTTCGAGGGGGTTGGCACGGCGATTCCGCTTCAGGCAGCCGCGATCTCGGTGGCGAGATCGCGGTAGGTGCGCAGCGGACGTCCCAGAAGCGTGGTCAGCCGCTCGACGTCGCCGGCCTCCGGGACCATGCCGTCGCTCAGGAAGCGCTCGGCCATCATGCGCATGTCGTAGGCCATCCAGCCCGGCATGAACTGCCTGAGGTTCCGCTCGAACCCGGCGGTGTCGTCGCCGCCATAGGCGATGGGACGTCCCAGCACCTCCGACCAGATCGCGGCCACGTCCGCGCCGGTCAGCGTCTCGGGGCCCACGACGTTGATCCGGTCGAGCGGAAGCGGCCCGTCGGCCCGCTCGCGGCGGATGAGCTCGATGGCCGCGACCTCGCCGAGGTCACGCGCGTCGACCATGGCCAGCCCCTTGGCCCCGATGGGCATGGGGTAGACGCCGTGCTGGAGGACGACGTCCTTCACCGTCATCTCGTTCTGCATGAAGTAGGCGGGGCGCAGGATGGTGGCCTCGAAGCCCATCGCCTCGATCATCCGCTCGACGCCGAACTTGCCCGCGAAGTGCGGCACGTTCACGTAGACGTCGCTGTGGATCACCGACAGGTAGACGACCCTCTTGATCCCGGCCTCCCGGGCGACGTTGAGCGCGATCAGCGCCTGGGTGAATTCGTCGGGTACCACCGCGTTGAGCAGGAACAGGGTCGAGACGCCCGAGAAGGCGCTTCGCAGGGCGTCGACGTCGAGCAGGTCGCCGGGGACTACGGTGACACCCGCCGGCAAGCCGGCCTTGGCGGGATCGCGGACCAGGGCGCGCACGTCCGCGCCGCGCTTCACCAGATTGTCGACGACATGGCGGCCGATGGTGCCGGTGGCACCGGTGACGAGGATGGTCATGGAAACTCTCCGGTTTGCTGTCGGTGACAGGCCGGAAGTTAGCGATCCATGTCCGTGCCGAAAGGTGCTATATCTGGACGATCCGTCTCATAGGTGGAACACATGGACCTCCTGGCCCTCGCCGACTTCAACCTCGTTGCCCGCCACGGCGGGTTCGGGCGCGCCGCGCGGGCGGCGGGGCGTCCGAAGGCGACGCTGTCGCGCCGGGTCGCCGAGCTGGAGGCCGCGCTCGCCCTGCGTCTGTTCGAGCGCGGCGCCCGCACGCTGAAGCTGACCGAGGAGGGGCGCGCGCTCCACGAGCGGACGGGAACGCTGCTGGCCGAGCTCGACGAGACCGCGGCTGCCATCGCCTCGGGCGGCGCGAAGCCGCGGGGCCGGCTGCGGATCAGTGCGCCACTCCTGTTCTCGCAGGTCGCGATGGGGAGGCTCGCGGCCGAGTTCGCGATGAAGCACCCCCAGGTCCAACTGGAGGTCACGACCGAGGACCGCGCCACCGACATGGTCGAGGAAGGCTACGACCTCGTCATCAGGGTGAACCCGGAGACGGACGAGAGTTTGGTCGGCCGCATCTTCCTGCGCGACCGGATGGTCGTCGTGGCCAGCGCGATGCTGGCGCGTCCCCCCGGCAACCGGGTCGTGCCGGCAGTGGTGCGCGGCTCTGGCGTCGGCAGGGCCTGGCAGGTGGGAACGCTAGGCGGACGGTCGCGCATACCGTTCGAGCCGATCCTCCGATTGTCGTCGATGATCATGATCCGCGACGCGGTCCGGGTCGGCGTCGGGGCCGCGGCCCTGCCCATCTCGCTCGTGAGCCGCGACCTGGAGGCCGGCACCCTCGCCCATTGGGGAGACGTCGAGGGCCCCGAGATCACGCTCTGGACGCTCTATCCGTCGCGCCGGCTGCTCAGCGCGCGCGTCTCGGCGTTCCTGGACCACCTGAAACTGGCGTTCCCGCAAGGTACGCCGGACGAGCTAGCGGCCTATATCGGCGGGTGAAACTTGGTCCACGACAATCCTGCGAAGGGTTGAAGTGCCGAGGGAAGGCATTCTCGACCACCGCGGCGGGAGCACCGTCCGCGAACTCCGCGACCCGATCCCGGCAGTCGGCAACCTCTCGGGAAGGATTGGGCTGAATTGGCCGGATGCTCTCCTGCCGTTTGGCAGGAATTGACGCCCCGTTGACCTTTGTGCCGAGACGCAAAGAAGGGACAAACGCCCGGGGGGCGCCGCGAGGCCGACGCTCGCAGGGACATCCGGGCGGGGCGGGGCGGCCGGCAAACCGCCAGATCGCCGGCTGCGGCCACATGGACGTGGCGACCACGCCGGACGCCGTCACGCGTCCATCCGCCCCGGCATCCCCGCGAGGCCGGCCTTCGCGATCCTCACGAGCTTCTCGCAGGAGGCGCCGTCGCGGGCCTGGACCGCGAGGCCGCGCAGCAGCGTGTGGAGGAAGGCCGCGTGAGCGTCCACGTCGATGTCAGCCGGCACGTCGCCGTCCGAGATCCCCTTGCGGAGGCGCTCGGCGAAGTAGGTCTCCGTCCCGGCGCGGATGTCGACCATCATCTCGCGCAGCGGCGCGAGGCTCGCGGCCTGGTGCGTGCCGGACAGCGAGACCATGCAGCCGCGCGGCGTGCCAGGCATCGTGAAATGGGTCGCCGCCGCCTCGAACAGGTTCGAGAAAGCCGCGCGCGCGGTCACGCCCTCCTCGAACAGGCTTCCGAGGATCCACTCGCGGGCGCCCTCGACGAAGCACTCCGTCGCCTCCCGGTAGAGCTGCTCCTTGCTGCCGAACGCGTTGTAGAAGCTCGACGGGCTGATGCTCATCTTGCCGATGAGGTCGTCGAAGGTCGTACCTTCGTAGCCGTTCTCCCAGAACAGCGTCATCGCGTCCCGCAGGGCTGCCTGCCGGTCGAGCTTCGGGGGTCGACCGCGGCCCCTTTTTTGCGGCTCCGACATTTTTCTAAGCCTTCGCTCCAAAAATGTGTTGACGGGGCCGTGCGCCTCGCCATATGCAGATTATAGGAGCAAACGCTCCACAAATAAAGGTCCCTCGGGGCCGGAGCGCGAAGGAACCTCGGTCATGATCGACGTCGCCCCCAAATCCCTGACGGATTTCGAGGCCCTCCCGCAGGACGGCACGCCGCGGCGCTCCTCCAAGTCGCGGTTCGTCGCCCTGCCGCTTCTCGCGGCGCTGCTCGGGGGTGCCGGCTGGTACGGCTACGGCCACTACGAAGCCACCCATGCGGCCACCCCGGTGGCGGCCCCCGTCCCGACCGTGACCGTGGCGGCCCCCGCCGAACGCGACGTCGACGTCCGGCTGACCGGCCTCGGCCAGTTCTCGGCCGTCAACCGCGTCGAGCTGCGCGCCCAGGTCGGCGGCACGCTCACCGAGATCCACTTCAAGGACGGCGACATCGTCAGGAAGGGCGACCTGCTCTTCGTGGTCGACCCGCGCCCCTACGAGATCAAGCTCGCGGAGGCCCAGGCGCAGCTTGAGACGGCCAAGGCCCGGCTCGGCCTCGCCGACAGCCAGCTCGCCCGCTCCCAGTCCCTGGCCCGCAGCCAGTTCGCCACCCAGGAGACCCTGGATCAGCGCGTGAACGAGCAGTCCGCCGCCCGCGCCGCCGTCGACACCAGCGAGGCGCGCGTCCGAGACGCCAGGCTCGACCTCGAATACACCCGGGTCACCGCGCCCTTCACCGGCCGCGTGGGCGCCCGGCAGGTCTCGCTCGGGGGTCTGATCGCCGGAAGCCGCGCCGGGACGAGCGCCACGACGCTGCTCGCCACCATCGTCTCGCTCGACCCGATCTACCTCGACTTCGACATGAGCGAGCAGGACTGGCTCCGGTTCCAGCGCGGTCGCGACCAGAAGCAGCCGCTCTCAAAGACGGTCACGGCCTCGCTCGGCGACGAGACGACCTTCGACCGGACGGGCAAGCTCGACTTCGTCGACAACGTCCTGAACCGCTCCAGCGGCACCATCCACGCCCGCGCGACCTACGCCAACCCGGACCTGTTCCTGTCGCCGGGTCAGTTCGCCCGCGTCCGCGTCGCGCTCTCGAAGCCCGCACCGGCGCTGCTCGTGCCCGACGCCGCCGTGCTGCCCGACCAGTCGGACTTCGTGGTCATGACGGTCGGCGCCGAGGACGTCGTGACCGCGAAGAAGGTCGAGGTCGGCGACCTGCGCGACGGACTGCGGGTGATCCGCTCGGGCCTGGCGCCGACCGACCGGGTCATCGTCGACGGAATCGCGCTGGCCCGCCCCGGGACGAAGGTCTCGGCCAAGCAGGCCACGGTCTCCGTCGCCGTCGCCCAGAACTGAACCCGGGTCCACGCACCGCCACGGCAGGGGGCCGTCATGAAACTCGCGCACTTCTTCATCGACCACCCCCGGTTCGCCGTGGTGCTCAACGTCTTCATCGTGGTGTTCGGCCTGGCGACGATGGTCTCGCTGCCCATCGCCCAGTACCCGAGCATCGTCCCGCCGACGATCCAGATCACGGCGACCTACCCGGGCGCCTCGGGCGAGACCATCGCCCGGACCGTCGCGACGCCCATCGAGCAATCGGTCAACGGTGTCGAGGGCATGGACTACATCACCAGCCAGTCGACCGGGAACGGGGCGCTGACGGTCACGGTGATCTTCAAGATCGGCACCAACGTGAACACCGCGCTGCTGCTGACCCGCAACCGCGTCCAGGACATCCTCAGCCGGTTGCCCCAGGAGGTCCAGCTCCAAGGCGTGCAGGTCAAGAAGACCATCCAGGCCCTGCTGCTCGGCGTGCACGTCTACTCCCCGGACGGGTCCCGCTCGCCCGAGTACATCTCGAACTACATGCTGCGCATCCGGGACGAGATCGCGCGCATCCCGGGCGTCGCCGACTTCCAGATCTACGGCGAGCGCCAATACTCGATGCGCGTCTGGATCGACCCGGACAAGGCCGCCGCCTACGACATCACCGCCAACGAGATCCTGGCCGCCATCCGGGCCCAGAACGCGCAGGTCTCGGCGGGCGTGCTCAACAAGCCGCCGCAGTCGAGCCCGGCGGCCTACCAGATCAACGTCGAGACGCTGGGCCGGCTGACCACGCCGGAGGAGTTCGAGAACATCATCGTCAAGTCGGACAGCCAGGGCCGCATAACCCGCGTCCGCGACATCGGGCGGGCCGAGGTTGGGTCCGCCGACTACAGCTCCAAGGCCTACGCCGACCGGTACGCCTCAGCCCCTTGGTTCGTCATCGCCACGCCCGACGCCAACGTCTACCAGCTGCACCACGCGATCTGGGACAAGATGGCGGAGCTCAAGAAGAAGTTCCCGACCGGCATCGACTACATCAAGATCTACGATCCGACGAACTTCGTCGACCAGTCCATCGACGGTGTCATCCATACCATCTTCGAGGCGGTGCTCCTCGTCGTCGCCGTGGTCTTCGTCTTCCTCCAGAGCTGGCGCGCGACCATCATCCCGGTCATCGCCATCCCGATCTCGCTGATCGGCACCTTCACGCTGCTGTCGCTGTTCGGCGCCTCGATCAACAACCTGTCGATGTTCGGCCTCGTGCTGGCGGTCGGCATCGTGGTCGACGACGCCATCGTGGTGGTCGAGAACGTCGAGCGCAACATGGCGGCCGGCCTGTCGCCGCGGGACGCCGCCCACAAGACGATGACCGAGGTCTCGACGGCGCTCATCGCCATCGCGCTGACCCTGTGCGCCGTGTTCGTCCCGACGGCGTTCATCTCCGGCATCTCCGGGCTGTTCTTCAAGCAGTTCGCCATCACCATCGCCGCCTCGACGGTGATCTCCTGCTTCGTCTCGCTGACGCTCAGCCCGGCCCTGTGCGCGGTGCTCCTGAAGCCGCATGACCACCACGCGCCGAAGGGGCTCCTCGGCCGTATCCTGGCGGCCTTGTTCGGCCGCTTCAACCACGGTTTCGAGTGGCTGTCGTCGAGCTACGGCCGGTTCACCGGGCGCCTCATCCGGGCGGCCGCCGTGGTCGCGGTCGTCTACGTCGCCCTGATCGGCCTGACGGGCTTCCAGATGTCGCGGATGCCCTCCGGCTTCATCCCCGACCAGGACATCGGCTACCAGGCGGTCGTCGCCTTCCTGCCGCCGGGCTCCAGCCTGGAACGGACCGACGCGGTCGTCCGGCAGATCAACGACATCATCCTCGACACGCCCGAGGTGAAGGGCATCACCCACACCTCGCCGGTCACCGGATTCGACGTGACCACCGGCACCATCGCGCCGAACGTCGGCACGGTCTTCTACGGCCTGCCCTCGCTCTACGACGAGCACGTGCCCGGCATCAACGCGGCGTCCATGCTGCCGAAGATCCGGGCCCGTCTCGCCGGCATCCAGGGCGCCTACGTCATCGTGGTCAACCCGCCGCCCGTGCAGGGCCTGGGCGCCGCCGGCGGCTTCAAGCTGATGGTGCAGGACCGCGGCGACCACGGGCCCCAGGCCCTGGCGAAGGCGACCAACGACCTCGTCGCCGCCGCCAACCAGTCCGGGAAGTTCGGGGGCGTGTTCACCCTCTTCAACGCCGGCGCACCCTCCATCTACGCCGACATCGACCGCCTGAAGGCCGAGAAGGTCGGCCTGACGCCCGCCGACGTGTTCTCGACGCTGCAGCTCTACATCGGCTCGCAGTACGTCAACGACTTCAACTTCATCGGGCGGACCTACCCGGTGTTCGTCCAGGCCGACGAGCAGTTCCGCCGGAACGCCGACGACATCGCCCGGCTCAAGGCGCGCAACGCCAGCGGCGAGATGGTGCCGGTCGGCTCGGTCGCGACCTTCAAGACCCAGACCGCGCCCTACCGCGTGCCGCGCTACAACCTCTACCCGGCTGCCGAGATCATGGGCGCGGCCGGACCCGGCGTGTCGTCGGGCACGGCCATCGCGACGATGTCCGAGCTCGCGAGGCAGGTGCTCCCGGCCGGCTTCGACTTCGAGTGGACCGACCTCGCCCACCAGGAGGAGCAGCAGGGCACGCCGACGGTCGCCATCTTCGCCGCCGCGGGCCTGTTCGTCTTCCTCGTGCTCGCCGCCCAGTACGAGAGCTGGATGGTGCCGCTGGCCATCGTGCTGATCCTGCCGATGTGCCTGCTCGCCTCGGCGACGGGTCTCGACCTGCGGGGCATGCCCATCGACATCCTCGCGCAGATCGGGTTCGTCGTCCTCGTCGGCTTGGCCGCCAAGAACGCCATCCTGATCGTCGAGTTCGCCCGGCAGGCCGAGGAGCACGGGGAGAGCGCCAAGGCGGCGGCCGTCGAGGCGGCGCGGGTGCGCCTGCGCCCGATCCTGATGACCTCGTTCGCCTTCATCCTCGGCGTCGTGCCGCTGGCCATCGCCACCGGCGCCGGCTCCGAGATGCGGCAGTCGCTCGGGACCGCCGTGCTGACGGGCATGCTCGGCGTGACCCTTTTCGGCCTCGTGTTCACGCCGACCTTCTACGTGATCGTTCGCGGGCTGGGCGCGAAGCGCCGGGCGGCGAGCCCTGAGGTGGCCGGCCCCGAGGCCGCGAAGGCCCCGGTACCGCATTCCGCCTGATCCCTGCCCACGGGTCGGGCCGATCAGCCCGCCCCTCGTAACCCCCGTCAAAACCAGGAGCCCGTCATGACACAGGTCGAGAAGGCGAAGCTGTTCGCGTCGCTGCACACGAGGGACACGCCGCTGGTCCTCTACAACGCCTGGGACGCCGGCTCGGCGAAGGCCATCGTCCAGGGCGGCGCCAAGGCCGTCGCCACCAGCAGCTGGGCGGTCGCCGAGGCGCAGGGCTACCGCGACGGCGAGGTCATCCCGCTCTCGGCCGTCGAGCAGGTCGTCGCGCGCATCGCCGCCGTCGTCGATGCGCCCCTCTCGGTCGACTTCGAGGGCGGCTACGCCGAGGACGAGGACGAGCTCGCCGGGAACGTCTCGCGGCTCGTGGCCCTCGGCGTCGTCGGCATCAACTTCGAGGACCGGGTCGTCCAGGGCCCCGGCTTCTACCCCATCGACCGGCAGGCCCGCCGGATCGCGGCCATCCGCGAGGCCACGGACAGCCTCGGCCTCCCGCTCTTCATCAACGCCAGGACGGACCTGTTCCTGGGCCGCGGGCCCGCCCCGGAGGTGGCCATCGTGGAGGCGTTGGACCGGGCCAAGGCCTACCGGGAGGCCGGCGCCTCCGGGTTCTTCGTGCCGGGCCTGCGCGACGAGGGCCTGATCCGGCGCGTGGTCGAGGTCGCCGGCCTGCCGGTCAACGTCCTGACGGGAGAGGGCGTCCCGCCGAAGCGTCGCCTCGCGGAGCTCGGGGTGGCGCGCCTCAGCCACGGCTCGTCCCCGTACGTCCAGGCCACCGCGACCCTCACGGAAGCGGCCCGCTACGCCTTCTTCTGAAGCGCCGCGCCCAATCGACGGAGACCATCCGATGCACCACGACATCGTCTCCCAATGCGCCAGCACGCTCAGGCTCGTCGACGCTTGGCTCGACAAGGCCGAGAAACATGCCGCGGAGCGGAAGTTCGACGCCGGCGTGCTGGCCTCGGCGCGCCTCGCCCCCGACATGGCGCCGCTCGCCTACCAGGTCACCAGCGCCTGCGACTACGTGAAGGCGGGGGCGCGGCTCGCCGGCCTGGCGCCGCCCCGGCACGACGACACCGAGACGACGTTCCCGGAGCTGCGCGCCCGCGTCGCGAAGACCCTCTCGTTCATCGAGGGCGTCGAAGCACACGCTTACGAGGGCGCCGCCGAACGAAAGATCATGCTTCCATGGGCGCCGGGCAAAGTCCTCGCGGCCAAGGACTACGTGCTGCAGATCACCATACCCAACGTCTATTTCCACCTCACCATGATCTACGCGATCCTCCGCCATAACGGAGTCGATCTCGGAAAGATGGACTTCCTCGGAGCGCTGAACTTCGAGAAGGCATGACCGGAACAGCCGGCCGGACGACCCAAGACAATCCCCAACTGAGGAGAACGACGATGTCACTTCAAGGAAAGCGCGCCCTCGTCACCGGCGCGAGCCGCGGCATCGGCGCCGCAATCGCCAAGGCCCTGGCCGCCGAGGGGGCCGACGTGGCCATCACCTACGAGAAGTCGGCGGACGCCGCCGCGGGCGTCGTTCGCGCCGTCGAGGAGCAGGGCCGCCGCGGCGTCGCCATCCAGGCCGACAGCGCCGACCCGGACGCGGTCGGGGCCTCCGTCGGAAAGGCCGTCGAGGCGCTCGGCGGGCTGGACATCCTCGTCAACAACGCGGGGATCATCCGCTTCTCCGAGGTCAAGGACATGGCGCTCTCGGACATCGACGCCCTCCTGAACGTCAACGTCCGCGCCCCGGTCCTGGCGAGCAAGGCCGCCATTCCGCATCTCGGCGAGGGCGGCCGCATCATCAACATCGGGAGCTACTTCGCCGACCGGGTCCCGGGCGGCGCCGGGCTGTCGGTCTACGCGCTGACGAAGTCGGCGCTGACCGCCTTCACCAAGGGCCTGGCGAGGGAGCTCGGCCCGCGCGGCATCACCGTCAACGTCGTCCAGCCCGGCTCCATCGACACCGACATGAACCCGGCCCACGGCGACTTCGGCCCGGCCCTCAAGGCGCTTTCGCCGCTAGGCCGCTACGGCGAGGTCGACGACATCGGCAACGCCGTGGCGTTCCTGGCGAGCGACAAGGCCAAGTACGTCACCGGGACCGCGGTGACGGTCGACGGCGGCGCGAACGCCTGACCGCGGACCGAGACGGATTACCCCATCAGAGGATCAGGCGGCCGACAGGCCCGCCTGATGTCGCCGGGGTCTATCGCCCCCTCAGACCCGGCGACCGCGGGTCGGGCGCGCTCCCAAGGACGCCTGACCCGCATCAGCACTGGCGCGACCGGGCCCGCCCCCCGGTCGCGCCGACTGTCCCGCCTCTGGGGCGGCCTGGGCGGGCAACCCCCGCAGGAAGGAATCGAGCATGTCCAGCAGCCGTCGCGTCGTATTCGCCGAACCGGTCCGCACGCCCATCGGCACCCTCGGGGGAGCCCTCCGGGACGTCGAGGCCACCTCCCTCGGCGCGGCCGCGATCAGGGCCGCGGTGGAGCGGGCCGGCATCCGCCCCGACGAGGTCGGCACCCTCGTGATGGGCAACGTGATCCAGGCCGGCAACGGGATGAACCCGGCCCGCCAGGCGGCCATCCGCGGCGGCCTGCCGGTTGAGACGCCGGCGCTGACCGTGAACCGCGTCTGCGGGTCGGGCGCCCAGGCCATCGTCTCCGTGGCGCAGGAGATCCTGCTCGGCAACGTCGACGCCGCGGTGGCGGGCGGCATGGAGAGCATGGACCTCGCGCCGTACCTCGTCGGGCGCGGCCGCTGGGGCTACCGGATGGGGGACGCGCAACTCCTCGACAGCGCGCTCCGAGACGGCCTGAACGACGCCTTCTCGGGCAAGGCGTCCGGCTGGCACACGGAGGATCTCGCGGAGATGTTCCAGATCAGCCGGGGCGAGCAGGACCAGTGGGCCGCCCGCTCGCAGGCGCGGTTCTCCGCGGCGCAGTCCGAGGGCCGCTTCCGCACCGAGACCGTGCCCGTCGAGGTCGCCGGCCGGAAGGGGACGACGCTGTTCGACACGGACGAGCACAACCGGCCGGACACCACCGCCGAGGCCCTGGCGCGCCTCAAGTCGGCCTTCCGGCCGGACGGCACCATCACGGCCGGCAACGCCCCCGGGCTGAACGACGGGGCGGCAGCCGTCGTGCTGATGGACGAAGCCTGGGCCGAGCGTCGCGCCCTGCGCCCGGTCGCGCGCCTCGTGTCCTACGGCATCGCCGCCGTCGAGCCGGGGCTGTTCGGCCTGGGGCCCGTGCCCGCCGTGTGGCAGGCGTTGGAGCGGGCCGGCTGGGACCTCGCGTCGGTGCAGCGCTACGAGATCAACGAGGCGTTCGCCGCCATCGTCCTCGCCGTCATCGACGAGCTGGGCATCCCCGGTGACCTCGTCAACGTCGAGGGCGGCGCCATCGCGCACGGGCACCCCATCGGCGCCACGGGCGCGATCCTGGCGACGCGCCTGATCCACTCCATGCGCCGGGACGGCCTCGACAGGGGGGTCGTGACGCTCTGCATCGGCGGCGGGCAAGGCATCGCCCTCGCCATCGAGACCATACGCTAGGCCCGCCGGGACGGCGGCCGCGGGATGACGACCGGTGGAGCGGTGACGACCATGGGGCGCAAGGTCTGCTTCCTCATCTACCCGGGGGTCGCGTCCTACGACGTGGCCGGGCCCGTGCAGGCGCTCCGCGCCACCGGGCTCGGACGGTATGACGTGACCCTGGCCTCGGTCGCCGGGGGGCTGGTCGAGAGCGACTGCCCGGGCGTCGCGTTCGGGAGCGTCGCGGCCTCGAACGTCGTTGGTCCCATCGACACCTTGGTCATCCCGGGCGGCAACGACGCGCCGCAGGCGACGGAAGATCCCGACCTGGTCCGGTGCGTCGAGGACCTGGCGCGCCGCGCCTCGCGGGTCGCGTGCGTCTGCACCGGCGCGTTCCTCGCGGCCAAGGCGGGTCTCCTGACGGCGCGGCGGGCCGCCACCCACTGGCGCTACTGCGACGAGCTGGAGCGGCGCTTCCCGGACACCAAGGTCGAGCGGGACCCGATCTGGATCAGGGAAGACCGCATATGGACGTCGGCCGGGATCAGCGCGGGGGTGGACCTGACGCTCGCCCTGATCGAGGAGGACCTCGGCATCGAGAGCGCCCTTGAGGCGGCGCGGGAGCTGGTGGTCTTCTTCAAGCGGCCGGGCGGGCAGTCGCAGTTCAGCACGCTGTTGTCGGGGCAGATCGCGGACGCCAAGGGGCCCTTGCGGAAACTCCTCGCCTGGGTCGCCGACAACCTGGGGGCGGACCTCCGTGCCGAGACCCTGGCGGAACGGGCCGGGATGAGCCTGAGGACGCTGGCCCGCACCTGCGTCGCCAGCACCGGGATGACCCCGGCGAAGCTCGTCGAGAGCCTGCGCGTGCAGGCGGCCAGGGAAGCCATCGAACGGAGCGACACGCCGTTCGAGACGATTGCCGTCCGCTACGGCTTCGGCGACGACCAGCGGATGCGCCGCGCGTTCGTGCGCCAACTCCACGTCACGCCGAACGACATCAGGAGCCGGTTCGGCGGTTCGCCGGGGCAGGAAGCCCGCCTCGGGCGGCCCTTCGAACCGAGCCCCTACGTCCAGGTCGAGGCTCCGGGTGCGACGGCGGTCGCCAAGCCGCCGGATTGATACCCCCTCGGACCACCAACCGGCGAGCTAACCCCGGGCGCCCCAGACGGGCAGCACGGCTATTTGGCAAGAAATGAAGCCCGTTTGTCCTTTATGGCGGTTCGTACGGAGGACAAAAGACCAGCGGAGACCGTCGAGCGGCGGGCGCTCGAAACAAAGCACAAGTCCATATCGGACCCGAATGGTTCGAGGGGTCGGCGGATGTCCAAGTTCAGCCATCGCGATCCAGAAATTCAACCGGAGAAGACCAGGTCCACCTCGGTCTCTGCGGGCATTTGGAACGAATTGCCGGAGGGGAAGGTGGGCACCTGCTCCGCCACCGCCTTCCGGACACGGAGCGAACCGGGGACCGAGGGATGAGGGGCCTTCAACTCACCGCCTATGGCGAGGCCGCGGACGTCGTGAGGCTGGTCGACGTCCCGGACCCCGGCGCCCCCGGACCCGGCGAGGTCGTCCTCGCGGTCGAGGCGTCGCCGGTCGATCCGACGGACCTGTACATCATCGCCGGCGTCTACGGCGAACTCCCGCCCTTGCCTCACCTGCTGGGATGCGAAGGGGTCGGGCGCGTCACGGCGGTCGGCCCGGACGTGGGCCATCTGAAGCCCGGCGACCTGACCGTCGTCCCGCCCCTGAGCAACGCCTGGGTCGAGCGCGTCAAGGTCAGCGCGTTCTGGCTGCGCCCGCTGCCGGACGGTGACGTCGACCAACTCTCCCTGCTGGGGATCAACCCGGCGACCGCCGCCTTGCTGCTGAGCGAGTTCGTGACCCTCAATGCCGGCGACTGGGTCGTGGTGACGGCGGCGAACTCGGCGGTCGGGAGGTCCTTGATCCCGATAGCGCGGTCGCGCGGCATCAGGACCGTCACCGTCGTCCGTAGGCCCGAGCTCGTCGAGGAGCTTCGAGAGCTGGGCAGCGACAAGGTGCTGGTCGATGGGCCCGATCTGGCGGTCGGGATAGCCGACGCGACCGGAGGCGCGGAGATCGCGCTCGCCCTCGACGGGGTCGGCGGGGAGACCACGCAGCGCCTCCTCGACGCGCTCCCGGTCTACGGCACGCTCGTGCTGTGGAGCGGCATGAGCGGCCAGCCCGCGGCGGTCTCGGCGCCCCACCTGATCTTCACCGGCCAGACGGTGCGCGGCTTCTGGATCGTCAACTGGCTGAAGGTCCCCGGCAACCCGGAGCGCTTCGGCAAGATCTGCGAGGAACTCGCACCGCTTATCGCGTCCGGCGCGATCTCGCTTCCCATCGCCGGCACGTACGGCCTTGAGCAGTACGCGGAAGCGCTGGCCGTCGCGGCGAGGTACGGCGGCAAGGTCGTCTTCCATCCGAACGGTCGGCCCTGACCGACGGGGCGACCGGTACGGCGGCCGGCAAGACGAGAGCGTCGCCGGCAGCCGCCTCATCAGCGGAAAGGCACCGCGGGGACCAATCGCCCGCGGGCCCCGTACAGGAGGAAACGGGCATGGCACGTCTCGACCTGAGGCCGAATTGCGAATGCTGCGACGGGGACCTGCCGCCGGACACCCCGGATGCCTTCATCTGCACCTTCGAGTGCACGTTCTGCCGCGGCTGCGCCGAGGGCATCCTCGCCGGCCATTGTCCGAACTGCCTCGGCAACCTGGTCCAGCGCCCGATCCGTCCGAAGGGCGGCCCGACCGGGGGGCTGGGCCGGTTCCCGGCTTCCGAGAAGCGCGTCCTGAGGAGCGGCGGCTGCCCCGCGACACCAGACCCGACCAAGGCGAACGAGGTGACTGCCTCGACCTAGCCGGTCCCGTCGCCGGCCCCCGGCCGACCGGGAGCCATCCGCCCCATCGACCCCCGTTCAACCAACGCCGCGTCGACCGCCACGGTCGGACGGGCGCATCAAGGAGAGCCTTAATCGTGACCGACGGCATCGTTCGCAAAGCTCAACTCGCCGCCGCAATGGCCGTCACGCTCGTAGGCGCCTCCGCCTGGGCGGCGGAACCCGGTACGAGCCAGGCGCGGCTGCCCGCCGCGACCCAGTCGCTGGAGATCCCCTTCGAGGACATGAAATTCTCCGACTCGGGGTTCGCGGCCTATGGCCCCCGGCGGCCGGACGACCATTCGGGCCGGGACATCATGGTGTCGGACGCCTACGGCAAGGTCACGTCGGGGCCGCACGCCACGATCACGAAGTTCCCCCAAGGCTTCCGGAGCGTCCTCCACAGCCATACGGGGGACTACTACGCCGTCGTCATCGCCGGCGTCATGGCCAACTACCGGCCCGGCGGGGAGGTCAAGAAGCTCAGCGCCGGCTCGTACTGGTTCCAGGAGGGCGGCGAGGCGCACATCACCGAATGCTTCTCGGAAAACTGCACCGTGGTGCTCGTCCAGGACGTCGGCTTCGACGCCCAGATCCTAGGCAAGTACGAGGAGCCGCGTCGATAGTGCGCGGTCGAAGCTGCGTGGGGGACGCCGCTGCGCGTCGGGATGTCCCCACGCCGTGCCAGCCATGGTCGGCGAGCATCCCGCGTCTGGCGACCGCCGGCAGGGGAGCCGGATCGTCCCGTCGTCTCTTGGAAGCCCGTCCGGGCGCCGGCGGACGGCGGGCGGCGCGCGCGGCCACCGGAGGATGACATGACCTCCGCCTTCAAGATCGTGGCGTCGCCGGTCGGCGCGCTGAAGGTCGTCGCGAGCGACCGCGGTCTCGCGGCCATCCTGTGGGAGGACGACGACCCGAAGCGGGTCAGGCTCGGCCCGCTCGTCGAGAACCCCGTCCATCCCGTGCTGCTGGAGACGGAGCGCCAGTTGGCGGCCTACTTCGCGGGGAGGCTCAAGGCCTTCACCGTGCCGCTCGACTTCCAGGGGACCGAGTTCCAGAAGGCGATCTGGGCGGCCTTGCTGACCATCCCCTTCGGCGAGACCCGGAGCTACGGCGACATCGCGCGCCAGGTCGGGCGGCCGGGCGCCTCGCGGGCGGTGGGCGCCGCGAGCGGGAGGAACCCGATCTCGATCATCGCGCCCTGCCACCGCGTCATCGGGTCGGCGGGTGCCCTGACCGGCTTCGCGGGCGGCCTGGACATCAAGCGGCACCTGCTGGGCCTGGAACGCCCCGTGGCCGAGACCGCGCAGGGCCAGCTCCTCTAGGATGAGCGGCCCGCCCGGCCGGCCCTCGTCGAAGCTCGGACGCCTTGGGGGATCGAGCCGTGACCATCAAGCACCACGACCTCGCCGCCATAGACCTCAACCTCCTCGTGGCGCTCGACGCCCTGCTCACCGAGAGCGGGGTGACGCGCGCCGCCGCCCAGGTCGGGATCACCCAGTCCGCGATGAGCAACAGCCTCGCCCGCCTGCGCAAGCTCCTGGGCGACGAACTCCTGACCCGAACCCCGGACGGCATGCGCCTGACGCCGCGGGCTGCCGCGTTGGCCGAGCCGGTCCGCTCCGCCCTGCGGCAGTTCCAGGGCATCGTGCTCTAGGAGGACAGCTTCGACCCCGCGACGGTGGACCGTTCCTTCACCCTCGCGGTGCCGGGAAGCGTCGAGGCGCGCCTGATCCCGGGCCTGCTGGCCTTCCTCGGACGCGAGGCCCCCGGCATCCGGGTCGTCATCCGCAACCTCGATTACGGCACCATCCTCGACGACCTCGACGGTGACCGGATCGACCTGGCCGTCGGGGTGATCTCCCGGGGCCAGATGCACCACAAGGTCCGGCAGCTCTACAAGTTCGGCTACCTCTGCCTGTTCAACCCCGAGCTTCTGGGCGTGGACGGCCCGCTCTCCCTCGAAGACTACCTGCGGTTCCCGCACATCATGACGAGCATGACGGGCACGGGCCTGGGCGTGGTCGACGAGGCGCTGGCCGGGATCGGGCGCAAGCGGCGGCTCACGGTGACGACGCCGCGGTTCACGACCGTGGCCTTCCATGTGCAGGCCGCGCCGCTCATCGCGACGATGGTCGACAGACTGGCGGTCACCTTCGCGAACCAGCTCGGTCTCGCGACGAGCCCTGTTCCGGTGGAGCTGAACCGGTCCGCCATCTCGATGCTGTGGCATGCATCATACGATCATGACCCCGCGCACCGCTGGCTGCGCGAGGTCATGGTGGGTCTGAGCCGGGACGCCGCGGGTGATCCCGCGACGGCTGCGATGTGACGGATGCCTCGACGCTTCAGAGCGCTCCGACCCGCACCCGGTGCAGCCGAGCGTCGGTCTGGGTCGGGGCGGTGGGCAGCCACCGGATCGCGCCGGCGGTGACGGCGCCCCCCTGGCGACGGACCTCGGCGGCGTTAGTGGCCACCCTTGGGTCGTGGTAGGCGGCCCCGATCACGGAGGGGAAGTCGAGGACGGCGGCCTGGGCCGACTGGTCGGGCGTAGCCGTCCACCGGACGGCGCCAGCCGCGGCGAAACCACCCTGGCGGCGGACCTCCGCGGCGTTCGTCGCGACGCGGGGGTCGTGGTAGGCGGCGCCGACAACGCTCGGCACGTCGTAAGTCTGCCGGGCGCCCTCCGCGGACGAGGCGTCGGCGGCTTCGGCCTGGCCAAGGGCCGCGAAGGTCAGGATCAGCGCGGTGGCGAAGACTTGCTTGTTCTTGAACATCTTCATCTCCTCTTTGTCGAGGACGGGTCGTCCCGTCGTTTGGTGAGGAGAAGATGCGCCGACCGCCCGTATTACTCAAACATATGCAATCCATATCCGGCATCGACGCCGTGAATGAGCCCGGCCACGCCTGCTTGCCCAGGCTGCGTCGGGCGGCGGGGCGCCATCCCGGACGCCCTGCGCGGGGATGGCGGCGTTCCCGCCCGCCGCCCTAATTCATTCGCCGAGGGACGCCTTTGCCATCCGGACGGAGAGGAGCCGCCATGATCACGCTCTACACCTGGTCGACCCCGAACGGACGCAAGATCCCGATCATGCTGGAGGAATGCGGGCTGCCCTACACGGTGGTGCCGGTGAACATCGGCAAGGACGAGCAGTTCGCACCCGGCTTCCTGAAGGTTTCGCCAAACAATAAGATCCCGGCCATCGTCGACGCCGAGGCCGATAGCGGCCCGCTGTCGGTGTTCGAGAGCGGGGCGATCCTCACCTACCTCGCCGAGAAGACCGGCAAGTTCCTCGCACCGTCCGGGCCGGCCCGCTACAAGGCCCTGGAGTGGCTGCACTGGCAGATCGGCGGGCTTGGGCCGATGCTGGGCCAGCTCGGCTTCTTCGCGGTGCGCTCCGACGAGAAGGCGCCGCTGGCCATCAAGCGCTTCACCGACGAGGCCGACCGCCTGCTGCATGTCATGGACCGCCGCCTCGGCGAGGGGCCGTACCTCGCGGGCGCGGACTACTCGATCGCCGACATCGCCTGCTACGCCTGGACGCTGGCAGCTACGTCGATGCTGAAGGAGCCGCTGCAGAGCACGCTCGACAACGTTCCGAACGTGCACGCGTGGCTCGCCCGCGTCGGCGAGCGGCCGGCGGTCCAGCGTGGGATGCAGGTGCCGAAGACCTGAGGCCGGGTGGAGGCCGTGATGTACGTGATCATGGGGGCGACCGGGCATGTCGGGCGAGCCGCGGCGCGGTGCCTCCTGGGGGCCGGGCATGCGGTGACGGTCGCCACCCGGAATGCCCAGCACGCTGAAGACTTCGCCGGGCTCGGGGCTCGGGTCGTCGAGACGGATGTCCGCGACGTCGACGCTCTGAGCGCCGCATTCCGGTGCGGGCGCCGCGCCTTCCTCTTGAACCCGCCCGCGGACGTGTCGAGCGACACCGATGCGGAAGAGCAGGAGACCGTCCGCTGCATCCTGGCCGCCCTCGACGGCTCGGGCCTGGAGCGCGTGGTGGCGGCGAGCACCTACGGGGCCCGGCACGGCGAGGGCGTCGGCGACCTGACCGTGCTGCACGGGTTCGAGGAGGGCCTGCGCCGACAGCCTATACCGGCCGCAGTCGTCCGCTCGGCCTACTACATGAGCAACTGGGATGCCGCGCTCAGCTCCGCCCGCCGAGACGGGACGCTCCCGACCCTGTTCCCGGCCGACCTCAGGATCCCGATGGTCGCCCCCGCCGATGTCGGGCGGCGCGTTGCGGAGCTGCTCGGTGACGACGGGGCCGCGGGGGGACTGCATCACGTCGAGGGACCGGAGCGGTATTCGAGCGACGACGTGGCTGCGGCATTCGGACGTGCGCTCGGACGCGAGGTGCGGGCGGACGTGACACCACGAGCCCACTTCGAGGCCGCCTTCCGCAAGCTCGGCTTTTCGGATCCTGCCGCCCGGTCCTACGCCCGGATGACGCAGGCATGCCTCGACGAAGGTTTCGAGGTGCCCGAACGACCCTGGCGGGGCACGGTCACCCTTGATGCCTACGTCCGCAGCTTCCGGGAGGCATGCGTTCCGGGATGATCGTGCGAAGTCCCATGCGACCGTCCTCGGAGCCATGACACCGTCCCCGAATCGAAGACACAGCAAAAGCTCAAGGAAAAGCATTTATAATCAACGGATAGCGGCTGAAGTTTCGTTAAATAAAGAGACGGCTACCTGAAAATAATCGATGTGAATTGTCGCACCCGTGAGACATCTCGAACTTCGAGCGTTTTACCCGGTGTCGGGCATGCAGCATCCTCGTGCCGGCGCTGGCTCAGAACGGAGAACGACGATGAACGACGACGCTCTCAAGACGCTCGTGGCCCAGGGGCTCGCCGCCATGAAGAACGGCGGCAAGGTCGCGGCGGCCGCCACCGACGAGATCCGGAACGACGCCCGCCATCCCGACCTCAAGGCCGCCCTGGAGCAGGGCAACCAGACCTCGCAGCAGTGGACGCAGCGCATCGATC
Organism: Methylobacteriaceae bacterium; assembly: GCA_947444195.1. Classification (GTDB taxonomy): domain Bacteria; phylum Pseudomonadota; class Alphaproteobacteria; order Rhizobiales; family Beijerinckiaceae; genus Methylobacterium. The sequence goes on along the minus strand of CANEZL010000042.1, from coordinate 9,390 downwards.
AAGCCCTGCAGCAGGTTGGCGGCAGCGGCGAGCAGAAGAACCCGGTCCTGGAGGGCCTGTACGAGGTCAGCCGCCAGATCCGGCAGCAGGCGCCCGACGACGCCTCGCGCGACCTCGGCATCGTCGCCAACGGCCAGCTCGCGCTGCACTACTGGATCGCGGCCTTCGGCACGATCCGCGCCTACGCCGAGAAACTCGGCCAGGGGGAGACGGCGGGGGCGATGCAGACCTGCCTCGACGAGGCCAAGGCGGCCGACGAGCGCCACAACGAGATCGCCCGGACGATCATGGCCGGCTGAACCACCGGACGGCATCGGAGCCGTCGACCCGGCAGTGCTGGGCACGACAGGCTCCGTGTGGGTCCGTCTTGGACACGGATTCACCTCTGCGTGATGCAGGTCCCCTCACCGAAGACGGCGCACCGGAGATCGTCCGTATCACCATGATCAAGCGCTACAGTATCTTCGCCGACTACCATCAGTTCTACCTGTGGGATCACGAAAAGAGCCCAGATGCGCCGACGCAGTACACCGAGGAGGACACCGTCCGCCGCATCAAGACAGGCCCGTTCGTCGTCGTCGTTCAGCCCGAACGCAACATGGACGTGCCGGTCGAGGTCGAGATCGCGGTCGAACCACCGGAACTCGACCTCGCCGCATGGGACCACGTCGCCGAGGCCAGCCTCGACCTGCCGTCGGGCCGGCTCGAAATCCACGAGTGCACCGGGGCCTCGGTCGACGTCCTGGCGGTTCCGGCCGGCACGTACCGGGTCAGGTCCCATCACGGTGGACTGACGACCTTGAGCGAAGACCGCCTCGACGGGGACGATCACTACCGGATCGTCCTATGGCCTGCTCCATTCGGTGACCTTGCCGTATTGAAACAGTTCGTCGACCCGAGCTTGGCATCGTGAGTTGCACTACGGCGCCACGAGCGGCAACGGCACCGCTTGAGCCCATTACTAACCCAAGGGCAGGCGCATTGAGCGAGGCCGCTGGCCGCCGGCGTACGCGCCGGGCTATGGCAGGAGCCCAGGCCGCGGTGACGATCCTTTGCGCCGCGACTTTCGGCTCCGCGGCGGCACGCGCCGGCCTTAGAGTGGGCACGGATTACCCGCTGGCTTGCCGCTACGCCCGCACGGAGCTCGACCGCTTCGAGCGCTGCGCCCGACGCAATGGAGACGTGGTGCGCATCGCCCCCGATCACGTGGCGCGCATGCGTTTCCGCCGCGGCCTGGCGGAAGCTGCAATCGATGGGATCGGCTGGCTATGGGTGCGTCGCGACGGGTTGGCGCGGCCCGTCTTCATCCTCGACGCAGGACCCGACTTGTTCGAACAAGGGCTCGCGCGCGGCTGGCATCGCGGAAAAGTCGCCTTCTACGACCGACGCCTACGCCTCGTCCTTCCCACGCCATACGACTGGTCGTTCCCCTTCAACGCCCGTGGCGAGGCGCTCGTCTGCGAAGGTTGCCGTCCGGACGGCCGGCAGCCGTCCTCCATGATAGGTGGTCGGTGGGGGCTTATCGACCGCCGCGGCCGCACGGTGTTGCCGCTCTCCGAGGACGACGCAGCCTCGGACCGCTACTTCGGGCGATCATGAATTCCGGATCGCAGGCTGAACGCGAGCGGCCGAGCCGGGGCCGGCGGCTCAGGTTGGATCTCGCGGCCCTGCTGCTGCTCCCGCCGCTCGCCTTGCTGCTGGCACCGGAGGGCCGGCTGGCCTGCGCCGAGCCGTACGTGTCGGAGAGGAGCCCGGACGGAGCCTGGACGCTGACCCTGTGCCGCCGCCCGATGTGGTTCGCCATGCCCGGCGGGGCGAGCGACGCGCCGGGTTGGCTCGTGCTGCGCGACCGCACCGGCGCGATCCGCGGCGTCACGGAACTGAGCATGGTGCAATCGTACGGCGCCGTGGCGGGCGGGGAGACGACCTGGATGCCGGACCGGGTCGAGCGCCTCATGGTGACCGAAATGCCGCTGCCCCGTACGACCGACCCGATGCGGGTTTGGCTGGAAGACCGCCTGTGGCGCCTGCGCGCGCTCTTCGGGCTCGTCGCGAGCGACGACGCGTTCCATTGAGTCGGATCGGACGCGGCGGTGAGACCGACTACGGATCCTGGCACCCGAAGCGGTCAGACGCAGAGCGCTCGCGTCCGGGGAAAGGCTCGGTGCTGGAACCGGCGCACTTGCGGGATGCGCCTCCGCACTGAGGCGAGCACATCCCCCTTCCCGATTGACGAGAACAGGGCACGCGGACGCGCCTCGCCGCTCAGAACATCCCGTTCGAATTGGCGGAGGTCCCAGGCAGGACCTGCAGCACGTCCCAGTGCTCGACGATCTTCCCGTCCGCGTCGAGCCGGAAGATATCGATGGCCGCATAGTCGTGGTCGTCCGGCCAGTGCTGCAGGCAGTGCAGCACGACCAAGTCACCCTCGGCCACGGCTCGCTTCACCTCGACCCGCTTGCCCGGCCACTCACGGGCCATGCGCTCGAAGTAGGCGACGAAGCCGTCCTTGCCGGTCGCCACATGCGGGTTGTGCTGGATGTAGTCGTCGCCGGCGTAGCGCTCGATGGCCTCGCGCGGCCGGCACTCGTTGAACATCAGCTCGTAGAACGCGATCACGTTCGCCTTGTTCTGCGCGAGATCGGTCATGCCATCCGTCTGCGGTGGGCTTGGGGGAGACCCAACGATACGGCTGAAGCCGGGCCCGCGGTCAACGGCATCAGCCGAGCATGCCGCTCAACGCCTCCCGGCCCTCGCTAAGGCCGACCGGACGACGAGCACGTGTCCGAGGTGAATGGCGGCGAGGTAGGCGTGGCCAAACAGGTTGTGGCAGCGGACCACGCTGGTGGCGATGAGGTCTTCCTGCCCGTCGCCGCGCGTGTCCAGGAGGAGCGACAGGCAGAAGTCGAGGTGGCGGTCGTCCTCACCGAGCACGATTTCCCGTGATGACCGGGAGAGGACGGGGAAGAAGTTGATCCGGTCCCGACCGTCGCGCTCCAGGCGGCTTCGCATCTCGCCCGACGTGAGCACGCCGAAGGGCCGCACAGCGAGGTCACGGACCGCCAGCGCGGTCGAGATCCAGGGGGCCGGTTGCCGGAGCGCGCGCTCGGCGAGGCTCGACAGGTCGTGCGGTCCCGGCCCGGCCAGCGTCACCGCGAAGGCATCCGCGAGGTCGGCGGCCTGATACCACGCCGCCACCGCGCTATGGGGCGGGAGAGAAACAGATCGCACCTCCGCCGAAGGCGCACGCCACGACGCCATGCGTTCCATCCTGATACGCGCGCACTTCGAACGAGGCCGTGGGCCGGCCGGTCGCACCGGGTCAGCCCCATGCGACGCCGGCGCCGCCACCTCGGCGCGAGGATAGCAGCGCTCGCCCCGCTGTGGTCAGAGCTTATACCCGCCGCTCGCCTCGATCACCTGGGCAGTGACCCAGCGGCCCTCGTCGGAGGCCAGGAACGCCAACACTGCGGCGATGTCGGACGTCTCGCCGAAGCGTCCGAAGGCCGTGTCGCCCTCAATGACCCTGACCATGTCGGCGCTCGCCGGGTACGACAACATCGCACCCGCGGCTTGGCCGCCCTACCGACTGACGACGGTCGACATCCGGCTCGACGCGGTCACCGAGGCCGCGTTGAGCTTGATCGAGCCGCGAGCCGGTGAAGCCGCGGAGGCCCTGGTCAGGCCGCGCATCGTCGAGCGCGCCAGCACCTTGGGCTCGCTCGACGTCGCGTGAACAGCCCCGGGTCTGGGCGGCTATCCCGACTTGCAGGCTACCGCTCCGTCGCGAGTTCGGGCGCGAGGCGGTTGATCACGCTGTAGTTCACCGCCGTCCAGAACTCGGACGCCGCCGGGTCGGCGAACTCAGCCTCGGCCGCCTCGATGGCCGCATAGTCCGCCGTCACGAGGTAGTCCTCGACGTCGTTCAGGCTGGCGAAGGCCAGGACGGTGATGCCGTCGATCTTCGAGCCCTCCGGGTCCTCCTGCGTCGAGCCGAACGGGTGCAGTTGGGCGTAGCGCCGGACGTACTCCGCGGTCGCGGCCTTCCCGGCCACAAGGTCGGCGTGCTCCTTGAGCCAGCGCTCCTGGAACGCGTCGCGGGAGAGGTTCGGTCGGCGGCGGTGGATCTTCACGAGGCTGACCGGGTCGCGGTGCCGCGCGCTCGGGACGATGATGTACTCGCGCGCCACCTCGCGGGCGACCGACTGGTCGACATCGTCGACGAGGGCTTCGACGCAGTGATCCGCTCGGGGGAGCCGACCGACTCCCGCCTGATGCACCGCAGGCTCGTAAGCTTCCCGTGGCGGCTCGTGGCCGCTCCGGGCTACTTGCAGCGTAGCGGCGCGCCGCGGACCACGGCCGACCTCGCCCTTCACGTCTGCCTGAGGCAGAAGCTGTCGACGGACCGCCTCGCGCCCTGGCCCGTGCGGGAGGCTGGGGAGGTCGAGCCCCCCGCCTCGCTCACCGCCAACATCATCGACCCGCTCATCGAGATGGCGCTAGCCGGTGCTGGCATCGCTGCCCTTCCGGACTTCCTCGTCCACGCGCATCTCGCCTCCGGCGCTCTGGTGACAGTCCTGGAGGAGGAGACCGAGCGCACAGGAACGCTGAGCGTCCTCTGGGCCGCCAACCGGTTCCGCACGCCGAAGGTGCGGGCCTTCGTCGACTTCCTGTACGAGTGGTCGCGGACTGACATCGCGCGGGATGGCTCGTCGACTGCCGGTCAACCCGAGACCGACCTCTGACAGCCATTGCCTCCATACCCTGACGAACCGCACGCTAGCGTCCTCGGCGACCTCGCTTCAGGTAAGGCATTAACGATAAGGGTAATACCTTGATGCTCGAATAGGATAAGGGTAGTATCACAACTCGACCAGCCGAGGGCAACTCCGCCGTGTTCTTCTTCTTCGACGATGGGCCTAGCGTGCCGACCCTCTCCGACATGGTCCCCGACGATCTTCGCGCTGTTGGCGAGGCGGTCTACGGGCATCTGTGGCAGCGTCAACTTACGGACCGGATCGCGGAGCTTCGCGCCGATAGTGGTCGCATCGCCCCCACCGCTGTGTACGGATGGACTTCGGGCGATCGCTCCATTCCTGCGTACGTCGCTCCGATGCTCGCTAAAGTCTTGGAAGACGGCGAAGCCGATCTCGTCCGCCGCCTCAAGGAAGTCCGAGCCCTCCGCCGGCGCGTCAAGGACATGCCAAAGCCCTCCGTCCGCGAACCGCGCGGGAAGAGGCCGATTGTCCGAAATCCCATGAAGTAAAGTATCAGACAACGCGCCAGCTTAAGCCGACCCACTTGGTGCAGCATCACGAGTGGATCCAGAGAACGCTCCAAAACCACGGGTGCGCCCGTTTTCGCCGAGTAACCGGCCGACACCCAGTGCTTTTGAGCGGGATGCTGCTCTTGAGATAGTGAGGGAGAAAGATGATTAGTTCTGCGCACACGATGACGGGCAATGATATTCACGAATACCTCGATGACATCCTGCCGCTCGGCGTCCCGACGTACGTGCGCGAGGTGTTGTCTGTTGGGCCGCATCCCGACGTCGAAGAAGGGGTCGAGGCAACGGTCAAGCTGTTCGACGGCGGCTTGATGCTCTTCAGGTGCAATGGGCCGCTCGGCGAAGGACAGCTCCGCTTCGCGTTTCCGACTGGTGATGTTCCCTTCCACTGGCACAAGGAGATGTGGGAGCGTTTGCCGACCTTCTCGGAGGATGATCAGATTCTGTTCCTCAGGTCCGTCGACCGGCTGTTCGAGCGGCTAGTTTAGGGGGAGAGCCATGACGCAGGGATCATTCCTCGACCTCCTCGGGCCGGAACAGACGCGCCCGATGGCTGCGCCCCCGCAGCCGCCGGAGCCTGTATTCAAGAAGGTGCATCCCGTCCTCTCGGAACTCATCAACGCCGCTGTCGAGGACACGCTGCCGGCCGGCGTCCCCACGTGGGTGCAGCGGGTGGTCGACGCGCGCGTCTTCTCTGACGACGGGACGGTCGTACTTGCGGAAGTGCTGGCATTCGACGGGCGGTCGCATGTCGTCCTCGTCGACGGGAGCGATGACGGTCGCAGCTTCTACTTCCTCCCCGATCCAGGCCCCTCGCCCTGGCCGCGCATGGCTTGGGACTACGAGAGCGAGGGTTGGGTCCGCCAGCCCAATACCGTGCTGACGGACGACGGCATGAGCCGCGCAGATCTCGAAGCGATCAATCCCTGGATTCGGCGACTAAGCTGAGTCGCCTAGCGCAGCCGTGGCTCGTCTTCGGTGAGCGGCAAGCCTTACGGGCGGGTGTGACGGCAGTCCAGGCCGCTGGCGGGGCGTGTTTCGCGGCATCGCGCTGGTAGGGTTTCCGCCCATTAACCGCCAGTTCTCGGGACCGAAAAGCGACGCTTGTGCCAGGGCGCGACGCGTCACAGACTATGCGTGTTCGCGGGTGTGGTGCCCCGCGGCGACCGAGCACCGTCGAGAAGCATGGCCCTGTTGCTCACCCAGATCCGCGATGTCCCGCCGACGCCCTCCTGTCTCAAGGTGAGATCCCGCTTCTTCATCAGGAGCCTGTTCGAGCCCCCGCCGGCGCCGCGGCCGCGCCCCGGGCGGCGAGAATTTTCGTCCGGCCGACGCCCCGCAGGAGGCGCGGGGACGGCCCTGGCGGGCGCGCGGAAGGGGAGACCCGCGGAGTCTGATGCCGACCGGGATGGCCGCCGCGGGTAGGCCGTGAGGGCGGACCGGGCGCCGTTAACCGCGGAGGCCCAAGGGCGGGCGGCGCCGCTTGTGGAAGGGTGGCGAACCGGTGATCCTATTCAGGTCCGGCGGGTGTGCTGCCCCGCCGGCGGCCACTGCCCGGATCCAGATGCCCCGCCCCAACTACGTGATCCCCGAGACGCCTGCGTTCCTGCTCGACGAGCCCGTCGAGGCGGTCCTGCGCGCCCAGGATCCGGTCCCCCATTTCCCGTCCGACGCCGTCGCGCAGGCCGTCGCCGAGCGCGCCGCGCTGGCCGCCCGGGCCGCCCACCTCGCCATCCTGCACCCGGCGCGCTCCCGCGGGAACGCCGTCCTCCTGACGCCGGAGTTCGACGACTCCGTCGCCCTGCGCGGCCGCGAGCTGGCGACGTCAACCGACGCGGCCGCGGCCGGCTTCGTCAGCCTGCAGCGCTTCAACGGAGCCCGCCGCGGCGACGACCTCGCGGCCATCAACGCCTTCGCCTGGGCGGACCTGGAGATCGGGCCCGCCTCGCCGTTCCGCGGCATGCCGCCCGAGATCGTCGCCGGCATCGTGCTGCAGCGCCTCGACGACGCCGGCGTGCCGCGCCCGTCCTACGTGCTGCACTCGGGCCGCGGCCTCTGGCTCGTGTGGCTCGCCCGGACCGCCCTGCCGCCCCGCGTCCGGGGCCGCGTCCGCCGCGCGCTGCGGGCCCTTTGGGGCGAGGCGGTCACGACCGGCCGTGGCGCCGGGACCGAGCGCGTCCGCGCCAAGGCGGCCGCCATGACCGCCCTGTGGGAGGGCATGGATCTCGACCGCTCCGTCGGCGACCTCGCCCGCGTCCACAGGATCGCCGGCAGCGTCAACCCCAAGAGCGGCCAGCGCGTCCGCCTGGTGTGGCCGGATTCCTGGGCGGACGTCGAGCGCCAGGATTTCGAGGCCTTCGCCGACACGGTCCTGCCCTACACCCGGGCCGAGACCGAGGCCTATCTCGCCGAGCGCGACGCCGCCTGGAAGGCCCGCCGGGCCCGCGCCGAGGCCGAGGGCCGCCCCGCCGCCGAGCGCCGCGTCCGCGTGGCTTACGGCCGGCACGCCGCCATCGAGCAGGACCTGATGCGTCTAACCGCCCACCTCGGGCCGGAGCGGGCCCGCGAGCTCCGGATCCGCACCCTGCTCGCCCATCATATTTCGTGCGCGCGTGCGAGGGCCGGGCTGGGCGGCGACGCGGCGTCGTGGGCGGCCGAGCTCGCCCCGCTCGTGGGCCTCGCCGAGAAGGCCCTGCGCACCGCCCTCCGGCCGGTCGAGGAGCGCCTGCGCTGGCACGAGGCGGGCGAGACCGTCGAGTACCGCGGGCGCGAGGTGAGCCCGCTCTACTGGCACCGCGACGACACCATCATGATCGAGCTCGGGCTGACCGAGGCCCTGGCGCGCGAGGCCGGCCTGTCCCGCCTGGTCCCCGGCACGGACGCCGGCGCCGCGTTGACCGCGGCCGAGCGGCAGGCCCACGCCCGGCGCCGCAGCGGGTCCGTTGCCCGCGTCGAGCATGCTGGGACGCTGGCCGAGGTCGCCCGGCTCGCCCGGGCGCTGACGCGCGACGCCGACCTGCCCGTGGCCGAGGTCGCCCGGCTCCTCGACTGCTCGCGGGCGACGGTCTACCGCGCCCTGCAGGCGCACCCGGAGGCCCCGCAGGAGGCTGACGCCACCCGGAACGAGGCCTGCCCCGGTGTCTCAGTTCCGTCACGCTCTCTATCAGGTGGCGTAGCCTCGGATGCCGCCCCGGCCCCGACCCAGGCCCCTTTCGCCCCGGCCGCCGCCCCCGAGACCCCTGCGCTCCCCCGCAAGGCCAATTCCGGCAAGACGGCACCTGAGCCCCAGGCCCGGGTGTGGCCGCCCCACGGCCCTCTCCAGCGCCTTCTCGCCCTGTACGAGCACTTCCGCCACTGCACCCTCTCATCCAGGGACAGGAGCACGCCCCAGCACCTTCGCGTTACGGAGTGGGACGAGATGCTGGGGGCTAAGTTTCATCTGGAGGGCGAAATGCAGGATGCGCGTTTCCGCCTCAACTTCGTTCCGTCGAGGCCCCGGAACGAGGCCAAGGTCCGTCAAGGTCTCGCGAAGGTAGGTATCGACCCACTCGACTATCTGCCTTGTCCCCTGCCGGCGACCCGCCTACAGTAAGGAATGGGCGGCGAGAGCCTCCCGGGACTGGCTCTACGGTGCAGCACACTGTCCGCCAGGACACACACCCCGCTCCGGGCTCCCCCGGGCGGGGTGTCGTCGTTTCAGGGGCCAGTGCTGGTCCCTTGCCAGGCCGGGGGGCAGGATGGGCCATGATCCCATCCCCCTCGTTCGCCATGGCCTCAACCGCCCCCGCGCCGTCCTCCCGCGCCGCCCGCCGCGATGCCGACCGCGCCCGCAAGCGCGCCGCCCGCCAGGCCCAGCGGGACGCCGGCGCGCCCGACCCCCGCCAGCTCGACGCGGCCCTAGTCGACGCCCTCCGCGAGGCCATCCTGGCGCCCTCCGGCCAAGGCGGGGCCATGCTGTCAAACAGCGTTGAACATTGACCCTGGATCGGCGTCGAACTTTGACCCCCTGGATGGGTATGGCGGGACGCCCCTGATCAGCCCGGCGAAGGCGGGTCGGGGTGGCGCAGCCGGGCTGATCAGGGGTCCAGCAGGCGCGACGTGTG
>CANEZL010000041.1 GCA_947444195.1 Methylobacteriaceae bacterium | reverse complement strand
TGGAGTTGACCCGTTTTGGTGGAGCGGTGGAACGCTTGCGGATCAGGGGTTGGCGAGCATCTCCTGTTCGTAGCGGATGGGTGAGCGATAACCGAGCGCGGAGTGCAGGCGCACGGGATTGTAGAAGCCCTCGATGAAGGTGAACACGGCCATGCGAGCCTGTGCCTGAGAGGTGAAGCGCCGACGGTGGAGCAACTCGCACTCCAGTGTCGCGAAGAAGCTCTCGCACATTGCGTTGTCGTAGGCGTCGCCCACCGAGCCCATGGAGGGCCGCACGCCCGCTTCGCGGCAGCGACCGCCGAAGGCCAGCGACGTGTATTGCGATCCCTGGTCGGAGTGGTGGATCACATCGCGCGGCCGGCGCTGCGTGACGGCCATCTCCAGTGCGTCGAGCACGAGTTCGGTCCGCAGGTGGCTGGCCATCGACCAGCCCACGACGCGCCGGCTCCAGGCGTCGACCACCACGGCGAGGTAGAGGAAGCCCGCGGCGGTCGGCACGAAGGTGATGTCACCGACCCAGAGCTGATTGGGGGCCTCGGCCGAGAAGTTGCGGTCCACCAGATCGGGCGCGGGGCGAGCCTCCCGGTCGCGTCGCGTGGTCACGACACCTCCGCGCCGGCGGCTGACGCCGACAAGGCCTGCCTCGCGCATCAGCCGCGCAATGCGCTTGCGTCCGTGTCGTGCGCCCTGTGCTGCCAGCGTAGCGTGCACGCGCGGCGCACCGTAGATCTCGCCCGACCCAGCGTGAGCGGTGCGGATCTGCTTCAACAGCGCCGCATCCACCACGGCACGGACGGAGGGCACGCGCTGCCGCCAAGCGTGATAGCCGGCCTCCGACACGCCGAGCACGCGTGCCATGGCCGCAATGGGAAAGACGGCCTGGTTCGCGCTCATGAACTGGAAGAGCCCGACGGCACCGCGCCGCTCTCCCGTGCGAACCAGGCCGCGGCTTTTGAGAGGATGTCGCGCTCCAACCGAAGCTGCCGCACCTCGCGGCGTAGACGGGCCAGTTCCTCCCGCTCGGCGAGCGTCAGGACGTCACTCTTGAAGGCGCCACGGCTCTCACCGCGGTCGGCTTGAGCGACCCAGTTGCGGATGGCCTGGGCAGAGGGCTCGAACTCGCGGGCGAGATCAGCCGGGTCGCGTCCGGCGCGGACCAATTCGACCATCTGGCGGCGGAACTCGGGGGCGTAAGGCGGGCGTGTATGAGGCATGGAGCGCACCTCGTGCGGAAAGTCTGAAGGGCTCCACGAGACCGGGTCAACTCCAATCCCGTATCGGTCACTTGAGTTCCCGTGCCGCGCTTCCAGCGCCGCTCTGCGTGTTCCATGGGTATCGGCGGCGATCCGGACATCGTCGATGGATGCGTTTGGCGCAAGATGGAGACCGGAACGAGGCCGCTGCGCGGATCGTCAGGCCGGCGCATGCCGATGAGGATGATCCCGCGCTCGCGAAGGCGCGACCCTTGCGAAATTGGCGGGCAGCGGTCGCTTCACCGGCATGGCGCTCGTGATGGTTCAGCAGTTCCTCGATCCCGGCGCCAGCCACCCGCTCTTCCCGGAGCTGAGCGTGGTCGAGACCTTACGGGCCGTGGAGACGGATGACGGCCACACGGTTCCTGCCGGCTCGCGCGGCACCGTCGTCGCCATCTACGGCCGCGGGCAGGCATACAAGGTCGAGTTCGCTCGCCCCACGATCGGCAACTGCACCGTCCCGAGCCCTCTGCTCAGAGCCGCCTGACCACGGTGGATCTCGATCCAAACGATCGGCCCCCGACCTCGCGGTCGGCGGGGACAAGATCAATGACTACCTGCTCAACGTCGACCATGCGGAAGACGGCCCGAAGGCGCGGTTCTCCATAGCCCGCGGTTTCGATCCGGCAGCCACGCGGCCATTCGTGGAAGCTCCGATGCACCACGGCCGCCCCAGCCAACTCTCACGCGAGACGGTAACGGAGTTCGGCGTGAAGCGTGTGTACGAGGGGCCACCCGAGATGCCGGACGGCAGCAATCCGCGCGTCCGCTCCGTGTGGCACAAGGCGAGAGGCGATTTCCCTTCGCCTGCTCGTCACGGCGTACCCGATCCGAGCACGCGGGCCCGCTGAGGCTATCTGTCTGGAGTTCCCGAAGCGCCGCTCTCAGGCGCCGCGCCGGGCCTCCAGCTTGGCGACTTCCACGGCCGCGCGCAGCTCGATATCCGCCACGAGGGCGTCGAGGCGCGGGTCGCCCGAGGAGCCGGCCCGCTCGGCCAAGCGTCCGGCGATGGCGGTGAGGTCGTGCGTGGAGACGCGTCCCATCAGCAGGGCGGCCTTGAGGCGGTCGAGACCGTCGAGGAGGTCGTGGCCGCGTTGGGCGGAGCGGCGGCGGCGCTCCTGCGGGGTGTCGGAATCGGCTTGCAGGGTGAGCACCGCGTCGAGCCCGGCGAGGCTCGCCGCGGCGGGGGCCGCGCCGGCGCCGGCCATCTGCGCGGTCGGGGCAGCGCTGAGGGCGAAGCGCTGGCCGGCCTCGGCCGGCCGCGGCCCCGTGACATTGCCCGTCGCCTGGGGCGACACTCGGTTCTCGACACGCATGGTTTCGACCGTTCCGGACGCCCACGGCGCCCCAGGGGAACAGTCGCGGCCTCGTGGTTAACCGGGGGTAAACGACTGGGCAGAACCTGCCGGGGCGGCAGCTTCGGTGCCGCCCCGGCTGCGGGAGAAGCCGGCCGACTCCGCGAAGAGTCCGAGACTTGTCAGTCTGTTGGCCGATGGTCGGGCCCTGGCACGCGGCTGGCAAGGGCTGGGGCAGGCCCGTGCGCGACCCTTGAGATGACCCTCAGCCCGTCCCGTCTTCTCCCCCTGCTGGCCCTTCTGGTCCTGGCCCTGTGCGGCCCGGCCCATGCCCTGTCGCGGGTGAAGGACCTCGCCTCCATCGAGGGGGTGCGCCAGAACCAGCTCGTCGGCTACGGCATCGTCGTCGGCCTCAACGGCACCGGCGACACCCTCAACAACATTCCCTTCACCAAGCAGTCGCTGCAGGCGATGCTGGAGCGGCTCGGCGTCAACACCCGCGGCGCCACCATGCGCACGCAGAACCTCGCCGCGGTGATGGTGACGGCGAGCCTGCCGCCCTTCGCGGCGCAGGGCACGCGCATCGACGTCACCGTCTCCTCCCTCGGCGATGCCAAGTCGCTCCAGGGCGGCACCCTTCTGGTGACGCCGCTGCTCGGCGCCGACGGCGAGGTCTACGCCCTGGCGCAGGGCTCGGTCGCCATCGCCGGCTTCGCGGCGGAGGGCGAGGCCGCCAAGATCACCCGCGGCGTGCCCACCAACGGGCGCATCTCGAACGGCGCCAACATCGAGCGCGAGATCGCGTTCAAGCTCAACGACGCGCGCTCGCTCCGCCTGTCCCTGCGCAACCCCGACTTCACCACCTCGAAGCGGATCGCGGCGGCGATCAACGATTTCATGGGCGCCGACACCGCGGAGCCCACCGACCCCGCCACCGTCACCATCCAGATCCCGGCCCGCTACAACGGCAACATGATCCGCCTCATCACCGAGGTGGAGCAGCTGAAGGTCGAGCCCGACCAGACCGCGCGGGTGATCGTCGACGAGCGCTCCGGCATCATCGTGATGGGCCGCGACGTGCGCGTCTCCACCGTGGCGATCGCGCAGGGCAACCTCACCGTCACCATCACCGAGCAGCCGCAGGTGAGCCAGCCGGCGCCGCTCTCGGGCGGCCAGACGGTGGTGGTGCCGCGCACCGGCGTGAAGGTCGATACAGGGGACGGCAACAAGCTCGCCCTCGTCAAGGAGGGCGTGACCCTGCGCGACCTCGTGGACGGGCTCAACGCGCTCGGCGTCGGCCCGCGCGACCTGATCTCCATCCTCCAGGCCATCAAGGCCGCGGGCGCGCTGCAAGCCGATATCGAGCTGATGTGATGCGCGCTTATTCCAACCCAACCGAGAGGGCCTGACCATGCTGCCGCTCGCCAACATCGCCGCCTCCGCCGCCATCGGCGTCGGCAAGGCGATCGCCTCCTCCGTCAGCGAATCGGCCACGAAGAACACCGGCCAGAGCGCGGAGAAGCTGCGCAAGACCGCCACCGACTTCGAGTCGATGTTCCTCGAGAACTCCCTCGACCGGATGATGCAGTCGGAGGGCACCGACGGGCCGCTCGGCGAGAACGGCACCGGCGGCGGCGTCTACCGCTCCATGCTGACCAAGGAATACGCCAACCAGATCGTGAAGAGCGGCGGCGTCGGCATCGCCGATCAGGTCTTCCGCGAGATGATGAAGCTCCAGGGCGCCAGCCATGCGTGATCCCGTCCGCACCCCCGTCACCGACCGGGCCGCCGCCGAGGCGCTGGTCGCCCATGTCAGCGCCGCCATGGCCGCCCTCGAGACCCTGCTGGCGCAGGAGAGCGGCGCGATCCGCGTGGGGCGCCTGCGCGAGGGTCTGGCCGATCAGGAGCGCAAGGGCGTGCTCGCCGCCGCCTACATGCAGGCCCTGGAATCCGTGAAGGCCAACGCCGTGGCGCTCGCCCGCTTCGCGCCGCAGGGCGTCGAGCGGCTGCGGGCGGAGCACAGGCGCTTCACCGCCGCCGTCGAGGCGAACCAGGCGGTGCTCGGCACCGCCCGCTCGGTGGCGGAAGGGCTGATCAAGTCCCTCGCCGCCGACATGGCCATGACCTCGACGCCCACCGTTTACGGCGCGCCCGTCTCGTCGCCCTCGCCCTACGGGCGCGGGCCCCGCAGCGGCCCCCTGGTGCTCTCGCGCAGCCTGTAGGACGCGGCGCCTTGACCGGATCGGCCGTGGGTCCCACCTCCGGCCCGGGCGGGGCGAAGCGCACGGGACGGATGCCGATGATCGATCTCCATTACTGGCCGACGCCGAACGGCCACAAGGTCACGATGTTCCTGGAAGAGGCCGGCCTGCCCTACCGGATCCTCCCCGTGAACATCGGCGCGGGGGACCAGTTCAAGCCCGAGTTCCTGGCGATCGCCCCGAACAACCGCATGCCGGCCATCGTCGACCACGAGCCCGCCGGCGGCGGGGCGCCGGTCTCCCTGTTCGAGTCCGGCGCGATCCTGCTCTACCTCGCCGAGAAGACGGGCCGCTTCCTGCCCGGCGACCTGCGCGGCCGGGCCGAGGTGCTGCAATGGCTGTTCTGGCAGATGGGCGGGCTCGGGCCGATGCTCGGCCAGAACCACCACTTCACGCAGTACGCCCCGGAGAAGGTGCCCTACGCCATCGACCGCTACGTCAAGGAGACGAACCGGCTCTACGGCGTGCTCGACCGGCGGCTGGCGGACCGCGGCTACGTCGCGGGCGCCGATTACTCGATCGCCGACATGGCCTGCTATCCGTGGATCGTGCCGCACGAGAAGCAGCGCCAGAACCTCGACGACCACCCGAACCTGAAGCGCTGGTTCGAGGCGATCCGGGCGCGCCCGGCGACGCAGGCGGCCTACGCCCGGGGCCCCGAGGTCAACCCGAACCTCGGCCAGACCCTGAGCGCGGAGGCCAAGCGGGTGATGTTCGGCCAAACGGCCGCGAACACGAAGCGCTGACCGGCACCGACCCTCCCCCCGCTGCGGGGGAGGGAGAGCGAGGCGCCTATTTTCGCAGGCTCTCCAGCGGCACCGGCGCCGCGTGGGGGCGCGAGCCCAGCATGGAATCGATGAGCGCCAGCACCTCGGCCCGGCCGCAATTGGCCGCCGGCTCGAAGGGCGTCCAGGTCTGGGTGAAGTCGAGGCGCTCGAACACGTCGCGGTAGCGGCGCAGTTCCGCCACGGTGAGCGGCACGCCGCGCACGAAGGCCTTGTGCGCCGAGATGGTCCGCGCCCGCCGGAAATCCTGCGGGTCGAGCTCGAACTTCAGGGCGTCGCCGCAGAAGCAGATTTTCCGCTTGCGGTCGAACAGGACGGCGTGCCCGTCGAAATGCCCGGCCGTGCGGTGCAGCTCCAGCCCCGGCAGCGGCTCCAGGAAATCGTCGTAGGGCCAGGAGACTTGGAGCGCCGCGCTCCAGGTGAAGTCGGCGGCGGGCAGGCAGAGTTCCGGGTCGAAGCGGTCCTGCAACTGCACCAGCGCCCCGTAGGAATGCGGGTGCGAGGCCGAGAGGATCTGCATGCCGCCGAGCCGCGCGATCTGGTCCAGCGCCGCCTCGCTGAAGACCGGGCAACCCTCGAAGCCCATGTTCCCGTCCGGGGTCTGGATCAGGTAGGCGGAGGGGCCGATGCCGGAGACGGGCTCGTTCCAGAAGCGCCAGACCCCCGGCTCCAGCTCCTCCCAGTGGCAGGGGAAGGCAGCTTGCGCCTCCCGCTCCGAGCGGAAGCGCCAGCCGTCCTGGGGCACCACGTGCCGGGCATCGAGGCACATCGGGCAGGCGGCCGGCGCCTCGAAATGGCGCTGCCAGAACCCGCAATTGTCGCAGGTGTAGGCGGGCAGCTTCAGGGCGCCCGCGAAGGGCAGGTATCCGGGCACGGGCGCTCGCTCGCGAAGGGTTGTCTCCCGGGAAGCGGTATCAGGCCCCGCGCCTGAACGCAGCCCGCACGCGCTCCGGAAAACGGCGACGGAAAAACCCGCCGGCCGCGAGGCCGGCGGATTCGGGTCGTCCTATCGCACGGTTTCAGTGCGCGGGGCTCGGCTGCCCGTGCCCCGGCTCCTCGCCGTGCGGGTGCTTGCCGCGCTTCTTCCCGATCCAGAGCACGAAGCGGCGGATCACCACGTAGAAGACCGGCGTCAGGAAGAGGCCGAAGAAGGTGGCGCCGATCATGCCGAAGAACACCGCCGTGCCGAGCGCCTGACGCATCTCCGCGCCCGGACCCGTGGCGATCACCAGCGGCAGGGTGCCGAGGATGAAGGCGAAGGCCGTCATCAGAATCGGGCGCAGGCGCAGCTTGCAGGCCTGCACGGCGGCCTCGACCGGGCTCTTGCGCTCGTTCTCCTCGATGTCGTGGGCAAATTCCACGATCAGGATCGCGTTCTTGGCGGCCAGGCCGATCAGCACGATCAGGCCGATCTGGGTGAGGATGTTGTTGTCCTGTCCGCGCAATTGCACCCCGAACAGGGCGGCGAGCACCCCGGTCGGCACCACCAGAAGGATGGCCAGAGGCAGGGCCCAGGATTCGTACTGCGCGGCGAGCACGAGGAAGACGAGGAGCACGCCGAGCGCGAAGACGTAGATGGCGGTGCCGCCCGCCGCCTTCTGCTGGTAGGCGATCTCGGTCCAGTCGTAGGCGTAGCCGTCCGGCAAGCTCTTCTTGGCGATCTCCTCCATCGCGTCGAGCGCCTGACCCGTCGAGACGCCGGGCTTGGCGCTGCCCTGCACCGGCACCGAGTAGTACAGGTTGAACCGCTGCACGATCTGCGGGCCGGTGATCTCGCGGATGGTGGCGAGCGTGCCCATGGGGACGAGCGCCCCCGTGGAGGAGCGGACCTTCAGCTGCTCGATGTCGTTCTTGGAGACGCGGAAGCGCGCGTCGCCCTGCACGCGCACCTGGTAGATGCGGCCGAGCGTGTTGAAGTCGTTGACGTAGGCGCCGCCCAGCGCCGCCTGCACGGTCGAGAACACGTTGGCGAGCGGCACGTTCAGCATGCGCGCCACGGTGCGGTCGATGTCGAGGTAGAGCTGCGGCGTGTCGTTGCCGAAGGTGGTGAACACCCGCTGCACGTCGTTGCTCTGGTTGGCCTGTCCCAGCAGCTCGCCGACATTGGCGAGCAGCGGGCCGATGGCCGAGGATTGCCGGCTCTCGATCTGCATCTTGAAGCCGCCGCCCTGGCCGAGGCCGCGCACGGGCGGAGGCGCGATCACGATGACGCGGGCCTCCTGGATGTCGGAGGTCACCTTCATCACGTCGCCGGTGATGACGGCGGCCGTGCGCCCCTTGGCCGCCCGCTCCTTGGCGCCCGCGAGGGTGATGAACATCACGCCCGAATTGGTGGTGTTGGTGAAGGTGGCGCCGTCGAAGCCGGCGATGATGACGGTGTTGGTCACGCCCTCGATCTTGCGCGCTTCGGCGGCGGCCCGGTTCACCACCTCGGTGGTGCGGTCGAGGGAAGCGCCGGCGGGCAGCTGCACCACGCCGATCAGGTAGCCCTGGTCCTGCTCCGGGATGAAGCCCGTGGGCGTGGTCTTGGCGAGGTGCAGGGTGCCGGCGATCACCGCGGCATAGACCAGCAGCATCGCGATCAGGCCGATCGTGTAGGTGGTCAGGCCGTAGATGGTGCGCGAATAGGTGTGCGACAGCCAGTCGAAGCCGCGGTTGAACAGGTCGGCGAGCCAGTTGACGAAGCGCGTCAGGAAGAACTTCGGCTTGGCGTGGGCGTGGTGGGGCTTCAGCAGCAGCTTGCACAGCGCCGGCGACAGGGTCAGCGAGTTGAAGGCCGAGATCAGCGTCGAGGCCGCGATGGTGAGCGCGAACTGCTTGTAGAACTGGCCGGAGATGCCGGGGATGAAGGCGGTGGGGATGAACACCGCCGCGAGCACCAGGGCGATGGCGATGACCGCGCCGCCGACCTCGTCCATCGTCTTGTGCGCGGCCTCGCCGGGCGAGAGCCCCTCGGCCATGTTGCGCTCGACGTTCTCCACCACGACGATGGCGTCGTCGACCACGATGCCGATGGCGAGCACCAGCCCGAACAGGGTGAGGTTGTTGAGCGAGAAGCCGAAGGCCGCCATGGCCGCGAAGGTGCCCACCAGCGAGACGGGGATGGCGAGCACGGGGATCAGGGCCGTGCGCCAGCTCTGGAGGAAGACCAGCACCACGATGACGACGAGGCCGACGGCCTCGAAGAGGGTCTTGTAGACCTCGTGGATCGATTCCTCGATGAACTCCGTGGGGTTGTAGGCGATGCGGTACTCGACGTCCGGCGGGAAGTTCTTCTTCAGGTTCTCCATCACGCCGCGGACGGAGGAGGCCGCGTCGAGGGCGTTGGTGCCCGGCCGCTGGAAGGCGCCGATGCCCACCGCGGGCGTCGCGTTGAGGAAGGAGTTGGTGGTGTAGTCCTTCTGGCCCATCTCGACGCGGGCCACGTCCTTCACCCGCACGAGGCGCCCGTCGGAGGCCTTGACGATGACGTCGGCGAACTCCTCCGGCGTCTGGAAGCGTCCCTGCGACTGCACCACGAGCTGGAAGGCCTGGCCCGTCGCGGCCGGCGGCGAGTTCAGGGCGCCCGCGGCCACCTGCACGTTCTGCTCCTGCAGGGAGCTGACGACGTCGGTGGTCGAGAGGCCGTAGGCGGCGAGCTTGTTCGGGTCGAGCCAGATCCGCTCGGCGTACTCGTTGCCGCCGAAGATCGAGATGTCGCCGACGCCGTCGAGGCGCAGCAGCTCGTCGCGGATGTTGAGGTAGATGTAGTTGGCCAGATAGTTCTGGTCGTAGGTCTTGTTCGGCGAGAGCAGGTGCACGACCAGCATCAGGTCGGGCGAGGCCTTGCGCACGGTGACGCCGAGGTTGCGCACGTCCGGCGGCAGGCGCGGCTGGGCCACCGAGAGCCGGTTCTGCACCAGCACGTTCGCGATATCGAGGTTGGTGCCGACCTTGAAGGTCACCGTCAGCAGCATGTTGCCGTCGTTGGTCGACAACGAGGTCATGTAGAGCATGTTGTCGACGCCGTTGACCTCCTGCTCGATCGGCGTGGCGATGGTGGCGGCCACCGTCTCGGCGTTGGCGCCGGGGAAGGAGGCGCGCACGGTCACGGTGGGCGGCACGATCTCGGGATATTGCGAGACCGGCAGCGTCTCGTAGGCGACGAAGCCGAGGAGCAGGAAGACGATCGAGGTGACCGAGGCGAAGATCGGCCGATCGACGAAGAAATGGGCAAAGCGCATCGGTCAAACCTCTCGGCCGGCGCCCGGTCAGGGCCCTGCCTCGCGTCACCTGCGGAATAGGGTCGGAGACCGGCCCACGGGCTCGCGCCCCGGCCGGCCCCGCATCAGCTCTTGCTCGGCGGCAGCGTCTGCATCTCGGGCGTCACCTTGGCGCCGGGCCGCACCCGGGCGAGCCCGTTGATCACCACGGTCTCCTCGCCCTTCAGCCCCTCGCGGATCACCCGGTAGCCGTCGACCTTGGGTCCGAGCTTCACGTCGCGGGCCGAGGCCGTGCCGTCCTCGGAGACGATGTAGACGATGCGCTTGTCCTGGTTGGCCGAGACGGCCTCGTCGGGCAGCAGCACCCCCTGGAAGGGCTTGGTGGCCGGCATCGAGACGATGCCGAACAGGCCCGGCTTGATGAAGCCGTCCTTGTTCTCGACGGTGGCGCGCAGGAGCACGGTGCCGGTGGCGTTGTCCACGCGGTTGTCGACGAAGTCGAGGGTGCCCTTGCGGCTCGGCTTCTCGTCGCCGGTGAGCGCGATCATGATCGGCACGCCCTTGCCGCGCTGGGTCTGGCCCATGCCGATGCCGAGGCTGCGCTGGTATTTGAGGAACGACTTCTCGTCGACGGTGAAGCCGAAATAGATCGGATCGAGGGAGACGATCGTCGTCAGCATCGTCTGGTCGGTGATGACGATGTTGCCCTCGGTGACGAGGCGGCGGCTGATGCGCCCGTCGATGGGCGAGCGCACCTCGGTGAAGTCGTAGTTGAGCTGGGCGTTGCGGAGCGCCGCCTCCGCGCTGTCCACGTCGGCCTGCGCGGTCTGCGAGGCCTGGCGGCGCTGGTCGGTGACCTGCTCGGAGATGTTGCCGCCCCGCGACAGGGTCTGGGCGCGCTCCAGATCGGTCTGGGTGAAGGAGAGGCGCGCCTTGGCCGAGGTCAGCGCGGCCTGGGCCTGCTCCAGGGCCGCCTTGTAGGGCCGGCGGTCGATCACGAAGAGCACGTCGCCCCGCTTCACCGTGGCGCCGTCCGTGAACTGGATCTTGTCGAGATAGCCGGTGACGCGGGCGCGCACCTCGACGAACTCGATCGGGTCGAAGCGGCCCGTGTACTGGTCCTGCTCCACGATCTCGCGGACCACGGGCTTGGCCACCGTCACCTTGGGCGGCGGCCCGCCGGGGGCCTGGGCGGAGGCCGGGCCGCTCCCCAGGGGGGAGGCGAGCGCGGCGAGGATGGGAACGAGGCGGACGAGCCGGCTGCGCATGGCATGATCCCTGAGCATCCGCCGGCTTCCCGCGACGAGGCCGGACAGCGGAGATGCGCGGTCAGAGGGTTCCGAAGGGGTGGTGCGCGCGCAGGAGGGCGCGGGCCGACTCGGGTCCCTGCCCCGTAGTCCCTCGCGCGGGCGCAGGTTGTGCGGCAACGCACATAACGGATCGGCGTCGGGCGCCGCTGGAGCCCGCCTAGTCAATGGCTTCCCCGGCCGCGTACCAGTCCTTGAAGCCGCCGCGGTAGTGCTCGGCCACCGTCGATCCGCTGCTCTGCATGGCGTGCAGCGCGTGCAGGGAGCGGACGCCCGCGGCGCAGGCGAAGACCGGGCGGCGGCCGTCCGCCTCGATCAAGGCGCTCACCGCCGCCGGATCGAAGCTCGAGAGCGGGTGCGTCACGGCGCCGGGAATGTGCCCGGCCCGATACTCGTGCGGCTCGCGCACGTCGATCACCAGCATCGTGCCGTCGGCCAGCCCCTGCTTGACCGTTTCGCGATCGAGATCGACCACACGCATCGGCGGACATCCTCTTGCTCGGCAGGTGGCCGGACCGGAGGCGACGCGGCCGGGACCGCGCGCCTGACGAAAGCCCCGCCTCCGGGAGTTCGCCCACCGCCGCGGGGCAGCGGGCGTCCGGCGGGCGACACCGAATCCCGCATGGTTTCATCGGGCTGACGCTTTTCCTTATTCGTCAGCCCTGCCGCACGCAACCGATCGGTGCGCCGGAGGGCGGGGCACCGGGACGCAGGCCCCGCCCCGCCCGTCCGCCCGCGCCCTCCCCGTCCGCGGCCCGGCGCGCTATCTCCGGGCCCATGCCCGGTCCGATCCCCCTCCGCTCCCTCCGCAGGCACGGCCGCGCGCCGCGCCGCCTCGGCCTCGTCCTCGCGGCGCTTCTCCTGTCGGCGGCCCCGGGCCTCGCCGAGATGCCGGCCGCCGTCGCGCCCGCCCCCCCGCCGATTCCCTCGGACGAGGCGCGGATGCTGCCGGTGCTCGACCGGCGCGGGATGGTCGCCTCGCAGGAGGCGCGGGCGACGCGCATCGGCGTCGAGATCCTGAAGCGCGGCGGCAACGCGGTGGACGCCGCCGTGGCGGTGGGCTTCGCGCTCGCCGTCACCCTGCCCCAGGCGGGCAATCTCGGCGGCGGCGGCTTCATGCTGGTGCACATGGCCGACCGCAACGAGACGGTGGCCATCGACTACCGCGAGACCGCGCCGGCGGCGGCCACCGCCGACATGTTCCTGAGGCCCGACGGCGAGCCCGACCCCAATGCCTCGACCAAGACCGGCAAGGCGGTGGGCGTGCCCGGCACCGTGCGGGGGCTTGCCGAGGCGCACCGGCGCTACGGCTCGGGCAAGCTGACGCTCGCCGACCTCATCGCCCCGGCCGAACGCCTCGCCCGCGAGGGCATCGGCGTCGAGGGCGGCCTCGCCGATTCGCTGCCGCGGGTGGAGAGCCTCCTCGGCCGCTGGCCCTCCACGCGGGCGGTGTTCTTCCGCGGCGACCGCGTGCTGCCCCGCGGCGACACCCTGGTGCAGACCGACCTCGCCGACACGCTGCGCACCATCGCGGACAGGGGGCCGGACGCCTTCTATACCGGCCCGATCGCGAAGCGGATCGTGGACGCCGTGCGCGGGGCCGGCGGCCTCATGACCGCCGAGGATCTCGCCGGTTACGCGGTGGAGCTGCGCGCGCCGGTGCGCGGCAGCTACCGCGGCTACGACATCGTCTCGATGCCGCCGCCCTCCTCGGGGGGCATCCACCTGATCCAGATCCTCAACATCCTCGAGGGTTTCGACCTTGCCCGCATGGGCGCGGGCTCGGCCGCCGCGCTGCACACCCTGGCCGAGGCGATGAAGCCGGCCTATGCCGACCGCGCGACCTTCCTGGGCGATCCCGACCGCGTGAAGATCCCGGTGAAGGGCCTGCTCTCGAAGGCCTACGCGGCCACCCTGCGGGCGCGGATCGACCCGGACCGGGCGCGGCCCGCCGACGCGATCAGGGCCGGCGATCCGCTCCCCCACGAATCGGACCAGACCACGCATTTCTCGGTGGTGGATGCCGCCGGCAACGCGGTAGCCAACACCTACACGCTCAACTTCTCCTACGGGATGGGCCTCGTAGCCGAGGGCACGGGCGTGCTCCTCAACAACGAGATGGACGACTTCTCCGCCAAGCCCGGCGCGCAGAACGCCTACGGCCTCGTGGGCAGCGCCGCCAACGCGGTGGCGCCGGGCAAGCGCCCGCTCTCCTCCATGACCCCCACCTTCCTGTTCCGGGACGGGCGCCTCTTCCTCGTCACCGGCAGCCCCGGCGGAAGCCGCATCATCACCACGGTGCTGCAGGTGATCGTGAACCTCGTCGATTTCCGCATGAACCTCGCCGAGGCGATCACCCGGCCCCGCATCCACCACCAGTGGCGCCCGGACACCCTGCTCGCCGAGGAGGGGCTCTCCCCCGACACGCTCGCCCTCCTGCGAGCCAAGGGGCATGCCGTGAAGGTCGGCCCGACCTCGGGTTCGGCCAACTCGGTGATGCACCTCGACGGGCTGATGGCCGGCGCCTCCGATCCGCGCCAGCGCAGCACCCTCGCCGACGGCTACTGAGGGCGACGGCACGGCCGGGCCCTCGGCGGCGGGCGGCCCGCGCGGCCCCGGATCGGTCAGGGTGGTGGGCGATTGCAACGCGGTCGGGAACGGCTCTAAGGAGGGCCGTCCCGACAGGTCGCCATGCTCTTCCTCCGCTCGCTCGCCTTCAATCTCTCCTTCTACGCGGCCACCACGGTCATCGCGCTGGGCTGCCTGCCGGCCCTGGTCTCGCGGCGCCACGTACTCGGCGTCGCCCGGCTCTGGGCGCGCACCACCCTGTGGCTGCTGCGCGTGCTGGCCGGAACCCGGGTGGAGTTCCGCGGCCTGGAGAACATCCCGCCGGGCCCACTGCTCGTGGGCGCCAAGCACCAGTCGGCCCTGGAGACCCTGGCCCTCTGCGCGGTGTTCCCGGAATTCTCCTACATCCTGAAGCGCGAGCTGCTCTTCATCCCGGTGGTTGGCTGGCACCTGTCGCGGGGCGGCATGGTGGCGATCGACCGGAGCAAGGGGAACCGGGCGATGGCCCTGATGAACGCGGCCGCCGCCGACGCCATCGCGCAGGGGCATCAGCTCATCATCTTCCCCGAGGGCACCCGCCGCCCCGTCAACGCGCCGCCGGTCTACAAGCAGGGCCTGTCCCACCTCTACGCGGCGCTTCAGGTGCCCTGCCTGCCGGTGGCCCTCAACACCGGCCTGTTCTGGCCCCGCCGCGGCTTCCTGCGCCGCCCCGGCACCGCGGTGATCGCGTTCCTGCCGCCGATCCCGCCCGGCCTGGAGCGCACCGCCTTCCACGCCGAGGTGCTGGAGCGGATCGAGACCGCCTCCAACGCCCTCCTCGCGGACGGGCGGGCGGAACTCGCCGCCCTCGGCCACCCCGTCCCGGAGCCGCGGCCCGAGACCTCCGCAGCCTGAACCGCAACCCTCCGCGAAGGGTGCGCCCGCGCACGCCGCGGGCGGCGGAAAGGGCGAGCGGGGCCGCGCCGTCCTGACCGCCATCCTTGCCCGGTCCGCCGCCGATCCCCATCTCAGGGGCATGGGACGGCGGCCTTGACGCCCCGCCGACACGCGGAATAGATTAGAACAAATGGCGAACAGAAGAGCCCTGTCCTGGTCGGCCGCGCTACGCGACCTGAAGGACGACCGCACACGGAGAGAGGACGTGCGTGAAGAACGCCTCAGGACGGCGAGCGGGCTGCGCGGCAGCCCGGCCCTCGCGCTCTCGGCCTGGCGGGGCCGCTCGGGCAAGCGCTACGTGGTGGGCGTCCACCCCCTGAGCGAGCCCGAACTCGCCGAGATGGGCGAGGCCGTGGTCATCGCCGTGAAGCGCGATCCGGCCGGCATCGCCGAACTCGTCTCGGTGGCGACCTCCGGCGAGAGCCCGCGCGAGCACCTGCAGCGCACGTGGTTCGCCCGCATGCGCGGGTGCGGCGCCACGGAGATGCACGTCCACCGCCTCGCCGAGGACGCGCGGGCCCGGGCCGCCGTCGTCGCCGATCTCTCGACCGAGGACGGCGAACCGACCGACGCCTGAGCGCATCGCCGCCCTCCATCCCCGCTCGCCGCGATCCCCTCTTGCATCGCCCGGCCGGTTGCGGGAGGGGAACGGCAGGGGCCGGATCACGGCCCGTGGCGAAGATGCACGAGGACGCATGGCGCAGGACGGCGCGCAGCAGACGAGCCCCGCGGCAGGGCCCCCCGGAACTCCGCGGGCGGCGGGACCGCGGCGCGGACGCCTGGGGCTCTACCTCCCCTTCATCCTCCTCGCCCTCCTCGCGGTTCTCTGGTCGGCCGCGTGGCTCTACATCCGGAACCGGGCCGCCACCGAGATGGATGCCTGGCTCGCCCGGGAGGCCGCGGCGGGCCGCAGCTGGACCTGCGCCGACCGCACGATCACCGGCTATCCCTTCCGGCTGGAACTGCGCTGCGGCGGGTTGAGCTTCGCCCGCTCCGACGGCACCTTCAGCCTCGGCCCCGTCACCGCCCTGGTGCAGGTCTACCAGCCCCGCCACGCCCTGTTCGAGGCCGCGGGCCCGTTCCGGGTCCGGCAGGGCGATCTCACCGGCGAGGCGAACTGGAGCCGCCTGCGCGGGAGCTTCCACGGCACCTCCGGCGGCTTCCTGCGCGCCTCCCTCGCGGTGGACGAGCCCCGCATCGAGGTCGCCGGCGCAGTGCCGCAGCCCGTGTCGGTCTCGGCGCAGCATCTCGAACTCCACGCGCGGCCGACGCCCGGCCGCTTCGACACGGACGGCGCGGTCGACGTCAGCCTGCGCCTCGCACAGGGCGTGGCGCCCCTCGCCGACGCCTTCATCGGCAACGATTGGCCCGCCGACCTCGCCTTC
Source organism: Methylobacteriaceae bacterium (assembly GCA_947444195.1). Classification (GTDB taxonomy): domain Bacteria; phylum Pseudomonadota; class Alphaproteobacteria; order Rhizobiales; family Beijerinckiaceae; genus Methylobacterium. Next base: position 25,229 of record CANEZL010000041.1, on the reverse strand, counting down.
GACGGCACGCTCACCCGCGCCACCCTCCTGCGCACCGGCACGGTGGTGCGGGAGCTGGAGCGCTGGCGCGAGGCAGGCGGCAGCCTCGACATCGCCGGCCTCTCCCTCGTGAAGGGGGCGAGCCGTCTCCAGGCCAAGGGCGGCCTCGGCCTCGACGAGGCCCATCGGCTCGCGGGCCAGATCGAGCTGCGGGCGGCCGGCGTCGAGGGGCTCGTCGCCTCCATCGTCGGCCAGCGCTTCGGCGCCGACCGCGGCGCGCTTGTCGGCAACCTGATCGGCGGCCTGCTGGGCGGCGTCCGCGCCCCCCGCGGCGAGGCAACCGCACCGGGCGAGACGCCGCTGAAACCCCTGCCGCCCTTGCGCCTCGTGGACGGGCGCGTGCTGTTCGGTCCCTTCCAGATCCCGAACGTCCGGCTCGAACCGCTCTACTGAGAGCGGTCCGCCTCAGACCAGATCCGATGGATCCACTCGGGATGGCGGATCTGGGCTTCGCTGATGCACCGCGCCGGCTCGGTCGATACGACCCCCGCTTCGATCAAGCGGAGATCGTATCAATCCTCGCTCGGGCGGCGGCCGAAATCCGGGGCCGCCGTCTCCTGGCCCATGGCCACGATGCCCCGGCGGATGGCGCGGGTGCGGGTGAAGAGCGCGTGCAGGGCCTCGCCGTCCTCCCAGCGGATGGCGCGGGCCAGCGCCGAGAGGTCCTCGTTGAAGCGGCCGAGCATCTCCAGCACCGCGTCCTTGTTGGTCAGGAAGACGTCGCGCCACATGGTCGGGTCGGAGGCCGCGATCCGGGTGAAATCGCGAAAACCGCCGGCCGAGAACTTGATGACCTCGGACTGGGTCACCTCCTCGAGGTCGGCGGCGGTGCCGACGATGTTGAAGGCGATCAGGTGCGGCACGTGGCTGGTGATGGCGAGCACGAGGTCGTGGTGCTCGGGCGTCATCGTCTCCACGATGGCGCCAAGACCCTCCCAGAAGCCGCGCACCCGCGCGACCGCCTCCGCATCCGTGCCCTCCGGCGGCGTCAGGATGCACCAGCGGTTGGAGAACAGGGTCGAGAAGCCGGCGTCCGGCCCCGAATACTCGGTGCCCGCCACGGGATGGCCGGGCACGAAGGCGACGCCGTCCGGCAGGTGCGGCAGGACGGCGGCGACCACCGAGCCCTTCACGGAGCCGACGTCCGAGAGGACGGCGCCCGGCTTGAGATGCGGGGCGATGGCGGCGGCCACAGCGCCCACGGCGCCCACCGGGACGCAGAGGATGACGAGGTCGGCCTCCGCCACGCCCATCTCGGCCGCGTCGGTGACGAGATCGGCGAGGCCGAGCTCGCGCACGCGGTCGCGGACGCCCGCGTCCCTGTCGACCGCGACGATGGTCTCGGCGAGGCCGTAGCGCCGGGCGCCCCGGGCGATGGAAGAGCCGATCAGCCCGAGGCCGACGACGGCGAGGCGCCCGAACGGCGCCGCGGATTCAGGCATGCGCGCCACGCACGAAATCGGTGAGCGCGGCCAGGAAGGCCGCGTTGGCCTCGGCGCCGCCCACGGTGACGCGGAGCGCGTCGGGCAGGCCGTAGGCGGAGACCCGCCGCACGATCACGCCCCGGCCGGCTAGGTAAGCGTCGGCCTCCGCGGCCGAGCGGCCGGCCTCGGCGGGGAAATGGACGAGGAGGAAGTTGCCGACGCTCGGGGTGACGGCGAGGCCGAGCCCGGTCACGGCCTCGGTCAGGCGGTCGAGCCACACCGTGTTGTGGGCCACCGCCGCGGCCACGTGCGCCTCGTCGGCGATGGCCGCGGCACCCGCCGCGATCGCCGCCGACGACAGGTTGAAGGGGCCGCGGATGCGGTTGACCGCATCCGTCACGTGGGCCGGGGCCACCATCCAGCCGATCCGCAGGGCCGCGAGGCCGTGGATCTTCGAGAAGGTGCGGGTCATCACCACGTTGTCGGCCTCGAGCACGAGGTCGAGCCCGGCGCTGTAGTCGTTCCGGCGAACGTATTCCGCGTAGGCCCCGTCGAGCACGAGGAGCACGTGCGGCGGCAGGCCCGCATGCAGGCGGCGCACCTCCTCGAAGGGCAGGTAGGTGCCGGTCGGGTTGTTGGGGTTGGCGACGTAGACGATCTTGGTCCGCTCGCTCACGCGGGCGAGCAGGGCGTCCACGTCCGTGGTCAGGTCCCGCTCCGGCGCGGCCACCGGCGTGCCGCCCGCCGCCAGGACGGCGATGCGGTAGACGAGGAAGCCGTGCGCGCTGAACAGGCCCTCGTCGCCGGGGCCGACATAGGCGTAGGCGAGCAGCGACAGGAGCTCGTCCGAGCCCGCGCCGCAGACGATCCGGGCCGGGTCGAGCCCGTAGCGGGCCGCGATCGCCCCGCGCAGGGCGGTCGAATTGCCGTCCGGGTAGAGGGCGAGGCTCGCGGCCGAGGCCTGGAGCGCGGCCAGGGCGGCCGGGCTCGGGCCGAGCGGCGTCTCGTTCGAGGAGAGCTTGTGGACCTTGTGCGCGCCGGGCGCCCCGCTCTTGCCGGGTATGTAGGCCTCGATCGCCGACACGCCGGGGCGCGGCACGGGGCGGAGGGGAGCGGCGGACGGAGCGGCGGACATCGACGTTCAGGGGGCGCGGGGAGACAAGGCGCCTCCTCTACAGCATTTCGCCCCCGGATGAAGCCCGCGCGGGCCGCCATCCCGGGAGCCGGCAAACGAGAAGGGCCGGCGGGAGGATCCCCGCCGGCCCTTCTTCACGATGCGCCCCGTCGAGGCGCGGTTCCGGGCTCAGGCGCCCATCGCCGCCTTCAGGTTCTGGTCGACCTTGTCGAGGAAGCCGGTGGTGGAGAGCCACTTCTGATCCGGGCCGACGAGGAGGGCGAGATCCTTGGTCATGGAGCCCGCCTCGACCGTGTCGATGCAGACCTTCTCCAGGGTCTCGGCGAAGGTGGCGAGCTCCGTGTTGCCGTCGAGCTTGGCCCGGTGGGCGAGGCCCCGCGACCACGCGAAGATCGAGGCGATGGAGTTCGTCGAGGTCTCCTTGCCCTTCTGGTGCTCGCGGTAGTGCCGGGTCACGGTGCCGTGGGCGGCCTCGGCCTCCACCGTCTGGCCGTCCGGGGTGAGCAGCACCGAGGTCATCAGGCCGAGCGAGCCGAAGCCCTGGGCGACGGTGTCCGACTGCACGTCGCCGTCGTAGTTCTTGCAGGCCCAGACGTAGCCGCCCGACCACTTGAGCGCCGAGGCGACCATGTCGTCGATCAGGCGGTGCTCGTAGACGATGCCGAGCGCGTCGAAGCGCGACTTGAACTCGTTCTGGTAGACCTCCTCGAACAGGTCCTTGAAGCGCCCGTCATAGGCCTTGAGGATGGTGTTCTTGGTGGACAGGTAGACCGGGTACTTGCGGTTGAGGCCGTAGTTCAGCGAGGCGCGGGCGAAGTCGCGGATCGAGTCGTCGAGGTTGTACATCGACAGAGCGACGCCGGCATCGGGGAACTTGAAGACCTCCTTCTCGATCACCGTGCCGTCGTCGCCCTCGAACTTGATGGACAGGCGGCCCTTGCCGGGCACCTTGAAGTCGGTGGCGCGGTACTGGTCGCCGAAGGCGTGGCGGCCGACCACGATCGGCTGGGTCCAGCCGGGGACGAGGCGGGGCACGTTCTTGCAGATGATCGGCTCGCGGAAGATCACGCCGCCGAGGATGTTGCGGATGGTGCCGTTGGGCGACTTCCACATCTCCTTCAGGCCGAACTCCTTCACCCGGGCCTCGTCGGGGGTGATGGTGGCGCACTTCACGCCGACGCCGTGGCGCTTGATCGCGTTGGCGGCATCCACCGTGACCTGGTCGTTCGTCGCGTCGCGGTGCTCCACGCCGAGGTCGTAATACTCGAGGTCGACGTCGAGATAGGGGTGGATGAGCTTGTTCTTGATCTCGGCCCAGATGATCCGGGTCATCTCGTCGCCGTCGAGTTCGACGACGGGGTTCGCCACCTTGATCTTCGCCATGATCCGAGCGCCTTCCTGAGCCTGGGCCTCTCCGCGGGGCCCTCAAGGCGGCGCCCGGAGAACCGGATGCCGCGCACGGCGCGTGCATAGCGTGCGCCGCAACAGGGGGAAAGGTGCCGTCCGGCGCGGGCGCGGTGACAGGCGGGGCCTTATGTCAGAGCGGGTCCCCTACTCCGCCTGCCTCTGGGCCAAGCGGTATTCGCGCCCGTGCTCGCAGTAGCCCTCGACGATGCGGGCCATCATCGCGCGCTTCTCGGCATCGAGGGGGCCGAGGATGCGGGCGGGGCGCCCGCCCCAGAGATGGCCGCCTTCGAGCAGCTGCCCGGGATCGGTGGTGGCGCCGGCGGCCAGCATCACCTCGTCGGCGATCACGGTTCCGGGCGCCACGCGGGCGCCGATGCCGATCAGGCAGCGCGCGCCGATGCGGCTGTCGCCGATCCAGACGTTGTGACCGATCGTGGTGTCGCGCCCGATCACCACGCCCTCGCCGCGGGTGCGGATGACGCTGTTGTCCTGGATGTTGGTGTCGGCGCCCACCACGATCGGCCCGACCTCGGCCTGGAGGTCGCAGGAGAACAGCACGCTCGCCCCCGCCCCGAGGCTGACCCGGCCCTGCAGCCGGGCGGTGCGGGCGACGAAGACGCTCTCGTCCACCTCGGGCGGAACGGGGACGGCGGCGGCCCCCTCCCCCATCCCCTCGCGCAGGCGCTCGGCCCGCTCGGCCACCCCGGCCGGGTCGATGGGCGCGCGGGGCTTGGCCGGGCTGCCGCCGTAGACGAAGCCGCCGGGCAGGTTCGCCCGCGGGAACACGGTGGCGCCCGCCTCGATCACGCAGCCGTCGCCGATCACGGCGCCGTCGAGGATCACCACGTCGTCCTCGATCACCACGTCGGAGCCGACGCTGCAGGCATGGACCACGCTGTTGCGCCCCACGGTGACGCGGTCGCCGCAGGTGGTGCCGTGGGTGAAGGTGGCGATGTGCACGGTGGAGCGGTGGCCGAGCCAGAACCGCTCGCCCAGGGTGACGGTCTGCCCGTCGGCGCGGATCACGCCGTCGTCGCCGATCCAGGCCTGGGCGCCGATCCGGGCCGCGCCGATCACGGTGCTGCCGCGGCCGCACCAGACGGGGCGGCTCGCGAAGACCGGCAGGACGCCCGCGTGGGGCAGGATCAGGTCGGGGCTCACGGGCTCGTCCTCAGTACAGTTCCGCGCCGGCCGGCGCCCCGCCCGCGGCGGGGGCCTGCCAAGCGGGGCCGGCGTGCCATATAGGCTCTCGCGGGCGGGGCGTCAGGCGCGGCACGCGCCGGACCCGCGCGACGGGCCGCCCGGGCGTCCCGGTCCGGACGGTCTTCCGCCCGCCACAGGAGTCGTGGCCCACCATGCCGCATTCAGCCGTCAGCATCCAGGCCGAGCCCTTCGACGTGGCCGCCGAGATCGCGCGGGTGGAGGCCGAGCACGGGGGCCGGGCCGGCGCGGTCGTCACCTTCACCGGCCTGTGCCGGGACGAGGGCGGCCGGCTCGCCGGGCTCGAACTGGAGCATTATCCGGGCATGGCCGAGGCCGAGATCGGCCGCGTGGTGGAGGAGGCCGCCCGGCGCTGGCCCCTCCACGCGGTGCGGGTGGTGCACCGGCACGGCCTCGTGGCGCCGGGCGACGGGATCGTCCTCGTCGCGACCGCCTCGAGCCACCGGGTCGCGGCCTTCGAGGCGGCGAGCTTCCTGATGGACTACCTGAAGACCCGGGCGCCCTTCTGGAAGCGCGAGCACCTGCGCGACGGCGGCACCGGCGGCTGGGTGGAGGCCACGGAAGCCGACGACGCCGCCGCCGCCCGCTGGGCGTGAAGCCGACGGATCGACGCCCGCCCGTCGCACGGACATGCGACAGAGGCGGACACCGGAACCACGGAGAGCGAGACGGCATGACCGAGGACAGTGCTGATGCGGTGCGCGGCCCCGTGGGGCCCTGGCGGGGGGCGCGGCCGCTCACCCTGTCGGGGATCGGCGTGGTCTGCTTCGTGGTCGTCCTGGCGCTCGCCTGGATGGCCGCGGACACCCTGCTACTGATCTTCTCCGGCATGCTGCTCGGCGTCTTCCTCGACGGGCTGACGCGGGGGCTCGGGCGCGTGCTGCCCCTGTCGCGGGGCCTCAGGCTCACCCTGGTCAGCCTCGTCCTGGCAGCGGCGCTCGCGGGGCTCGCCACCGTGGGCGGCGCCACCATCGCCCAGCAGGGCCGCGACCTCGGCCAGACGGTGAGCACCCAGGCCGGCACCGTGAGCAACTGGCTCGCCGAGCGCGGCATCAAGGTCCCGCTGCCGGGCGGTTCGGACGCGCGCTCCGAGCAGGGCAAGGAGGGCGCGGGCGGCAAGGGCGAGGACAAGCCCGGCGGCATCGCCGGCCTCACCGCGGGCGTCCTGAAGAGCCCGGGCTCCCTGTTCTCGGACGCGGCCGGCATGCTCGGCCCGGCGGCGCAGGTGGTGCTCGGCCTGTTCACCGCGCTGGGCAACATCGCGGTGATCCTGTTCCTCGGCGTCGCCTTCGCGGCCGATCCCGGCAGCTACCGGAACGGCGTCATCCGCTTCGTCCCGCCCCGGCACCGCCCGCGGGCGGCCTCCGTGCTCGACGGGGCGGGGGAGACCCTGCGGCACTGGCTGTTCGGCCAGCTCATCACCATGGCGGTGATCTTCCTGTGCACCTGGGCGGGGCTCGCCTTCCTCGGCATCGGCGGCTCGCTGATCCTCGGGCTCCAGGCGGGGCTGCTCGCCTTCGTGCCGACCATCGGGCCGCTGGTGGCCGGCGTCGTCATCCTCCTGGCGAGCCTCGCCTCGGGCCTGAACGCGGTGCTCGGGGCGCTCGGCGTCTACCTCGCCGTCCAGTGCCTGGAGAGCTACGGCCTCACCCCCTTCATCCAGAAGCAGGTCCTCGACATCCCGCCCGCCACCATCTTCGCCGGCCAGCTCGTGCTCGGCGTGGTGTTCGGCCTCTGGGGCATCGCGCTGGCCCTGCCGCTGATGGCGGTGATCAAGGTGCTCCTCGCCCAGCTCTACGTGGAGGACGTGCTGGAGGAGCGGGCGTGAAGCCTCATCCGCGCGCCAGCGCCGCCTCGATCAGCCGCGCCACGGCGAGCGCGCGGCCGTCGTCGCCGAACCGGGCGATCACCTGAACGCCCACCGGCAGGCGATCCCCCGGCACCGGCACGTTCACGCAGGGCACGCCCATCAGCGTCCAGAGCCGGTTGAAGCGGGGATCGCCCGTGGAGCCGAACCCCTCGGGGGCCGGCCCCGGCGCGGAGAAGGTGAGCAGCGCGTCGTGCTCGGAGAACAGGGCCTTCAGGGCGCGGCGGGCGTGGTGCGCCCCGCGCCGGGCGGCGTCGTAGTCGGCGGCGGTGAGGGCGGCGGCGGCGTCGAGCTGGCGGCCCATCCCGACGGGCATCGCCGCGCGGTGATGGGCGATCTCCCAGCCATAGGCCTGTCGGGCCTCGTAGTCCTGGATCACCGGGTGGCACGCCCAGGCCTCGGACAGGGAGGACGGCAGGACGAGATCCGAGACCCGCGCGCCCGCGCCCTCGGCGGCGCGGCGCGCGGCCTCCAGGGCGGCCTCGGCCTCCGGCTCCGCTGCGCCCGCGAAGTCCTGGCGGACGAGGCCGATGCGGGGATTGTCCACGGTCGCACCGTCGATCTCGGGCCGGCCGGCGAGATGGGCCAGCGCGTCGGCCAGATCCCGCGTGCCGGCCGCGAACAGGCCCACCGTGTCGAGGGCCCAGGAGAAGGTCTTCACGCCCACCGTCGGCAGGAGCCGGAACGAGGGCTTGATCGCGGCGCAGCCGCAGAAGCTCGCGGGCCGGATCACCGAGCCCCCCGTCTGCGTGCCGAGGGCCAGGGGCAGCATCCCGGCGCCCACCGCGGCGGCCGAGCCCGCCGAGGAGCCCCCCGGCGTGCGCCCGGCCCCGTGCGGGTTGCGCGTGGCCGTGGGGTCCACGCTGGCGAAGGGGGAGGTCGTGGTCTTGGCGAGCACCGTGGCGCCGAGCGCGCGCAGGCGGGCGACCACCGCCGCGTCCGCCCGCGGCCGCCAGCCCGCGTAGAGGGGCGAGCCCATCTGCGTCGGCATGTCGGCGGTGTCGATGATGTCCTTCACGCCCACCGCGATGCCCGCGAAGGGCCCCGTCCGCGCCACGGCCGCCCCCTCCGCCAGGGTGATGAAGGCGCCGATCGCGGATTCTCGGGCGGCGATGGCTTCCCGGCAGAGGCCGACCGCCCCCTCCGGGGTCAGCGTGCCGGAGGCGATGCGGGCGCGGAGATCGACGAGCGAGAGCATGGGGGATGAGGACGGCCTTCGGCCCAGCCTGTCAACGCCGGGGCAACGTTGACGAAGGCTTTACGGAGCCGTGCGCATTCTCCCGGCCATGTGGCGTAGCGTTCTCGCGTTCTCCGCCCTCGCGCTCGCGGGCGCAGGGCTCACCGGCTGTGCGCTCAACAAGTTCGAGCGCCGCGATCCCTGGCGCGATCAGGCGGAGCAGATCTGCCTGTCGAGGAAGCTCGTCACCCCGTCCGCCTACATCACGCCGGTCAAGGCGATCGACGGGCCCGGGCCCTGCGGCATGCAGCAGCCCTTCCACGTCACCCGGATCGGCAACGGCACGGTGGCGTTCAAGTCGCGGGTGACGCTGGCCTGCCCGGCGCTCGCCGAGGCGGAGGCGTGGCTCGCCGACACCATCCAGCCGGCCGCCGAGCTCTATTTCGGCCAGCCGGTCGCCGAGATCAACGCGGGCACCTATGCCTGCCGCGGGCGCAACAACCAGCCGGGCGCCAAGCTCTCCGAGCACTCCTTCGGCAACGCCGTGGACATCATGTCCTTCAAGCTGGCGGACGGCTACGTCATCACCGTGAAGGGCGGCTGGCGCGGCACGGAGGCCGAGCAGGGCTTCCTGCGCGAGGTCTTCCTCGGGGCCTGCCAGCGCTTCACCACGGTGCTGGCGCCGGGCTCCAACGTCTTCCACTACGACCACATCCACGCCGACCTCGCCCGCCACGACCCGCGCGGCCTGCGCCGGATCTGCCAGCCGCTCCTCAAGTTCGTGCCGCGCCTGGGCCGCGACGCGCAGCCGCTCGCCCGTCCGGTGCCGCCGCCGCGCCAGCCCGCCCCGCCCCAGGCGCCGGTGGAGATCGAGGAGGACGATCCCTACGGCGTCACGCCGATGTCGCAGGGCCGCGCCTCCACCCAGGTCGCCCGCGCCCCGGCGCGCCCGCAGGCGGCCCCGCAGCCGCCGGCCGCCTACGTCTCGGCGCCCGCCCCTCGCCCGGCGCCCATGCGCCAGCCCGCGCCGCTGCCCCACGAGGCCGAGGAGGAGATGCCCCTGTCCCTGGCACCCCCCGCCCTCTCCGCGAGCGGGCTCTACTGAGCGGGAAGCGGCCTCCGACCGGGTGTCACCCCCCTGCCGCACAGGGGGTGGAAACGGCGCCGCCGCGCGCTCCCGCCTTGACTCGCGGGCGCCCCCGGCCATCGTCGCCGGATGCAGGACATTGAGCGTACGAGCCGGCCCATGCCTTCGACGTCCCCGACCGCGCCCGTGCGCCTCGCCGCCGCCCTGGCCGCCGGCCTCGCGCTGCTCGCCGCTCTCCAGCCGGCGCATGCCCGCTCCGCCCGCGAGGAGATCGAGCCCGCCGAGGAGCGCATCTTCCCCTTCGACGCGGACATCCCCGGCTGCCAGGACCCGGGGGTCCTGGAGAAGGTCTCGGACCAGTTCGCCGAGAAGGAGGCCAAGTTCTGGAACTCCTCCCTCACCATCGTGGCCATCGACCGCATCGAGCGGACGGCGTGGCGGCCCTACGGGCTCGACTTCATCCCGCGCCGCTTCTGCACGGCCACCGCCACCACCTCCGACGGGGTGCGCCGCAAGGTGGACTACTCCGTGCGCGAGAGCCTCGGCATCATCGGCTCGACCTGGGGCGTGGAGTTCTGCGTGCACGGCCTCGACCGCAACCTCTCCTACGCCTACGCCACGGCCTGCCGCATGGCCCGGCCCTGAGCCGACCCCGAAGCATCGTCTCTTCCGCAGGCCGGCGGCCACGTTTCGGGACGATGCCTCCGGCCTCTCTGCCTCTCGATCAGCGGGTGACGTTCATGCGGTACGGCTCCGGAGCCAAGGCGCTGGCACGCATGGCCGCCCTCGCCCTCTCCCTGTGCGAGGCGGCGGGCGCGCAGGCCCAGGATTTCGGCGGGTTCAACCGCGGCCAGCGGCCGGGCGCCTTCGACTTCTACGTCCTCGCCCTGTCCTGGTCGCCGACCTACTGCGAGACGTCCGATCGCCCCGATCCGCGCCAATGCGCCCCCGGGCGCGACCTCGGCTTCGTGGTGCACGGGCTCTGGCCGCAATACGAGCGCGGCTATCCGCAGAACTGCTCGGCGGTGGAGCGCGCGCCCACGCGCCAGGCGATGGACGTGGCCGGCGAGGTCTTCCCGAGCGAGGGGCTCGCCCGCCACGAATGGCGCAAGCACGGCACCTGCTCGGGCCTCGATCCGGCCGCCTATTTCCGCGCGGTCCGCGACGCCCGCGCCGCCGTGACCGTTCCGGAGGAGTTGAAGGGCGGAGGCCCGGACCGCCGCATGGCCCCCATCGAGATCGCCCGCCTGTTCGTGACGGCCAATCGCGGCCTGCGCCCGGACATGATGCAGGTGGCCTGCTCCCGCGGCGCCCTGCAGGAGGTGCGCATCTGCTTCTCGAAGGACCTGCGCGGCTTCCAGCCCTGTCCGGAGCTCGCCCGACAGAACTGCCGCAGCCGGGACATCGCGGTGGGCGCGGCCCGCTGAGAATCCTGCTGGACGAGGTCCTCCGGCGGAGCGGTCGCCCCGACGCGGGAAGCGACTGCGGAGCGTTCTCGAACGGGCTCCGCGTTGCCGCTGGCGAAGCGGAACCTCGCAGGCGTTCTCGGGCGGCCGCAGCACGCCCTGCCGGCCTGCTCCGGGACCGCCGACGCGGCACCTCAGGACGAGGTAAAGCCTTGGAACGACAACCCGAACAGATTCCGATGACCGGACCGGCGCGCCCATGAACTACCGGCACGCCTTCCACGCGGGCAATTTCTGCGACGTCCTCAAGCACCTCGTGCTGGTGCGGGCGCTCGAGCATCTGCGCCTCAAGCCCACGGCCTTCCGCGCCATCGACGCCTTCGCCGGGATCGGCCTGTACGATCTCGACGCGGACGAGGCCGCGCGCACGGGCGAGTGGCACGACGGCTGGGGCCGCCTGGACGCGCCCTTCCCCGACGATGTGGAGGCCCTGCTCGCCCCCTACCGCGCGGCGGTGGCTGCGGTGCGGGCGCGGCACGGCGACCGCGCCTATCCGGGCTCGCCCGCCCTGATCCGCGAGGCCCTGCGCGCGGGCGACCGCGGCGTGTTCGTGGAACTGCATCCCGTCGATGCGGAGACCCTGCGCGAGCGCTACAACCGCGACACGCGCACCAAGGTGGTCCATCTCGACGGCTGGACCGCGCTCAACGCGATGATCCCGCCCCCCGAGCGGCGCGGCCTCGTCCTGATCGACCCGCCCTACGAGGTGCCCGGCGAGATCGAGCGCCTGGGCGAGCGCCTCGCCCGGGCGGTGCGGAAGTGGCCGACCGGGATGTTCCTGGCCTGGTACCCGATCAAGGATGCCGCGGCCGTCGAGCGGATGGTCGCCGCCCTCGACCGGACCCTGGAGCGGCCGGCCCTGCGCCTCGACCTGATGATCGACCCGCCCGACCCCACCCGCCTCACCGGGACAGGCCTCGTGGTGGTCAACCCGCCCTGGCGGCTCGCCGCGGAGGCCGGCCTGTTCCTGCCGGCGCTCGCCGGGCGCCTCGCCCGCGGGGATTACGGCGCCTTCCGCTGCGACGCGCTCGGCGCCCCCGCCTGAGGCCGTCCGGGCCGGCGCCCCATCTTGCGCCGGGGCGCCCGCGCCATACCTGCTGGGATCCGGGATCTGGCGAACCCCATCGCCGCCCCTCGCCCAGCCCGAAGCGCGACGCGATGCTCTCCTCCGACAGCGATATCCTGGCCGCCGCCGAGGCGTGGCGCCGCGCGGGCCGCGGCGTGGCCCTCGCCACCGTGATCGAGACCTGGGGCTCGGCGCCCCGGCCCGTGGGCAGCCACCTCGTGATCGACGACATGGGCCGGTTCCTCGGCTCGGTCTCCGGCGGCTGCGTCGAGGGCGCGGTCATCGCCGACGCCCTCGACGTGATCGAGGCGGGCACCCCCCGCCTCCTCGAGTTCGGCGTGGCCGACGAGACCGCGTGGCGGGCCGGCCTCTCCTGCGGCGGTCGCATCCGCGTCTTCGTGGAACGGGTCGGCTGATGCGGCCCGAGACCCTGGCCGCCCTCAACGCCGCGCGCGCGGACCGCCGGGCCGCGATCCTCGTCACCGACATCGCGGACGGGGAGCAGCGCCTCGTCGCCGCCGAGGCGGTGGAGGCGGACCCGCTGGCCCCGCTCCTCGCCCGCGCCCTGGCCTCCGGCCGCTCCGCCCTGGTGGAGGCGGAGGGCCGCCAGCTCTTCCTGACGGTGCAGGTGCCGCCGGTGCGCCTCGTGGTGATCGGCGCGGTGCACATCGCCCAGGCGCTCGCGCCGATGGCCGCCGCCCTCGATCTCGCGGCGACGGTGATCGACCCGCGCACCGCCTTCGCGAGCCCGGAGCGCTTCCCCGGCCTCGACCTCGTGGCCGACTGGCCGGACCGGGCGCTCGGCGCGCGCGTGCCGGCCCTCGACCGCTACTGCGCGCTCGCCGCGATCACCCACGACCCGAAGATCGACGACCCGGCCCTCGCGGCGGCGCTCGGGGCCGGCTGCTTCTACGTGGGCGCCCTCGGCTCGCGGAAGACCCACGCCGCCCGCCTCGCCCGCCTCGCCGCCGCCGGCCTGACGGAGGCGCAGACCGCCCGCATCCGCGCGCCGATCGGCCTCGATATCGGCGCGGCGACCCCGGCGGAGATCGCCCTGGCGATCCTCGCCGAGATCGTGCAGGCCCTGCGCCGGCCGGAGCCGGCATGAAGTTCGGCCCCGTGCCGGCCGGCGAATCGGCCGGGCTGATCACCGCCCACACCCTGCGCCTCGCGGGCGGCACCCTGCGCAAGGGCCGCACCATCTCCCCCGAGGCGGCGCGCGCGCTCGCGGCCGAGGGCCACGGCGACGTGGTGGCCGTGCGCCTGGAGCCCGGCGACGTGGGGGAGGACGAGGCCGCCGGCCGCCTCGCCGCGCGGGTCGCCGGCGCCAATCTGCGCGCGGAGACGCCGTTCACCGGCCGCTGCAACCTGTTCGCGGCGCAGGCCGGCGTGCTCGTGGTGGCGCGGGAGACGGTCGCCGGCATCAACGCCGTCGACGAGGCGGTGACGCTCGCCACCCTGCCCCCCTTCCGGCCGGTCACGGCCGGCGAGATGGTGGCCACCGTGAAGATCATCCCCTACGCGGTCCCCGGCACGGTCCTGGACCGGGCCTGCGCCGCGGCCACCGAGCCGCCCCTGGCGGTGGCGCCCTACACGCGGCGGCGCGTCGGCGTGGTCTCGACCCTGCTGCCGGGGCTGAAGCCCGCCACCGTCCGGCGCACCCTCGACGTGCTCGCGCGCCGGCTCGCCCCCGCCGGCGCCGCGATCCTCGCCGAGGAGCGGGTGCCCCACCGGGCCGAGGCGGTGGCCGACGCGCTGGCCCGCCTCGCGGGAGCCGGCGCCGACCTCGTGGTCGTGTTCGGCGCCTCCGCCATCGCCGACCGGCGCGACGTGATCCCCGCGGGGCTGGAGCGGGCCGGCGGCACGGTCGCCCATCTCGGCATGCCGGTCGATCCCGGCAACCTGCTCCTCGTGGGCTCGCTCGGCGCGGTGCCGGTGATCGGGGCGCCGGGCTGCGCGCGCTCGCCCAAGGAGAACGGGTTCGACTGGGTGCTGCACCGCCTCCTCGCCGGGCTCCCCGTCGGCCGGGCCGAGATCGTCGCCCTCGGGGTCGGCGGCCTCCTCACCGAGATCGTCTCGCGGCCTCAGCCGCGGGCCGGGGATGCGGGCGCGGTCCGCGATGCCTGAGACGGTCCCGAGGCGATCACACGCGGCTCGGAGCGGGGGGCTGGGTGGGGCTCGGACGGAGCGCAGCGGTGCCCACTGAACCACCCCCACCCCGTACCCCGCCCGGCAAGGGGAATGCGACAGGCGCCCCGACCACCGCCGAAGCGTCCGATGCGACGGGCCGGACCGGGCGCGAGACCGGCATCGTGCTGCTCGCGGCCGGGCGCGGCACCCGCTTCGGACCCGCCCCGAAGCTGCTGGCGCCCCTCGCCGGGCGTTCCCTGGTGCGCCACGCCGCCGAGGCGGCGCTCGCCACCGCCCTGCGCCCGGTCGTCGTCGTCCTCGGCGCCCATGCAGCGGCTGTGCGGGCGGCGCTCGGCGGGCTCGACCTCGACACGGTCGAGAACCCGGACCACGCCGCCGGCCTCGCGACCTCCCTCAAGGCCGGCCTCGCCGCCCTGCCGCCCGCCTGCCACGGCGCCGTCGTGATGCTGGGGGACATGCCCCGGGTGAGCCCCGGCCTGATCGAACGCTTGGCGGCGGCCTTCGACGGGTCCGCCGCCGCCGTCGTCCCCATCCAGGAGGGGCGGCGGGGCAATCCGGTGCTCCTCAACCGCCGCCGCCTCGCCGCCGAACTGGCGGCGCTTACGGGCGACAGGGGCGCGGGCCCGCTCCTCGCCCACCGGGCGGACGTGATCGAGATCCCGGGCGAGGCCGGAAGCGGCCTCGACGTGGACACCCCCGCCATGCTCGCACGGCTTCATACCAGATCCGATTGATCCCTACGGGATGGCGGATCTGGGCCTCGCTCACGCGCCGCGCGGGCTCGGTCGATACGACCCCCCGCTTCGATCGAGCGGAGATCGTATCAGTCGGAGCGCCCGGCTTCCTGACCGCGCGCCCGCCGGGCCTCGGCCCGGCAGCGGTCGGAGCAGTAGCGCACGCTCTCCCAGACCCGCTCCCACTTCTTGCGCCACGCGAAGGGGCGACCGCACTGGGCGCAGATCTTCTCGGGCAGGTCGCCCTTGCGGCGCATCGGCGGCACGGTTCAGCGCCCGATCCGCCCGGCCTCGGTGAGCGGCACGGCGGACCAGCGGGTGATCTGGACGAAGCCGTCCCGCGCCGCGACCACCAGCTGGCGCCGGTAGCGGTGGACCACGGTGCCGGGGGCATGGTTATGGGTCTCCAGCCAGCCATCGGCCTCGGCCACGTAGATGCGCCCGCCCTCGAGCCGGGCCAGGGTCTCGATGCTCCCGAACGCGCGCCGCCGCCGCAGGATGGCCTCGACCCCCCCACGGAAATCGAGGGTGCGGTCCGCGTCCGTCGCCCGCGGCCAGTAGGAGCCGTCCCCCTGCGGCTCCGCCCGGCGCCAGCGCTGGGGCAGGTCCCGCGCGATCGGTCCGGCGGCGAGGCGCCGGCCCGCCATCTGGCATTTCGCGAGGAGGGTCTCGTGGGTCTCGCTCGGGGCGACGGCGAAGACGTCCTGGGCCACGATGTCGCCGGCGTCGAAGGCGTCGGCGAGCACGTGCACCGTGACGCCCCAGGTCTCGTAGCCCTCCTCGATGGCGCGGAAGAGCGGATAGGGCCCGCGCCCGGTGGGTAGCGGCGCGGGGTGCACGTTGAGCCCGTAGGCCGCCCGGCCCTGCCATCCGTGGATCAGCCAGGGGTAGCCCGCCACCACGAGGGCCCAGTCGCGCCCGTGCGCGGCCTGGAGCGCGTCGAGGTCGGCGGGGCGCATGCGCGAGAGCTGGATCGGGATGCGGAGCTGGCGCGCCCGCGCCACCACCCCCTCGTTGTGGTCGTAGACCCCGTCGCAGGGGCGGGTGAACAGCTTGATCGGCGTCCAGCCGGCTTCCAGCAGACCCTCGAAGACGCCGCCGAGGAAATCGATGCCGGCAAAGGCGAATCTCATGAAGGCTCCGGCCTGGATCGGCGTCCCGGACCCGCGATCCCGGACGCCGCGCGCGCGGACCCGGCAACGGGGGCGGGCCCCGCCCTAACTCGTCCATCCCGCGCCGGGCAGCAAGTGCGGCGCGCATCCGCACGGCGGGGGTGCTTCAGAACGGCGCCCAGGTCGCGATCGACAGGTAGGGTGCGGGCCGGGCGGTCCCGGTCTCCGTCTGCAATCCGGCGGAGACGCGCAGGCTGTAGCGGCCCAGGGCGAAATCCGTGGCGTGCACGCCGAAAGACCATTTCCGGTAGCCGAGCCGGTCGGCGTAGAGGCTCGCCTCCGGCCCGAGATAGGCTCCCCACAGCCGGTGGCCCCAGGCGAGCCGCGCCCACCCATCCTCCCGCGCCGTGCCGAGGATCGCGACGCCGTGGACCAGAGTGTCCGCGCTCGGGCGCGCCCAGATCTCCCCGTGCAGGCGCAACCCGTAGCGGGGCGGCATCGCCATGCGCGCGCCGAGGCCGTCCGCCAGCATCTCGGCGGTGGTCTCGGGCCCCGCGAAGGCGGCGACCACGCCCCAGTCGTGGAACCACTGGTAGCCCGCGAGGGCCGAGCCGAGCACGGTGTAGCGCGTCCGCGCCAGGGTGAAGGCCGGCAGGCAGTTGCAGGCGGCCCGCTCCGGCCTGCGGCCGGCACCGAGGCTCCCGAGCAAGACGAATCCATCGCCGTCGAGCCGGTCGAGCGCGACCTTGGCGCCTACCGTGAGGAAGGCTGAGGCACCGGCATCGAGGCTGCCGAACAGCAGGGCGTCCCACCCCTCCCCCGCCGAGGCCGGCACGAGGCTCGCGAGCACCAGCGCCGCCCCGCCCACCGCAAGGGGCCGCAGACCGGCCCGGCCAAGCCTCGCATCCACCGCGGAAATCTCGAATCGCGCAGCCTCAGAGTGAGACCACCGGACCTGAGATTACAGTGGCAACGCGAAGATCGGCAATTACTGTTTTTCCGTCTCAATCCCAGTATTAACAGCGACAAAGATTGCATTCATTTACTTGAGGTGAAATACACACCTCCATAACAACCTCAGAGATATGAACTTGGCCGCGGGCAGCGGTCCGGTAATGCCCCGGCGAACGGGGTGCGTCGGCATTGGGAGGCGCCCTCCCCGACGGGTTCAAGTCCCTCGCCGTGCGGGCGGCCGGGCAGCCAGGGCAGAATCACGTCCGGCCACCCGAGCCTCGGCCGCCGGCCCCGCCGCCCGGCTGGCCTCGCGGACCGCCGGCGCAGGTGATGGATCGCACGCGGGCTCACGGAAACGGCAGCATCAACTTGGCGGCGGCGGGGAACTCGGCTAGAGCCGCGCCGGGACAGCGAACCGTGGTCGACACTTGTATTCCGGAGCTCGAACGTCCGAAGTGCTGACCCTTCTGGCCAATCAGGAGGGCGAGCGTCTGACCGTCGGCGACATCGTCGCGGTCCTGCGCGATCGTGCGTTCGCCCTGCTCGTCGTGCTGCTCGGCCTGCCCAACTGCCTGCCGATGCCGCCGCCGATCCCGCTGGTCTGCGGCCTGCTGCTCCTGCTCGTCGCCCTCCAGATCGCGGCGGGCATGTCGGCCCCCTGGCTGCCCCGCCGCCTGCTCGGGCGCTCGATCCCGCGCAAGGACGTGCAGCGCGCGGTCACGCGCGCGGTCCCGATCCTGCAGCGGCTGGAACGCTGGTCGCGCCCGCGCATGAGCATCTTCGAGAGCGCGCTCGGCATGCGCGGCATGGGCATCGCCCTGCTGACCCTTGCCATGGCGCTGATCGTGGCGGCGCCCGTGATCGGCCAGATCCCCCTCGGGCTCGCCGTCTGCCTCATGGGCCTCGGCCTGGTGGAGCGCGACGGCATCGTGGTGCTGGTGGGCCTCGCCATCGGCACCCTCGGCGTCACCCTCAACGCCGGCTTCGTCTACGCCATCGTCTCCGGGATCATGAGCCTGTTCGGCGCGTGACGGCGTGCGTCCGGGACGCGCGCCGTCACGGTCGGACGACCCTACTTCCGGAGGATCTTGGTGACCAGCCGGCCGATCGGCGTGCTGGTCCCGACATTGCGGTCGTCGCGTGCGACCGGCCGATCCTCGTTGCCGAGGAGCTTCGTGACGATGCGTCCGATCAGGCTCATGGGAACGTCCTCGCTGGCGAAATCAGCCTCTGCGGCAGAGCTTACCCTTAACGGACGAGGCGCGGCGCCGTTCCACCGCGACGCGATCGCCGCCCGAATGCGCGGCCCGGAAACGGCGATCGCCGGCACCGCGCAAAATCGGCCCGCGACGCCTTGCGCCCCGCCAACGTGGCAGGTACACGACGCCACCCCCGCTCGAAGCCCCGGCCCGCCCCTGGCGCGCCGCCAGCGCGAGCCCGGGTCCGGAGGGGTGGCCGAGTGGTTGAAGGCGCACGCCTGGAAAGTGTGTATACCGGAAACGGTATCGCGGGTTCGAATCCCGCTCCCTCCGCCATTTGCGTGTCTTAAGTGTCTGGATAATTATACAAATTTGAAACGGCCTAGGCGACGAGCCCACGTCTCAGCCCACATTTTAAAGTGGCTTGTACCGGTTTGTACCGGACGCTGCTGGACGATGCGGCTTCACGCGAGGGCCGATGCAAGTGAGGCAGCTAGCGTAGTTCGCAAAGGCTATCAGCGGCTCGGCCGCGCTGCATTAAGTAACTGCGGGCGTTCGTCTTGGCCACTCCGGCGGCTGCTGATCCTGGCTGACGCGAAGACGGCGCCATTCCAGTCCGGAGAACGCGGCCTCATACGAGGAGTCTGCTTCAGTCGGCAGCGCTGCCCGCGCTTCGGCCCAGAACCGGTCGGCCAGAGCCGCGTTGGTGTCCCAAGCCGCACGCCACCACGTCAGGATCGGTTCTCGCGCTCGCGCCAGCGCCGCCGCCGATGGGAGCCGGTCACGTTTCTCGTGCTGATTGACTCTGCGTGAGGCCGGAAACAGGTTCCATAGGTCACCGCACGGCCACGCCGACCATGGCAGCCCGTGGTCGATGTCCAGCGTGTCGAGACGCAGCGGCGTATTGGACCAGACGCAAACCGGCGGCGCGCCGGCCTCTGCGAGCCTTGCCGCAACAAGGCGCGCCAGAGCGGTGTCGCGCGCCGGCTCCTGCCAGATGAGGTGCGCCTCGATCTCTCCCGGCGAACAAGCCCGGCCCATGCGCACGGCGTAGCCGCGAATCAGCCGCGCCCACTCTGCGACGAGCACGGGCTCGACCCAGGCGCCGAGCCGCAACAGAGTGCGCCACAGCGGCCCTGGTACGGACAAGCAGCCCCAGGTCGACAGGACATCAGGCGTGAGCATCACGGGGCCGGACACGCGCACTGACCGGCCTACGCCTTCGAAGACAGGCACACCTGCGTTCGGGTAGGTCGTGTAGCGGACCGGCATGGCGAGGATGGTCCGTCGCGCCTCGCCGAGCGCGGCAACGAGTGCGTCCGCCCGTGGCCCTGAAAACCGCATCCCGATGCGCAGGTCGCCTGCCGTCACTCCAAGGGATAGGAGCGCGCGGAAGCCAACCTTGGCGAAGCCGAGGCCGTCCGGCCCAGCGTTGCCGGGCGCTTGCGGGAGACCTGCGGCAACGAGCGGTAGGTAGGCGCGCAGCCAGTTCAGGGCGACAGCGCCCATCGGAACAAGAACCCGGTCGGTTCCGTCCGACGTTGGCGCCGCGAGCGAGGATGCAGTGTCGGCGATCTTCGCCACTGCGCGTAGAAGCCCGAGCTTGTAGGTCGAGGATTTGTCGTCGTTGAGCACGATTCCGCGAACCAGCGACAGGCTGAGGCTGCCATCGTCGGGTAGGCGGAGCACTACAGTGGTCCATGCGACGTCGGACCGGCCGAGGGAGTCGGTTTCGTCGAGGGCACGTAGGACAGCGAGGCCGTGCTCACGCGCGAGAGCCTCGATCTCACCAAGGGTGGTCGGGTGCATCGCGCGCCCTGGTTCGCTGGGGCCATCGCGCAACGTCAGGACGAGGACGCCGCCCGGCTTGAGCAGCGTGGCCAGCTTGCGGAAGGCGCGTGGGCGTTCGGGCAGCGGCAGGTGCATCCACACGGCCGAGA
Organism: Methylobacteriaceae bacterium; assembly: GCA_947444195.1. GTDB lineage: Bacteria > Pseudomonadota > Alphaproteobacteria > Rhizobiales > Beijerinckiaceae > Methylobacterium. The sequence goes on along the minus strand of CANEZL010000041.1, from coordinate 5,250 downwards.
GCAGCAGAAGGTCGTAGCTCAGGCCAAGGCGATGAACTGCAGCGAGCGCGGGAAGGCGGTCATCGATCCAGCGCAGGTCAGTATGGCGCCGGACGCCTTCGGCTCGCATTCCATCTGCGGGTTCTGCAGCCACGACCTCATAGCCCTGAGCGGCTAGAGCCGTGCCCGATCGTGTTGGGACGGCTGGGGGTTTAAAACGTTGGAGGGTGAAGGAGGATGCTGATGCCTTCACCCTTGTCCGTCGATCTACGCCAGCGTGTCGTCTCTGCCGTTTCGGAGGGTACCTCCTGTCATCAGGCGGCAGCCCGGTTCGGTGTCAGCGTGTCCAGTGCCAGCCGCTGGTCGGAACAGTTCCGCCAAGAAGGGCAGCTCGCGCCTAAGCCGTCGGGCGGCGATCATGCCTCGCACCGGATCGAGGCGCAGGCCGATCTGATCCTGGCGGCCTACGAGACGCGGCCCGCCATCTTCCTGCACGAGTTGCGCGACGCCCTGGCCGAGCGCGGCGTACAGACCAGCACCAGCAGCCTGTCTCGCTTCTTCGCCCGGCACGCCATCACCCGTAAAAAGGGGCGATCCACGCCGCCGAGCAGGCGCGCGAGGACGTAAGGGCCGCTCGCGAGGCGTGGTTCGAGAACCAGGACGCCCTCGATCCCGACAGGCTGGTCTTCCTCGACGAGACGGCTGCGGCCACCAACATGGCGCGCCGATACGGTCGGGCCCCGCGCGGCGTGCGCTGCCGTCTCGCCGTCCCGCACGGGCATTACAAGACCACCACCGTCACCGCCGCTCTGCGCAGCGATGGCCTGTGTGCCACCGCCCTGTTCGACGGAGCCACCAACGGCTCACGCTTCCGAGCCTACGTCGCCGACACGCTCGTGCCTGTGCTCAGACCCGGCGACACCGTCATCCTCGACAACCTCCAGGCCCACAAGGTGACGGGTGTGCGCGAGGTCATCGAGGCTGCTGGGGCGAGACTGCTCTACCTCCCGCCCTACAGCCCGGACTTCAATCCCATCGAGCAGATCTTTGCCAAGCTGAAGGCTCTGCTACGCAGCGCGGCAGCCCGCACTGTCCCAGACCTGTGGCACCCCATCCGCCAAGCCTTCGCTCGCTTCACGGCCAACGAGTGCCGCAACTGCATCGCTGCCGCCGGCTACGAGACCGACTTGGCCGTTGCTACCTGAACGGGCCCGGCTCTAGCCACTCTCAACGTTACCGCTTTCGGACGCAAGGCGAACGGCCCAACCGTCGTGATCTCCGGGGCCGCCTGGGACGCTATCACGCTTGGCGCTGACGTGCTCTATGCCGGCACGCGGTTGCCACAACAGGGTATACCCTAGCGTGACGTCACTCCATGTGGTGGTCGAACGTCACATCGGGGTTGACGGGACTATTGAGCGTTACGCTACTCACCTTGGGCCTAAAACCTGAGGTGACACCCCATGGCCCGCATCGGCTACGCCCGCGTCAGCACCGTCGAACAGGATCTCGAGAACCAACTCGCCCGCCTCCGGACCGAGGGCTGCAGCATCGTTCGCGCTGAGAAGGTCTCAGGCGGCTCGCGCGAGGGCCGGGCTGAACTGGCCACCGTCATCGAGTTTCTCCGCCCTGGCGACGAACTCGTCGTCACCCGCCTCGACCGACTTGGCCGCGACACTCGCGATGTGCTCAATCTGATCCACGAGGCTGAGCAGCGTGGAGCGTTCGTCACCGTGCTCGACCCGCACGTCTCGACCCGTGGTGAGATGGGCCACGTCGTGCTGACGGTGCTCGGCATGGTGGCGCAGATGGAACGGCGCTTCATCAAGGAGCGACAGCGCGAGGGCATCGAGCGGGCGAAGGCCGAGGGCCTTTACCGCGGCGGTCAGCGCCGCCTCGATCGAGATCGCGTCATGACGCTGTCGGCCGAAGGTTACGGCCCAGCCGCTATCGCCCGAGCAATCGGTTGCTCGCGCATGCAGGTCTACCGGATACTTCAAGCGAGATGAAAAGCAGGCGTTGCGAACGGAAGGTGCGCATCTACCTGATCGGGTTCGCGCTGGCCGCGCTCCTGACGGCGGTCCCCTTCGCGATCTCGAACACTGTCAGCACCGCAATCGTGCCGGCGGGGCTGTTTAGACATCGCGGGCCGGCGAGGCTCTCGAACCACGCCGGCCTGCACGATGATACCTGTCTCAGCCGATCAGCTCAGACGACGAAGAGCTGATCCTGAAGCTGAGCGAGGGTGAAGTTCTGGATGTACACGCCGCCCGATCCGCCGAGCTCGGCCGTGCTGATCAGAACGCCACCGCCCTGCTGCGTGATCTGCAGGCTCGCCTGCGGCACGCCCAGGATCGTCAGCGCGTCGAAGTCGCCCGACACCTCGTGGAAGTCGATCACCTGATCGTACACCCCGGCCTGGAAGTCGGAGGCCCGGAAGGCGAAGGTGTCGTTGCCCGCACCCCCCGCCAGATCGTCCGTGCCCTGGCCCCCGAACAGGATGTCGTCGCCGCCAAGCCCCAGCAGCAGGTTGTTGCCCGCATTGCCCGTCAGCACGTCGGCGAAGTTCGAGCCGACCAGCGCCTCCGCCTCGAACGCCACGTCGCCCAAAGCCTCGCCCGCCGAGCCGCCGTCGACCAAGCTCATGGTCACGCCCGCATCCGCGAAGTCGTAGCGCACGTAGTCGAAGCCCGCGCCCCCCACCAGCACGTCGGCGCCGGTACCGCCCCAGAGATGGTCGGTATCGCCGTCGCCCGAGAGGTAGTCGTCGCCGCCGCGGCCGAAGAGCAGGTCGATGCCGGCCCCGCCGTAGAGGTGGTTGACGCCCTCGTCGCCCTGCAGGTTGTCGTCGAAGCCCGAGCCGACGAGCCCCTCGATGCCGATATAGGTGTCGCCGGCGGCCTCGCCCGTGTTGACGGAGGGCAGGAACAGCACCGCCGTGACGCCGCTGGTGGCATACTCGTAGCGGGCGAAGTCGAAGCCCGCGCCGCCGTCGAGGATGTCGGCGCCGGCCCCGCCCCAGAGGTGGTCGATCCCGTCGCCGCCCTGGAGGGTGTCGTTGCCGCCCTGGCCGAACAGGATGTCGGATCCGGCCCCGCCCGCGATGGTGTTGGCGTTGGCATCGCCCTGGAGGTTGTCGTCGAAGTTCGATCCGATCAGGCCCTCGATGCCGTCGTAGCTGTCGCCGGCGGCATCGCCCGTATTGACCGAGGGCAGGAACAGCACGGCGGTCACCGCCGCGGTGGCGGTGGCGTAGCTTGCCGTGTCGAAGCCGGCGCCGCCGATCAGCGTGTCCGCGCCCAGGCCGCCGATCAGCATGTCGTTGCCGTCGAGCCCGATCAGGGTGTTGGCATTGGCATCGCCGATCAAGGTATCGCCGAAGCCCGAGCCGATCAGACCCTCGATGCTGCTGAACGTGTCGCCAGCAGCCTCGCCCGTGTTGGCGGAGGGCTGCGAGAGGGAGACGGTCAGACCCGCGCCTGAACGTTGGTAGCTCGCGAAATCGAAGCCCTCGCCACCATAGAGCGCGTCGGCGCCAGAGCCGCCGTTCAGCGTATCGTTGCCCGCGCCCCCGTAGAGGCCGTCATTGCCTGAACCGGTGGTGATCTGGTCGTTGCCGTCGCCGCCGTTGACGCTCCAGGCGCCGCTGACATGGCCGAGGTTGACTGTGTCGGCCCCGGCCGAGGCGATGAGCGTCCCGGCGCTCGTGGCCAAGAAGTTGGCGCCCACGCTGCCCGCGGTGGCAAGCGAGATGGCCAAGGATCCAGAACTGACCGACCGAGCGACGTCGCCGAAGGCGTTCAGCTGCGCCGCGGTCAAGATGATGCCGCCAGCGCGCAAGTGCTCGATACCGCTGATCGTGCTGGTGCTGAAGTCGCCGTTGGCGTTGAGGGTGTCGTCGTCGGCGCCTCCGTCGATGACGGCCGAGGCTCCGCTGTAGAGCCCGATGTCGAGGGTATCGTTGCCGGTGCCGCCGCGGAAGGTCCCGGTGAGGTTGCCGACGAGGCTGCTCAGGATGGCGTCGTTGCCGTCACCGCCATCAAGGAGGTTCACGCCCTCGCTGTCCTGGAGGTTGTCGTTGCCAGTCCCGCCATAGAGGCTGTCGTCACCCGCACCGCCGTTGAGGATGTCGTCGCCCGCACCACCGTTCAGCGTATCGTTGCCCGCGCCCCCGTAGAGAAAGTCGTTGCCCGAGCCACCTGACAACGTGTCGTTCCCGTCCTCCCCGGAAAGAGTACTTCCAGAATAACCAACCCGCTGTCCACCAAACATCAGATAGCCTCCCTGACTATCAAACATTGGTGACACGGCGCTCAATGTATCATTTCCGCTTCCGCCTGAAACACTAACTACAAGGTCGTAATAAGAATGACCATTTGCTTGATATGAAAAATAAAAACCGGTGGTAAAATTATCATCTCCAGATGTCAATGATCTTCCAGAACTTGATCCTGACCAGTAGGAAGCCATACCAGGATTTCCCTCTAATTGTTTTCAATCTGTAGTTTATGCGGAGTGCATGCAAATTCGATATTAGCGCAGTTTGCCCTTGTCTTATGACAGCGAGAAACGTGCAGTTTGCCCGGCGCCATTATTGCCTTATCCGGGTTTGGCTTGTCCATTGACGATGGCGCCACAGTTCTGTTAAATTTAGGCAAGTTAAGAATTGCGCCTTCAGTCGGACATGGCTGCGAGGCACTTTCGTTTCCGGGCTAATGCAGAGCCGGTCCGCCTCCCTTCTCTCGGTCCCGTCATGACCCTCCTCATCGGTTACGCGGGCGAGTTGGATGCGCTCGCGCCCCGCCTCGGCCGATGCTGGCCCGGCTCGGACAACACTCTGGCGCTAGAGCATGCTGCTTTTTCACGGAAACGGCAGCATGCTCTATCTCTTTGCGGTCGCACGATGATTTCGGAAAACCGGATTCCACTTTCCCGCATCGTACTCTAGGTGGGCCAATAGAAGCAGCGCTTTGGGATCCAGCCTCTCAGATGGACCATGCGTTTTCCTGATTGAGGGCTGTGTGACCTATCTGCGGCCGGTCCAAGCTCTACTTGAGAAATTAGCGAGTGCGAACCGCGAGGCCAGCGTCTATGCCGCGAGCCCGCAGGGCCTCATGCGCGTCTAGAGCCGTGCCCGCTCACGTAGCGACGGCCAAGTCGGTCTCGTAGCCGGCTGCGGTGAGGGCGTTGCGGCACTCCTCTGCGGTGAAGCAAGCCAAAGTCTGCCGGATGGCGTGCCAGAGATCAGGGACGGTGCGAGCCGCCGCGGTC
>CANEZL010000040.1 GCA_947444195.1 Methylobacteriaceae bacterium | reverse complement strand
TTTTATCGGCTTACGCTTTTTGATGGGTCGTTTGGGCATTCGGGTCCGTCGTCGCCAATGGGCGCGTCTGGCCCGCTGCTGATGGCGTCGTCGCCAAATGGACCAGCGCAGGACCGCGGCACTGTCGGGCGGAGGCAGGCCGACGAGGGCGGCCAGCAGATGACGGATCTCGGGCACGGTCAGCGGCAGCAGATCCGCGGCGAGGTCGACCGTGACCACGCCCCCCGATAGCCGCCCGGCGCAGGGCGGCAAGGTAGGCGTGGGCAAGCATCGCCAGGGTGACATGCCGGTGCCAGCCGATGAAGGAGCGCACCTCGTACTGGTCGAGCCCGACCTCGCCCTTGGCTTGCTCGAAGTTGCTTTCGATCGTCCAGCGCTGGCCGGCGATCCGCACGAGATCGGAGAGCGGCGTGCCTGTCGGTGCGTGGGTGAGGTAGAAGGTCATCTCGTCCGGATCGGCCAGCGAGCGACGAACCAGAAGTGCGCACTGGAAGCCAGGCGCGGCCCCGCGATAGGGGACACAGGCCCAGTCATACAGACGCGGCCCCTTGGCCCCCTCGCCCGCGCTCAGGCGCTGCCAGACGGGCGGGCTGCCCTCGGGCCGCGCATCGACCTGATCGGCAAACCACTCTGTCACGGGGCGCATGGCCAGCCGTTGGCCGGACGTGACCGTCAGCACGTAGCCGATCCGGTGATCTTCCGCCCAGCGGCGGATAGCGCGGTCGCCCCCGTAGACGCTATCGCCCGCGATCCAGGCAAACGGCAGCTTGGCCGCATGCGCCCGCTTCAGCATGGCCAGGCCCAGCGCCGGCTTGGTCGCGAAGGTCACGTCATCGGGCACATGCGCGGCCCGGCAGCGCGCACGCTCGTCCGCCCAGGACTTAGGCAGGTAGAGCGCCCGGTCGATCAGGGCGTGGCCGTGCCGTCCGGCATAGCCCAGGAACACCCCGACCTGCGCGTTCTCGATCCGCCCGGCCGTGCCGGTGTACTGGCGTTGCACGCCCGCCGACTTCGTGCCCTTCTTCAGGAAGCCGGTCTCATCGAGCACCAGAACCGCATCCGGGTCGCCCAGGTGATCGGCCACGTAGCTCTGCAGGTCGTCGCGCACGGCATCCGCGTCCCAATGCACCCGGCTCAGGAACTCCTGCACCCCATCGGGCGTGGCATCGCCGGCCGCTTCCGCCAGTTGCCAGCCGTTCTTGCGCTCGACGGGCGCCAGGAGGCCCCGCAGGTAAGCCTCGGCCCGTCGGCGCGGCTCGGCCCGCCCGAACCGGCCGCCAATCCGCTCCAGCACCTCATCAAAGCTCTGCGCCCAGCCCGCTGCGTCCGCTCCCGTTACCCGCGTCATGGCTCACCTCCACCACGACAACGCACAAACCCGGCTGTAGGACTAGAGCATGCTGCTTTTTCACGGAAACAGCAGCATGCTCCATCTCTCTGTGGTCGCACGATGATTGCGGAAAACCGGATTCCACTTTTCCGCATCGTGCTCTAGCCGGCCCGCGCCGCCCGCCAGAGGCGCCAGAGCCGGCGCCAGCGCGGGATCTCCACGGCGCTGTTGAGCGGGTCGTGGGTGCCCTGCTCCATCCGGTCGAGGTAGTCCTCGCTCAGCGCCAGGGGCAGGAAGGCGGGCCGGGCGGCCGGCAGGATCGCGTGCCGGGCCCCGCGATAGGCCTTGAGATGGCGGCGGGCGACGGCGCGCAGGTCCGCGCAGGCGCCCACGAGTCCGGGGCCGCCGCGCCCGGTGACGATGTCCTCGCGGGTGACGCCGTGCGTGCGCAGGACGTCGCCGGGCAGGTAGACCTGGCCCGAGCGGGCGTGCCAGGGCAGCGCGCGCAGGAGGCCGGTGATCCCGTAGGCGACGCCCGCATGGCCGGCCGCCGCCGCGCCGCCGGGCTCGGCACCCTCCGCGAGCACCAGGCTCGCCAGCCGGAACAGGCTGGAGGCGGTCTCGCCGCAATAGCCTTCGAGGTCGTTCAGCCGCGGCATCGGATCGTCGTAGAGGTCGAAGACCCGGGCATCGATCAGGTCGACGAAGGGCTGGCGCCCGAGGCGCCGGGTGACGATCGCGTCCTCCAGGGCGGCGGCCACGGGGTTGGCCCGCACGTCGCCGCGCGCCTCGCCTTGCAGCGCGTCGCGCCACCATTGCAGGCGGATCTCCCCGGCCATCGGGTTCGAGGCGGCCTCGCGCACCCGCGCGATGGTGAGGCTGAAGGCGTAGAGGGCGAAGAGGTGGGGCCGGGCCGCCGCCGGCGCGAACAGGGTGGCGAAATAGCGGTCGGGATCGCCCGCGCGCACCAGCCCCTCGCAGTGCCGGTGGGCGAAATCGAGGCTGCCGCCCGCGCCCGACACGCCCGCGCGCACCTCCTCCGTCATGGTGTCCCACCCGTCATGGCAGCGCCCGTCATGGCACCGCCACCAGGGCGGCGGCGACCTTGCGGTTCTCGCCCACGAGGATGTTGTAGGTGCGCGCGGCCGCCCCCGTCTGCATGGTGTCGAGGCCGACGCCCATGTCCTTCAGCCAGGCGCGGAGCGTCGGCGGCAGGGCCGCGATCTCGGCGCCGGTGCCGACGAGGAGGAGCTCGATGCTCCCCGCCTCCGCCTGGACCGGGCGCAGGGCCGCGCGGTCGATGGCGCCGGGCTCGGTGACGTCCCAGGCGCGGATCCCCGAGGGCAGGACCAGGATCGAGCCGCGATGCGACATGTCGCCGAAGCGGAAGCCGCCGTTGCCGTAGGCGTCGATCGGCCAGCGACCCGGCAGGAAGCCGTCCTCGAACCGCGCCGCCACCCGCGGCTACTCCGCCGCCTGGGGCACGCCGCCGCGCCCTTCGGTGGCGCGCTTCACGCCCGAGAGCATCAGGCCGAGATAGATCAGCACCGGCGTCGAGACGAAGATCGCCGAGTAGGTGCAGATTACGACGCCGCAGAGCATCACCACCGCGAAGCCCTTGATCGCCTCGCCGCCGAACAGCACCAGCGCCAGCAGGGAGAGCGCGGTGGAGATCGAGGTCATCACCGTGCGCGACATGGTCGAGTTGATCGACAGGTTGAGCAGTTCGACGGTGGGGATGGTCTTGTAGCGGCGCATCAGCTCGCGGGTCCGGTCGAACACCACCACCGTCTCGTTCAGGGAGTAGCCGACGATGGTGAGGATCGCCGCGATCGAGGTCATGTTGAACTCGATCCGGCTGATGATGAAGATGCCCACCGTGAGCACGATGTCGTGGAGGGTGCCGACGATGGCGCCGAGGGCGAGCTCCCGCTCGAAGCGGAACCAGAGATAGAGCAGCACCGCCACGACCGAGAGCACGACGCCCAGCGTGCCGGACTGGACGAGTTCGCCCGAGACGCGCGGGCCCACCGTCTCCGTGCGGCGGAACTCGTAATCGGCGTCGAAGGCGGCGTGCGCCTTGTTCATCACCGCGGTCTGGCCCTGCTCGCCGGCCTGGAGGGGGAAGCGCACGAGGATCTGGCCCTCGCCGCCGAGCTCCTGCACCTCCGACTCGCCGAAGCCGAAGCTGTTGGCCGTGTGGCGCACCGCCGCCACGTCCGCCTTGCCGGACTTCGCCTGCAACTCGACCAGGGTGCCGCCCTTGAAGTCGATGCCGAAGTTCAGCCCGATCGTCAGGAACAGCACCACGGTCGCCACCGACAGCAGCGCCGAGAGCGGAAAGGTGAAGCGCCGGAAGCGCATGAAGTCGAAGTGCGACTCGTCGGGCCAGAGGCGGAGCAGGCGCATGATCGGTCTCGTGCTCGGGAAGGCTTCTCGCGGACTCCCCAGTTGTTGCGGGCTCAGAAGGGCAAGGCCTTGGGCCGGAAGATGTTGTACCAGAGCGCGATCATCATCCGGGTCAGGGTCACCGCCGTGATGACGGTGGTGAGGATGCCGAGGATGAACACCACCGCGAAGCCCTTCACCGGGCCGGAGCCCAGGAAGAACAGGATCAGGGCGGCGATCGCCATGGTCGAGTTCGAGTCGATGATGGTGGCGAACGCCCGGTCGAAGCCGGCCTGGAGCGCCGAGATCAGCGAGCGCCCGGCGCGGGCTTCCTCGCGCATGCGCTCGTAGATCAGCACGTTCGAATCGACCGCGGTGCCGATGGTGAGCACGATGCCGGCGATGCCGGGCAGCGTCATCGTCGCCTCCAGCACCGACATCAGGCCGAGGATGAGGCCCACATGGACGATGAGGGCGATGTTGGCGATGAAGCCGAAGGTCCCGTAGGTCGCGAACATGAAGATCACGACGAGGACCGCGGCCACGATGGTCGCCTTCTTGCCGGCCTCGATCGAGTCGTTGCCGAGCCCCGGGCCGACGACGCGGCGCTCCACCACGGTGAACTTCGCGGGAAGCGCGCCGGCGCGCAGCAGGACCGAGAGGTCGTTGGCCTGCTGCACGCTGAAATTGCCGGTGATCTGGCCCGAGCCGCCGGTGATGGCGGTGCGGATCACGGGGGCCGAGATCACCTCGTTGTCGAGGACGATCGCCATGCGGCGGCCGACATTCTCCGAGGTGGCCTGCCCGAAGCGCTGCGCGCCCTTCAGGTTGAACTTGAAGCTCACCATCGGCTCGCGGGTCTGCTGGTCGAAGGAGGGCTGCGCGTCCGTGAGGTCGCCGCCATCGGCCATGATGCGCCGCTCCACGGGCACCCTGGCGCCCTTCTCGTCGCGCGACGGCAGCATGTCGACGTCGCCGCTGGCCGAGTCGGACAGCATGCGGAACTCGAGCTTGGCGGTCTTGCCCAGGAGCGCCTCCAGGCGCTCCGGGTTCTGCTCGCCCGGCACCTGGATCAGGATGCGGTCGGCGCCCTGCTGCTGGATCGACGGCTCGGTGGTGCCCGTCGAGTCGAGGCGGCGGCGGATGACCTCGATGCCCTGGCTCACCGCGCGGCGGGTGCGGTCGGTGATGCCGGCATCGGTCAGCGTGAGGCGGATCAGGCCGTCGGGCTGCTCGGCGATGTCGAGGGTGCGCGCGCCGGTCTGGCCGACGAGGGCGTTGGAGATGGGCTGGGCGAGCTCGCGCAGCTTCGGCATCACCTTGGCGCGGGCCGCCGCATCCGCGATGCGGACCTGGACGCCGCGGGGCTGGAGGCCGATGCCGCCATCGGCCCGCACGGCCTCCTGCTGCAGGATGCGGCGCACGTCGTCGCGCAGGCCCTTGGCCTGCGAGGCCACGAGCTCGTTCTGGTCGACCTCGAGCAGGAGCTGCGAGCCGCCCTGGAGATCGAGGCCGAGCACGATGGCGCGGCTGGGCACGATCCAGGTGGGGAACCAGCCCGGCAGGGCGGCCATGAACGCCTTCCGGCTCTCGGCCGGGAAGAAGCTCGGCACGGCCAGGCTCAGGCCGACGAGGATGACGGCGAGCGTCGCGATGATCTTCGTCCGGGAAAAGCGCAACATCCGCCGTCGTCTCTACGGTTCTGGCAGGCCCCTCGGGAAGCCGAGGCGGCCCTCTTCAGGCGTCACTGAGGGTCAGGCGGCCTTGACCGGGCCGCCCTTCACGCGGACCTCCGAGATCATGGTGCGCACCACCCGCACCCGCACGTTCGGCGCGATCTCGACCTCGATCTCGGCGGCGTCGTCCTGAACCTTGGTCACGCGGCCGACGAGGCCGCCCGTGGTGACGATGGTGTCGTCGCGGCGCACGTTCTTGACCAGGGCCTGATGCTCCTTGACCCGCCTCTGCTGGGGTCTCAGGATCAGGAAATACATGATCACGAAGATCAGGACGAACGGCACCACCTGCAAGGCGATGTCCGCACCGCCGGCCGGGGCGGCCCCTTGCGCGAAGGCGGGGGTGATCAAGCGCGTCTCCTCAAAAATACGAAGGCCGGCGCGCGCAAGCTCGCGTCGCCGGTCCTCACGAAAAGCGCGCGGACTATAGCCAGGGACGACCCGAAAGCAACGGTGGCGTGGGGTCCCTGTCCCCTGCCCCGCCCCCTGTCCTATCCCCTGCCCTGCCCTGGATCCGCGAGCCCTTCCGGGTGTAAGCGCCCGCCGACGGATGCGACACCGGCGGACGCCCCATGACCACGACCCTCGACACCCTGCTGCCGCTCCTGGAGCGCATCGCCGCGGCCCTGGAGCGCGCGGCCCCGCCGCCGCAGGCCGCGCAGGACCTCACGGTGGCCGACGCCTTCCTCTGGGGGCCCGAGCGGCGCCTCCTGCCGGTGCCCGAGGTGGCCCGCGTGGAGATGGGCCTCCTCACCGGCATCGACCGCGCCCGCGACATCCTGGCCGAGAACACCGCGCGCTTCGCCCGGGGGCTGCCCGCCAACAACGCCCTGCTCTGGGGGGCGCGGGGCATGGGCAAGTCCTCCCTGGTCAAGGCGGTCCATGCCGCCGTGAACGCCGGGCGGTCGGAGGGTGCGCTGCCGATGAAGCTCGTCGAGATCCACCGCGAGGACATCGAGGCCCTGCCCGACCTGATGGCGCGCCTGCGGCCCGACCCGCACCGCTGGATCGTGTTCTGCGACGACCTCTCCTTCGACGGGGACGACACCTCCTACAAGTCCCTGAAGACGGCGCTCGACGGCGGCATCGAGGGGCGGCCCCCCAACGTCCTGTTCTACGCCACCTCGAACCGGCGGCATCTCCTCGCCCGCGACATGGTGGAGAACGAGCGCTCCACCGCGATCAATCCCGGCGAGGCGGTGGAGGAGAAGGTCTCCCTCTCCGACCGCTTCGGCCTCTGGCTCGGCTTCCACAAGTGCAGCCAGGACGAGTATCTCGCGATGATCCGCGCCTATGTCGACCATCACGGGCTCGCGGTGGAGCCGGAGCGCCTGCGCGCCGAGGCCCTGGAATGGGCGACGACGCGGGGCTCGCGCTCCGGCCGCACCGCCTTCCAGTTCATCCAGGATCTGGCGGGCCGGCTGGGCCAGCGCCTCGGCTGATCGAGGGAGCTTGTCCCCTCCCCACCCGGATCGGGCCTGCCCGATCCGGGCAAGCAAGGTGCGGATCTCGGGCAAGCCCGAGATCCGGGGGGAGGAGAGGCGCCTCGCCTGACCGTGGGCCCCTGAAACGGGAACGGCGGCCCCTGGGGGCCGCCGTCCTCCAAGCAAGGCGTAAACGTGAACTGGTCAGTTGCTGGCGAGCTGCGTCATCGGGTCGATGGGCGCGCCGCCCTTGCGGATCTCGAAGTGCAGCTGCGGCGAGGTCACGTTGCCCGAGGCGCCGGACTTGGCGATGGTCTGGCCGCGCTTCACCTTCTCGCCGGGCTTCACGTCGAGCTCGCCGTTATGGGCGTAGGCCGAGACGTAGCCGTTCGAGTGCCGCACCAGCACGAGCTTGCCGTAGCCCTTCACGTCGGAGCCCGCATAGGCCACGGTGCCGTCCTCGGCCGCCTTCACCGCCGTGCCCTCGGGCACCGCGATGTTGATGCCCTCGTTGCCCGAGGAGCCGTAGCCCGAGATCACCCGGCCCTTGGCGGGCCAGCGGAAGTTCTGCTCCGGGGCGGCGGGCGCCGCGGGGGCGACCGAGCCGGTATTGGTGGGCTCGGCCTTCTCCGGCGCCTTGGCGGCGACCTTCTCGACCTTGGCCTCCGGCTTCGCCTCGGCCTTCTTCTCGGCGAGCTTCTCCGCGGTCTTCTCGGCCGTGGTCTTCTCGGCGACCTTGGCGGACTTCTCCGCGCTCGCGGCCTTCTCGGCATTGGCCTTGGCGGCCTTGGCCTCGGCGAGCTTCTTGGCCGCCTCCTTGGCGGCCTCGGCCTTGGCCTGCTTGGCCTCGGCCTCGGCCTTCGCCTCAGCCTTCGCCTTGGCGTCGGCCTTGGCGTCGGCCTTCGCGTCCTTCGGCGCGGCCTTCTCGGGCTTGACCTCCGGCTTCGTCTCCGCCTTGGCGACCTGGCCCGGGCGCACGTGCTTCTTCTTCTCCGCCTCCTTCAGGGCGGCTTCCTTGCGGGCCTTCTCCTCGGCCTGCTTCTCGGCGAGCTTGCGGGCCTCGGCCTCCTTCTCGCGCTTGGACTCGGCGGCCTTGGACTCGGCGACCTTGCGGGCGGCCTCCTCGCGCTTGGCTTCCTCCTGGCGCTTGGCGGCCTCCTCGCGCTTGGCCTCCTCGCGCTTGGCCTCGTCCTGGCGCTTGGCCTCGGCGGCCTTCAGGCGCTCGTTCGGGGCGGCCGGCACCGACCGCGCGCTCATCGCGCCGGCGGAGGGGTTGAGGCCCGAGGCGTTGTAGACCGGGATCACGATCTGGCGGCCGGGGGTGATCTGGCTCGCGCTGGTCAGCCCGTTGGCCTGGAGGATCGCCGAGCCGGGCACGCCGAAGCGCGTCGACATCTGGTTCAGGCTGTCGTTCTGCGAGACGGTAATGGTGGTGCCGCCGCTGCCGCTCCAGCCGGCCGCGCCCGTGGAGGCGACGCGGGCGGGCGGGGCCGCCGGGCTGGCCGCCGCCACCGGCGCCTGGCGCGGGGTGATCGGCATGGCCGGGGTGCCGAGCGCCTCGGACTGGATGCGGCCGGTCCGGATGGCGGGCGCGGGCGCGAGATCCGTGTCGGGCAGGCTGCCGGTGGCGGAGGGCTCGCTCGCCATGTTCGAGGCGAACGGGTTGCTGAAGGGGTCGCCGAGACGCGAGGCGTCCGACGAGCAGGCGGCGGCGCCGCCGGCAATGATACCGATGAGGGCGACGCGCGACAGCGCCCGCATCCTCAAACTCGTCCCGCGACCCCGCATCGACGCACCCGTATGCTTCACGCAACTTGATGCGCTCATTCAAACAGGATTCAGGTTAAGCAACCGTTCTCGTAAACCACGTTCCGCCCGCGTTTCGCCCGGATGCGGAGCTCGAATCCGGCATCAGGTGGCGGCGGCGCGCCCGGCCACCAGGGCGGCGAGGCGGGCGGGCGGCCCGGTCTCGCAGCCGTCCGAGGCGCGCAGATAGGCGGTCAGGCGGCAGCCTCCGTCGCCGCCCGTGAGCCCGGCGACGAGGCGGCCCCCGGGGCGCAGGGCCGCGATCCAGCCGGGCTGGAGCGCGGACACGCCGCCGTTGACGAGGATGCGGTCGTAGAGGCCCTCCCCCGCCAGGGCGAGCCCGTCCGCGTGCAGGATGCGCACGGGCAGGTCCCCGCCGATCCGCGCCCGCGCCTCCGCGGCCAGGGTCGCGTAGCGCTCCAGGCTCGTCACCGCGGCGCCGAGATCGGCGAGCAGCGCCGTGACGTAGCCGGAGCCGGTGCCGATCTCCAGCACCGTCTGCCCCGGGCCCACGCGCAGCAGGCCGAGCATCGCGGCCACCGTGCCCGGCGCGGTCATGGCCGCGCCGCAGGGGAGCGGCAGGGCGATGTCGCGGCGCGCGAGGTTCCGGTGCGCGGCCGGGGCGAAGCGGGCGCGCGGCACCCGCTCCAGCGCCCGCAGCAGCCCGGTGTCGCGCAGGCCCCGCCCGCGCAGGGCCATGACGAAGGCGGCGCTCTCGGCCGCCTCGGACGGCGCGTCGTCCTCGGGCGCGTCCCCGTTCACACCGCTCAGCCGAAGGCCTGGGCGAAGCGGGTCAGCGTCGGCTCGTCGGTGAGGTCGAGGCGCAGCGGCGTCACCGAGATCCGGTTCTCGGCGATCGCCTTGAGGTCCGAGCCGTTGCCGGGCTCGAAGCGCGCCTTGGCGAAGGCGAGCCAGAAATAGGGATTGCCGCGCCCGTCCATGCGCGCGTCGATGGCGAGCAGCGCCTGGTTGCGCTGCCCCTGCGCGGCCACCGCGATGCCGGCCACCGCCTCGGGCTCGCAATCGGGGAAGTTCACGTTGACGAGGATGCCGGGCTCGATCCCGGTCTCGAGGATCTTGCGCACCACCCCGGCGCCGTGGGCGCGGGCGCAGTGCCACTTCACGTTGCCACGCCCGCCCGGCCCGTAGGCCTGGCTCATGGCGATCGACTTCACGCCGAGGATGGTGCCCTCCATCGCCGCGGCGATGGTGCCGGAATAGGTGACGTCCTCGGCCACGTTCTGCCCGCGGTTGACCCCCGACAGGACGAGGTCCGGCCCGTGCTCGCCGAGGATGTGGCGCACGCCCATGATCACGCAGTCGGACGGCGTGCCCTTGATGGCGAAGCGCGTCTCCGAGACCTGGCGCAGGCGCAAGGGATCGTTCAGCGAGAGCGAGTGCGACACGCCGGACTGGTCGCTCTCGGGAGCCACCACCCAGACGTCGTCCGAGATCTCCCGGGCGATGTCCTCCAGCGCCGCGAGGCCCGGCGCGTGGATGCCGTCGTCGTTGGTGACGAGAATGCGCATCAGCTGGCTGGCCCCTCGATCCGGTTCAGGCCGCCCATATAGGGCTGGAGGACGGACGGAATCGTGACGCTGCCGTCCGGGTTCTGGTAGTTCTCCATCACGGCGATGAGCGCGCGGCCGACCGCGACGCCCGAGCCGTTGAGGGTGTGGACGAAGTTGACCCCCCGGTCCTTCCCCCGGTAGCGCGCGTTCATGCGCCGCGCCTGGAAGTCGCCGCAGACGGAGCAGGAGGAGATCTCGCGATAGGTCTCCTGGCCCGGCACCCAGACCTCGATATCGTAGGTCTTCTGGGACGCGAAGCCCATGTCGCCGGTGCAGAGGGTCATCACCCGATAGGTGAGGTCGAGCTTCTTCAGCACGGCTTCCGCGCAGGCGAGCATGCGCTCGTGCTCCTCCGCCGATTTGTCCGGCGCGGTGATCGAGACGAGCTCGACCTTGCTGAACTGGTGCTGGCGCAGCATCCCGCGGGTGTCGCGCCCCGCCGCCCCCGCTTCCGCCCGGAAACAGGGGGTGAGCGCGGTGAAGCGCAAGGGGAGTTCGTCTTCCGTGAGGATGGACTCGCGGACGAGGTTGGTCAGGGGGACTTCGGCCGTGGGGATGAGCCAGAATCCATCGCCCGCGGCGAACTGATCGTCGCGGAACTTCGGCAACTGCGCCGTGCCGAACATGGCCTCGTCGCGCACCAGAACCGGCGGCGCGACTTCCGTGTAGCCGTGCTCCTGCGTGTGCAGGTCGAGCATGAACTGGCCAAGCGCCCGTTCCAGCCGGGCGAGCTGGCCCTTCAGCACCACGAAGCGCGAGCCGGAGAGCCTGGCCGCCGCCTCGAAATCCATGAGGCCGGTGGCCTCGCCGAGCTCGAAATGCTGGCGGCCGGCGGCGAGGTGCGGGCGGGTCGCCTCGAAGCTGCGGTACTCCACGTTGCCGTGCTCGTCGGCGCCCTCGGGCACCTCCGCGTTCGGCCGGTTCGGGATCGCGGCGAGGCGCTCGTCGAGGATTTTCCCGGCCTGAGTTTGCGCGGCCTCGAGCCCCGGCCCCTCCTCCTTCAGGCGGGCGACCTCGGCCATGAGTTCGGCGGCCCGCGCCTCGTCGCGCGCCTTCTTGGCGGCGCCGATCTCCTTGGCCAGCGCGTTGCGGCGCTCCTGGTTCGCCTGCGCGGCCGAGACGGCGCCCTTACGGGCATCGTCCAGGGCGACGAGTTCGGCCGACAGGGGGCTCAGGCCGCGGCGTTCGAGGTCGCGGTCGAAGGCGGCCGGGTTCTCGCGGATGGCGCGGATGTCGTGCATGTCTCGGCTCGGACGGTGTCGCGCGCCCGCTTTGCAGCATCGCGGCCGGGCCGACAAGGTTGGGGGTCGTCGAGGCCTGCCTGCGGGGCGGCAGGGCAGCTCACGTCGACCGCGCTCACACCGCATCGCTGGATGAACTTGGTATCGGACCGGCCCCCTCTCCCCGCCGGGCGGAGAGAGGCCCGCACGGACCCTGTCGTCCGTGCGGGAAGCGCAGGCGAAGCCGGAGCGGCGGTGAGGGGGTATCTCGGGAGGAGGCTCTGTCGGAATCGCCCCCTCACCCTTGCCTGCCGGCGCCCTTCATGCCCCGGCAAAGGGGCATGAAGGCCTCTCCCCGCAAGCGGGGCGAGGGATGGAAGCGGACCCGGAAATCCCTCAGTAACGTCCGTCAGGCCGCGAGCTTCAGGGCCTCCGGTGCCAGCGCGGCGGCGATGGCCTCGGCGGCGCGGTCGCGGGCCTGTTCCAGGGCCGCCTCGTGCAGGCGCTCCTGCTCCTCGCGAAAGCTCGCCAGGATCGCGTCCGGCAGGGCGTCGAGGACCGCGTCGAGGGCGAAGGGCTCCGCCGCGGGCTCCGCGACCGGCGCCGCCTCCGGCAGGGCGCCCATGGCCTGGGCCTGGGCCGCGCGCCAGGCCCGGTCCTCGTCCTGCGCGGCGCGGCGGGCGGCCTCGCGGGCCAGCGCCTCGTCGGCGATGGCGCGGGCCACGTTGCGGGCCTCGTCGCGGGCGGCCTCGGCCTCGTAGCGGGCGAGCAGCGCCATCACCCCCTGCATCTCGGAGAACGGCATGTCCTCGCAGGCGGTGATCGCCCGCTCGATCATCCGGCGCGAGAGGCCAGGCCCGCGCAAGCCGGTGGTTCCATCCTGCGCCTCGCGCCAGGCGGAGAGGGCCGCGGTCACGGCGGGCAGCAGCGCCTCGGCGAGCCCCGCGCGCCGGTGCAGGTCCGCGATGCCGCGGGGGTCGCGCATCAGCGCGGCGATGCGGGCGTGGTCGAGCCCGGTGAGGTCGGCGAAGGCCGTCTCGGCGAAGGCCATCTGCCCTGAGAGGACGGCGCGCAGGATCAGGCCGGCATTGAGCTGGCCGCTGCCGCGCAGGTGGCGCACCACGCGGGCAAGCGCCGCGGGGCCCGCCCCGGCGCAGAGATCGAGTACCCCGCGCTCCCCGGCCTCGCGGGTCATGCGCGCTCCGCGCTCCGCGCTCAGCCAGCCGCGGCCGGTGACGAAGCGCGCGAGATCCGCGGCGAGCCGCTGGCCCACCGCGTGGCGCACCTCGATCGGCAGGTCCGCCCGCTCCAGCAGCGCCTCGCGCAAGGGGGCCGCGCCGCCGTGCCGCTCCACCATGCGCAGCATCCGCCCCGTGGTGATGCGCGCCGTCGGATTGCGGGCGAGCGCGACGAGGGTGTCCGGCCCGCCGATCTCGGCGAGCGCCCCGGCGACGGCGTGGGAGAGGTGGTGGCGCGCGGCGATGGTGCCGCGCACGGTCTCGCAGCCCATGGCCGCCGCGTCCACGAGATCGGCATCGGTGAGGACCGGCGAGCGGGCGAGCACGAGACAGGCCACCTCGGTCTGGTCGCCGGCCAGGGCCACGACGAGGGGGCGCGGCGCCCGCGTGGAGGCGGCGCAGGCCTCGGCGAGCGCCCGGCGCACGAGGGGGGCGGGGTCGTCGAGCAGCGCGAGCAGGGCGGTCTTGGCCTCCCAGGCCGCCTCCGGGGGCAGGTTGCCGTAGAGGAAGGCCCGGGCCAGCGCCGAGGCGGCGTCCGCCCGGTACCCGGCCGATGCGTGCTGGGTCGAGGCCAGGAACTGGCGGATGATCATAGGCCGCTCCGGGTGGCGAAGAGGGAGGTCCTGACTCCGCCGGACGGCGCGCCCGGCGCCGCGGCGAACTCGGCCGGCCGCCGGGGCGGCAGCGGCGGATCGAGGATCACGGCGCCGGCCGCGGGGACGGCCGCGGGGACGGCGGCGACGGCGGCGGGCGCGACCGAATCCGCGCTGGAATCCGAGCGCGGGAAGTAGCTGGGGGCCGGGCGCTCCGCGCCCGCGCCCTCGGGGCGGCCCTGCCAGAGCCGGCCGAGCCCCTGCGTCACCGGCCCCGGCCGCCGGTCGGTCTGGAACAGGCTGCGGAGATCCGCGCCCGCGGCGTAGGCGGAGGCGGCGTAGGAGGTGGTGGCCTGCGGGAGATTGCTCGCCTGGTTCTGCAGGCCCACCTCGGTGACGCCCCGGGCCGCGGCGGCGAGGTTGGCGTAGAGTTCCGAGACGCTGCGGGGCCGGCCCGTCCTGTCGTAGAACAGGGCCTTGTTGGCGGCCGCCGCCTCCGGCAGGTCGAGGGCGGCGGCGCGGTCCGGCGTGTCGCGCATCGCGGCGATCAGGCTGCTCGCCCCGCGCGCGCCGAGCACGTGGGCGGCGTAGAGGTCGCCGGCGCCCGGCTCCCGGCCGATGGCGGCGGCGAGCGCCTCGCCGTTCTTCTGGGTGAGCGCGCCCGCGAGCGCGGCCGAGACCTTCGGGTCGCGGCGCAGGTCGAGGATGGTCTGGCGCGCGGCGGGGTCCGCGACCGCGTAGCTGCCGTCGCCGCGCGCGGTGATGGCGTCGGCGTAAGTCGAGAGGCCGAGCCGGGGGCCGGCATTCTTCATCACCCCGAGCCAGGTCTGCTCGATGAACTGGAACAGGCCGGTGGCGCTCGACGTGGCGGCCTTGGCCGCGGGGTCGAGGGCCGATTCCCGCTGGGCCGTGGCCAGCAGGTACTCGAAGCCCACGCCGCTGGCCCTGGCCCCGTCGCGGATCGCCTCGACCACGCCGGGCGCGGCGTTGCGGGCGCCGGCGGCAGGGCTCGCAGCTTGGCTCGCAGCCGGGCTCGCGCCCTGGCTCGTGGCCGGCTCGCGGGGGCTGGAGGGCGTGGTGAACAGGAACATCCGCGAGGCCGCTTCCGCGTTCCGCGCCGGCTCCCGCGCCGGCGCCGGGAAGAGAGGCTTCCCCTTTCCGCCAGGGTGGCGCGGTTATGGTAAAGAAAGCTTGAAATGACGCTCCCCGCGCCTGTCCCATCCCCCTCCGGAGCGCCGCACGGGCCCGCGGCCCGGCCCCTCCGCTGCCTGCTCTGCGCGGACGCCGATGCCCTGCCGGACGCGGCGGGCGGCGCCGATCTCCTGATCCGCGGCATCCCCCGCGACCCGGCCGCGCTGGCGGCCCTGCGCGCCGGCCCCGGGGCGCCGCGCCTCTACCTCCGGCTCGACCCGCGCGCGCCCGACCTCGCCGGCCTGGCCCTGGCGCCGGACGGCGTGCTGCTGACCGGGATCGGCGGCGGGCTCGATATCGGCCGGCTCGCGAGCCGGCTCGCGGTGGGGGAGGCGGAGATGGGCCTGCCGGACGGGGCGACCCGCATCCTCGCCGGGCTCGGGAGCGCCCGCGCCCTCCTCGGGGCGGCGGACCTCGCCGGGGCGAGCCCGCGGCTCGCCGGCCTCGTCTGGGACGCGGAGGCGCTGGCGCGGGATTTCGCGCCCGCCCCCCTGCCCGCGCCGGTGGCGCGCCACGCCCGCGCGACGGTGGTGCTCGCGGCGGCGGCCGCCCGCCTCCCGGCGCTGGCCCCGCCCTGCCCCGACCCGGCCCGGGCGGGTGCCGCGGCGCAGGCCGCCCGGCGCGCCGGGTTCGCGGGCATGATGGCGCGCGACGCGGGCGAGGCCACCGCGATCGCCGCCGTGTTCGGAGGCGCCCCGGAGCGCGGGGCCGGTCGGCGCCGCTAGAGCACGATGCGGAAAAGTGGGATCCGGTTTTCCGAAATCATCGTGCGGCTACAAAGAGATAGAGCATGCTGCTTTTTCACGGAAACGGCAGCATGCTCTAGCCCCCGCCCTTCGGGCGCTGCATGGTGAAGCGGTTCTCGGCGGTGATCGTGAAGTAATCGAAATAGCCGCCGCGCATGATCGGCCGCATGGCGGCCGTGTCCACGAGCCCGTCCCGCACGAAGCGGTCGTCGATGTAGATCGAGACCACCTGCCCGATCACCAGGAAGTTGGCGGGCTCCGAGCCGTCCAGCGGTCGCAGGGGCACGGTCTGGAGCCACCGGCATTCGAGGGCGGCCGGCGCCTCCGCCACCCGCGGCGGCCGGACCCGGCGGGAGGGGGCGGTGGCGAGGCCCGCGAAGGCGAACTCGCTCTCCCCGCGCGGCAGTGGCGCCGAGGAGGCGTTCATGCCCTCGCGCTGCTCCCAGCCCGCGAGGCTGCAGACGAACTCGCCCCCCTCCTCCGCGAAGGTCATCGCGTCCTTCCGGCCCGTGGAGGAGAAGGCCACCATGTCGTCGCCCACCGCGTTGAAGAACGAGTAGGGCGCGAGGTTGAGCTGCCCGTCCCGGCTCACAGCGCTGATCCAGCCGATGGGCCGGGGCGCCACGATCGCCTTCAGGGGGTTGTGCGGCAGGGTGCGGTCGTCGGCGGCGTAGTGCATGGGCGGGTCCCTCCGGCCCCGCGCGGGGCAACTGAACGAGGCGATCTTACGGTGCTCCGGCGGACCCGTCCCGGGCGGATCAGAGCCGGGTGACGATCTCGGCGAGATCGGGGCGCGGCCTGTCACCGGGGATCTCGGCGGGCCGGCCGATATGCACGAAGCCGGCGATGCGCTCGCTCGGGGCGAGGCCGAGCGCGTCGAGGACCCGGCGGTCGTAGGCGAACCACTCGGTCAGCCAGGCGGTGGCGAAGCCGGCCGCGTTGGCCGCCACCACGAGGTTCATCGTGGCGGCGCCCGCCGACAGCACCTGCTCCCATTCGGGGATCTTCACGTGCGGTCCGGCCCGGGAGACCACGGCGACCACGGTGGGCGCGTGCGCGAGGCGCCCGCGCTCCAGATCCAGCCGGGCCGGGTCGGCCTCCGGGTTGTCGGCCCGGAAGGCCGCCGCGATGGTCTCGCCGATGCGGGTCCGGGCCTCGCCCTCGATCACGATGAAGCGCCAGGGCGCGAGCTTGCCGTGGTCCGGCACGCGGGCGGCGCGGGTCAGGATGGCGTCGAGCGCGTCCCGGTCGGGGCCGGGGGCTTCGAGGCGGGCGGGCGGCACCGAGCGCCGGGTGCCGAGGAGGTCGAGGGTCGCGTTCATCGGCCGATCCGCATCTCGAGACGGGGCGTGGAGGCTTACGGGGACGTGGCCGGGCACTTGGCACGGCGGGTGCCGTGGGGACAAGCGGCATGTCCGGTCTCGCAGGTCCGGCCTTGCCACCGCCACGGTCGCCCGTCACATCGCCTCGCAGGCGGCGCGCCCGCGGGGATCCCGCGGGCGGCATCGGGTTCGGAGGCGGCGGGATGCGCGGGCGGTACGGGGCATGGCTGATCCTGGCGGCGCTGCCGGGGGCGGCTCACGCGCAGGACGACGCCTTCCGCCTGGGCGGCTCCGGGCCGAGCCCCTCGATCACCTCGCCGTCCTTCCCGCCGAGCCCGGCCCCGGCGGAGGCGACCCTGTCCGTCAGCGCCCTGATCGCGGGCCTGGGCACGCCCCTGCGCAGCGGCCTCGTCTGGCGCGTCTACGACGACCGCGGCGATGGCGGGCGCCCCAGCGTCGTCGCCCGGTCGAGCGAGGCCGAGCCGAGCTTCCGGCTCGCCCCCGGCCCCTACGTGGTCACGGTGGCCTACGGCTTCGCCACCGCCCTGAAGCGCGTCACCATGGCCGGCCAGCCCCTCGCCGATACCCTGCGGGTGAGCGCGGGGGCGCTCCGCCTCGCGGGCGCGGTGGGGGATGCCGCGATCCCGGCGGCGCAGCTCTCCTTCTCGGTCTTCGTGCCGGTGGGCACCAATTCGGAGGGGCGGCTGGTGCGCAGCGGCATCAAGGCGGGCGAGCTGATGCGCCTGCCCGAGGGCACCTATCACGTGGTCTCGACCTACGGGGAATCGAACGCCATCCAGCGCGCCGACCTGAAGGTGGAGAACGGCAAGATCACCGACGCGACCCTGAACCACCGCGCCGCCACCGTGACCCTGAAGCTCGTCTCCGCGCCCGGCGCCGAGGCGTTTGCCGGCACCACCTTCAGCGTGCTGACGCCGGGCGGCGACACCATCCGCGAGGCCATCGGCGCCTTCCCGCAGGTGACGCTCGCCGAGGGCGACTACGTGCTGATCGCCCGCCACGACGGGCAGGTCTACACCCGCGAGTTCAAGGTGGAGAGCGGCATGGACCGCGACATCGAGGTGGTGGCCAAGGCGTCCTGAGGGCCGGGTCGAGCCCGGCCCCGGGAGGGATCAGCGCCGGATCGCGCCCACGAGGTTGCCGACCCCGCCGAGGAAGTTGCCGACCTCGCCGAGGGAGGCGCCGCCCCCGCGCTGGGGCTGCTGCTGCGGCTGGGCCTGCTGCGGGGCCGGCCGGGCCTGGGCCTGGGCCTCCTCGCGGGCGGGCGCCGGCCGCGGGCGGGGCGCCACGGTGCGGACGGGCTGCGGGGCCGGGCGGGCGGCGGCGAGCTTGCGGAAATCCGCCTCGCTCTGCTCCCACAGGGCGGCCTGCTGGGTTCTGGTCAGGAAGCCCGATTCCGGGATGCCGCGGGTCTTCTGCCAGTTGGTGAGGGCGCGGCGGGTGCCCGGCCCGAACTTGCCCGTGGTGCCGCCCGGATCGAAGCCGAGGGCGCGCAGGCGCTGCTGCGCCTCCACCCGGTCCTTCTGCGAGAGCTTCAGGGCCTCCTCGGTCGCCGTGCTGCCCGCCTCGGCCTTCAGCGCGGCCTCGTCCACCGGGGCGCGGGTCGGCGCGCCCGGCGCGGCGGCCGGCGCCGCCGCGGCGCGGGCGATGCGGTTGCGGGCGATCTGCGCGAAGTAGCCGTTCGGATGGGCTTCGAGATAGGCCTTGTAGTCCTCGGTCGTCCCCGAGCGATCGGCGGCCTCCCAGAGCTTCATCTCCAGGGTCTGCGGGTTCGGCAGGGCGCCGGGCACCGCCGGCCCGGCGAGGCCGGGCGCGTCCACCGCCGCGACCTTCACGGTGGGAGCCACCGGGTTGAGGTAGAACTCGCCGATGATCGAGGTGTTGACCCAGGGGCGCTGCTTCTCGCTGGTGGAGCGCCAGACGTCCTCGCGCACCCGGTCCATCACCGTGCTGATCGAGACGCCGGGCGTCTCCATGTGCTTGAGGAGCGCGGCGGTGAAGGGGCTGTTCTGCCCCGAGACGCCGTCGAGGGCGGTCTTGTCGGGATCGGTGGCGAACGCGATCATCGTGCCCGCCGCCGAGTTCAACCGTATCTCCGACAGGCCCGCGCCCACCGCGGCCGAGCGCGTCTTCATGGAGCGGGCGAGTTCCTTGGCGAAGGGGTTGTCGCGGCAGGCGTCGAGGACGACGACGTTGACCCGGTCCTCGCGCTGCATCTGCCGGAGCACGAGGTTGATGTTCATGGTGCGGAAATCGAGGTCGGATTCGCTCTTCAGCACCGTGTCGGTGGGCAGGAGGTAATTCTCGCCGGCCACCGCGACGCCGTGGCCCGCATAGTAGACGAAGGCCACCTTGGCGCCGTCGAGCTTGGCCGCGTACGCGCCGACCGTGCTGCGCATGGCGTCGAGCTTGAGGTCGTAGCCCTCCACCACCTCGAAGCCGATCCGCTTGAGGGCCGCGGCCACCGCCTTCGCGTCCACGAGCGGATTGTCCAGCGTCGGAACGCTCTGATAGGCGCCGTTGCCGATCACCAGGGCCACGCGGCGCTCGGCCGCCGCATCGGCGGCCGGCACCACCGCGACGAAGAGGGCGGCACCCGCGGCGGAGGCGCGGGCCAAGCGCGCGAGCCGCGCGCGCAGGCGAAACAGAACCTCTCTCATGCCCCGATCAACCCCCGGTCACGGGCGGCCGGCCTTTGGCCGTGCCGCGGATACCCTGCGGTTTTCCGACAAAGCCAAGGCATCATCAATATCCGATGCGGCGGCTTTGTGTCGGCTGCGGTGCCGTTGCACCGCTCCGTTGCAGGCTTGCCATCCCATACCGGGGCGGGGCTGTGCGGAATCAGACATGGGCGACGCGAGATCTGATCAGATCTCGCGCCAAACCATTGCGCGCTCAGGCGAGGCGGCGCGCCCCGGCCACGCAGGCCGCGACCAGGGCGGCGGCCAGCGGCATCGCCGGCTCGATCGCCTCCCCGAGCACCAGGGCGGCGAGGCCGAGCCCGAGGAAGGGCTGGAGCAATTGGAGCTGGCCGATCACCGCGATGCCCCCCTGCGCCAGCGCCCGGTACCAGAACACGAACCCGATGAGCATGCTGAACAGGGCGACGTAGCCGAGCCCGGCGAGCGCCGGCAGAGGCGGGGGCACTGCCGGCGGCCCGAGGAGGAGCGAAGCCGGCAGGGTGAGCGGCAGGGCGAGCACCGTCGCCCAGGCGATCACCTGCCAGCCGCCGATATGCCGGGCGAGGCGCCCGCCCTCCGCATAGGCCAGCCCGCAGACGAGGACCGCGGCGAGCATCAGCCCGTCGCCGAGGGCCGAGCCGGGCCCGCTGCCGCGCGCGGCGAAGCCCGCGGTGACCGCGCTGCCGAGGGCGGCCAGGATCCAGAAACCGCGCGAGGGCCGCTCCCCCGCGCGCAGGGCCCCGAACAGGGCGGTGGAGAGCGGCAGCAGGCCGACCCAGACGCTGGCATGGCCCGCTCCCACATGCCCGAGCGCCAGGGCGGTGAGCAGGGGGAAGCCGAGGACGACCCCGAGCGACACCACGGCGAGGGCGCCGAGATCGGCCCGCCGCGGCAGGGGCTGGCGCAGGAGCGCGAGGGCGCCCCCCGCCGCGAGGCCGGCGAGCGCCGCCCGCAGCAGCGTGAGGGCGAGGGGCTCGAAACCGGCGAGCGCCAAGCGCGTGGCGACGAGGGAGCCGCTGAAGATCGTCATCCCGACGATCCCGTCGAGCCAGGGCCGCGCCCGCAGGGGCGGGGCGGCGACGAGGGCGAGGCTGCGCACGGCGCGTCAGCCGAACGGCAGGATCAGCGGCAGCGCCAGGGCGAGCCCGGCCGCGGCCACGGCGAGGTCGGCGAGCAGCCTGCGCCTCCGGTCCCGGCTTCCGTGGTGAGGGGGCATCGTCGTCCTCCGTACTCTCTGCTCCGGCGCCCTTGATGGGCCGCGCGCACCCTTCCGGAACAGGGACGCATCCGGTACGGTTTGCCGGAACTGTCCGGGACAGACATCGGTACGGTGAGAGGAGCGAGAACATGGCGGACGCGCCCGCCCCCGGCGGCACCCGCGTGGCGGCGGTGATGGCCGCGATCGAGGCCCGCATCGCCGGGCGGCTGCTCGCGCCGGGCGCGCGCCTGCCCTCGGTGCGCGCCTTCGCGACGGCGCAGGGGGTCTCGAAATCGACGGTGGTGGAGGCCTACGACCGGCTCGCGGCGCAGGGCGCCATCCTCTCGCGGCCGGGCTCCGGCTTCTACGTGGCCGGCCGCCCGGCGCCCTTCTGCCTCGCCTCGGCCGGCCCGCAGCTCGACCGGGCGGTCGACCCCCTCTGGATCAGCCGGCAGACGCTCGAACCCTTCCCCGACGGCCTGCGCCCGGGCTGCGGCTGGCTGCCGCCGGACTGGATGCCGGAGGCCGCCCTCGGCCGGGCCCTGCGCCGGGTCGCCCGGGCCGGCGGACCGATGCTCGCGAGCTACGACCGGCCCTACGGCCTCACCGCCCTGCGCGCCCATCTCGCCCGGCGCCTCGGCGAGCGCGGCATCGCGGCCCATCCCGACCAGATCGTGCTGACCGAATCGGCGACGCAGGCCCTCGACCTCGTCTGCCGCTTCCTCACCGGGCCGGGCGACACCGTGCTCGTGGACGATCCCTGCTACTTCAACTTCCACGCCCTCCTGCGGGCGCAGCGGGTGAAGGTGGTGGGCGTGCCCTTCGGGGCGCTGGGGCCGGACCTCGCCGCCCTGGAACGGGCGCTCGCGGAGCACCGGCCGCGCCTCTACCTGACGAATTCCTGCCTGCACAACCCGACCGGCGGCTCCCTCGGCCCGGCCGTCGCCCACCGGGTCCTGCGCCTCGCCGAGCAGCACGGCACGCTCATCGTCGAGGACGACATCTACGCCGATTTCGAGCTGGAGCCCGGCCCGCGCCTCGCCGGGTTCGACGGGCTGGAGCGGGTGATCCAGATCGGCGGCTTCTCGAAATCCCTGTCGCCGGCCGCGCGCATCGGCTTCGTCGCGCTGCGGCCGGACTGGGCCGAGCGGCTGGTGGACCTGAAGGTCGCCGTCAGCCTCGGCAACCCGCATCTCGCCGCCGCCGTGGTGCTGGAGGCCCTGAGCGACGGCAGCGTCCGCCACCACATGGAGGCGGTGCGCGCCCGCCTCGCCGAGGCGCGGGGGCGCACCGCCGCCCGGCTCCAGGCGGCGGGCCTCGCGGTGCCGCACCTGCCGGCCGCCGGCATGTTCCTGTGGGCGCGCCTGCCCGACGGGCTCGACGCCGCCGCGGTCTCCCGCCGGGCGCTGGCGGAGCGGGTGGTGCTCGCCCCCGGCAACGTGTTCAGCCTGAGCCAGAATGCTGCCGGCTACCTGCGCTTCAACGCCGCCCAATGCGTCGATCCGCGGGTCTTCGCCGTGCTGGAGCGGGCGATGGCGGGGTGAGCGCCGCGGCGCCGGGCGCGGCCTGCGGCGACGGTCCCCATCGGTACGCGGTTGCCGCCTCGCGCCCTGCCCCCTACATCGGCTGTCCCCGTGGCCGATGCGCCTGAAGGTTTCGCGAGCCCGCTCGGGCCTGCGGTGGTCGCGGGGTCGGCAGTGACGGGGCGGCCCGGACCAGTTCTCTGGGCCGTTCCTGTGAGACCCAGTGGGCCGGGCCGCTGCAGGAGTGTCGGGGGCGCGGGGAACAGGAACCGCGGATCCGGCGCATGGCCCACCTGTTTCCGCCTCCGCTGCCCCGTTCCGGGACGGGCGCCGCGCCCGGGGTTTCCCCTTCGTTCACGCTCTTGGCGGAGGATGATGTCAGGCCGGGGAACCGGCCGCGTGCCACCGCGTTCCCTCGGGCCTGACCACCATGCGACGCCTCCTCACCGGCGGCATCAAGGCGATCCTGGCGATCGCCGCCCTCTCCACCGCGGCCCACTGGGCCCTGCGCGTGCAGCGGGAGCCTGCTCCCTCCGTCGTCGCCCGGGCGACGCCCCTTCCCGATCCCGCCACCACCGGCTCGATCGCCCCGCGCCCGGCGGAGGCCCCGGTCGCCGCCCCGCAGCGGGGCCTCGACCAGCAGCATCTCGGCGCGCTCATCGCCAGCCACAGCGGCGACAAGGCCAAGGTGCAGAAGGCCGTCGCCAAGCGCTGAGGCCCCCGGGCGGGCATGCCGCCCGCGCGTGGCACGGGCCTCGCGCCCGCCTCCGTCATGGGGTAGCCCCCTCGCGCGGGCGATCCGGCCGGCGAGGGATTGCGCGACGTGACCCAGGCAGACGGCGCGGCGGGGCCCGATCCCCGCGCGGCCCAGCGACGGCGGCTCGCCGGCATCGCCCTGATGTGTGGGGCGGTGGCCTCCTTCGCGAGCCTCGACGCCTGCGGCAAGACCCTGGCCGGGCTCGGGGTCGACCCCCTGATCACCACCTTCATGCGCTACGCGGTCAACGTGGCGCTGATCACCCTCGTGCTGAACCCGGTGCGCCGCCCGGAAGTGGCGCGGAGCCGCCGCCTCGGCCTGCAGGTGCTGCGCTCGCTCCTGCTCTTCGGCACCACCGCCCTCAATTTCCTGGCGCTACGCTACCTGCAACTGGCCGAGACGGTCTCGATCCAGTTCGCCGCGCCCCTCGCCGTGGCCCTGCTCGCCGGCCCGCTCCTCGGGGAGCGGTCCTCGCGGGACCGGCTCGCGGCCATCGCGGTCGGCTTCCTCGGCGTCCTGGTGATCGTGCGGCCCGGCCTCGGCGACGTGCACCCGGCGGTGCTGTTCAGCCTCGGCAACATGGTCTGCTACGCCTTCTATGTGATCATCACCCGCAAGCTCGCGGCCTACGATTCGACGGCGACGACGATGTTCTTCTCCGGGCTCGCCGGGCTCGCCGTGATGGCGCCGGCGATGCCCTGGCTCTGGACGAGCCCGGCCTCGGCCCAGGTCTGGCTCCTCCTCGTCGGCATCGGCCTGCTCGGCACCTTCGGGCACTGGCTCCTGATCCTGGCCCATGCCCGCGCGCCCGCGAGCGTGCTCGCGCCCTTCATCTACACGCAGCTGATCTGGTCGGTGAGCCTCGGCCTCCTCGTCTTCGGGGACGTGCCGAACGGCTGGACCCTCGCCGGCGCCGGGGTGGTGATCGGCTCCGGCCTCTACCTGCTGGCGCAGGAGACGCGGCGGGCGAGGCGGCCGATGGCGCCCGGCTGAAACGCGACGCGGCGCCGGTCCGAGGACGGGCGCCGCGCCGGGGTCGATCCTCCGGGACGGGCTCAGCCCCCGAACAGGCCCTTGAGCCTGGCCAGGAAGCCGCCCTTCCCGGTCGCCCGCGGCGCCGGAGCCTGCCCGCCCGTGCCGCCGGCCTGCACCGCCTGGACGAGGCCGAGCGCCGCCGTGTCGGTGGTCTCGCGGTCGATCAGGATCAGGCCCCCGGTCTCGCGGTTCTCGGCATAGGGGTCGAAGGCCACCGCCCGGTCGAGGGTGAGCGTCACGTCGGCGATGTCGTTGGCCGCGAGCTGCTCGGCAGGTCCCGGTCGGCCGGTCTCCGGGTCGATCCGGGTGCGGATCGCCGTCACGGTGGCGTTCGTCGTCACGGTGCCGATCTTGGCGAGCAGCGCCGCGCCCGGGGCCAGGGGGCTCTCGGAGGCCCAGAACAGGCGCACGTCGAGCCGGTCGGAGACCTGCATCGGGCGGTCGCTCGCCGCGATGACGTTGCCGCGGGAGGCGTCGACCTGATCGGCGAGCACGAGGGTGACCGACTGGTCCTCCCCCGCCTCGTCGAGGTCGCCGTCCGCCGTGTAGATGCGCGCCACCGTCGAGGTCCGTCCGTTCGGCGCCACCGTGACGCTGTCGCCCGGCCGGACCCGTCCGCTCGCGATGCGGCCCGAATAGCCGCGGAACTCCGAATCCGGCCGGTTCACCCACTGCACCGCCATGCGGAAGGGGGCGGCCAGCGCCTCCTCGTGCACCGCCACGGTCTCCAGATAGGCGAGCAGCGTGCCGCCCGTGTACCAGGTGGCGGCGGTGCCCGGCAGCACGACGTTGTCGCCGTTCTTGGCCGAGAGCGGGATCGCGCGCACATCGGCGAAGCCGAGGTTCCTCGTGAAGGCGTCGAAGCCCGAGAGGATCTCCTCGAACCGGGTCTGCGACCAGCCGACGAGGTCCATCTTGTTGATGGCGAGCGCCACCCGCCGGATGCCGAGCATCGAGACGAGGAGCGCGTGGCGGCGCGTCTGCCGGGTCAGGCCCTGGCGGGCATCCACGAGGATGACCGCGAGGTCGGCGGTGGAGGCGCCGGTGGCCATGTTGCGGGTGTACTGCTCGTGGCCGGGGGTGTCGGCCACGATGAAGGAGCGCTTCTCGGTGGAGAAGAAGCGGTAGGCGACGTCGATGGTGATGCCCTGCTCGCGCTCGGCCTGGAGTCCGTCCACCAGCAGCGCGAGGTCCATCTCGGCCCCTTGCGTGCCGTGCTTGCGCGAATCCCGCTGCAGCGCCGAGATCTGGTCGTCGAAGATCTGCTTGGTGTCGTGCAGGAGGCGCCCGATCAGGGTCGACTTGCCGTCGTCCACCGAGCCGCAGGCGATGAAGCGCAGCACTTCCTTGCGCTGGTGGGCGGCGAGAAAGGCCTCGTAGCCGAAGGCCTCCGGTGACTGGTGGATCGTCATCAGAAATAGCCCTCCTGCTTCTTGCGCTCCATGGCGCCCGCGCCGTCCTTGTCGATGACCCGGCCCTGCCGCTCGGAGGTCCGCGCGGCGAGCGTCTCGCCGATGATCTCGGGGAGCGTCGCCGCCGGGCTCTCCACCGCGCCGGTGAGCGGGTAGCAGCCGAGCGTCCGGAAGCGGACCCGGCGCATCTGCGGGGTCTCGCCGGGGTTCAGCGGCAGGCGCTCGTCGTCGACCATGAGGAGCTGGCCGTCGCGCTCCACCACCGGCCGCTCCTTGGCGAAGTAGAGCGGCACGATCGGGATGTTCTCCTGCTCGATGTAGAGCCAGATATCGAGCTCGGTCCAGTTGGAGAGCGGGAAGACGCGCAAGGACTCGCCGCGCTTCTTGCGCATGTTGTAGAGGTGCCAGGGCTCGGCGCGCTGGCGCTTGGGGTCCCAGCGGTGCTGCGCGGTGCGCAAGCTGACCATGCGCTCCTTGGCGCGGCTCGCCTCCTCGTCGCGGCGCGCGCCGCCGAAGGCCGCGTCGAACGTGTGCTTGTCGAGCGCCTGACGCAGGGCCTGCGTCTTCATCACGTCGGTGTGGACCTCGGAGCCGTGGCTGATCGGGCCGATGCCGCGGGCGAGGCCGTCCGGGTTGGTGTGGACCAGGAGATCGAGGCCGAGTTCCTTCGCGCGCGCGTCGCGGAAGGCGATCATCTCGCGGAACTTCCAGGTCGTGTCCACGTGCAGCAGGGGGAAGGGCAGGCGCCCGGGCGCGAAGGCCTTCAGGGCCAGATGCAGCAGGACGGAGGAATCCTTGCCGATCGAGTAGAGCATCACCGGGTTCTCGGTCTCGGCGACCGTCTCCCGGAAGATGTGGATGCTCTCGGCCTCCAGGCGCTGCAGGTGCGTCAGGCGGTCTCGGGACAGGTCTCGGCTCGGCGCGGCTTTCGCCACGGGCGCGGCGCTCATCGGGCCATCTCCAGTTCGCGTGCGGTCTGCGGTTCGAATGCGGCGGCTTCCCGGCCGGGCTGCACGGCGGCCTCCGGCCGACCCACATGCAGGCCGCATTCCTTCTTGGCTTCCTGCTCCCACCACCAGCGCCCGGCCCGCTCCGGCTCGCCCACGCGCACGGCGCGGGTGCAGGGGGCGCAGCCGATCGAGGGGAAGCCGCGGTCGTGCAGGGCGTTGTAGGGGACGTAGTTGTCGCGCACGAAGCGCTCGACATCCTCCCGCGACCAGTCGGCCAGCGGGTTGAGCTTGATCAGCCCGCGCTCGGCGTCGAAGCTCGCCAGCGGCGTGGCGGCGCGGTTGGCGGACTGGCCGGCGCGCAGGCCCGTGAGCCAGCCCCGCGCGCCGGCAAGCGCCCGGCCGAGGGGCTCGACCTTGCGGAAGCCGCAGCATTCCTGCCGGGCGGCCACCGCGTGCCGGAAGCCGTTGATCCCCTCGCGCGCCACGAAATCCTCCTCGGCCGCGCGCTCGGGGGCGTAGGCGCGGATGCGGATGCCGTAGGCGGCCTCCGTCTCGGCCCAGACGTCGTAGGTCTCGGGGAACAGCCGCCCCGTATCGAGGGTGACGATCTCGGTGCGTCCCTTGCGCAGGGCCAGCGCGTGCGTGAGCGCCTGGTCCTCGAGGCCGAGGCTCGTGGTGAAGACGAGGCGGCCCGGGATCTCGGCCTCGATCAGGGCGAGGCGCCCGGAGAGGTCCCGCTCCTGCATGGCCGCCGCCAGGGCGTCCGCCGCCTGTGGGTCAGATGGGTTCATGGGATGACATACGCGAAACTGCGGTTGGTGTCCGCTGAAATGTTCGCTATAACGAACGAAGTCAAGGCGGGGTCGCCCTGCACGGCGCGCAAACGCGCCGTGCAGGGCGGTGATCGGCGCAACGGTTCGTTGGCCGGTTCGGTTGCGACGGGGAAAGAATCTTTCCCGCCTCGCCCCCGGTCGCGCCGAACGCCCGTCCCGCAGGAGGTCCCTTGGACTCGATCGACCTGAAGATCCTCGCCCTGCTCCAGGCCGACGCGACGCTCTCGATCGCCGCGATCGGCGAGCGCGTGGGCCTGTCGCAGACCCCCTGCTGGAAGCGCATCCAGCGCCTGGAGGCGGACGGCGTCATCGACCGGCGCGT
Source organism: Methylobacteriaceae bacterium (assembly GCA_947444195.1). GTDB lineage: Bacteria > Pseudomonadota > Alphaproteobacteria > Rhizobiales > Beijerinckiaceae > Methylobacterium. The sequence goes on along the minus strand of CANEZL010000040.1, from coordinate 14,378 downwards.
GGCCGTGCTCGACCCGGTGAAACTCGGCCTCGGCCTGACCGTGTTCGTCTCCATCGAGACGGCGGACCATTCCAAGGACTGGCTGGAGCGCTTCGCCGACACGGTGGCGGCCATGCCGGAGGTGCTGGAATTCTACCGGATGGCCGGGGACGTGGACTACATGCTCCGCGTCGTGGTGGCCGACATGCAGGCCTACGACGCCTTCTACAAGAAGCTGATCGCCACCCTGCCCCTGAAGAACGTCACCTCGCGCTTCGCCATGGAGAAGGTGAAGTCCACCACCGCCCTGCCCCTGCCCGCGCCGCCCACCAACACCCGCCATCTGCCGGGCACCGCCCCGACCCTGGCGGTGGTTGGAGAATAATCTTCCTTTTCGCACTGCAACGACAGCTGGCTTCTTCTCCGGGCGACGGGTTCTATAAAAAGAACGTCCCCCGTTGACAGACGCCTCGCCCGAGACGACATGGTCCCCTGATGTCACGCCAAGCCCTCCTCCCCCGAACCGCGCCTTTCGCCGACAGCGAGCGCGCCAGTCTCGACGCCGTGCTGGGCGCGGCGACCCCGGTCCAGCGCGCGTGGCTCGCGGGGTTCCTGGCCGGCCTCGACGCCGCCGGCGGGCAGCCCGCCGCCGTGCCCGCGGCGGCCCCCAAGGCGGCCGAGCCGCTCACGGTCATCTATGCGAGCGAATCGGGCAATTCGGAGAAGCTCGCCGGCGACGTCGCGAAGCTCGCGCGCAAGCAGGGCTTCAAGCCGAAGGTCGTCGACTTCGCCGACCTCGACGTCGCCACGCTGCCGAAGGCCGGCAAGATCGTCGCCATCGCCGCCACCTGGGGCGAGGGCGAGCCCCCGGCCCGCGCGGTGCGGGCCTACGGCGAGCTGATGGGCGACGGAGCGCCCCGCCTCGACGGCGTCACCTTCGCGGTGCTGGCGCTCGGCGACACGAGCTACGCGGAGTTCTGCGCCATCGGCAAGGCCCTCGACGCCCGCTTCGAGGCGCTCGGCGCCGCGCGCGGGGCCGAGCGGGCCGATCTCGACCTCGACTTCGAGAAGCCCGCCGCCGAGTGGATCAAGGGCGCCCTGAAGGCCCTGGCGCCGGCGGCCGCCGACAACGTGGTCGCCGTGGACTTCGCCCGGGCGGGCGCCGCCGACGACGAGGCCGAGCCGAGCCGCGATCCCGTGGTGGTCGAGGTGGTCGACCACGTGAACCTGAACTCGTCCCGCTCCGACAAGGAGACGATCCACCTGGCGCTCGCCTTCGAGGACGCGGCGCCGGCCTACGAGCCCGGCGATTCCCTGGAGATCTATCCCGAGAACGACCCGCAGCTCGTGGAGGACATCCTGAAGGCCGCGGGCCTCGAGGGCGACGAGGCCCTGCGCAGGGCGCTCCTCTCCGAGCGCGACATCACCACGCTCTCGGCGGCCACCGTGGAGCGCTTCGTCAAGGCGACGGGCCACGCGGAGGCGCAGCGTCTCCTCGACGGCGGCGAGGTGCGCGCCTGGATCGAGGGCCGCCACCTCATCGACCTCATCGAGGCCTACCCCGCCAAGCTCACGGCCGAGCACCTCGACACCATCACCCGGCCGCTGCCGCCGCGGGCCTACTCCATCGCCTCCTCCCGCAAGGAGGTGGGCGACGAGGTCCACCTCGCCATCGCCGCCGTGCGCTACACGACCCACGGCCGGGCCCGGGCCGGCGTCGCCTCGGTCCACGTGGCCGACCGCATCCGCGACGGCGCGAAGCTGCGCGTGCGGGTCAAGCCGAACCGCCACTTCCGCCTGCCCGCCGACCCGGCCACGGACATCGTCATGGTCGGCCCCGGCACGGGCGTGGCGCCCTTCCGCGCCTTCGTGCAGGAGCGCCGGGCCGTCGAGGCCCCCGGGCGCTCGTGGCTGTTCTTCGGCGACCGCCACTTCACCCACGACTTCCTCTACCAGCTGGAGTGGCAGGAGGCCCTGGAGGAGCGCGCGCTCACCAAGATCGACGTGGCCTTCTCGCGGGACCAGCCCGAGAAGATCTACGTGCAGGACCGCATCCGCCAGAACGCGGCGGAACTGGTCGCCTGGCTCGACGGCGGCGCCCATTTCTACGTCTGCGGCGATGCCAAGAACATGGCCAAGGACGTGCGCGCCGCGGTGGTCTCGGCCTACGAGACCGTGAAGGGCCTGAGCGCCGCCGAGGCGGAGGCGCAGGTCGCAGGTCTGGAGCGCAGCCATCGCTACCAGCAGGACGTTTACTGAGTCGATCCCTCCCCGGTGGGGAAGGATCCTCCCGGCTCCGACAGGGGCCGCGTACGGATCATCGGGGCGGAGCAGGATGGGGCGCAGGTTTCCTCTCCCGTGCGGGAGAGGGACAGGGTGAGGGATCCAGGTCATTCCGGTGAGGTCTTCATCCCTCACCCCAACCCTCTCCCGCACGGGAGAGGGGGCCCGTCGCGGATCCCGTTCGACTCCTGATCCGTCGCTCCCCTCTCTGGCCGCATTGTACTCGGCGGACCCTCCCGCCTTCTGAGGAGGGAAACGCGTTCAGATATTCGGATACATGCCATGGACGATCACAGCCCCCGCGACGACGCCGAGACCCCGACGGAGCGCGTCTACGAGACCCCGCCCACCGAGCGGCCGATCACCGAGGCGGAGGCCGCGCGCGCGGCCAAGCTCGCGGCCAACGAGCACATCAAGATCGCGAGCGGCTACCTGCGCGGCACGCTCGCCGACGGCCTCCTCCAGCACGCCACCGGGGCGATCTCGGAGGATGACGGGCAACTCGTGAAGTTCCACGGGATGTACCTGCAGGACGACCGGGATCTCCGCGCCGAGCGCACCAAGAAGAAGCTCGACAAGGCCTACAGCTTCATGATCCGCCTGCGCATCGCGGGCGGCGTCGTCACCCCGAAGCAGTGGCTGGTGCTCGACGACATCGCCACCACCTACGCCAACGGGACGCTTCGCGCGACGACGCGCCAGACCTTCCAGTACCACGGCGTCATCAAGTCGAACCTCAAGCGCACCATGGCGGCGATCGACGCGGCGCTCCTCGACACCATCGCCGCCTGCGGCGACGTGAACCGCAACGTGATGGCCGCGACCAATCCGGCCCAGGCGGGCGCGCACAAGGCGGCCTACCAGCTCGCCAAGGACATCTCCGACAGCCTGCTGCCGAAGACCAACGCCTGGCGCGAGATCTGGCTCGACGGCGAGCGCGTGGTCGGCGGCGAGGACGCGGCCGAGGTCGAGCCGGTCTACGGCCGCACCTACCTGCCGCGGAAGTTCAAGACCGTGGTGGCGGTGCCGCCCTCCAACGAGGTCGACATCTTCGCCCACGACCTCGGCTTCATCGCGATCCTCGACAAGAAGAACCGGGTGACGGGCTGGAACGTCACGGTGGGCGGCGGCATGGGCATGACCCACGGCGAGACCGACACCTTCCCGCGCACCGCCGACGTGATGTGCTTCGTCGAGCCCGCCGACGCCCTCAAGGCGGCGGAGGCCGTGATGACGGTCCAGCGCGACTGGGGCAACCGCACGAACCGCAAGAACGCGCGCCTCAAATACACGATCGAGCGCTACGGCCTCGCCGCCTTCCGCGCCGAGGTGGAGAAGCGCGTCGGCAAGAAGCTCGCCGACCCCAAGCCCTTCGCCTTCACCGGCAACGGCGACCGCTACGGCTGGGTCGAGGGCGAGGACGGGCGCCACCACCTCACCCTCTACGTGCCGTCGGGCCGCATCAAGGACATCGAGGGCGGCGCGCAATTCCTCTCGGGCCTGCGCCGCATCGCCGAGGTGCACGAGGGCGATTTCCGCCTCACCGGCAACCAGAACGTCATCATCGCCAACGTGCCCGCCGCGAGGAAGGCCGAGATCGACGCGCTGGTGGACGAATACGGCCTGACCAAGGGCGCGGGGGCGCTCCGGCGCAACGCCCTCGCCTGCGTGGCCCTGCCGACCTGCGGCCTCGCGCTCGCCGAGAGCGAGCGCTACCTGCCCGACCTCATCGGCGAACTCGAGGAGAGCCTCGCCCGCCACGGCCTCGCCGAGGAGGAGATCACGATCCGCTCCACCGGCTGCCCCAACGGCTGCGCCCGGCCCTTCATCTCGGAGATCGGCCTCGTCGGCCGGGGCCCGGAGCGCTACCACCTCTATCTCGGCGCGGCCTTCGACGGCTCGCGCCTGAGCAAGCTCTACCGGGAGGACGTGCCGGCCGCAGAGATCCGCAGCACCCTCGATCCGCTCTTCGCCGACTACGCCAAGGGCCGGAAGACCGGCGAGCATTTCGGCGACTACCTGATCCGCGCCGGGCACGTGGCCCGGACGACGAACGGGCCGGACTTCCACGACCGCACGGGCGCCCTGAAGCCGGCGGCCTGACGGGCCCGCGCCTCACATCAGTGAGGCGCGACGTTGCAGGATCGGACGCGGGTCCCCTCTCCCGTGCGGGCTGCAGGATTCACACGACGCATGCGATGCGCGCTCTCCCTCCCCCACCGATCTCGGGCCTGCCCGAGATCGGCTTACCTCTGCCCAAGTCGGGCAAGCCCGACTTGGGTTGGGGGAGGGTGGCCCCTGCGTGAGCAGGGGTCGGGAGAGGGGAGCAACGGTGCAGGACAGCGCTGGGCATCGACGCGGCGCCTGATCTGGAAGCCGGGTTCTTCTCTCCCGCCTCGCTTCGCTCGGCACCCTCCCCCGCAGAGGGGGGAGGGAGGGCGCGGGGACGACCGCCCGATATGTGTGAATACGGTAGCCCCCCGGAAGAGGGAGCACGTCGTGCCTGTTTCTCAGGGCTGAGCCCGAGCCGCCATCGAAGGCCAAGCCGCCTCTCCGCTTGCCAAGCGCCCGGCCCCCTCGATAGAGCCGCGGGCGACGGAACCCGCGTGACGAGGCGAGCGCCCATGGCCAGCTACAATCTCCTGCTCCTGCCCGGCGACGGGATCGGCCCCGAGGTCATGGCCGGCGTCGAGACCGTGCTCGGCGCCCTGCGCGAGACCGGTGTCGCCAGCTTCGAGACCGAGACCGATCTGGTGGGCGGCTCGGCCATCGACGCCCACGGCAAGCCGCTGGCCGACGCGACGCTCGCCCGGGCCAAGGCCGCCGACGCCATCCTCCTCGGCGCGGTCGGCGGTCCGAAGTGGAACGGCGTGGCCTACGACATCCGGCCCGAGGCTGGCCTCCTGCGCCTACGCAAGGATCTGGGCCTCTTCGCCAACCTGCGCCCGGCGATCTGCTATCCGGCGCTCGCCGACGCCTCGGCGCTGAAGCGCGAGCTCGTCGAGGGCCTCGACATCATGATCGTGCGCGAGCTCACCGGCGGCGTCTATTTCGGCGAGCCGAAGGAGATCACCGTGCTGGAGGACGGCTCGAAGCGGGCCGTCGACACCCAGGTCTACACCACCGCCGAGATCGAGCGCATCGCCCACGTGGCCTTCGATCTCGCCCGCAAGCGCTCCGGCCGGGTCGCCTCGGCGGAGAAGAACAACGTGATGAAGTCCGGCGTCCTCTGGAAGGAGGTCGTCACGCAGGTCCACGGGGCGCATTACAGCGACGTGGAGCTGGAGCACGTGCTCGCCGACAATTGCGCCATGCAGCTCGTGCGGCGCCCGAAGCAGTTCGACGTGCTGGTGACCGACAACCTGTTCGGCGACGTGCTCTCGGACGTCGCCGCCATGCTCACCGGCTCGCTCGGCATGCTGCCCTCGGCCTCGCTCGGGGCGGCCGAGGACGGCGGCTTCCGCCGGGCCCTCTACGAGCCCGTCCACGGCTCGGCCCCCGACATCGCGGGCGGCGACAAGGCGAACCCGATCGCGATGATCGGCTCGCTCGCCATGTGCCTGCGCTACTCCTTCGGCCTCGGCGAGGCCGCCGACCTCCTGGACGGCGCCGTCACCGACACCCTCGCCGCCGGCACCCGCACCGCCGACATCGCCACGGAGGGCGCGCAGGCGGTGGGCACGAAGGCGATGGCCGAGGCGATCGCCGCGGCGGTCCGCACGCGGGCGGCCTGAGTTCCGATCCGTCCGATCGCTTCGGTGGGCTGAAGGGCTATTGTCCCCTCCCCCTTGCGGGGAGGGGTGCGGGGTGGGGGTGGCGCAGAAGGCACCGCTCCGCCTCATCCTGAACCACCCCCACCTCCGGCTTCCCCCCACCCGGATCGGGCCTAGCCGATCCGGGCCAAGCAAGGTGCGGATCTCGGGCAAGCCCGAGATCCAGGGGGAGGAGAGGCCCGCGTGCAACGGGGGTGATCGTCCGGAAGCGGTGCGGCCCGCTTCCGCGTACGCATCCCGGCAAAAGAGAAGAGGCGCGCGGCCCTCGCCGCGCGCCTCTTCTCATGTGTCCTGTTCGGGCTCTCGGCTCAGTAGGGGTAGCCGTAGCGCGAGACGTAGGAGGTCGGGTCGATCGCGTCGATCGCCGAGAAGTCGACGTTGCGGATCGCGCTCGAACGGGCGCCGATGAACGGGCCGTTGGTGATCGGGTCGGGCAGGATGCCGCCGCCGAAGCGGTCGTTGCGGCCGTAGACCGGGTTCAGCGCGTTGGACTGCGCGATCAGCACCGGGTTGGTGGCCGGGTTCGAGACCGAGCCGTTGCCGGGCTCCACCACGTTGCCGGCGTCGAGCCAGCTGCGCGGACGGATGCGGATCGGCAGCGGACGGCTGACGCGGTAGTAGCCGACGCCCGGGGCGTAGCCGTCCTGGGCCTGCGCCGGGGCGCTGTAGCCGAGGCCGAGGCCCGTCACGGCGAGGGCGCCCAGAAGGGCGATCTTGATCGAGCGCATGTCTCACCTTGCTTGGAGCGGGGGTGATCTTGGCGGGGAAAGCTTAACAATCCGCGCCGCATCGTTGCGGGGTAGACGTTCGAGCGTCGCCGTAGTTCCACCGGTAAAGCCGAGCTAACACGGTTTCGCCGCGGATTCGCCTCAATTTTTGTTTCGCGGCCGTCAGCCGCGCGCTTTCGCGGCGACGGCCGGCGGGCGGCGCGGGCGGATCGATCCGGTGCGCCCGGCCGCCTCGGCGCTGGCGCTCGGGCGGGCCCCGGCGCAGGCCGGATCGCGCCGGGCCTCCGCCGCGCGGAACACGCCGGCCGCGGGTTCGCCCGCCCCCTCCAGGGTCAGGCCGTCGAGGGCGCAGGCGAGCGCCCGCGGTTCGGGCGGCTGGCCCAGCGGCGCGCAGAGCCAGCCGTCGATGCGCAGGGGCGCCGCCTCCAGGGTGGCGAAGCCCGTGCAGACCCGGCGCGTCGCCCCGGCGAGCGTCGCCTCCAGGGTCTCGATGGCGCCGAACTTCGTGGCGATGCGCCCGCGGGGGCCCGTGCGGATCACCGCGAGCGCCGGCCCGTCCGCGGCGCGCCGGGCGAGAGTGACGAACAGGCTCGGCGGCCGGTCCGAGCCCGCCTCCCGCGTCAGGGTGAGGCGCAGGGCGGGCGACTCGATCGCCGCGAAGTCGCCGCGGGCCAGGGTCTCCTCACGCAGGCCGGTGGCGGGGCTGATCCGCGCCGGCTCGATCCGGACCGGGTCGACGGCCTCCCCGTCGACGAGGGCGAGCCTGCCGGGCAACTGCGGGGCGGCGGGGCGGGCGGGCGCTGCCGGCGTCGAGGGCACGAAGGGGACCGCCGCCGCGGCCGGCGCCTGCGCCACGGCGGCCGGGCGCGACGGGGTGCGGGCATGGAGGCTGAGGCCCGCGATCACGGCCGAGGCGGCGGCCAGACGCAGGGTCAGCGCGAGCAGGGACAGCCGGCGCGCGGGCCGTGCCCCCACCGCCTCCCCTCCATCGATCGTGTCGAGCCCGTCTGGTCTCTGCATCGCGTGCCGGTTCGCCGCCGACGGGACGGCCCCGCCGGGCGCCAGCTTCCCCCGGTGCCGGCGAGGATCCGGTTTCCGGCGGAGCGTCCGGCGGCGGCTTTCTCCCGGTCTGGTGAATCGCGGGTTGCCGGCTTGAGGCCGGCGCGATCCTGTCGCCGGCCGCCCTTGACAGGGGCGCAGCCGGGGCGTCTTGCTCGGCGCGGCTGCCGGCCCCACCTGCTCCCCAGGTCCGGGCCCGTTCGGCCATGCCCGGATTCGGGCAGCGATCCGTGCCGGCCGCCCCGCATACGGGCCTCGCGGCCGCGACCACCAGGCAAGACCGCGGCGTTCGGATCGTCCGACAAGCGGAGAGGTTGAGATGGGCTACAAGGTTGCCGTCGTCGGCGCCACGGGCAACGTGGGCCGCGAGATGCTGGATATCCTGGCCGAGCGGGCTTTCCCCGCCGACGAGGTCGTGGCGCTGGCCTCGCGCCGCAGCCAGGGTCAGGACGTCTCCTTCGGCGACAAGATTCTCAAGGTCAAAGCCCTCGACACCTACGACTTCTCCGACACCGACATCTGCCTGATGTCGGCGGGCGGCGAGGCCTCGAAGGAGTGGAGCCCCCGCATCGGGCAGCAGGGCTGCGTGGTGATCGATAACTCGTCGGCCTTCCGCTACGACGCCGACGTGCCGCTCATCGTGCCCGAGGTGAACGCCGACGCGGTGGTGGGCTTCACCAAGCGCAACATCATCGCCAACCCGAACTGCTCCACGGCCCAGCTCGTGGTGGCCCTGAAGCCCCTGCACGAGGCGGCGACCATCAAGCGCGTGGTGGTCTCGACCTACCAGTCGGTCTCCGGCGCCGGCAAGGAGGCGATGGACGAGCTGTTCAACCAGACCCGCGCCGTCTTCACCGCCGGCGAGGTGACGAACACCAAGTTCACCAAGCGCATCGCCTTCAACGTCATCCCCCATATCGATGTGTTCATGGAGGACGGCTACACGAAGGAAGAGTGGAAGATGGTCGCCGAGACCAAGAAGATGCTCGACCCGAAGATCAAGCTCACGGCCACCGCCGTGCGCGTCCCGGTCTTCATCGGTCACGCGGAATCGGTGAACATCGAGTTCGAGCGCCCGATGACCGCGGAGCAGGCCACCGAGATCCTGCGCGCGGCCCCGGGCGTGCTCGTGGTCGACAAGCGCGAGAACGGCGGCTACGTCACCCCCCACGAGGCGGCGGGCGAGGACGCCACCTACATCTCGCGCATCCGCGAGGACGCGACGGTGGAGAACGGCCTGAACTTCTGGTGCGTGTCGGACAACCTGCGCAAGGGCGCGGCGCTCAACGCCGTGCAGATCGCCGAGGTGCTGATCAACCGCAAGCTCCTGAACAAGGCCAAGCAGGCCGCCTGACGGAACGGACGGCCCGACGCAGGGCCCACCCGACGGACGAGACGAGCGCCGCCCCCGAAGGGCGGCGTTCTTCGTTTCGACGCCTCCGCCCTCATTTGTGGGTAAATTTCCCACACAATCCGGAAACACGCGGCCGGCACAAGGCGCCCTCCCCCGAGGATGCCCCATGCCCGCTTCGCCCCCGCCCCGCCTCCGCCCCCGCGAGATCCTGGCCCTGGCCTGCCTCGCGCTCTGGGTCGGCGCCGTGCTGCGCGGCCAGCACGCCCCGCCGCTGACGCCGCCGGTGGTGCCCTACGCGGCGCTGCATTCACGCTGAGGCGGCCTCCTCCAGCCGGTCGACGTCGCCGTCGCTGATCGCGCCGAGATGCCGGGTGATGCGCGCCGCATCCCAGTCCCACCACGCGATCGCCCGGAGCCGCGCGATCTCGGTCCCGGAGAAGCGCATCCGCACCACCCGGGCCGGGTTGCCGGCCACGATCGCGTAGGGCGGCACGTCGGCGCTCACCACCGATCCGGCGGCGACGACGGCCCCGTCGCCGATGGTGACGCCGGGCAGGACCGTGGCGTCATAGCCGAGCCAGACGTCGTTGCCGATCACCGTGTCGCCCCGGTTCGGGAACTTGCCCGCCGGGTCGTAGGCCGCCCAGGCGCCCCCGAAGACCAGGAACGGGTAGGTCGAGGGCGCGTCGAGGCGGTGGTTGCCGCCGTTCATCAGGAAGCGCACCCCGGTGGCGATGGCGCAGAACCGGCCGATGACCAGCCGGTCGCCGAGGAAGGCGAAGTGGTAGAGGATGTTGTCGAGGAAGGCCTGCGGCCCGGCCGGGTCGTCGTAGTAGCTGTAGGCCCCCACCGCGACGTTGGGGGGCAGGTCGAGATTGCCGAGGAAGGTGACGCGGGGATGCGCCGCCAGGGGGTGGAGCAGGGCCGGATCCGGCCCGGTCGTCGCGTCGTGGGCCATGCCCGTCCTCCGGTCGCGTCCGCGGGCCGGCCGGATAGCGGATCGCGGGCGGCGCGGCCAGGGTAACGCCCGCGAGGCGGTGCGGGACGTGCGGCGGCGTCGGGAGCCGGTGTTTTCCGAACTTGAACTTGCTCCGTTCCGGCGTTATCTAGCGGCAGACAGTTCTGATGGCAGCTGCAAGGCTGCGGTTCGGAGTGGGTCCCCCGGGGCCCGCTCTTTTTTATTGCCGCAACCCGCTGTCCGCGTGGCGCTCTCGCAGGCGCCGGAGATCGACCAGCATGGCGGATGCACCCGAAGTCCCGGAGAAGCGCCTCGTCAGCGAGAGCGGCGCCGCCGCGCGCGTCGTCCAGGTGATCGAGGGGGCGGTGGAAGGGCTCGGCTACCGCATCGTGCGGGTGAAGGTGACCACGGGGGGCAACGCCACGGTGCAGATCATGGTCGAGCGGCCGGACGGCACCTGCGCGATCGAGGATTGCGAGGCGGTGAGCCGCACGATCTCCCCGCTCCTCGACCTCGACGATCCCGTGGGCGGCGCCTACAACCTCGAGATCTCCTCGCCCGGCATCGACCGGCCCCTGGTCCGCGTCTCGGATTTCGCGCGCTGGGCCGGCTACGAGGCCAAGGTGGAGCTCGCCCGGCCGCTGGAGGGCCGCAAGCGCTTCCGCGGCATCCTGGGCGAGCCGGACGTGGCCGCGCGCACCGTGCCCATCGACCTGCCCGACGTGAAGGAGGGCCTGCCGAGCCGCATCGTGCTGCCGCTCTCCGATCTCGGCGAGGCCCATCTCGTGCTCACCGACGCGCTGATCCGCGAGTCGCTGCGCCGGGGCGGCCCGGCCGTTGAGGACGCGCCGGACGAGAGCGACGAGGGCGAGGATGCGGAGCCGGAGGAGGCTGCCCCGCAGGTGCGCTTCATCCCCGCTCCGAAGCGGCCGAAGCCGAAGGCCGACAAGCCGGTGAAGGCCAAGCCCGCGAAAGGGCCAGGGCCGAAGAAGCCGGTGGTCTCGAAAGCCGCCCGCCTCAAGGACCGCGACTCGTTCCACTGAACACCTGCCACTGAACACATGGATGTTCGGGCCGCCGCGGCCCGTCTCCCCATTCGAAGCGTAGAAGGAACCTGAACCGATGGCCGTCGTCAGCGCCAACAGGCTCGAACTCCTGCAGATCGCCGATGCGGTCGCCCGCGAGAAGGTGATCGACCGCCAGATCGTCATCGAGGCGATGGAGGAGGCGATCGCCAAGGCCGCCCGCTCCCGCTACGGCGCCGAGACCGACGTGCACGCCGAGATCGACAACAAGACCGGGGCGCTGCGCCTGTCGCGCCACCTCCTCGTGGTCGACGAGGTCGAGAACGACGCCCGCGAGATCACCCTCGATCAGGCCCGCCGCTACAATCCCGGCGCGCTCGTCGGCGACGTGATCTCCGACACCCTGCCGCCCTTCGACTTCGGGCGCGTGGCCGCCCAGTCGGCCAAGCAGGTCATCGTCCAGAAGGTGCGCGACGCCGAGCGCGACCGCCAGTACGAGGAGTACCGCGACCGCATCGGCGAGGTCGTGAACGGCCTCGTCAAGCGCGTGGAGTACGGCAACGTCATTGTCGATCTCGGCCGCGGCGAGGGCATCGTGCGGCGTGATGAGATGATTCCCCGCGAGACCTTCCGTCCCGGCGACCGCATCCGCTCCTACCTGTTCGACGTGCGCCGCGAGGTGCGGGGCCCGCAGATCTTCCTGTCCCGCTCGCACCCGCAATTCATGGCCAAGCTCTTCGGCCAGGAAGTGCCCGAGATTTACGACGGCATCGTCGAGGTGAAGGCGGTGGCCCGCGATCCGGGCTCGCGCGCCAAGATCGCAGTGATTTCCCGCGACGGCTCCATCGATCCGGTCGGCGCCTGCGTCGGCATGCGGGGCTCCCGCGTCCAGGCGGTGGTCGGCGAGCTCCAGGGCGAGAAGATCGACATCATCCCCTGGTCGGAGGATCAGGCGACCTTCATCGTCAACGCCCTCCAGCCGGCCGAGGTGGTGAAGGTGGTGCTCGACGAGGAGGCCGACCGCATCGAGGTGGTGGTCCCCGACGACCAGCTCTCGCTCGCCATCGGCCGCCGCGGCCAGAACGTGCGGCTGGCCTCGCAGCTCACCGGCTGGGACATCGACATCCTCACCGAGGCCGAGGAATCGGAGCGCCGCCAGAAGGAGTTCGCCGAGCGCACCCAGATCTTCATGGAGGCGCTCGACGTGGACGAGACCGTGGGCCAACTGCTGGCCGCGGAGGGCTTCCGCAACGTCGAGGAGATCGCCTACGTGGAGCCGGGCGAGCTCGGCAACATCCACGGCCTCGACGAGGAGACCGGCAACGAGATCCAGGCCCGCGCCCAGGACCACCTCGCCCGGATCGAGCAGGAGCACGACGACCGCCGCCTCGAACTCGGCGTCGCCGACGAGCTGCGCGAGATCGAGGGCGTGACCACGCCCATGCTGGTGGCCTTCGGCGAGAACGACGTGAAGACCATCGAGGATCTGGCCGGCTGCGCCACCGACGACCTCGTCGGCTACACCGAGGGGCGCGGCCCCGAGGCCGTGCGCCACGCGGGGTATCTCGACGGGTTCGACCTCTCCCGCACCGAGGCCGAGGCCATGATCATGGCCGCCCGCCGCCATGCCGGCTGGATCGAGGAGGCGCCGGCCGAGGAGGCCGAGGGCGAGCCTTCCGAGGGCGAGCCGGCCGAGGGCGCCTCCGCCGAGACGCAGGCCTGAGGGACGGCGGCGTTGGAGGCGGCCCCGCAGACGGATCCGGACGAGCCGGCCCTCGACGCCGGCCCCGGCGGACGTGCGCCCCGGCGCACCTGCATCGTCACGCGCACGGTGCAGGCGCCGGAGACGATGATCCGCTTCGTCCTCGATCCCGCCGGCGCCGTGGTGCCGGACCTGCGTGCCCGGCTTCCCGGCCGCGGCGCCTGGGTCAGCGCCCGGCGCGCGGCGGTGGAGGAGGCGGTGCGCCGCCGCCAGTTCCAGCGCGCCTTCAAGGGCAAGGCGGGGGACGTGCCGGCCGATCTCGCCGACCGGGTGGGCCTCGCCCTGCGGGCGGAGCTGCGGCAGGCGCTCGCCCTCGCCAACAAGGCGGGCTGCGTCGTCGCGGGCTTCTCGAAGGTCGAGGCGGCCATCGGCGGCGATCCCGGGGTGGCGGCGGTGGTCCACGCCGCCGAGGCCCGCGAGGACGGCCGCCGCAAGATCGCCGCGGCATTGCGGCGGCGGCACGGGGATGCCATATCGCAGGTCCCGATCGTGGATGACCTGTCCGAAAGCGAATTGGACATGGCTTTGGGTCGGGATCATGTGATACACGCTGCGCTCGTTGCAGGAGTCGGAGCCACCGGCTGCCTGGCGCGTTGGCGTCGGCTACGGTCCTTCGAGGGTGCCGGCACGGCGCCGGAGGAGCCGGGATCAGCCCGCGACGACGGGTCAGCCCCGCCGTCGCCGGAAGGTGGCTGAGCCTCCGGGCGGAAGCGGGATCGATCCCGCCGACGCGCGGGACGCGGCACTTATAGGAATTCTTGGCCGGATCCGTGGGCTCGAGCTCACCGCTTCCTGCTCAGGACGAGTCAGGTCGGCGCCCCGAGGCGTCGGTTCACGGGACGATGGAAACCCTCAAGGGTTCGAACTGAATGAGCGATACGAACAACCCGGGCGACAAGACTCTGACGAAGGCACCCGCGAAGCCGCTCTCGACCAAGCGGCCGATCGAGGCGGGGACCGTGCGTCAGAGCTTCTCCCACGGCCGATCGAAGCAGGTCGTGGTGGAGACGGTCAAGCGCCGCGTGATCGGCGCCGCGCCCGGCACGGCCGCCCCCGCCCCGGCCCGCGAGGCGGCGCCCGCCCCCCGTCCGGCACCCGCGGCGCCCGCCGCGCCGCGTCCGGCCCAGCGCCCCTCCTCCGGCGTCGTGCTGCGCACGCTGAGCGAGCAGGAGAGCGCGGCCCGCGCCGCCGCCCTCGCCGACGCCCAGCGCCGGGAGCGCGAGCAGCAGGAGGCCCGGCGCCGCGCCGAGGCCGAGGCTGAAGCCGCCCGCCGCGAGGCCGAGGCCGCCGCCGAGCGCGAGCGTCAGGCCGCCGAGGCCCGCAAGCGCGAGGCGGAGGCCGAGGCGCGCCGCGAGGCCGAGGAGCGCCAGCGCGCCGCCGCTGCCGCGCAGGAGGCCGCTGCCGCCGCCGCCGCCGCGCCCGCCCCTGCGCCCGCCGAGGCTCCGGTCGCCGAGAAG
>CANEZL010000039.1 GCA_947444195.1 Methylobacteriaceae bacterium | reverse complement strand
GGCCACGGCGGCCAGCACGTGGCCGACCGCCGCCTCGAACCCGTCGGCCATCTGGCGCATGCCCGCCCGGCGCTGCGCCTCCGCCGACGCCCGCGCCGATGCCGTCTCCGCCTCCAGGGCCCGCGAACGCAGCAGGTTCTCCCGGAAGACCCGGACGGCGGCGGCCATCGCGCCGATCTCGTTGCGGCGGCCCTCATAGGGGATCTCGGCCTCGGTATCGCCCGCGGCGAGCCGGCGCATGGCGGCCGTCATCCGCTCGATCGGGCGCGACACGCCGAGCACGCCGAAGGCCGCGGCGCCGAGGGCGGCCACGAACATCAGGGCGAGCACCAGCAGGGTCGTCTCGCGGGCGGTCGCGTGCTGGGCGCGGATCGCGGCGTCGGAGACGCGCATCGCGGCCATGTTGATCTCGACGAGCTTGGCCGCCGCCGCGGTCGCGGCGAGGTAGTTCACCTGCATCGGCCCGCGGAAGAAGGCCATGGCCTCCTCGCGCCGCTCCGCCGGGATGGCGCTGAGCCGGTCCCAGTCCGGCCTCAGCACGCCGAGCTTGCGCACGAGGTCGTCGTAGGCCGCCTGTTCCTCGGGCGAGCCGACGAGGCGCCGGTAGCCCTCCACGGCGGCGTCGCGGTCCTGCATGAAGGTGGCGACCTTGCGGGCGTATTCCGGCAGCGCGGCCTCGCTCTCGGCGGTCATGAACCGGAACTGCCAGAGGCGCGTGCGCGTGACGAGGGAGCCGATGGTGTGGGCCTCGTTCATCGACGGCACGGAATTGTCGAGGAGCGACGCCGTCTGCGTGCCGATCGCCTCCAGCTTCAGGAGCGCGACCACGCCCTGCGCCACGGCGAGCGCGAGCATGGCACCGAAGATGCCGAGCAGGCAGCGTTTGAGATTGAGCGGCATCCAGGAACTCCTGTCGATTTCATCCAGCCCCAGCCGTGGATTGTCACATCATCGTCAATATCGACTTAAAGTGAGCCCGGTCCCGTCTCGGGAGCGGCGTCGCCGGGTCCCCGGCGCAGGCCCGCGGCCATCGCCCGGACCAGGAGTTCGATCTGGGCGCCGACGACGGGGGCGGGCAGGGCGAGGCGCTGCGCGTCGAGGCCGAGGGCGACGATGCCGTGGGTGGCCGAGAACAGGCTGCGCGCGAGCAGCCGGCACTCGGCCGGCGGCAGGTCCGGCCGCAGGGCGTGCAGGGGCTGCTCGATGCGGCTGAACAGGCGGGCCTGCTCGGCCGCGTATTCCTCCGGCACCGGCCGGCCCGGCGGCACCCGGTAGCGGAACAAGGCGTCCCAGCGCAGGGGATGGGCGCGGGCGAGATCGAGATAGGCGAGGCCGAGCCGCACCAGGGCGTCGGCGGCCCCATCCGCCGCGACCGCGGTCCGGGCTGGCCCCAGGGCCGCATCGAACAGGTTCAGGGTCCGCAGGTTCACCGCCTGGACCACCGCGTCGAGGTCCGGAAACGCCGTGTAGATCGCCCCCACGGCGCAGCCCGCCGCCTGGGCGAGGCCCCGAGCGCGCAGGCCGTCGAGCCCGTCCTCGGCGATCATGGCCTCGGCGGCGGCGAGCACGCTCTCCCGCAGCGCCCGGCGGCGCGGTTCACCATCCATGGGAAACCCCTCTCTTTGCACGTCGTGCAAAAACGCACTTGAACAACGTTCAGAGCCCTGCGACAACGCATGCGTGAACAACGTTCATGGATGGGACACGGACCATGTTCAAGCTGTTCGGTATCCTGGCCCGGGGCCACGCCGCCCGGGCCGGCGAGGAACTCTTCGACCGCAACGCCCTGCTGATCCTCGACCAGCAGGTCCGGGAGACCCGGGCCGGGCTGGAGCGGGGCCGCCAGGCCCTGGCGGTGGCGCTCGCCGGCGACCGGGCCGAGGCGCGCCGCCTGGAGGAGGCGGAGGCGCGCGCCGCCGGCCTGGAGGGCCAGGCGGTGGCCGCCCTCCGGGGCGGGCGCGAGGATCTGGCGGCGGAGGCGGCCGCCGCCATCGCCGATCTCGAAGCCGAGCGCGACGCCATCAAGGCGGCCCGCGCCCGCTTCTCCGCCGAGATCGCGCGGATCCGCGAGACGGTGGCGGATGCCGCGCGGCGGCAGGCCGAGCTGGAGCGGGGCCGGCGCGTGGCGGCGGCCAACGAGGCGGTGCGCCGCCTCGGCGCGGGCGCGGCCCGCCAGGACGCGGCCACCCTGCGCGAGGCGGAGGCGACGCTCGCCCGCCTGCGCGCCCTCCAGGCGGAGGCCGCCGACACCGAGGCGGCCCTCGCCGAGGCCGATCCCGGCCGCAGCGTCGGCGAGCGCCTGGAACGGGCGGGCTTCGGCCCCGGCCCGCAGCGCACGGAGGGCGCGGTGATGGAGCGCCTGCGCCGCCGCGCCGCCGAGATGGCCTGAGCGGCCACCGTCCCCTTCCCCTCGCGGGGAGGGGTGCGGGGTGGGGGTGGCGCGGACGGCACCATCGGCGATCCATCCTGCACCACCCCCACCTCCGGCTCCTCCCCACCCGGATCGGGCCTGCCCGATCCGGGCAGGCAAGGCGCGGATCTCGGGGCTGCCCGAGATCCGGGGGAGGAGAGGCCCGTCTTCGACCGACCGAAGACGGCAGGACGCCAAACGAGATTCCCGATCGCTTCCCCGAAACACCTTCAGCGGAGACCGAGACCATGACGACCCAGGAAACGAACCCGCAGCACTCCTCCGGCTGGGTGAGCTTCACCTACGCCTCCTTCATCGGCTCCATCGCGATGGTGGCGCTCGGCATCGTGTTCATGCCGGTGGACATCTGGCTGAAGGGCTATTTCGCCATGGGCGCGGTGATGCTGGTGCAGTCCTGCGTGACCCTGACCAAGACCATGCGCGACGTCCACGAGTCCCGCCGCATGGTCAACCGCATCGAGGATGCCCGCACCGAGCGCCTGCTGATGACGGCCACGCGGGAGTGAGGAACGGCCGCCCTCGACCCTGAGCGCGCCCGGCCTTGGGCGCGCCCACCCTTGAGCGCGCCCACCCCCCCGCGATAACCCCGCCTCCGGACGGGGCCTCCTTGCGGGAGGTCTTCTGGACGAAGTCTTGCGAGGGGCGCCCGACGGCCCCGAGCGGGGCCGATCTCGGCCGATCCGGGCCAGAGAGGACGACATCCGCGGATGAGCCACACGCCTGCCGAACTCGACCGCGCGGTGCGCGAGATCGCCGAGGAGATGCGCGCGCGGCCCGACCGCGGCACGGTGGCGGACTACATCCCGGAACTCGCGCAGATCGATGCCCGCCAGTTCGGCCTCGTGGTGATCGACAACGACGGCCACGTCGCGGCCGGCGGGGACGCGGACGTGCCCTTCTCGATCCAGAGCATCTCGAAGGTGTTCACCCTCACCCTGGCCATCGGCATGGTCGGCGACCGGCTCTGGCGGCGGGTGGGGCGCGAGCCCTCGGGCAGCCCGTTCAACTCCATCGTGCAGCTGGAGCGCGAGCGCGGCATCCCGCGCAATCCCTTCATCAACGCGGGCGCCATCGCGGTGACCGACGTGATCCTCTCCGGGCACCAGCCCCGGGAGGCGCTCGGCGAGATCCTGCGCTTCCTGCAGTTCCTGGCCCAGGATTCGGGGATCGTGATCGACGAGGCGGTGGCGGCCTCCGAGCAGCGCACGGGGTTCCGCAACGCGGCGCTCGCCAACTACATGAAGTCCTACGGCGTGCTCGACAACCCGGTGGTCTACACGCTCGGCGTCTACTTCCACCACTGCGCCATCGCCATGTCCTGCCGCCAGCTCGCGGCGGCCGGGCGCTTCCTGGCGCATTCGGGCATCAACCCGGCCACCGGGCACTCGGTGGTCTCGCCCGAGCGGGCCCGGCGCATCAACGCGATCATGCTGACCTGCGGACACTACGACGGCTCGGGCGAGTTCGCCTACCGGGTCGGCCTGCCGGGCAAGAGCGGCGTCGGCGGCGGCATCCTCGCGGTCGCGCCGGGCAAAGCCTCGATCGCGGTCTGGTCCCCCGGCCTCGACCAGGCGGGCAACTCGCATCTCGGGCGCATCGCCCTGGAGGCGCTGACCAAGCGGCTCGGCTGGTCGATCTTCGGGGTCTGACCCTGCCTCGGCACCCCTTGGATCAGCGTCCCTTGGGCACGCGGCCGCGCGCGGCCTCTTCCTGAATCGCGGCCCCGTGATAGCCGTTGGTGTCGACCACGCAGACCTGGGCGGCCGGCGTGTCGGCGCGGGCGGCCCGCCCGGAACGGCCCCCGACCGGGAACGAGAAGATCTTGGCGGAGGGGCGATGGAAGTCCGCGCGCATCCTGTAACTCCTGACTCGACCTGCGTGACGCCAGGGTGTGGCGGCGTCGATGGCAGGAAGATGCCCATTCTTTGCGCTCTCTGCACCCTATAAAGCGCATGATGCTGCCAATTTCCGCAGCACGCCTCTTGCGGAATCCAACGGCGCGTGATCGCGCAGTTTTGCCCGGGGCGCTGCTCTCTGGATAGGCAGTTCGCGCCCCTCCGACGCGCTGCCCTGAAACCGGGCAGGCTCCGATCCCGCCCCGCGCGGCCCGGCCGCGGGGGCTAGGCAACCCCGCGGCTCCGGCACGGTTCCCCGGCGATCGCCGCCGCGCCGGGATTCATGACCCGGCGAACGATCTTCGACACGGCGCCGCGCCGGTTTGGCATGGCGCGTGCTTGAGGCCGCTCAGCCGTGAGGGCGCCGGGGTCCGTTCCGCCAGAGCACGATGCGAAAAAGCGAGGTCCGGTTTTTCGGGATCATCGTGCAGTCACAGTGAGGTGGGGGGTTACCGCTCTCCCGCAGGGAGATCGGAACCCGCCAGGGCTTTTGTCAGGTTCGACGAGAGATTAGACGATGACGAAGTACAAGCTCGAATACATCTGGCTCGACGGCTACACGCCGACGCCGAACCTCCGCGGCAAGACCCAGATCAAGGAATTCGACAGCTTCCCGAGCCTCGAGCAGCTGCCGCTCTGGGGCTTCGACGGCTCCTCGACGCTGCAGGCCGAGGGCCACAGCTCCGACTGCGTGCTCAAGCCCGTCGCGGTCTATCCGGATCCGGCCCGCACCAACGGCGCGCTGGTGATGTGCGAGGTCATGATGCCCGACGGCGTCACCCCGCACGCGTCCAACAAGCGCGCCACCATCCTCGACGACGAGGGCGCCTGGTTCGGCTTCGAGCAGGAGTACTTCTTCTACCAGGACGGCCGCCCCCTCGGCTTCCCCGAGGCCGGCTACCCGGCCCCGCAGGGCCCGTACTATTGCGGCGTCGGCGCCTCGAACGCCGGCCCCGTGGCGCGCAAGATCGTCGAGGAGCACCTCGACCTCTGCCTCGCCGCCGGCATCAACCACGAGGGCATCAACGCCGAGGTGGCCAAGGGCCAGTGGGAATTCCAGATCTTCGGCAAGGGCTCCAAGAAGGCCGCCGACGAGATGTGGATGGCCCGCTACCTGCTCCAGCGTCTCTGCGAGCAGTACGAGATCGACATCGAGTACCATTGCAAGCCCCTCGGCGACACCGACTGGAACGGCTCGGGCATGCACTGCAACTTCTCGACCGCCTTCATGCGCGAGACCGGCGGCAAGGCCTATTTCGAGGCGCTGATGGCCGCCTTCGAGAAGAACCTCCACGATCACATCGCCGTCTACGGCCCGGACAACGACAAGCGCCTGACCGGCAAGCACGAGACGGCGCCGTGGAACAAGTTCAGCTGGGGCGTGGCCGACCGCGGCGCCTCGATCCGCGTGCCGCACTCCTTCGTCAAGAACGACTACAAGGGCTATCTCGAGGATCGCCGCCCGAACTCCATGGGCGACCCCTACCAGATCGCCTCGCAGGTCCTGAAGACGATCTCCGAGGTCCCGACCGCCTCGGCCGCCGCCGCGGCCTGACGCCCCGGACCTCCGACCGAGAGAAAGACGAAGAGGGCCGGCGCTCCCCCGCGGAGCGCCGGCCCTCTCGGCGTTCGGGAACCAGCTGACAGGCGGACCGCTTCGTGCCAACGGGATCGGCCCCCGCCGACACCTCCCCCCGAGCGACGAGCCCATGACCGACCGATCCGAAGGCCTGCGCGTCGCCGACGTGATGTCGCGGGACGTGGAATTCATCGATGCCCTGGCGAGCGCCCAGGACGCGGCCGTGCTGATGGGGGAGATCGAGGTGGGGGCCCTGCCGGTGGGCACCCCCGAGCGCCTGGAGGGCGTCGTCACCGACCGCGACCTGCTCTACCGGGTGGTGGCCCGCGGGCGCGACCCGGGCGCGGTGAGGGTGCAGGAGGTCGCCTCCCGGCCGGTCCTCACCTGCCGCCCGGAGGATTCCCTCCGCGCGGCCATGGACACCATGGCCGGCAACTACGTCCGCCGCCTCGCCGTCCTCGGCGCGGACGGGCGGGTCGCCGGCTGGCTGACGCTCGCCGACGTCGCCCGGCACATCCTCGTGGAGGACGACGCCGTGCAGACCACGCTGAAGAGCCTCACCGAGGGACCGGACCCGGCCCCCTGATCCCGCCCCCTGATCCCGTCCATGGAAAAGGGCCGGCGGCCGAGGCCGCCGACCCTGGTTCTGGCGCGGCGCCGGAGCGCGTCAGCGGCTGGCGGGCGTGTCCTTGTTGACGGTGCCGCCGGCCGAGGGGCCGGCCCCGTTGCCGCGGGCCCCGGGGGCCACCGTGCCGGTGGTGGCGCCGGGCGCCATGCCGGGCTGCATGCCCGTCGTGCCGGTGGTGCCCGTGCGCGGCGCGGCCTGGGCCGGGGTGTTCTCGTTGACCGTGCCGCCGGCCGAGGGGCCGGAGCCCGGGTTCACCGGCCCGCCGGACTGCGCGAGGGCGGCGCCGGACAGGGGCAGGGCGAGGCAGGCGGCAAGGGCGAGCGAACGCATCATCGAAGGTTCTCCTGAAGACAATCCTCGCAGGCAACGCCTTGCCCTGCGCCATGTTCAATGCGCGCATGCATTTTCCGCCGTGCCCCATCTCCCGTGCCGGGGCGGGCCCGCGCGATCGGTTCGGTTCCGACGGGCCCCTCCACCCCTCGCGGGGGACCGGGCGCCCCGCCGGCCACCGAGGCGGCCGGCGCCCCCATCACCCCCGGTGCCGCCGCTCGGCCGCCCGCACCGCCGCGGCCGGGAGGGCGCGGTGCAGGGCGACGTAGTCGGCGAAGACCCGCGCGGCGGGGCCCGCCCCGCGCGCCGCCACGAGGGCCAGGACGAAGGCGATGAGGGCGGTCTCGGGCTGCACGAGCGCCGCGAGCGCCCGGTCGAGGGGAGGGGGCGCGGCGAGCGCCCCGTCATAGGCGGCCAGATGGGCCGCCTCCGCCCCCGAGGCGGCGAGCCAGGCCCTGACTTGCCCCGGCGCCGCCTCCGCCCCGCCGGCCAGCGCCGCCACGGCGGCGAAGCGCGCGAGCGCCGCCGCCTCGGCGGGGTCGAGCCGCGCCAGGTTGACGCTGAGCGGCATCAGGGTCTGGTGCCGGTTCTGCAGGAAGCCGTGCAGGACCTTCTGGCCCACCGCCTCGGCCACCTGCCGCAGGCCCGGCGCCAGCACGCGCTGGCGGCGGCCGGCGGCCTCGCGCTCGATCTCGTGGGGGCCGCTCATCGCCGGAACCCGCCGGAGGCGCGCGAACCGATCGGCCGTGCCGGCGTAGTCCTCGGCCGGCCCGGCATCCGCTTGCGCGGAAAACGCTCTCGCTGCACCACGCAATCCCTTCCGCCCGCGGCGCGTCCCGCGGCGCCCCATCCAGGTGCCCGTCCGATGACCCTCGATCAAGTGCTCGCCTTCGGCCTGATCGGCATCACGGTCGCGGCCTTCGTCTGGGACCGGCTGCCCTACGACGTGGTGGCGCTGACGGCGCTCGCCGCGGGGATCGCGATCGGGATCGTGCCCGCCGACAAGGCGTTCTCGGGCTTCTCGGACGACATCGTCGTCATCGTGGGCGCGGCCCTCGTCCTCTCGGCGGCCATCGCCCGCTCGGGGGCCGTCGAGACGCTGATGCGCCCGCTCCTGCCCCGCCTCACCAGCACCGGGCGGCAGGTGGTGGTCCTGGTGGGCGGCGTGCTCGCCCTGTCGATGGTGACGAAGAACGTCGGGGCGCTCGCGATCTTCATGCCGATCGCCCTGCAACTCGCCCGGCGCAGCGGCACGCCGCCCTCGGCGCTGCTGATGCCGATGGCCTTCGCCTCGCTCATCGGCGGCATCGTCACCCTGGTGGGCACCTCGCCCAACGTCATCGTCTCGAAGGTGCGCGCCGACCTCACCGGCAAGCCCTTCGCGATGTTCGACTACGCCCCCGTCGGCCTCTGCGTGGCGGCGGCGGGCTTCGCCTTCCTCTGCCTGGGCTGGCGCCTGCTGCCCCGGCGGGACGGCGGCACCCGCTCGATGGAGGCCGCCTTCACCCTGGAGCGCTACACCACGGAGGCGCGCCTGCCCGCGGGCCATCCGGCGGCCGGCACCCGCATCGCCGATCTCGAGGCGCTGGGCGACGGGGAGGTGCGCGTGGCCACGGTGCTGCGCGAGCGCTTCCGGCGCTACCCTGCGAGCCCCGAATTCCTGCTGCGGGCCGAGGACGTGCTCCTCCTCAACGGCGAGCCCGACGACCTCGAACGCTTCGTGGCGCGCAGCGGGCTGGCGCTCGCCGGGGCGGCGCCGGAGGCCGAGGCGGTGGTGGCGGAGGGCGTCGTCACCGCCGAATCCGACCTCGTCGGGCGCACCGCCGCCCAGCTCGACCTGGAGCGGCGCCACGGCATCGGGATCCTCGCGGTGAGCCGGCGCGGCCGGCGGATCGAGCAGAGCCTCTCGGCCGTGCGCTTCCGGGCGGGCGACGTGGTGGTGCTGCGCGGGCGGGAGGCGGCGCTGGCGCCCGCCCTCGGCACGCTCAAGGTGCTGCCCCTCGCCGCCCGCGCCATCGCGCTCGGGCGCAACGACCGCAGCTGGATCCCGGCCGCGATCCTCGTCGCGGCGATGGCGCTGGTCGCCCTGCACGTGGTGCCGGTGGCGGTGGCCTTCTTC
Organism: Methylobacteriaceae bacterium; assembly: GCA_947444195.1. Lineage (GTDB taxonomy): Bacteria > Pseudomonadota > Alphaproteobacteria > Rhizobiales > Beijerinckiaceae > Methylobacterium. The sequence continues at coordinate 34,309 of CANEZL010000039.1, read as the reverse complement.
GGGGCGGTGGTGCTGGTGCTGCTCCTGCGCTGCATGAGCCCGCACGAGGCCTACCAGGCGGTGGAATGGCCGGTCCTCGTCCTGCTCGGGGCGCTGATCCCGATCTCGGAGACGGTGAGCAGCACGGGGGGCGCCGACCTCGTGGCCGGCCACCTCACCGCCCTCGTCCAGGGCCTGTCGCCGGTGGCGGCGCTCGCCACCATCCTCGTGCTCGCCATGGCGGTGACGCCGTTCCTCAACAACGCCGCCACCGTGCTGGTGATGGGCCCCATCGCCGCCAAGCTCGCGACGAAGCTCGGCCTCAACCCGGACCCGTTCCTGATGGCGGTGGCGCTGGGGGCGGCCTGCGACTTCCTCACCCCCATCGGCCACCAGTGCAACACCCTGGTGATGGGCCCCGGCGGCTACCGCTTCGGCGACTACGCCCGGCTCGGCCTGCCGCTCTCGCTGATCGTCATCGCGGTGGGCGTGCCGATGATCGCCCTGGTCTGGCCCCTGCGCCCGGCCTGATCCGGGCCCGCCGTTAAGCTTAATTCTTCGTTTCCATCCGAAAGAATTCCGCCCGCCTTCCCAGCCGCGTTGTAACTTGAGATCGTCGTCACAATCGAGGAGCGGACATGGACGAGCGGCGGCGGGCGGGGCGGACCCGCACCTATCTCGGCGGGACGATCACCTTCAACCACGGCGGGCAGAGCCTGGATTGCCTCGTGCGCAACCTCTCGGGCGCGGGCGTCCGCTTCGATTTCAGCGACGCGGTGATGCTGCCCGAGGAGGTCGAGCTCGCGATCCCCGTGCGCGGGGAGCGCCGCCGCATCCGCATCGTCTGGCGCCGGAACGACATGGTCGGCGCGGCCTTCCTGCCTCCGCAGGCGGACGGCAACGTCGTTCCCTTCACGCCCCGAGCCGGGTGATACGGTTCCGGTTGATCGCTTCGAAATAAGCCCCGCACCGTCGTATCGACCGAGCCCGCGCGCCACGGAGCCTGTCCGCGTCGTCACGCCGAGGCGTTGCCTCATCCGGCGATGCCGCGTCGGCGGCCTCGAAGGAGGCCGGGGGTGGAACGGGCCCGATCGAGCGCCTGAACGGGCGGGAACCACCTCGAACGGATCCTCAGCCGGCGAGGCGCACCAGCCGGTCGAGGAGCGCCCGGTCGTGCAGGAGGGCCATGCGCTCCCGGGGCAAGAGCCAGGCGGCGGCCTCGTCCAGGCTCTCGGCCTCCACCACCTTGGCCTGGGCGAGGGTGTGGTCGGGGTCGATCCGGCCCCGCTGGCGCGGCGCGCCGGGGGGCAGCATCCCGATATGGGCGGCGGCAAGCTCCGGGTCGGCGTGCAGCGCGCGCAGGGCGTCCGCGTCGTCGTAGCCGTCGGCGGCGTTGCGCGCGGCGATGGTTCCGGCGGCCTGCGCGATCGCCGGGGGATCGCGCTCCTCGGGCGTCGTCAGCAGGCCGCGGCGCTTCAGGGCGAGGCCGAGGCCGAGCTGCCCGCTCGCCCAGGAGATCGGGATCGCGAGCACGAGGCCGAGGATCGTCGGCGACATCCAGAGGAACAGGGAGGTGGCGATGGCGATGGCCGAGACGCCCGCCACCAGCCCGAGCAGCGTGTGCCAGCGGTGGCGGGCCACGATGGCGCGCATCGGGATCGAGCCGTCGTCGCGCCGCTGCGGGTTCCAGCCGGTGTCGCGCCCGAGCAGGATGCCGGCCACCGACCCGGACTGGATCACCATGGCCACCGGGGCGAGCAGCGCCGAGAGCAGGATCTCGAGGAGGCAGGAGGCCACGAGGCGCCCCGCCCCGCCGCAGGCCCGGCGCACCTCCCGGTCGAGGAGGGCGAGGATCAGCCCGAGGAATTTCGGCGCGAGCAGGATGCCCATGGTCAGCCCGAAGAGCTGGAGGGCGCGCACGGGATCGAAGCGGGGGAAGACCGGGTAGAGGGCGAAGCCCTGCGCGAAGTATTCGGGCTTCACGTAGGCCGTCTGCAGGGCCAGCGCGATGCCGACCACGAGTTGCAGCAGCCAGAGGGGCGAGGCGAGGTAGCCGGCGATGCCGGTGGCGAAGTGCTGGCGGGAGGCCCAGTGCAGGCCCGCCGCGCCGATGATGCGGCTGTGCTGGAGGTTGCCCTGCGCCCAGCGCCGGTCGCGCACCGCCACGTCGATGAGGGAGGGCGGGCTCTCCTCGTAGGAGCCGGGGAGCGTCGGGAGCATGTAGACGTCCCAGCCCGCCCGCCGGATCAGCGCGGCTTCCACGAAATCGTGGCTCAGCACGTGGCCGCCGAAGGGCGGGCGTCCGGGCAGGTCCGGCAGGCCGCAGGACTCGGCGAAGGCGCGGGTGCGGATGATGGCGTTGTGGCCCCAGTAATTGCCGTCGCGGCCCGACCACGTGGAGAGGCCCACCGCGATGACCGGCCCGTAGATGCGCGCCGCGAACTGTTGCAGGCGGGCGAACAGGGTGTTGCGGTTGATGATGAGCGGCAGCGACTGGACGATGCCCGCATCCGGATCCGCCTCCATGGCGGCGGCGAGGCGCACCACGCAGTCGCCCGAGAGCAGGCTGTCGGCGTCCAGCACCAGCATGTGGTCGTAGGCCCCGCCCCAGCGGGTGACGAAATCGGCGATGTTGCCGGCCTTGCGGTGGTGGTTCTTCGGCCGGTGCCGGTAGTGGAGGCGGGCCTCGGGCCCCAGGCGGGCGCGCAGGTCGAGGAAGGCGCGCTCCTCGGCGATCCAGGCATCCCCTTGCGTCGAATCGGAGAGCACGAACCAGTCGAAATGGCCGGCCAGCCCCGTCTCGGCCACCGCCGCGTGCATGGCCTCGATCCCGGCGAAGGTGCGCGCCGTGGCCTCGTTGTAGACGGGCATCAAGACGGCGGTGCGGGTGGCGAGGCGCGCGGGAATAGGGGGCAGGGCGGGGCGCCGCAGCAGCACGAGGAAGCCGAGCACCGCGCTGGTGAAGGCCAGCGCGATCCACGAGAAGGTCAGCACGAACAGGGCGACGAGCACGTATTGCAGCAGGGTCGGGCTGCCCGAGACCGAGACCGTCTCGTACATCTGCAGGCCGCCATAGGCGGCGATCAGCAGGGCGCCGCCGAAGACGAGGATGCGGGCGGGAAGCGGCGGCGGATGCCGGCGAAGGGGCACGCGCGCCGCCCCCCGGTCGAAGCGGGCGAGATCCTGCACCGGCATGGCGAGGGGCGCCTCGGGCGGCAGCGCCGGGCGCATCCCGGCGGGCAGGTCCGGTCCTGCGCCGCGCGGAGAATCCGGGGCGGGGAGGGGGGTGGCGTCGTCGATCCGCACGGCGGCCCTTGTCCGATCGGGAAACATGTCTCCGGCGGGACGTAACGCCCGCGGCGCGTCTTTGGAACCGCCATCCGTCCCCGGAACCGCACCCGCCGTCGCGCCCCCGGCTTTCCTGACGTATGCCGCCCGGCTCGCGGCAGGCCCTCACGATCCCCGGCCAGGCATCCCGGCGACGCGATCGGTCCTCGACCGGCACGGCGCTCTGCCCGGGACGACGCGGCGGGAAGCGTTGGTCAGTACGCGCCCTCGTCGGGGATGTTCAGGAGGTGGCCGCAGGCCTTGCAATGCACGGCGTCCGGCTCGTGGCGCTGCAGCCCGCACGCGGTGCAGGGAAAGCGCACCTTGTAGGGGCGGAACACCACCTGCGCGAGGCGGAAGAACAGCGTCACCCCGCAGATCATCACGAAGACCGAGAGCAACCGGCCCGTCGCCCCCGGAAGAGTGATGTCGCCGTACCCCGTCGTCGTCAGCGACGTCACCGTGAAGTACAGGGCGTCGACCGGCGTCTGGATAGCCGGGTTGCTGCCGTGCTGCGTGGCGTAGACGATCCCGGTCATGATGAAGACGAACACCACGAGGTTGGTCGCGGCCAGGATCGCGTCCTCGTTGCGGCGAAAGACGGTGCTGTCCTGCCGCAGCCGCTCCAGCAGGTGGTAGGTGCGCAGCAGGCGCAGCGTCCGCAGGATGCGCAGGAAGCCCACGCCCTCGACGACCAGGGGCGCGAGGAACGAGGCCACGGCCACGAGGTCCGCCCAGGTGCTCAGGTGCCGGAACTCGCGCAAGGGGGCGCGGCTGACGACGAGGCGTGCGGCGAAGTCGAGCAGGATGAACACGCCCAGCGTCAGGTCGCAGGCGACGATCCAGGGCGACAGCGGCAGGAACGCGGTGACGGTCACGAAGGCGAGCGTGGCCACGTCGAACACGAGCAGGGCGTAGCGGAAGCGGTGCGCGCCGGGCGTGTCGCCCTCGTACAGCGCGCGCAGCAGCGTGGTCGGTGTCGTCATGGCGGCAGGAGCGCGAGGGGCGGGCCGGGGGTTCCGCGGAGGGCGGCTCAGCGCCGGGAGGGATGGACCGGGGCGAACCGCAGCACCAGCGCCCCGGCGACCATGCAGACGAGAGACCCGAGCAGCACGCCGACCTTGGTCTCGGCCTCCAGTTCCGGGGCGTTCGCGAAGGCGAGCAGGCCGATGAACAGGCTCATGGTGAAGCCGACGCCGCAGAGGAGCGAGACCCCGTAGACCTGCGCCCAGGTCGCGTGGGCCGGGCGCTGGGCCAGCCCGAGCCTCACCGCCGCGAGGACGAGACCGAACACGCCGATCTGCTTGCCGACGAACAGGCCGAGCGCCACGCCGAGCGTCACCGGGTCGAGGAGCATGCGCGGCGTGATCCCCACCAGCGACACGCCCGCGTTGGCGAAGCCGAACACCGGCAGGATGAGGTAGGCCGACCAGGGATGGACCGCGTGCTCCAGGATGTGCAGCGGCGAGGTCGGGTCGTCCGGCTTGCCCACGCTCAGCCGCAGCGGGATCGTCAGCGCCAGCAGCACGCCGGCGATGGTCGCGTGGACGCCCGACTTGAGCACGAAGACCCACAGCACCGCGCCGATCAGCAGGTAGGGCCACAGGCGGGCGACGCCGGCCTTGTTCAGCCCGTAGAGAAGCGCGAGCGTGAGGCCTGCGCCGCCGAGCATCGGCAGCGACAGGTCGGCGGTGTAGAACGCCGCGATGATGAGCACGGCGCCCAGGTCGTCGATGATGGCGAGCGCCGTCAGGAAGACCTTGAGGGAGACCGGCACCCGGGGACCGAGCAGCGCCAGAACGCCGAGGGCGAAGGCGATGTCGGTGGCGGCCGGGATCGCCCAGCCCCGCAGCGTTTCGGGCGATTGCCAGTTCACGGCGCAGTAGACGAGGGCCGGCGCGGCCATGCCGCCGACCGCGGCGAGCCCCGGCAGCACCCGGTCGGGCCAGGTGCGAAGGCGGCCGTCCAAGACCTCGCGCTTGATCTCCAGCCCGACGAGCAGGAAGAACACCGCCATGAGGGCGTCGTTGATCCAGTGCAGCACCGAGAGGGGCCCGAGATAGGCCTTGAGCACGGCGAAGTAGGTGCCCGCCAGCGGCGAGTTGGCGACCACCAGCGCGAGCGCGGCGCTCGCCATCAGGACGAGGCCGCCGCCGGCCTCGCTGGTGAGAGCGTTCCGGAGGGCCGACAGGGGGCGGCGGGGCTGCGGAACGGCACGGGAGGGTGATGACACGGGCGCGGGTCTCCGGCGCTGGCGGCCCGACCAACGCTCGACCTGCCGGTCCGACCGACGGCCCGCGCACCCTGCTCGGGCTATCGCATCGAAGCCCGGCCGGCACAACCCGCTTCTCCCGGGATCCCCGGGCGAACGGGAGGCGCGTGCACGGGTATCCGTTCACCGTGCCGGCCCCCACCACGCTGCGTCCGGCCGGCCACACCGGGCGTCGGGCAGGCAGGTCGTTAACCACCCGCTTACCCTGCGGATCTAGCGCGGAAGAGGTCGGAGCCGCCGCGTTCACGGTCCAGATCCCGCCATGTGGTCCACGGATACGATCTTCCCCCTGGTCGATGCCGTCCGCGAGCGGCTCGACATCTTCGGCGGCCTCGGTCTTCTCCTCGGGTTCGTCGCCGGCGCGATGCCGGGACGCGTCGGTATCCTCGCGGCGTCGGCGGCCTGCGCCGGCTGCTTCGGGCTGCACTATCTCCGGCTCCAGGCCCATACGGGGGCGGCGCTATGCGCGCTCTCGGTGATGCAGGGCCTGGTCGCGGCCCGGTTCGGCGGCGCGGCCCGGCGCCCGGCCTGGTTCGGGCCGTTCTTCGCGGCGGGCGGGCTCGCCGTCCTCCTGCTCACGGCGGCGACCTGGACCGGATGGCCCTCGGCCTGCGCCGGCACGGGGGCGCTCCTCGCCCTCCGGGCCCGCTTCCAGGGCGAGGTGGGCGCGATGCGCCGCAACCTGATCGCCGCCTCCCTCGCCTGGGCCGGGCACAACCTCCTCGTGGGCTCGGTCTTCGGCCTCGCCTGCGACGGCCTGACCCTCGCGGGCCTCCTCGTCGCTCTCGGGCGCGAGGGCGCGGCGCCGCGGGCCGCCTGACGGTTCAGGCCGCCTGATGGCTCAGGCCGCCTGATGGCTCAGACCGGATCGAGCACCGTGTGCCAGAGCGCCGTGTCGGCGGCGTCCTTCAGGGTCACGGTCATGCGCCGGGTGGCGCCCTCGATCGCCACGTGGCCGAAGAACTGGCAGCCCTCGGCGGGCGAGAGGTTCTGGCGGCCGTCGGGCGCCTTCACGAAGCGCAGCTGCGGGCCGAAGGTGTCGTCGAGGGCGTTCGGGCCGAAGGTGCCCGCGTGGAGCGGCCCCGAGACGAACTCCCAGAACGGCGAAAAGTCCTGGAAGCGGGCCTTGTCCGGGTCGTAGTAGTGGGCGGCCGTGTAGTGCACGTCCGCGGTGAACCAGACCGTGTTGCGCACGTCCCGGTCGCGGATGAAGCGCAGCAGATCGGCGATCTCCAACTCGCGCCCCAGCGGCGGGCCGTTCCCCTGCGCCACGGCCTCCGAGCCGGACTTCGTCTCCGCGTCGTAGGGGACGACGAGGCCGAGGGGCATGTCGGCGGCGATGGCCTTCCAGGTGGCGCGGGATTGCGTGAGCTCGCGCTTCAGCCAGGCGACCTGGGCGGGGCCGAGGAACTGCGTGCGCGCGCCGGCCTCCGTCTCGTCGTTGGCCCCGTTCGGCCCGCGGTAGCTGCGCATGTCGAGGAGGAAGACGTCGAGGAGCGGGCCGTAGGCGATCTTCCGGTAGACGCGGCCGGGCTCGGCCGGCTCGAAGCGCATCGGCATGTATTCGTGGAAGGCGCGGGTGGCGCGGGCGGCGAGGACGAGGCTGTTGGCCTCCGCGTAGCCCTTGCGCCGGTGCTCGGGCCGGGTCAGCGGCTCGCCCGGCCACCAGTTGTTGGTGACCTCGTGGTCGTCCCACTGCGCGAGGATCGGCACGGCGGCGTTCATGGCGCGCAGGTTGTGGTCGAGGAGGTTGTAGCGGTAGTTGCCGCGAAACTCCTGGAGCGTCTCGGCGGACTTGGCCTTCTCCTCGGTCACGAGGTTGCGCCAGAGGCTGCCGTCGGGAAGCTTGACCTCCGCCTGGAGCGGCCCGTCGGCGTAGATCGTGTCGCCCGAGTGCAGGAAGAAATCCGGGCGGTTCCCGAGGATCGCGGCGTAGATCGTCATGCCGCCGCGATCCGCGTCGATCCCCCAGCCCTGGCCGACCGTGTCGCCCGACCAGCAGAAGCTGACGTCGCGGGGAAGGGCCGGCGCGCTGCGGAAGCGGCCGACGAGGGGCGTGCCGCGGAGCGCCGGCTCGGCGAGATTCTGGAGATGGACGCGGTAGAAGATCTCCTGGTCCGGCGGCAGGCCGGGCAGCGCCGCCTTCACGGTGAGGTCGCTCTCGGGCAGGGCGTCCACGAAGACGCCGCCGCGGATCTCGGAGAAGCTCTCCGTGGTCGCCCACTCGATGACGGCGCGGGCGGGGCGGTCGGCCCGCGCCCAGACCACGGCGGACTCCCCCGAGACGTCGCCCGATTGCAGGCCGTGGCTCAGGGCCGGCCGGTCGGCGGCCCGGCTGATCGCGGGGCGGGCGACGGCACCGAGGGCCGCGCCCGCGAGGAGGTGGCGACGGGTGAGGAGAGGGGGCATCGCGCGCTCCGCCGGGACAACCTGGGCCCAGAGAGCGCAGATCCCTGACGCTGCGATGACGGCGGCCCCTCCCCCTTGGCGGGGGAGGGGCCGTGTTTCAGGCGGTTGCGACCGCCTCGGCGAGCTTGCGGCGCGGGACCCCCGAGCCGCCGACCACCGCGACGCGGGTGCCGGAGGCGGCGCGGCGGCTCGCCCAGTCCTCGATCATCTCCAGGCAGGTGTGATCGATATGGGCGAGGCGGTGGGCCGAGAGGCGGACCTCGCCGCCCACCGGCGTCCTCTCCAGGGCCTCGGTGAGGCGGGGCAGCTGGAGGAAGGTGGCCGCCCCCGACAGGCGCAGCTCCGGCACCCCCGCCCGCTCGGGGGAAGCGGCGTGCTCGATGGTCAGCCGGCCCTTGCGGAGCGCGGGCACCGCCTGGAGGAGGCTGAGCACGAGGCCCAGCACCACGCCGGAGAGCAGATCGACCAGCACCACGGTGAGCAGGGTGGCGAGCCAGATGCCGGCGGTGATGAGGCCGTAGCGGGCGTGCAGGTGCCGCGCATGGGCCGGGCTCGCGAGGCGCCAGCCGGTGACCACGAGGATGCCGGCGAGCGCTGCCGTCGGCACCAGCTTCAGGAGCCAGGGCAGGACGAGCAGGAAGGCCAGGATCCAGATGCCGTGCAGGATCGTGGAGGCCCGGCTCGCCGCGCCCGCCTGGACGTTGGCGGAGGAGCGCACGATCACCCCCGTCATCGGCAGGCCGCCGAGGAGACCGCAGAGGACGTTGCCCACCCCCTGCGCGCCGAGCTCGCGGTTGTACTGCGTGCGCGGCCCGTCATGCATCCGGTCCACGGCCGCCGCCGACAGCAGGCTCTCCGCGCTCGCGATCGCCGCGATGGTGAGCGCCATCACGAGGAGCGCCGGCTCGGCGAGCCGCCCCCAGAGCTCGGCGGCCGGCAGGCCGATGCTGGAGAAGATCGCCTCCGGCACCTCCACGCGCTTCACGTCGAGGGCACTGATCCCGGCGAGCAGGGTGCCGGAGAGGACGCCGACGAGGGCCCCCGGCAGGGCCTTGAGCCGGGCCGGGCGCAGGCGCTCCCAGCCGATCATCGCCGCGATGGTCGCGAGCCCCACCGCCACCGCGCCGAAGCGGTTGCCCTCGCCGCTGACGAAGTTGAAGAAGGCGGCCGGGATCGCCACGAGGTTGTCGAGGCCGCTCGCCTGGGGCGCGGCGTCGGTGAGCACGTGGATCTGCGCGAGCACGATCAGGATGCCGATGCCCGCGAGCATGCCGTGCACCACGGCGGGCGAGATCGCCCGGAACCAGCCGCCCACGCGCAGGGCCCCGAACAGGAGCTGGAAGGCGCCCGCGAGCACGAGGACCGGGCCCAGCATGTCGAGACCGTGCTGGCGCACGAACTCGAACACGATGACGGCGAGGCCCGCGGCGGGCCCGCTCACCTGGAGGGGCGAGCCCGCGAGCAGGCCGACCACGATGCCGCCGACGATGCCGGTGATGAGGCCGCGTTCCGGCGGCACGCCGGAGGCGATGGCGATGCCCATGCAGAGGGGCAGCGCCACGAGGAAGACGACGACGGAGGCCGGCAGATCCCGCGCGAGGTTCTGGCGCGCGGTCTCCGGCAGGAAGCGGGCGAGACCCTGCATCGGATCGCCCCTCATTCGGCGGCCATCCGGGCGTATTCGGGGGCGGCGACCCGCGGGGCGTCCCGCGCCTCCGCCACCGGCAGGTCCGCCTCGCCGCCGAGCGGCACGAAGCGCCCGGCCTCCCCGTCATAGGCGAGGATCTGCCCGGTCTCGATCTCGAAGAACCAGCCGTGCAGGTTCAGCTCGCCCTTGGCGAGCGCCGCGGCGACGCTCGGATGGGTGCGCAGGTTCGAGAGCTGGACGACGACGTTCTCCAGCGCCAGCGCCCGGTGGCGCTGGGCCGGGTCCATGTCCTCCGGATAGGCCTCGCAGACGATGCGCTCGGCCGCGTGCGCGTGGCGCAGCCAGGCCGCGACGTTCGGCATCTTCTGGGCGAGCGCCTCGAGGCCCATCAGGCCCTTCATCGCGCCGCAATCGGAATGGCCGCAGACCACCACGTCGCGCACGCCGAGCGCCACCACGGCGTACTCGATGGCCGAGGAGACGCCGCCGTTCTGCTGCGAGAAGGGCGGCACGATGTTGCCCGCGTTGCGGCAGACGAAGAGTTCGCCCGGGCCGGCCTGGGTGATGTGCTCGGGCGAGACCCGGGAATCGGCGCAGGCGATGATGAGCGCGTTCGGGCGCTGGCCGTCGCGCACGAGCCGCTCGTACATTCGGCGCTGGCCCGGGAAGACCTGGCCCTGGAAGGTGGAGATGCCCTGGATGATGGAGTCCACGTGAGATCCTCTTGGCGGGAGAAGGGTCTACGGTGACGCGCGGCGCGCGGGGACAAGGCGGCCCCGCCCGTCGCGCCGATCGGTGTCCGATGCGGGACCGGCCGCCGGGGGCGCGGGGCCCGCCCTGCGGCAGGCCCGCCCCCGACGCGGCTCGGTCAGCGGCGCTTGCGGTCGCTGCCCACGGCCCAGTTCGGGCTCACGACGCCGCGCCGGTCGAGGGCGACGGCGGGGACGTCCCGGTACATCGGCGCGCCGAGGAGCTGGCCGGTGGCCTTGCGCTGCGAGTGCAGCGAGCGGGGATCGTGGTACGGGCTGTTGACGTAGGAGCTCATATGTCCGCCGCCCGCCGGCATGCGGCTGCCGCCGCCACCCTCGCCCGCCTGCGCCGCGACCGGAACGACCAGGGCGGCGGCGAGAGCGGCGGCGGTGATGATATATTTCATGATCTATCCTTCTTCGTGTGAATTATTCTCGCTGATCGGATCGATCCGCGTCGATGAGAGGAAGATAGATCGAAACATCTCATCGATCTGTGCGTCTGAGCACATGGATAAAGCCCTATATTTAATCCTCTTCATTTTCAGACTGGCGTGCCTGCACGCACATGGATCGCAGATATATTGGATGCGTCGGATTAGATCGCCGGTGCGATCGTCGGGGAGGCCCGCACGGCTCAGGCGAACAGTCGGCCGCCGAGGCCCGGCAGGTCCCGGAAGCTCGCCGCCACGTGGCCGGCGAGGGCCTGCGCCGCCGGCCCCGCACCGGCCCGCAGGCGCATGAGCACGTCGCAGCTCCCGAGCGGCGGCAGCGCGGCCAGGCGCTGGAAGGGCGGGCGCGCCACGCTCAAGGGGAGCGGCGCCACGGCGAGATCGGCCTCGATCGCCGCGATCTGCCCCTGGCAATGCTCGCTCGTGTAGGCGACCCGATAGAAGAGACCCGCCCGATCGAGCGCGTCGAGGGCGGCCGCCCGCCAGGTGCAGCCGCTCTGGCAGAGGGCGAGCGGCAGGGGGCGGCGCGCCTCGGCGAGCCCGCCCCCGAGCCCGATCCAGGCGAGTTCCTCCGAATGGACGATCCGCGCGTCGCGGTCCGCCGCGGCGTGGCCGGTGTAGAGGACGAGGTCGAGCTCGCCCGCCATGCAGGCCTCCCGCAGCAGGCGGCTCGCGTCGAGCCGCACATCGACCTGCACCTGGGGATGGGTGGCCGCGAAGCGCCGCAGCATCCCCGGCAGGGCGAAGAGGCCGGAATCGTTCGGCGCCCCGAAGCGGACGCGCCCCTCCATCGGCGGGGCGTCGAAGAAGGCGACCACCTCGTCGTTGAGCGACAGGAGGCGCCGGCCGAGCCCGAGCAGCGCCTCCCCGTCCGCGGTGGGGACGACCGCGCGGGGCTGGCGCAGGAACAGGGCCCGGCCCAGGCGCTCCTCCAGCCGCTTGACCTGAAGGCTGACCGCCGAGGGCGTCCGCCCGACCCGCTCCGCCGCCCGGGAGAAGTTGCCGGTCTCGCAGATCGTTACGAAGGTGCGGACGAGATCGAGATCGAGGGTGGAGGGGTTGAGCGCGCCCATGTCGTGGAGCCCCGGCCTCTCGGGACCGGCCGCCGGGCCGATCCCTGTGAGGTTCGCTCATCGATCAGGTGAAATCAATTCGTTCGACTCATCGAAGTCCGCGCGCGATTCTGCCCCCATCACGGGAGGTCGGCGATGGCGGCATGGATCGAGAGAGGCCCGACGGGGCGCCCGTCCGGGCGCGCGGCGCGGGCGGTCCGCCGGGCCCTCGCCGAGGATCTCGGCCCGGCCGCCGACCGGCTGCTGGCCGATCTCGGCCTGACGCGGTCGGGCGCCCTGGTGCCCGAGGAACCGCGGCGGCCGGATGTCCGGTCGCGGGGGCCGGGGCGCGATCCTCGGCGATGGCTCCGCCCCGGCCGTCCGCTCAGCCGAGCACCCGGTCGAGGGTGATCGGCAATTCGCGCACCCGCACGCCGGTGGCGTGCCAGACGGCGTTGGCGATGGCGCCGGCCGTGCCGGTGATGCCGATCTCGCCGACCCCCTTCACGCCGAGCGCGTTCACGTGCGGGTCGTCCTCGTGCACGAGGATCGCCTCCATCTCCGGCGTGTCGGCGTTCACGGGCACGTGGTACTCGCCGAGATTGTCGTTGAGGAAGCGGCCCGTGCGCGGGTCGAGGGCGGCGTGCTCGTGCAGGGCGAAGGACAGGCCCCAGATCATGCCGCCGTAGTACTGGCTCCGGACGAGGCGCGGGTTGATGATCCGCCCCGCCGCGAAGGCGCCGACGAGGCGGCTCACCCGGATCTGGCCGAGATCGGGATCGACCTTCACCTCCGCGAAGACGGCGCCGTGAGCGTGCATGGCGTAGCTCTTCTGCGCGGCCGGATCGGACGAGGCCTTGCCCGTGCCCTCCACCCGCTCGCGGCCGGCGCGTGCCAGGATCGCGCCGAAGGTCTCGCCCCGGCTCGCATCGTCGCGGCGGACGAGGCGCCCGCCCTCGGCCACCACGCCGGCATTGCCCGCCCCGTAGAGGGGGGAGGCGGAATCGCTGGTGGCGATCCCGGCGAGTTCGGCGATCACGGCCGCGGCCGCGGCGTGGATCGCGCCGCCCGCGGTGGCGGTGTGGGCGGAGCCCCCCGCGATGCCGCCGCTCGGAAGCGTCGAGGAGCCCATGTTGAAGGTGAGCCGGTCGAGGTCGATCCCGAGCCCGTCGGCGGCGATCTGCGCGAGCGCCGTCCAGGCGCCCTGGCCCATGTCCTGGGCGCCGATCTCCACCGTGCCGCTGCCGTCCGCGCGCAGCTCCGCCCGCGCCTGGGCCTCGAACATCAGGGCGGGGAAGGTCGCCGTGCCCATGCCCCAGCCGACGAGGAAGCCGTCCGCGTCGCGCATCTGCCGGGGCTCGCGCGGACGGTCCGCCCAGCCGAAGGCCGCGGCCCCTTGCGCGTAGCACTCCCGCAGGGCCTTCGAGGAGAAGGGCCGGCCGGAGAGGGGCTCCGTCTCGGCGTAGTTGGCGAGCCGGAATTCGAGGGGGTCCATGCCGCAGGCGAAGGCCATCTCGTCGAGCGCACTCTCCAGCGCCGCGCTGCCCGAGGCCTCGCCCGGCGCGCGCATGAAGAGGGGCGTGCCGGTATCCACCCGCACGCCGCGGTGGCGCACGGCGAGGTTCGGGGTGGCGTAGAGGGTGTGGCTGACGCCGCCCGCCGGCTCGAAGAAGTCGTCGAAGCGGCTCGATGCCGTGAGCGTGAGATGGTCGAGGGCCGTGAGCTTGCCCGCCGCGTCCGTGCCGAGGCGGAGCGTCTGCCGGGTCTCGGCCCGGTGGCCCATCGGGCCGTACATGTCCTCCCGGCGCGCGACGAGCTTCACCGGACGGCCGGTGAGGCGGGCGGCCATGCAGGCGAGCACCTGCGGCCCCGAGATCAGACCCTTCGAGCCGAAGCCGCCGCCGAGATAGGGACTCTCGATGCGGATGTTCTTGGGCGGGATGCCGAACAGGCCCGCGAGGCGCCCGACCGCGGCGGTCAGGCCCTGGCTCGGGGTGTGCAGGAGGAGACGGTCGCCCTCCCACTGGGCCAGGGCGGCGTGCGGCTCCATGGCGTTGTGGTACTGCGCGGCCGTCTCGTAGACCGCCTCGACGCGCTTGTCCGCGGCGGCAAGCCCTGCCTCCACGTCGCCGTGGCTCTCGTCCGGGGGCTGGCCGACGCCGACGCCGGGGGGCGTGAACGGCGCCTCCGCGTCGAGGCCGATGCGGGGCTCCTCCGCCGCGTAGCGGGGGGCGAGGAGCCGGGCGCCCTCGAAGGCCGCCTCCAGCGTCTCGGCGAGCACCACCGCCACCGGCTGGTTGGCGTAGCGCACGGACCAGTCCTGCAGCAGGTCGAGGCGGAAGACGAAGGGGCCGTCCTTGTCGTCCGGGTGCTTGGCGAGCGCCGGCGCGTTGTCCGGCGTCATCACCGCGACGACGCCGGGATGGTTCTCCGCCGCCGCCAGGTCGAGCCCGGTCACGCGCCCGCGGGCGATGCGGGCGGTGCAGAGCGCGGCGTGCAGGGTGCCGGGGGGCAGGTTGTCGGCGGCGAAGCGGGCCTGCCCCGTCACCTTGAGGGGGCCCTCGCGGCGGGTCAGCGGCTGGCCGATGCTGGAGCCGTGGCGGGTGCGGGCGACGGTCTCAGGCATGGAGGGCTCCCGCGGATCGGGCGAAGGGGGAGGCGGGGAGCGCCGGCATCCGCGCCGGGGTGCCCGCCTGGGCGAGGGTCAGCGCCCGCACGACGGTGCGGCGGGCGAGTTCGATCTTGAAGGCGTTGGCGGGGCCGGAGGGCGCGGCCCCCGCGAGCAGGGCATCGGCGGCCCGGCCGAAGGCGTCCGCGCCGGGGGCGGCGCCCGCCAGCACGGCCTCGGCCTCCGCGACGCGCCAGGGCTTGGCCGCGACACCGCCGAGCGCGAGGCGGCCCGCGCCGATCCGGTCGCCGTCGAGGGTCAGCGCCGCCGCCGCCGAGACCGTGGCGAAGGCGTAGGAGGTGCGGTCGCGGACCTTCAGGTAGCGGCCGTGGCCCGCGAAGGCGGCGGCCTCCGCCGGCAGGATCAGGCCGGTGACGAGGTCCCCCGGCTCGAGCACGGTCTCGCGCTCGGGGTGGTCCTCCGGCAGGCGGTGGAACTCGCCGAGGGGCACCGTGCGGGTGCCGCCGGCCCCCGCGATCTCGACGACCGCCCCGAGGGCCGCGAGCGGCACGCAGAGGTCGGAGGCGTGGACCGCGATGCAGTGCGGGCTGTGCCCGAGCACCGCGTGGAGGCGGGTCGCCCCGCCCACCGCTTGGCAGCCGCTGCCGGGCCGGCGTTTGTTGCACGGGGAGGCGGTGTCGTAGAAGTACGGGCAGCGGGTGCGCTGCATCAGGTTGCCCGCCGTGGTGGCCGCGTTGCGCAGCTGCGCCGAGGCGCCGGCGAGGAGCGCCTCGGCCACCATCGGATAGGTCTTCGCGATGTGGGGGTGGCTGGCGAGCGCGCTGTTGCGCACCAGGGCGCCGATATGGGTGGCGCCGTCCGCGGCCACCGCGATCCCGTCGAGGCCGGGCAGGCGGGTGATGTCGACGAGGCGGGCGGGCGCCGCGACCCCGCCCTTCATCAGGTCGAGGAGGTTGGTGCCGGCGGCGAGGTAGGCGGTGCCGGGCAGGGCGCCCGCGGCCACCGCCTCGGCGACGGAGCCGGCGCGGATGTATTCGAACAGGTTCACGCCGCGTCCTCCGTCTGCGCGGCGGCGACCACCGCCTCGGTGATGCCCGCATAGGCCCCGCAGCGGCAGAGATTGCCGCTCATGCCCTCGCGCACGCGCTCGACATCGACCGCGGTCTCGCCGGCCGCGCGCATCTCGCGGATCAGGCCCACGGCGCTCATGATCTGGCCGGGCGTGCAGAAGCCGCACTGGAAGGCGTCGTGGGCGATGAAGGCCGCCTGGACCGGGTGGAGCGCCTCGCCCCGCGCGAGGCCCTCGACGGTCTCGATCCGCGCCCCGTCGTGGCTGACGGCGAGGGCGAGGCAGGCGTTCACGCGGGCGCCGTCCACGAGCACCGTGCAGGCGCCGCACTGGCCGCGGTCGCAGCCCTTCTTGGTGCCGGTGAGCTGGAGGCGCTCGCGCAGGGCATCGAGCAGGGTGACGCGCGGATCCTCAAGGACGAGGTCGCGCCGCTCGCCGTTCACGGTGAGCTGGAGGGGAATGCTCATGCGGGCTCCCGGAAGCGCAGTCTGGAATGGCTTCAGGTAGCCCGGACGCGCGCCGCGGCCAGAGGCGGCGCGGCGATTCGTGCCGGAGGCGGGGCAGGGGCCCCCGCGAAACGCCGCGGGGCCCGGGCGGGCCCCGCGGATCCGGCCTCAGCCCTTCTTGACGACGGGGGCCGGCGCGGGGGCGGGAGCCGGCGGCTTGGTGGCGCAGGCGGCGGTGCCGAGGACGACGAGGGCGGTGAGGGCCGCGCGGACGAGGGGCTTCGCGGAACGGGTCTTGGTCACGGATACCTCCTGATAGAGACGAGATCCGTCTATCCGAGCCCCGCGCGGGCGGAAGTGCGTGTTCGCCACACGCGCCCGCAAAGTCGCACCGGGCAATACTTTGTAACTGCTACAAGAATTCCGGAGCGCGCGGGGGGCCGCGCGTGCCTCGCGCCCCGGCGCGTGATCGCCCCCGCCCGCGGTTCCTGCTAGGATCGCGGCCGCCATGGATCCGTGTTCCGCAGACCTCTCGCTGCGCCTGCACCAGCAGGCCATCCTCTCCGAGTTCGGCGTGGAGGCCCTGCGCGGCGACGACATCGACACGCTCCTTCAGCGGGCGACCGAGCTCTGCGCGGAGGGGATGGGCGCGCAGTTCTGCAAGGCCCTCGAGTACCTGCGCGGCGAGGACATGCTGCTGGTGCGCGCCGGGGTCGGCTGGGCGCCGGACGTGATCGGCAGGGCCCGCGTGGGCGCCGACCTCGCCTCCCCCGCGGGCTTCGCCCTGAAGACGCGGCGGCCCGTGATCTCGAACCACCTCGCCGAGGAGACGCGCTTCCGCACGCCGCAGCTCATGGCCGAGCACGGCATCCGGCGGGCGATCAACGTGCTGATCGAGAACCGCGACGGCGCCTTCGGCGTGCTGGAGGTGGACGACACCCGCGCCGGCGTGTTCAGCGAGGCCGACATCGCCTTCATGCAGGGCTTCGCGAACCTGCTGGGCGGCGCCATCGAGCGGGTGCGCACGGAGGGGCTGCTCCGGGCCGCCCTCGCCCGGCAGGACCTGCTCGCCCGCGAGATGAGCCACCGGGTCAAGAACAGCCTCGCCATCGTCGCGAGCCTGCTCGCGCTCCAGGCCCGCAGCGCCGAGGCCGGGCCGGACGGGGAGGCGGTGCGCGCCGCGCTCATCGACGCGCGCACGCGCGTGGAGGCGATCGCGGGGGTGCACGACCAGCTCTGGCGGCAGGGGGACCGGGAGCGGGAGAGCGCGCCGGGCGAGATCGACCTCGCGCCCTTCCTCCAGACGCTGACCGCCAACCTGCAGAGCGGCGCCCCGCGCCACCGCCTCGTCTGCACCGTGGCCCCGCAGCGCATCTCCGCCGACCAGGCGATCCCGATCGGGCTCCTCGTCAACGAGCTCGTCACCAACGCGATCAAGTACGCCTATCCCGAGGCCAGCCACCCGCAGGGGGGCGAGATCCGGGTCCGGACCGAGCGGGACGGGGACCGGCTCCTGCTCACGGTCCGCGACGACGGCATCGGCCTGCCGGCGGGGTTCGACATCGCCCGGACCTCGCGCAGCCTCGGCATGCGCGTGGTGTCGAACCTGAGCCGCCAGCTCGGCGCGACGCTCGACACGCCGCGGGACGGGGCGGGGGCGCATTTCCACCTCGCCGTGCCGCTGGCAGGGCAAGGGGCAGGGCAGGGGGCGGCGTAGGGGCTGGGTCGGCCGTCCCCTCAGCGGAGTCCGAGGAGCGCGGCAGGCGGGACCCGGCGCGGGGCGCGGCCTCCCCCGGTCGGATCGACCATCCGCTCGAAGCTCCGGAACGTGCCGCGGCCCGCCGCCTTGGCGGCGTAGAGCGCCGCGTCGGCCCGTGCATAGAGCAGGGCCGGGCCGCAACCCGTCTGCCGGGCGATGCCCACCGAGGCGCCGATGCGCAGAACCAGCCCGTGCCGGCATACCGGCTCGGCGAGCGCCGCCACGATCTCGGCGGCGATGCGCTCCGGGGCGCCCCCGTCGAGACCGGGGGCCAGCAGGAGCGCGAACTCGTCGCCGCCGACCCGGGCCACGAGACCGCGCGGGCCGCAGACACGCCGGAGCCGGTCCGCCACCTCCACGAGGCAGAGATCGCCGGCCGCGTGTCCGTGCACGTCGTTGATCGGCTTGAAGCCGTCGAGATCGACGAGGAGAAGCGCCGCCACGGCGATGTCCGTCCGGCCGGCGAGGCAGAGGTCGAACCGGGCACGATTGGACAGGCCCGTGAGCGCGTCGCGCTCGGCGCGTTCCTGCAGACGGTCCCGCTCCCGCTTCTCCTCGGTGACGTCCCGCTTCAGACCGAACAGCCGCACCGGGACGCCGGCCGAGCGGTCCACGCTGCCGTTCAGCCGGATCCAGCGGTTCCGGCCCGACGCCGTGACGATCTCGGCCTCCAGCGTGAAATCGTTTCCCCGCGCGATCGCCGCGCCGCGCACGCGCTCGAGCGCGGCCAGGGAGTCCGGCCTGTAGAGATCGAGGATTCGCGCCCGGCACAGGGGCGCGCCGCGGGGCACATCGAAGAGGTCGTAGACCGCGTCCGTCCAGGTCAGGGTTTCATCGGCGAGACGGCATTCCCAGACGCCGATCCGCGCGGCCGCCGCGGCCCGGGCGCCGAGCGCGGCCAGCCTCCGGGCCTCGCGGTGGACCGGACCCGCGCCGCTCATGCCGCTCCGTCCCCGATCCGGGCGGCGTGCGAAGCCGGGCCGCGCGCCCGATCCGAGGGGGCAAGGGCAAGGGCGGGGTCAGGGACAAGGGCAGGTGCAGGACGGCACGGGCCTGCGGCGTGGTGCATCGATTGATCTCGCAGCCTGCAAACCGGCGGTCGGCTGCGAGGGTACGGGCCCGCGGGTTAAGGCCGGATCAACGCCACGGCGCCGGGTCGGCGCCCCCCGGCGCTCAATAGCCCCGCGCCGCGTCCACAGCCGCGGGGACCTGGCCCGTTTCCCGGAACGCGCGGACGTTCGCGGCGACCACCCGCGCCGCCGAGCGCGGGCTCGTCGGCCCGGAGATGTGGGGCAGCACCGTCACCGCCGGGTGCCGCCACAGGGGCGAGGCCGCCGGCAGCGGCTCGGTCTCGAACACGTCGAGGACCGCATGCGCGAGCAGGCCCGCATCGAGGCGTGCGAGAAGGTCTGCCTCCACCAGGATCGCCCCGCGGGCGAAGTTGATCAGGGCCGCCCCCGGCTTCATCGCCCCGAGGCGCCGCGCATCGAGGAGCCCGCGCGTCGCCGCCGTCAGAGGCAGCAGGCAGACGAGGATGTCGCCGAGCGCCAGCAGGCGCGATAGGCCCGCCTCGCCCGTGAACGTCCCCGCGGACGGGACGTCGGCGGGGAGGGGACGGGGGGTCCGGCTCCACCCGGCGACCCGGAAACCCGCCTGCCCGAGCCGCGCCGCGGCGGCCGTGCCGAGGGCGCCGAGGCCGAGCAGGCCGACCGTGGTCTCGGCCGGGCTGCGATAGGGGCGAGGCCGCCAGAGGGCGTCCGCCTGCTGGGCCCGGTAGGCCGGCATGTCGCGCTGCAGATAGTAGGTCCAGGCGAGCACGGCCTCGGCCATGGTGCGGGCGAGTTCGGGATCGACGAGGCGCACGATGGGCGGCCCGTCCGCGTCGCGCTCCCGGACCAGGCGCTCGACCCCCGCCCACAGGCTCTGGATCCAGGCGAGGGCGGGCAGCTGCGCCACCTCCGCGGGAAGCGGGTTGGCGACGACGGCGATCTCCACCGCGGCGCGCTGGGCCGGGCTCAGGTCCGGGAACGGCAGGACGGTCTCCTCCGGCATCGCCGCGGCCAGGGCGGCGCGGAAGGCCGCCGTCTCCCCGGCATCCAGGGTCCCGAGGAAAGCGATCGGTGCGCGCATCCTGCCTCTCCCGGCGGCACGGTCCGGCCGCGTGCGGGATCCCCTCGCACGGCGCGCCCCCGGGGACCAGGACGGCGGCCCGCACCGCGTCCGGGGCGGCTCCTGGAGCGTGCTGCTTTCTCACGGAACCGGCAGCACGCCCTATCTCTCTGTGGTCGCACGACGAATCCGGAAAACCGGATTCCACTTTTCCGCATCGTGCTCTAACGAGACGCTCACGCGATCGGCCCCGCCTCCCCCTCGAACCCTAACGCCTTCGGGCCCAGCTTGGGCGCGCGGCCCCCGAGGACCGCGCGAACCCCAGGACCGCCGATGTCTCCCACCGTCCAGGCCGCTCGCCCCGACGACGCCCCCGGCGCGGACGCCGCCGAAGCCGTTCCCGACCGCGCCGCGACCGTCCACGATGCCGTGTCGTACCGCGCGCCCGCGCGCCGAACCGGCATCCACGTCGGCGGGGAGTGCTCCCGGTTCGTCGTCGGCCAGGACGCGCAGGGCCACTGGATCGCCGTCGAGATCCACGGGCGGGCCGGCGGCCTCTTCCGGAGCCGCGAGGCGGCCCTGGGCTACGCCGAGGACGAGACCGCGCACCGCCCGGACGCCGTGCTGCTCTCGGCGGAGCGCATCGCGCTGCGGATCTGAGGGCCGCGGCCTCCCCGATCCGCAGCGCCGCCCGCGCGCCGGTCAGCGGTCCAGCACGGCGCGGTCGTTCTTGGCCACCAGCGTGCGGAAGTGCGGCGTCAGCTCGTTCTCCGAGAGTTCGAAGGCCTGCGCGAACTGCATGATCAGCCGCTCCTCGCCGGGCTCGGCCTCGCCGTCCGACATGGCGCTGTCGATCATATTCAGGACGATGCAGAGCTTCTGCTCCGGCCGGAGCTTGGCCGCGGCCTCGCCGAGGAACTGGGCCGGCTGGGTGGAGCGGGTGTAGCGCAGGACCGCGTCCAGCTGCTGCCGCGTCGCGTTGCGGCCGAGGACCGACATCAGGTGGCCGATCTCCTCCGGGTCGATCTCGCCGTCGGAGGCCATGCAGTAGAGCAGGGAGACCGCCAGGCAGTTGCGCGGCGTCAGATCGAGCGACGCCTGCGACTTGAACATGTTGAACATTTTCAGGCCCTTCCGCGTGGATCCAAGCTTGATTACGGACGGGGAGGCTGATATATTATACAATTCTCACTGTCTACATATCGCTACGCAATAAAAGCCGAAATTCAATCGGAATTCTCGGGATTATTGCTGCCGACCAGACGTGGATGTCGGGCCGCTGGGAGGATACCCGGCCCGGATGCCGCGGCCCGTGCGGCCGGGCCCGGCGGCGCTCGAGGGGGTGGCCCCGCCCCGCGCCGGCCTTCACACCTTGCCGGCGGACCGGTCGGTGACGCGCGCGTGGAGGCCGGCCGCGTCCCGCGCGCCGCGCAGGGCCGCCGCGGTCTCCGGGTCCCGCAGCCGGCGCGCCACGCAGGCCAGGGCGTTCAGGTGCCCGCCCTCGTCGCCGGCGGGGAGCAGCAGGAGGAAGACGAGGTCCACCGGCCCGTCGTCCACCGCATCGAAATCGACCGGCTCGCGCAGCCGCGCCAGCAGCCCGAACGGCCGCCGCACCGCCTCCAGCCGCGCGTGGGGCAGGGCCACCCCGCCGCCGACGCCGGTGGAGCCCAGATCCTCGCGCCTGAGAAGCGGGGGGAGGATCGCCTCGACGGGGAGCCCCAGCCTGCCCGCGGCGCGCCCGGCGAGGTTCCCGAGGAGGGCCCGCTTGCCCGGCGCGCGCAGGCCGACCAGGGCATCCTCGGGCGCGAGCATCTCGTCGACGCTCATGCCGCCGGCCCGCGAAGCCCACGCAGCGCCATCACGGGCCCCGCTCCTTCGGCTCCGGCTGCGGGCCCGGCTCGTCGTCGGGCGCGCGCAGGCGGTAGCCGACGCCGGTCTCGGTGAGGAGGATGCGCGGGCGCTCCGGATCGGCCTCCAGCTTCTGCCGGAGCTGGCGCATGTAGACGCGCAGGTATTGCGGGTCGGAGGAGACCGAGACCGCGTTCATCAGCTGGGCGTGGGTGAGCACCTTGCCGGCATGCAGCACCAGCACCCGCAGGAAGTCGTACTCCCGCGGGGTCAGCCTCACCTCCGTCCCGTCGACCCGCACCACGCGGCGGACGAGGTCCACCGCGAGGCCGTCGACCCGGAAGACCGGCCGCTCCCCCTGCGCGGCGAGCTGGTGGCGCAGGGCCGCGCGCAGGCGCGCCAGGAGCTCGGCCATGCCGAAGGGCTTGGTGACGTAGTCGTCGGCCCCGAGGTCGAGGGCCTCGACCTTGCCGCCCTCGTCGTCCCGGCTCGACAGCACCACCACCGGCAGGCCGGGATGGGCCGCCCGGACCGCGCGGAGCAGGTCGTGCCCGCGCATGTCGGGCAGCCCGAGATCGAGGATGACGAGGTCCACGCGCTCGCGGGCGAGCGCCTCCAGGGCGGCGGCGGCGTTTCCCGCCTCCAGGATCGCGTAGCCCTGGGTGGAGAGCCCCATGCGCAGCAGCTTGCGGATCGGCGGCTCGTCGTCGATGACGAGGATGGTCGGGCTCATGCGGCGATGTTCTCCGCGCCTCGGGCGGGGACCGGCAGGGTCACGGTGAAGACGGCTCCCGGCCGGTCCCGCCGGTTGCCCGCGGTGACCGTGCCGCTCATGGCCTCGACGAAGCCGCGGGAGATGGCGAGGCCGAGGCCGGTGCCGGCCCGGACGCGGTCGCTCTTGCGCACCCGGTAGAACTTGTCGAACACCCGCTCCAGATCCGCCTCCGGCAGGCCGGCGCCCTCGTCCGACACGGCGATGCGGACCCGGTCGCCCTCCCGGCGGGCGGCCACCGTCACCGTGGTGCCCTCCGGCGCGTATTTGGCGGCGTTGTCGAGCAGGTTGACGAGGACCTGCTCGAACAGGACCGGGTCGAGCCGCAGCATCGGCAGGGCGGGGGCCATGTCCACGGTGACCCGGTGGCCGGCGAGCACCCGCTCGACCCGGCGCAGGGCCGTGTCGACGGTCTCGGCCACGTCCTGGGGGGCGAGGTTCGGGGCCACGGCGCCGGCCTCCAGCCGGGTCATGTCGAGGAGGTTGGCGATGAACCGGTTCAGCCGCTCCGATTCCGCGATGACGGTCCCGAGAAGCTCCGCCTTCGCCTCGGGGCCGAGGGCCGCGTCGAGGTCGCGCAGGGTGCTGGCCGCCCCCAGCACGGAGGCGAGCGGCGTGCGCAGGTCGTGGCTGATCGAGGTCAGCAGGGCCCGGGCGAGGCGGTCGGTCTCGGCGGCGCGCTCGGCCCGGTCGAGATCCTCCACGAGGCGGACGCGCTCGATGGCGAGCGCGCCCATGTCGGCGAGCGCGTCGAGGAGGCGGCGCCCCTCCGGTGTCAGGATCGGGCCCGCGCCGTCCGCGTCGAGGCCGATCACGCCGATGGTGCCGCGCCCGGTATGCATCGGCAGGAACAGGCGCTTGGCCCCCGGCAGGGTGTCGGCCCCGCGGCCGGCCGGCCGGTCGTTGGCGAAGGCCCACTGGGCCGCGGCGAGGTCGGCCTCGTCCAGCATGTCCTCGGGGGGGTAGCCGGCCCGCACGGTGACCGCCCCGCCCTCGGGCAGGAGCAGGACGACGCGGACCTTCAGCATGGCCGCGATCTGGGCGGAGGTCGCCCAGAGCACGTCGTCGAGGGTGGCGCAGGCGGCGAGCTTCCGGGAGAAGCCGAACAGGCGCTCGGTGGCGCGGGCGCGGCCCCGGCTCACCACCGCGCTCAGGCGGGCGCGGGCGGCGAGGTTCGAGACCAGCACGGCGACGAGGGTGAAGAGCAGGAAGGCCGCGACGTTGGTGGGGTCGGCGATGGTGAAGGTGTAGACCGGCGGCAGGAAGAAGAAGTTGTAGGCGAGCGAGGCCGCCACCACCGCGGCGAGGGAGGGCCCCAGGCCCCAGCGCACGGCGACCCCGACGACGCTGGTCAGCAGGAACAGGTCGGCGTTCTCGAGGCCGGCATAGGGCTGGAGCAGCAGGGCGAGGCCGAGCCCGGCGGCGGTGGCGAGCAGCGCCAGGGCGTAGGGCCGGATCTCGGGGGCGGCGGCCGGGGCGGCGGTGTCCACCGGCCGGCGGGGGTCGGCCGCCGGCGCGGCCTCGCCGGCCACCACGTGGACGCTGATGGTGCCGCCGTCCCGCACGAGGTCGTGCACCACCGAGCCGTTGACGAGCTCGAAGAGCCGCGAGCGCGCCGCCTTGCCGACGACGATGTGGTTGACGTTGGCTTGGCGCGCGTAGGCGAGGACGTCGTCGGCGACGCGCCGCCCGCCGGGCAGGGTCACGGCGTCGCCGCCGAGCCTGTCGGCCAGCCGCAGGGCGTCGGCGATCCGGTCGCGCTCCGCCTCGCCGAGGGACGCGGCGCGCGGGCCCTCGATGGAGAGGGCCGTCCAGGGCGCGTGGAGGCGGTCGGCCAGCCGCTTGGCGTGGCGCACGAGGCCGGCCGAGCGCGGATCCTCGTTCACGCAGACCAGCACCCGCTCGCCCGCCGCCCAGGGGCCGGGAATCGCGTTCGCCCGCATGTGGCTGAGGAGCTCGTCGTCGACCCGGTCGGCGGTGCGCCGGAGCGCCAGTTCCCGGAGCGCCGTGAGGTTGCCGCGGGAGAAGTAGTGCTTCAGGGCCCGCTCGGCCTCGGCCGGCAGGTAGACCTTGCCCGCCTTCAGGCGCTCGATCAGGTCGTCGGGGTTGAGGTCGACCACCTCGATGTCGTCGGCCCGGTCGAGCACCCCGTCCGGCACCGTCTCGCGCACGCGGATGCGGGTGATGGAGGCCACCACGTCGTTGAGGCTCTCCACGTGCTGGATGTTGAGGGTGGTCAGCACGTCGATGCCCGCGTCGAGGAGTTCCTCCACGTCCTGGTAGCGCTTGGGGTGGCGGGAGCCCGGCGCGTTGGTGTGGGCGAGTTCGTCCACGAGCGCCAGGGCCGGGCGGCGGGCCAGCAGGGCGTCGAGGTCCATCTCCTGCAGGACGGCGCCGTGATAGGGCACGGCCCGGCGCGGGATCGCCTCGAATCCCTCCAGCAGCGCCGCGGTCTCGGCCCGGCCGTGGGTCTCCACCACGCCGACGACCACGTCGGCGCCCGCCTTCAGCCGGGCGCGCCCGACGGTGAGCATCTCGTAGGTCTTGCCGACGCCGGGCGCGGCCCCGAGGAAGACCTTCAGCCGGCCGCGCGACCGCTCCGCCCGGCGCGCGGCCTCCAGGAGGGCGTCGGGGGAGGGGCGGTTCGGGTCGCGGCCGGTCTCGGGCATGCTCCGCGTCTCAGCGCCGTGCGAGGTCGTCCAGGGCGAGGTTCAGGGCCAGGACGTTGACCCGCGGCTCGCCCAGCAGGCCGAAGGTACGGCCCTGGACCTTCCCGGCCACGAGGTCTCGGAGCCTGTCCTCGGGCAGATCCCGGGCCTTGGCAACGCGCGGCACCTGGAACAGGGCGGCCTCCGGCGAGAGGTCGGGGTCGAGGCCCGATCCGCTCGCCGTGACGAGGTCGACCGGCACCGGCCGGCCCGGGTTCTCCGCCCGCAGCGCGGCGAGGTCGCCCTTCACCCGCTCGGCGAGGGCCGCGCTGGTGGGCCCGAGATTCGAGCCCGCGGAAGCGGCCGCGTTGTAGGGGGCCGGCACGGTCCTGGCGGCATCGGCGGGGTCCGCCGCGGTGGTGGCCGAGGGCCGGCCGTGGAAGTAGCCGGCCCCGGTGAAGCTCTGCCCGATCAGCGCGGAGCCCACGACCCGGCCGTCGCGCTCGATCAGGCTGCCGGCGG
This sequence comes from Methylobacteriaceae bacterium, assembly GCA_947444195.1. Classification (GTDB taxonomy): domain Bacteria; phylum Pseudomonadota; class Alphaproteobacteria; order Rhizobiales; family Beijerinckiaceae; genus Methylobacterium. The sequence continues at coordinate 8,619 of CANEZL010000039.1, read as the reverse complement.
CCCCGGCGGGGAAGACGGCCCCGGCGATGCCGGTCACGGCGAGGGGATAGGCGAGGCCCGTGACCGCCGTCAGGGCTGCGAGCAGGACGAGGGCGGGGCGGAGATGGGGGAGCATGACGGGTCTTCCTGAGGCCTGGGAGCGCTCTCCCGGCCGGGGCGGATGCCGGCCCCCGGGAGAGGGTGCGGCACCGGCGATGACTAGGGCTCGATGCGGAAAAGTGGAATCCGGTTTTCCGAAATCATCGTGCGACCACAAGGAGATAGAGCAGGCTGCCGTTTCCGTGAGAAAGCAGCCTGCTCTAGGCGAGGTGGAGGGCGGATACGGCCATGTCGATGGCCTTGATGCCGAGGAAGGGCACGAGGACGCCGCCGAGCCCGTAGACGAGGAGGTTGCGGCGCAGGAGCGCGGCCGCGCCGACCGCCCGGTAGGCGACGCCGCGCAGCGCCAGCGGGATCAGCGCCACGATGACGAGGGCGTTGAAGATGATGGCCGAGAGGATCGCGCTCTGCGGGGAGGCCAGCCCCATGACGTTGAGCGCCTGGAGCTGCGGGTAGAGCGCGAGGAACATCGCCGGGAGGATCGCGAAGTACTTCGCCACGTCGTTGGCGATGGAGAAGGTCGTCAGCGCCCCGCGGGTCATCAGCAGCTGCTTGCCGATGCCGACGATCTCGATGAGCTTCGTGGGATCGGAATCGAGGTCGACCATGTTGCCGGCCTCGCGGGCGGCCACCGTGCCCGTGTTCATGGCCACGCCCACATCCGCCTGGGCGAGGGCGGGGGCGTCGTTGGTGCCGTCCCCGCACATGGCGACCAGCTTGCCCTGCGCCTGCTCCCGGCGGATGAGGGCCAGCTTGTCCTCGGGGGTCGCCTGGGCGAGGAAATCGTCCACCCCCGCCTCGGCCGCGATGGCGGCCGCGGTCATGGGGTTGTCGCCGGTGATCATCACCGTGCGGATGCCCATGCGCCGCAGCTCCGCGAAGCGCTCGCGGATGCCGCCCTTCACGATGTCCTTGAGGTAGACCACCCCCAGGAGGCGCCCGTCCTTGGCCACCGCGAGCGGGGTGCCGCCCGCCTTGGCGATCTCCTCGGCGATGGCACGGATCTCGCCGAACGTCTCGGCCTCCGCGGCCGGGTGATAGGCGAGGGCGGCGCCGGAGCCGCGGCTCGCCATCGGCTGCCCGGTCGCGGAGGCGATGACGGCGTCCACGGCGCCCTTCCGGATGGACGATCCGTCGAGATCGACGCCCGACATGCGCGACTGCGCCGTGAAGGGCACGAAGGCGGCGTTGAGCCCGGCCATGTCCCGGGCGCGGATGCCGTACCGCTCCTTGGCCAGCACCACGATGGAGCGGCCCTCCGGCGTCTCGTCGGCGAGGGAGGCGAGTTGCGCCGCGTCGGCGAGGTCCTGCTCCGAGACGCCGCGCACGGGGCGGAACTCCGTGGCCTGCCGGTTGCCGAGCGTGATCGTGCCGGTCTTGTCGAGGAGCAGCGTGTCGACGTCGCCCGCCGCCTCCACGGCGCGGCCGGACATGGCGAGCACGTTGAAGCGCACCAGCCGGTCCATGCCGGCGATGCCGATGGCCGAGAGCAGGGCGCCGATGGTCGTCGGGATCAGGGTCACGAACAGCGCCACCAGCACGATGACGGGGATGGAGCCGCCGGCGTAGCGCGCGAAGCTCGGGATCGAGGCCACCGCGAACACGAACACGATGGTCAGCCCCGCGAGCAGGATGTTGAGGGCGATCTCGTTCGGGGTCTTCTGGCGCGCCGCGCCCTCGACCAGGGCGATCATGCGGTCGACGAAGGTCGCGCCGGCGGCGGCCGTGATGCGGACCCGGATCTCGTCCGAGAGCACCTGCGTGCCCCCGGTCACCGCCGAGCGGTCGCCGCCGGATTCGCGGATCACCGGGGCCGACTCGCCGGTGATGGCGGCCTCGTTCACCGAGGCCACGCCCGCGACGACCTCGCCGTCGGAGGGGATGAGGTCGCCGGCCTCCACCAGCACGACGTCGCCGACCTTCAGGCTGGTGCCGGGCACCGTCTCGTAGGCGCGGCCCGGGCCGGTCAGGCGCTTGGCCGTCATCTCGGTGCGGGTGCGCCGCAGGCTGTCGGCCTGGGCCTTGCCGCGGCCCTCCGCCAGCGCCTCCGCGACGTTGGCGAAGAGCAGGGTGAACCAGAGCCAGAGCACGATCTGGCCGGAGAAGAGCAGGTCGCTCCCGCCCGCGGCGAGGTCGCGGAGGAAGAGCACGGTGGTGAGCGCGGCCACGACCTCGACCACGAACATGACCGGGTTGCGGATCATGACGCGGGGATCGAGCTTGGCCAGCGCGCCGAGGAGGGCCGGCCCGACCAGGGCGGCGCTGAACAGGGATCGGTTCTGGCGGGACATGGCTGGTTGCGTCCGTGGGAAGGGCAGGGGCCCGGTGCGTCCGGCCGGGCCGCGCGGGGGTTCAGGGCGCGGCGGTCAGGGCGAAGGCCGCGGTGAGGGCGAGGCCCCCGAGGAGGACCACGCCGAGGAGCGCCAGGACGAGGTCCGAGGTGCGCATCGGCCTGGGCGCCGCGCCGTGGGCCCGGTGGGACGGCCTGTGGGGCATCAGGTGATGGCGCGGCATGCGCCGGGACGGGAGGGAGCGCCGCATCTCAGCCGCCCGCCGGATAAGTCTGGCCGGCCGCCCCCGCGAGGTGCTCGACCACGGGGCCGAGGGCCAGGGCGGGGAAGAAGGTCAGCCCGCCGACGATCAGGATGACGCCGACGAGGAGGCCGACGAACAGGCCGCTATCGGTCGGAAAGGTGCCGGCGGAGGCGGGCAGGGTCTTCTTGGCGGCGAGCGAGCCCGCGATGGCCAGCGCCGGGACGATGACGAAGAAGCGTCCGACGAGCATGCCGAGCGCCAGCAGGCCGTTGTAGAACGGCGTGTTCCCGCTCAAGCCCCCGAAGGCCGAGCCGTTGTTGGCCGCCGCCGAGGTGAAGGCGTAGAGGATCTCGGAGAAGCCGTGCGGGCCGGCATTGGCGGGCCCCGCGAGCCCGGCCGGCAGCACCGTGGCCAGGGCCGTGCCGCCGAGCATCATCAGGGGCAGGCAGAGGATGGCGAGCATGGCCATCTTCACCTCCCGCGCCTCGATCTTCTTGCCGAGATACTCGGGCGTGCGCCCGACCATCAGCCCGGCCACGAAGATCGCCACCACCACGAAGACCAGCATGCCGTAGAGGCCCGCGCCCACGCCGCCGACGATGATCTCGCCGAGCTGCATGTTGACCAGCGGGACGAGGCCGCCGAGGGCCGTGAAGCTGTCGTGCATGGCGTTGACCGCGCCGCAGGAGGCCGCCGTCGTCACCACCGCGAACAGGGCGGAGGCGAGGATGCCGAAGCGGACCTCCTTGCCCTCCATGTTGCCCCCGGTCAGGCCCAGTCCGTCGAGGACCCCGCTCCCGGTCGCCTCGCCGGCGTAGGTCACGGCGACGCCGGCGAGGAAGAGGACGCCCATGGCGGCGAGGAGGGCCCAGCCCTGGCGCTCATCCCCGACCATGCGGCCGAACACGTTGGTGAGCGCGGCGCCGAGCGCGAAGATCGACACCATCTGCACGAAGTTCGACAGGGCGGTGGGGTTCTCGAACGGGTGCGCGGCGTTGGCGTTGAAGAAGCCGCCGCCGTTGGTGCCGAGCATCTTGATGGCGACCTGGCTCGCCACCGGGCCGACCGCGATGGTCTGCCGGGCGCCCTCCAGGGTCGTGGCCTCGACGGAGGGCGCGAGCGTCTGCGGCATGCCCTGCCCCACGAGGAACAGCGCGTAGACGAGGCAGAGCGGCAGCAGCACGTAGAGGGTGCAGCGGGTCAGGTCGACCCAGAACGAGCCCACAGTCCGCGCCGAGGCGCGACTGAACCCGCGGATCAGGGCGAGCGCCAGCGCGATGCCGGTGGCCGCCGAGAGGAAGTTCTGGTGCGTCAGCCCCAGCATCTGGCTGAGATAGGAGAGGGTGCTCTCGCCCCCGTAATTCTGCCAGTTGGTGTTGGTGACGAAGCTCGCCGCGGTGTTGAAGGCGAGGTCCGGGGCGACCGCCGGCTGATCCATCGGGTTCAGCGGCAGCACCGCCTGCAGGCGCAGCACCGCGTAGAGCAGCACGAAGCCGAGCAGGTGGAAGGCGAGCACGGCGAGGCCGTAGCCGAGCCATGTCTGCTCGTGGCCGGCGTCGATGCCCGCCGCGCGGTAGAGCCCGCGCTCGACCGGGGCGAGCACGGGCGAGAGCGGGGTGCGCTCGCCGGCGAAGACGCGCGTCATGTACCAGCCGAGCGGCTTCACGAGCGCCAGGACGACCGCGCAGAACAGCGCGATCTGAAGCCAGCCGTTGAGGGTCATGGGGGTTGGTCCGTCAGGGCCGCTCAGAACCGCTCGGGGCGGAGGAGGGCGATGGTGAGGTAGGCGAGGAGCCCCGCGGTCACGAGGCCGCCGAGGGCGAGGTCGAGGGTCATCGGCGGCCCCTCAGAGGCGCGCGCAGAGCGCGGCGTAGCCCGCGGCCAGGCCGAAGAAGGCGAGGCCCGCGGCGATGAAGGCGATGTCGAGCATGGCGGGGTCCGTATCCGTTCGGCGGGCCGCAACCGGCCCGCCGACCCCGAATGTGGACGGGAACCGCGTTAGGGTTCGAGAGGGAGCGGAGGCCGATCCCATAAGGATCCCATCAGGATCCGGGGCCGGCGCGACCCCGTGCCCCGTGCCGGGGAGGGGCCCGGCGGCCACCCGACCCGCCTCCTCCCGCCACCGCCTCCCGCCACCTCTACGGACGGACCGCGGCGATGGGCCAGCGTCCCGGACGCGCTCCCGGCCGTCCCCGGAGGATCCCGAACGCTCCGCCGCCCGCGGGAGGCGAGGGCGCTCCGGGTCGTCCCCGGGCGCCCTAGCCGGGGTGTGCCGGGATGGCCCAGGAACCGGATTTCCGCCCAGGTCCGGAATTCGCATAAGATATATTATGGAACCTGATCGGGTTCCGGACCGGGCGAGGGGGTTCGTCGCCCCCCTTGATGCGGCCGGCCGCCACTGGCATGCCAGAGACATGTCCGATCCGTCCCTCGACGAGGCGAGCCTCGCGCGCTTCCTCGACGCCTTCTACGCCCGCGTGCGGGTCGATCCCCTGGTCGGCCCGGTCTTCGCCGCGGCCATCGCCCCGCCCGACTGGCCCCAGCACATGGCGACGATCCGGGACTTCTGGTCCTCGGTCCTCCTGAAGACCGGGCGCTACAAGGGAAACCCGTTCGGCCGGCACCTGGCCCTCCGCACGCTCACCCCCGCCCATTTCGCGCGCTGGCTCGGCCTGTTCGTGGAGACGGCGCGGGCGCATTTCGCGCCGGAGACCGCCGCCGTCCTGATCGCGCGGGCCGAGCGCATCGGCGACAGCCTGAAGGCCGGCCTGTTCTTCGCCCCCGGCCCGGCGGCCGGGCAGGGGCGCGGCGAGCCCCCTCCCCGGTCGTAGAGCCGCCGCCGGCGCGGCGGAGCGCGTGTCAAAACGGGACCGTCGTCGGCCTCCCCGCCGCGCCCCGGGCGCGGCGCTGCTGGACGGCGGCCCGCCGATCCTGTCTGATCGCCGCGACAGACGGAGGCAGCGCGCCATGTCCGAGGAGAAGGACGATCAGGGCCGGCTCACGCGCGCGGCGAGCTTCATCTTCCTCCACACCGAGCACGCGATCTACGCGGCGCTCGGCATCCTGCTCGCCCTCACCGCCCTCGTCGCGCTGATCGACGCCGCGGCGCTCACCTGGAGCGCGATGCGGGCCCTCGGCGGGGCCGATCAGATCCTGGAGGTGGTGGACCGGCTGCTGTTCCTGCTGATGCTCATCGAGATCCTGCACACCGTGCGGGTGTCGATGCGCTCGGGCAAACTCACCTGCGAGCCCTTCCTCATCGTCGGGCTCATCGCCTCGATCCGGCGGGTGCTGGTGATCACCCTGCAATCCTCGGAGATCACCCACGCCAAGGACTGGTCGCCGGAGAAGCAGGCCCTGTTCCAGGCCTCGATGATCGAGCTCGCCGTCCTGGCCGCCCTGATCCTGACGATGGTGCTGGCGATCTTCCTGCTCCACCGCGCCCGCGACGACGGCAAGCCGGCGGGCGAGGAGACGCACGAGCAGGCCGGCGCCTGAGGACCCGTCAGGCCGGATCCTCCATCCGCCGCGTATCGGCGAAGACGCGCCCGTCGGGGAAGCGCAGGCTCACCTCGGCATTGAGGCGCCCGGCCGGCCGGACCCGCAGCTGGGCGGGCCGCTCGAGCTCGTCCCGGCGCCGGAGCGCCTCGGCCGCGCTCACCGGCGCGTCGCGCCCGCCGCCGAGGCCGCGCCACCACAGGACGGCCTTCTCGCGGGCGTAGCCGCGCCCCTCCAGGCCGAGCCTGATCCGGCAGGTCTCGTCCCCGCAGGCGAGGGTGACGTCGAGGCCCTCCGGCGCCGCCTCCAGCGCCCATCCGGTCACCGGATGCCAGACCGCCCGCAGCGCCGCGGTCACGGGCTCGGAGAGGATCGGCAGGGCATCCTCGGCCGCGGCCTCGTGCTTGGCCTCCCCCTCTCCCTCCTCCGCCTCGGGCTCGACCCAGCAGGGCTCGCAGGTCGAGGCGTTGAGCGGGATCAGCGCGCCGCAGCCGGGGCAGGGCTTGGCCCGCGCCACCCCTTCCCGCCCCCGCACCGCGGCGGCGGTCCGGGCGGTGACGATGTCCACCGGGCCGTGCATGCGCACGAGGCCGGCATAGTCGAGGATCAGCGCATCGGCCTTGCCCGGGGCCCGGCGCAGGGCGCGGCCGACCTGCTGCACGTAGAGCCCGGTGCTCTGGGTCGGGCGGAGCAGGGCGACGAGGTCGACCTCCGGCACGTTGAAGCCGGTGGCGAGCACACCCACCGAGGTGAGGCAGCGGATCCGGCCCTCGCGAAAGGCCTGGATCGTCCGGTCGCGCATCCGGCGCGGCGTCTCGCCCGAGATCGTCTCGCAGGAGAAGCCCTCCGCCCGCACCGCGTCGCGCACCGCCTGCGCGTGGGCGAGGCCGGCGCAGAAGGCGAGCCAGGCCCGCCGCGTCCGGCCGTAGCCCGCCATCTCCTCCACGGCGGCGCGGGTGATCCAGTCCTGGTTCACCGCCGCCTCGAGCTGGCTCGGGATGTAGTCGCCCCCGCGCCGTCCGACGCCGGAGACGTCGAGCACGGTGAGCGTCGCCTTCGAGACGAGGGGCGCGAGCCAGCCCCGCTGGATCAGGTCGCCGACATTGGCCTCGTAGACGATGCGCTCGAACAGGCGTCCCTCCCCTTCGTCGAGGCGCCCGCTGTCGAGGCGGTAGGGCGTCGCCGTGAAGCCGACGACGCGCATCTCCGGGCGCAGCGCCCGCATCCCTGCGAGGAAGTGGCCGTAGCGGGTCTCGGCGGCGCGCGGGATCAGGTGCGCCTCGTCGACGATGACGAGGTCGCGCGGGCCGATGGCGTCGCGTTTGTCCCAGACCGACTGGATGCCGCAGACCAGGATCTGCGCGCCCGCCTCGCGCCGCCCGAGCCCGGCGGAGAAGATCCCAGCCGGCGCCGCCGGCCAGTAGCCGACGAGTTCCCGGTGGTTCTGCGCGATCAGCTCGCGGCTGTGGGTGACGACGGCGATGCGGGCCTCAGGCGCCCGCGCCAGGGTCTCGCGGGCGAGGGCGGCGATGACGAGGGCCTTGCCCGCGCCTGTCGGCAGCACCACCAGCCCGTCGCGGATCGCCCCTGTCCCGTCCCACGCGGCCTGGAGCGCGTCGAGGCTCGCGCGCTGATAATCTCTGAGCTCCAGCATGGGCGCCGTGTACGCGGGAAGTCCGGGGATTCCAAAGGGACAAGTCCCTTTGGTGGGGTCTCGGGGCGAAGCCCTGAGGGTCTTCCCAGGGCTCCGCCCTGGACCCGCGAGAGGGCCTGCCCTCTCGACACCCGGACTCAGCGGCGCAGCAGGTAGGTGTCCATGATCCAGCCGTGGCGGGCGCGGGCCTCGGTGCGCAGGCGCAGGATCTCGGGGGCCACCGTGCCGAGGCGGCCGGAGACGAGGATCTCGTCGGCGCTGCCCAGATAGGCGCCCCAGTAGATCGTCAGGTCCGGGTCGAGATGGTCGAAGCGCGGCGCGCCGTCCAGCATCACTACGGTGCTGTCGGCGATCAGGCCCTGGGCGGCGAGGTTGCGTCCGGTGGTGATCAGCACGTCGGCGCCGATCCGGTTGAGCAGGATGGCGTGCGCGGCGGTCAGGGCCTGCACGCTGGTGATGCCGGGAACCACCGTCCAGGCGAGGTCGAGCCGGCCGGCCGCGCGGATGCGCTCCAGGACGCGCAGCGTGCTGTCGTAGAGGGACGGGTCGCCCCAGACCAGGATCGCACCCACCTCCCCTGCCCCGAGGCCGTCGCGGATCACCGCCTCGAGGCGGTCGGCGCGGGCCTGATGCCAAGCCTCGACCGTACCGCCGTAATCGGCCGGATGCCGGTCGCGGGCCGGATCCTCGACGGCGACGAAGCGGTAGGGCTTCTGGATATGGTCTGCGCAGATGGTTTTGCGCAGGTCCAGCAGGTCGGCCTTCTGCGTCCCCTTGTCGAGGGCGAAGACCGCATCGACATCGGCGAGCATGCGCACGGCCTGGAGCGTCAG
>CANEZL010000038.1 GCA_947444195.1 Methylobacteriaceae bacterium | reverse complement strand
CGACGAGGCGCGGCCCGCGGTGAAGCCGGCGAACTGGATGAAGGCCTTGTCCGTGTTGAAGTACTGCTGGACGCGGCCGAACCCGTCGACGCCGAGCGCCGGGAAGGCGTTGGCGATGCGGTTCTGGGTGCCCGAGTGCATGGTCGGGAAGCCGGTGCGGCTCGCCGCCTCGAGGCGGATGAAGGCGCGCAGCGTGCCGTAGGCGGTCTGGGTGCGGGCATCGAGGTTGATGCGGGCGAGGCCGCGGTAGCCGCTGTAGTCGCCGTTACCGGCGCCGCGGGAGAGCGGGGCCTGGTAGCCGTACTCGAAGCGGGCGCGGCCGGAGAGACGCAGGCAGGTCTCGGTGCCGGGGATGTAGAAGAAGCCGGCGCCGTAGGCGGAGCAGACGCGGACGAACTCGACCGGGACGGCCTTCTTCACCGGCAGGTCGGCGGCGTGGGCTCCGGCGACGGCGGCGAAGGCCGCGGCCGATCCGAGCAGGGAGCTCTTCAAGAGCTTCATCGATTTCTCCAAAAGCTTCGAGACCCGAGAGAAGTCCATTGGCACCGGCGGATCGCCGCGGCGCCTTGGACCCGTTTGCGCGGCCCTCGTCATTGTCGCGAAGGGCTCATGCGGGCCCGCTCTCGCGGTGCCCTCAGTGCCAGGGCACTTTGTGCGAAGGTCTCGAACGGAGCAACGAGGATTCACGCCGCTGCCGGAGGTTCCCGGGTCATGTTGCGGCCCCGCAACATCTTCGCAAGCCTATAGTCGGCAACGATTTGTCAGATCAGCCCTGGGGCCGTGGCGGGGATCCGGGCCCGCGCGCGGCGCCCGGATCCCCGCGGGGCGGCGGCGGCCCCGCCTCAGGCCCGGTCGGCGTGCTCGCGGGTGATGTAGGCGATGCGCACGAGGTTCGTCGCCCCCGGCGTCCCGAAGGGCACGCCCGCCACCACGATCACCCGGTCGCCGATCTCGGCGAAGTGCTCGCGCACGGCGAACTTGCAGGCCCGGAAGGCCATGTCGTCCACGTCGCTCGCGTCCTTGGTGACGATGGGGTGCGTGCCCCAGGCCATGGCGAGGCGGCGGGCGGTCTCGCGCTTGGGCGTCAGCGCGATCACGGTGGCGTTCGGGCGCTCGCGGGACAGGCGGAGCGCCGTGGAGCCCGACAGCGTCCAGGCCATGATCGCGCCGAGGTCGAGGGCGTCCACCATCTGGTGGGCCGCCGCCGCGATGGCGTCCGAGGCGGTGTGCTCGGGCTTCGAGGCCTGCGCGCGGATGATCGACCAGTAGAGCACGTCCCGCTCCACCTGCTCGGCGATTCGGCTCATGGTCGAGATCGCCTCCAGGGGGAAGGCGCCGGACGCGCTCTCGGCCGACAGCATCACCGCGTCCGCCCCCTCGTAGACGGCGGTGGCCACGTCCGAGACCTCGGCGCGCGTCGGCACGGGCGCCGTGATCATCGATTCGAGCATCTGGGTCGCCACCACCACCGGCTTGCCGAGGCGGCGCGAGGCGCGGGTGATGCGCTTCTGGACGCCGGGCACCTGCTCCAGGGGCATCTCGACGCCGAGATCGCCGCGGGCGACCATGAGCCCGTCCGAGATCTCGATGATCTCCTCCAGGCGCGACAGGGCCTGCGGCTTCTCGATCTTGGCCATCACCAGGGCGCGGCCCGCGCAGACCTTCTTCACCTCGGCCACGTCCTCGGGCCGCTGCACGAAGGAGACCGCGATCCAGTCGGCGCCGGCGTTGAGGCCGGCCTCCAGGTCCGAGCGGTCCTTGTCCGTCATGGCGGGGAGGGGGATGACGGTGTGGGGCAGGGACACGCCCTTGCGGTTCGAGATCCGGCCGCCGACCTCGACGCGGGTGACGGCGCGCATCTCGCCGATCTCGGTCACGGTGAGGCGCAGCTTGCCGTCGTCCACGAGGATGGCGTGGCCCGGCTCCAGGGCCTGCAGGATCTCGGGATGGGGCAGGTAGCAGCGCTCGGCGCCCCCTGGCGTCGGGTCGCCGTCCAGCACGAAGGTCGCCCCGTTCTCGATCGTCGCCGCGCCCTCGGCGAAGGTGCCGAGCCGGAGCTTGGGGCCCTGGAGGTCCACGAGGATCGCGATGGGCCGCCGGGCCTCCCGCTCCACGGCGCGGATGACCTCGACCTTCTCGGGCAGCTTCTCGCGGGGGAGGTGGCTCATGTTGAGCCGGAACACGTCGGCGCCCGCGTGGAAGAGCTTCGCGATCATCTCCGGCGAGTCGGAGGCCGGCCCGAGGGTGGCGACGATCTTCGTGCGGCGGGAGCGTTTCAACATGGCCTCCAAGGTCTCGTTTTTCGCCAGCCGCTCACTTGACCCGGCGACCGGTGCGCGCGGGCCAGAGAGCCCGGCACCGGTCCGGCCGTCAAGGCTCGGCCGTGCGCCGCGCCGGCCTTCTCAGGCCGTCCGTGCGGCGGTCAGGCCCAGCAGGTGGCGCATGCCGGCGATGGCGGCGAGCGCCCCCTCGTCCGCCCCCTGCCAGCGCGCCTCGTATTCCAGGCGGTCCAGGCGCGCGGCGGCCCGGTCCGCCTCGCGCCGGCCGCCGGAGGGCGGCATCTCGGCGAGGACCGCGACGAGGGATTCGACCAGGGACGCGGCCGGCAGCGCGGACGGGATCATGGCGGCCTCGGCGTGACGGGGGACGGATCGGGCAGGCGCCCGCGACGGGCGCCCGCGACCGGGTTGCGTCCCGAGGTAGAGTCGGCGCCGCCTCCGGAAAGGGGCCGGCGGCGCCCTATCTCACCGGGCAGATCTCGCCGGCCAAGCCGCGGGCCGGCACGCCCGCCCGACAATCCGGAGGACGCCGTGGCCCAACCCGATCCGATCCCGCCGTCCCCGCCGGACCTGCCCTCCCCCTGGCACAGCCCGGCCCGGGCCGCGCTCCAGCAGGAGGCCCGCGCCTTCGCCCGCGACGTGGTGCTGCCGCTCGCCGACGTGCTCGACCCGCGGAAGGGCGAGATGCCCCGCAGCCTCATCGCGGCGATGGCGGAGAAGGGCTGGTTCGGCATCACGATTCCGGCCGAGTACGGGGGGATGGGGCTCGGCGTGTTCGAGTACGGCCTCGTCTCCGAGGAACTCGCCCGCGCCTGGCTCTCGGTGGGCAGCATCCTGGCCCGCGGCCAGGGGCTCGGCACCCAGACCCTCGACCCGGACCGCCGCGCCGACCTGATGCGGCGCTCGGCGCAGGGGCGGTGGATCGGCAGCATCTCCCTCTCGGAGCCGGACGCCGGCTCCGACCTCGCGGGGGTGCGGACGCGGGCGGTGCGGGAGGGCGACCACTGGATCCTCACCGGCACCAAGCGCTGGGCCGGCTTCGCGCTGGCTGCCGACTTCATCGAGGTCCTCGCCCGCACCCGCGATCCCGAGCCGGGGGAATCGCGCTCGGCGGGGCTCGAACCCTTCCTCGTGGTCAAGGAGCCCGGCCGCTTCCCGGAGGGCATGACGGGCCGGGCCATCGACAAGGTGGGCTATCACGGCTTCCAGACCTACCAGCTCGAGCTCGACGGCGTGCGCGTGCCCGAGAGCGACAGGCTCACGGGCCTCTACGGCGACGGGGGCGCCGACGCCGATTCCGGGGGCTTCGCCGCGGTCCAGCGCGGCCTCAACATCGCCCGCGTCCACACCGCCGCCCGGGCGGTGGGCGTCGCCCAGGCCGCCTTGGAGGACAGCCAGGCCTACCTCCAGGAGCGCGTGCAGTTCGGCCACCCGATCGGCGAGTTCCAGGCGCTGCGCTTCGCGCTCGCCGACATGGCCGCCGCGGTCGTCCAGGCCCGCGCCTTCTGGCACCAGGTCGCCCACCGCCTCGACCAGGCCGAGGCGGTGGAGAGCGAATCGGCGATGGTGAAGCTCGTCGCCACGGAGATGGCGGTGCGGGTGACGAACCAGGCGATGCAGCTGCACGGCGGCAACGGCTACACCACCGAGCGGCGGGTGGAGCGCTACTGGCGCGACGCCCGGCTGACGACGATCTTCGAGGGCACCAGCGAGATCCAGCGGCGGATCATCAGCGACCGGATGCTGCCGCGGGGGGCGTGAGCGGCTCAGCCCGCGCCCAGCACCTGCGCGAACCGCGCCACCAGCCGGCGCCCGACCTCGTCCTTGTCGAGCGTCGGCCAGGTCTCGACGGAGCCGTCGCGGGCCAGCAGATGCACGGTGTTGGCGGCGCCCCCCATCACGCCGCCCGCGGGGGAGACGTCGTTGGCGACGAGCAGGTCGCAGCCCTTGCGGGCGAGCTTGGCGCGGGCATGCTCCAAGACCGCGTCGGTCTCGGCGGCGAAGCCCACCACGAGGCGGGGGCGGCCCGCCCGCATCCCTGCGACGGTGGCGAGGATGTCGGGATTCTCGGCGAGTTGCAGGGCGGGCGGGGCCGAGCCGTCCTTCTTGATCTTCGAGCCCTGCTCGGCGGCCGGGCGCCAGTCGGCCACGGCGGCGGCGAAGACCGCCAGATCGGCGGGCAGCGCGGCCTCGACGGCGGCGAGCATGGCGCGGGCGGTCTCGACGCGGACCACGCGCACGCCCGGCGGATCGGGGATCGTGACGGGACCGGAGACCAGGGTGACCTCGGCGCCGGCCGTTGCGGCGGCGGCGGCGATGGCGTGGCCCTGGCGCCCCGAGGAGCGGTTGGCGAGGTAGCGCACCGGATCGATCGGCTCGTGGGTCGGACCGGAGGTGACGAGGACGCGCCGGCCCGCCAGCGGCCCGGCCCGGCCGCGCCCGGCGAGGAAGCCGATCCCGCCCGTGCCGGTGCCGAGCATCTCTTCGAGGGCGTCGGCGATCTCGTGGGGCTCCGCCATGCGGCCGGGGCCCGTCTCGGCCTCGGCCATCGCCCCCGTATTGGGGCCGACCACCCGGACGCCGTCCCCCGTCAGGGTCGCGAGGTTCCGCTGCGTGGCCGGATGCGCCCACATCCGCACGTTCATGGCCGGCGCGATCAGGATGGGAAGCGTGGTGGCGAGCAGCACCGTCGAGGCGAGGTCCGGCGCGTGGCCGGTGGCCATGCGGGCCATCAGGTTGGCGGTGGCCGGCGCCACCACCACGGCATCGGCCCGGCGCGCGAGCTTGATGTGGCCGATATCGGCCTCCTCGGCCCGGTCGAACAGGTCCGTATGGGCCCGCTCCCCCGCCAGCGCCGCGGCGGCGAGGGGCGTCACGAATTCCTGCGCGCCCCTGGTGAGGACGGGACAGACGCCGGCGCCCCGCTCGCGCAGGCGCCGGATCAGGTCGAGGGCCTTGTAGGCCGCGATGCCCCCGCCGATGACGAGGAGGATGCGGCGGTCGGCGAGGGGCAGAGACATGGCGCCACTCCTGAATCGGCTCGGGCCCCGCCGCAAGGGCGGCGCGGCGGCGGCTTTCACCCGGGCGGCGTCGCGGCCTTCCGGCGGGGCTTTCTCGGCGCCGGCTCGGGCAGGGCCTCGGCGGTCACCGCGAAGAGGCCGGCGAGCCAGTCGGCGTCGTCCCAGCGCTCGCCCGAGATCAGGAAATGGGGCTTCGCCCGCGGATAGGGAGACCCTTCCACGACGGTGCCGAGGTAGTCCCGACCCGCCTCGGTCGGCTTCACGAACAGGCGCTCGTCGCAGATCAGGGCCACCATCCGGCCGCGGCAATACAGGCCGAACTCGCCGAACATCCGCTTGGCCGAGACGGCGCCCGCGCCTGCTGCCTGCTCGACGATCAGATCGGCGGTGCTCTGCCGCGTCGCCATGGCTCGGTCCTGCTCCCGCGGTCGCCCCGTCACCGGAACGCCAGCACCAGCGCACCGATGGCGATGCCCCAGAGCGCCAGCGTCTGGAGCACGGCACGCCGCCGCTCGTTGCGGGCGAAGCGCTCCAGGCGCTGGGCGTCGCCGGTGCCGGCCTCGTCGAGGCGCACCAGCACGCGCTTGATGCGCTGGGCGAGGTCGGGCAGGTCGGCCACCACGTCGGCCACCGTGCGCGCGGCCTCGACGCCGCTCTCCAGGCGCCCCACGGGGCCGAGATTGCGGGCGATCCAGCTGCGCACCACGGGCTCGGCCGTCGTCCACATGTCGAGGCGGGGGTCGAGCGAGCGGGCCACGCCCTCCACCACCACCATGGTCTTCTGCAGCATCACCAGCTCGGTGCGCGTGCTCATGTCGAACAGGGCGGTGATGTCGAAGAGCAGGGTGAGCACCTTGGCCATCGAGATCTCGTCGGCCCGGCGCTGGTGGATCGGCTCGCCGATGGCGCGGATCGCCTGCGCGAAATCGTCCACCGAGTGGTGGGCGGGCACGTAGCCCGCCTCGAAATGCACCTGGGCCACCCGGCGGTAGTCGCGCAGGATGAAGCCGAGCAGGATCTCGGCGAGGAAGCGCCGCTCCTTGGGGCCGAGCCGGCCCATGATGCCGAAATCGACGGCCACGAGGCGCCCCTGCGCGTCCACGAACAGGTTTCCCTGGTGCATGTCGGCGTGGAAGAAGCCGTCGCGGATGGCGTGGCGCAGGAAGTTCTGGATCACCGCGCGGCCGACCGCCTGCGGGTCGTGCCCGGCAGCAGTGAGCTCGGCCGCGCTGTGGAGCCGCGTGCCGTCGATCCACTCGGCGGAGAGCACGTCGCGGGCGGTCAGCTCCCATTCGGGGCGCGGCACGCGGAAATCGCTGTCGTCCTTCGTGTTCTGCGCGAGCTCGGAGGCGGCGGCGGCTTCGAGCCGGAAATCCATCTCCATCATCACGGAGCGGGCGAGGATCTCCACCACCTCGCGCGGGCGCAGGCGCTCGGCCTGGGGCGAGAGGGCGTGCACCACGCGGGCGATGAAGCGCATCACCTGGAGATCGCGCTGGAAGCGCTCGCGCACGCCCGGGCGCATGATCTTGACGGCGAGCGTGCGCTGCGTGCCGTCGGCGTCCTGCACCACGGCCTGGTGGACCTGGGCGATGGAGGCCGCCGCGATCGGCGCGCTGAACGAGACGAAGAGCGCGGACAGCGGCTTGCCGAAGGCGGCCTCCACCACGCGGATCGCCTGTCCTTGCGGGAAGGGCGGCACCCGGTCCTGAAGCTTCTCCAGGTCGCGGGCGGCCTTCATGCCGACGATGTCGGGGCGCGTGGCCAGGAACTGCCCGAACTTGACGTAGGAGGGCCCGAGCCGGGTCAGGGCCGCCGAGAGGCGGGCGGCGCCGTCGCCGAGCCCCGGCCGTTCGAGCAGCCGCCCCACCTTGAGAGCGAGCCGCAGGTGCGGCGGCAGCTCTGTGGGGTCCACGAAGGACAGGGCGCCCTCGCGCGCCAGCACGAAGCCCACATGGGCGCCGCGCGCCAGATGGAAGACCGCGCCGATCACCGCGCGGCGGCCCTGGCAGCACGGGAGCGTCCGCGAACGGACACAGCTCCCTCCCGCTCCCCTCTGCGGGCTACGGGCTTCACACACCTTCGGTGGCGGAGACGCAGACGGCTCCGCGCTTCCCTCCCCCCTCTGCGGGGGAGGGTGGCCCTCGCGTCAGCGAGGGTCGGGAGAGGGGTGCGACGGTGCAGGACCGCGCTCGGCATCGACGCCGGGCCTCCTCCGGAAGCCGGGTTCCCCTCTCCCGCCTCGCTTCGCTCGGCACCCTCCCCCGCAGAGGGGGGAGGGAGTGCGCGGGCACGACCGCCCGAGGCGTGTGAACATGGTAGCCGCAAGGGGGAACGTGGGTCGCGCGTGGCACGCACCGTCAAGAAACCTTCCAGCCGGAATGGATGGCGACGATGCCCCCCGACAGGGCCCGGTGGCTGACGTGCCGGAAGCCCGCCGCCTCGATCAGCCCCGCGAAGGCGCCGCGCGTCGGGAACTTGCGGATCGATTCCACGAGGTAGCGGTAGGATTCGGCGTCCCCCGCCACGCGCGCGCCGATGCGCGGGATCACGTGAAAGGAATAGGCGTCGTAGATCCGGTCGAGGACCGGCAGGTCGACCTGCGAGAATTCGAGGCAGAGGAAGCGCCCGCCGGGCTTGAGCACGCGTCTGGCCTCGGCGAGCGCGTGCTCGATGCGCGGCACGTTCCGGATGCCGAAGGCGATGGTGTAGCCGTCGAAGGTCTCGTCCGGCAGGGGCAGGCTCTCGGCGTTGCCGGTGACGAAGTCGATCCGGCCGGGATAGCGCCCGGCCGCCCGCTCGGCGCCCACCCGCAGCATCGACTCGTTGATGTCGAGCACCGTGACCTCGGTGCGCGCGCCCCCGGCGTCGAGGACGCGGAAGGCCACGTCCGCGGTGCCGCCCGCCACGTCGAGATGGCGGAAGGGCCGGCCCTTGGGCGGGCGCAGCATGGAGACGAGCTGCGTCTTCCAGGCCCGGTGCAGGCCCGCCGACATCAGGTCGTTCATCAGGTCGTAGCGGCGGGCGACCGAGTGGAACACGGCGTCGACCCGCTCCTGCTTCCGGCCCAGCGCCACGCGCTCGAAGCCGAAATCCGCGCTCTCCTCGCCCGCCTTGGCCCTGTCGCTGGCCCTGTCGCCCGTCATGCCGAACCTTCTCCCGCCGCAGGGCGTCATAGCGAAGCCGCCGCCAAACCGCCATGCGTCGTGACCGTGCAGGCGCTGCGGTGCCCGCACGGATCGCCGCAGGGGGCGGGCCAAGGGGCATGCGAGGGGGCGGGCGAAGGGGCGGGCGAGGGGCCGCATTGTGCCGGGCCGCGCGCGGACCGATATCGACCCCTATCCCGAGCCACCGACAGACAAAAAACTCCGATGCCCGAGCTTCCCGAGGTCGAGACCGTGCGGCGGGGGCTGGCGCCCGCCATGGTCGGTGCCCGCTTCGCGCGCGTCGTGCTGCGCCGGCCGAACCTGCGCTTCCCCTTCCCGGAGAACTTCGCCGAGCGCCTCACCGGCCGCACCGTCACGGCGCTCGCGCGCCGGGCGAAGTACCTCACGGCCCCGCTCGATTCCGGGGAGACCCTCGTCATGCATCTCGGCATGAGCGGGCGCTTCGACGTGCGGCTGCCGGACGGGCGCAACCTCTCGCCGGGGGACTTCTATCTCGAAGGGGCCCTCGGGGTGCCCAAGCACGACCACGTGGTGATGGCCATGGAGACGGGGGCCACGATCACCTACAACGACGTGCGCCGCTTCGGCTTCATGGACCTCGTGCCGACCGCGGGGCTTGCCGCCAGCCGGCACTTCGCCGGGATGGGGTTGGAGCCCCTGGAGGCGGGGCTGACCGGCGCGGCCATCGCCCGGCTCTTCCGTCACAGGATCACGCCCCTGAAGGCCGCGCTCCTCGACCAGCGCCTGATCGCGGGGCTCGGCAACATCTACGTCTGCGAGGCCCTGCACCGGGCGGGCCTGCACCCGGAGACGCCGGCCGGCACGCTGACGAAACCGGACGGCCGGCCCACGGCGAAGGCGACCCTGCTCGCCCGGACCATCCGCGCCGTGCTCGCCGAGGCGGTGGCGGCCGGCGGCTCCACGCTCCGGGACTACGCCCATACGGACGGGAGCGCCGGCGCCTTCCAGCACGCCTTCCGGGTCTACGACCGCTTCGGCGCGCCCTGCCGGACGCCGGGCTGCGGCGGCAGCGTCGCGCGCATCGTGCAATCGGGCCGCTCGACCTTCTTCTGCGCCACCTGCCAGCCGGCGCACGGAGCCGATACGACCTCCGCCCGACCTCCGCCTGAGCCTGGATCGGGCCGCCGCCCCATTTGACAATCGCAGGCCGATCACCGACACGGCCGGCCGCGATGCCGCGCCGGTCCGGACGCCGCCCACGGCCGCTTCCGGACGGACACGGGGATCACCGATGACGGACCACGCATGACCAGCCTGTCCGCGGGCCGCGCGGCGGGGCAGGACCGTCCCGATCTCATCGACCGGTTGCCGGATCTCGCGGCCCTGAGCCATGCCCGCGCCTGCGCCGCGCTGCTGCTGCTCTGCCTCGCCCTGTTCCTGCCCGGCCAGATCTCGCTCCAGCCCATGGATCGGGACGAGCCGCGCTTCGCCCAGGCCTCCAAGCAGATGCTGGAGACGGGCGACTTCGTGGACATCCGCTTCCAGGGGGAGGCGCGCCACAAGAAGCCGGTGGGGATCTACTGGCTCCAGGCGGCGAGCGTGGCCGCCGGCGACGCGCTGGGCGTCCCCGAGGCCCGCACCCGGATCGCCCTTTACCGCATACCCTCCCTACTGGGCGCCTGCGCGGCGGTGCTGCTCGCCTACTGGGCGGGCCTCGCCTTCCTCAACCGGCGCGGGGCCGTGCTCGCCGGCGCCCTGTTCGGGGCCTGCCTGATGCTCTCGGCCGAGGCGCGGCTCGCCAAGACCGACGCGCTCCTGACCGCCTGCGCGGTGGCGAGCCTCGGCGCGCTCGCCCGCGCCTGGCTCGCCCGGGGCAGCGCGGTGCCGCTCGGCCGTGCCACCTTCGCGGCCTTCTGGGGGGGGCTGGCGCTCGGCATCCTCGTGAAGGGGCCGATGGTGCCGCTCTTCGTGGGCCTGCCCGCCGCCGCCCTGTCGCTGCGCGCCCGCGACGCCCACTGGCTGCGGCGCCTGCGCCCAGGCCCCGGCCTCGCCCTGGTGGCGCTCGCGGTGGCGCCCTGGTTCCTCGCCATCGCCTGGAAGAGCGGCGGCGCCTTCTTCACGGAGGCCGTGGGGCAGGACATGCTGGGCAAGGTCGGCGCCGCCAAGGAGAAGCACTGGGGCCCGCCCGGCGCCTACGCGGCGGCCTTCTTCCTCACCTTCTGGCCGGGGGCGGCCTTCGCGGCCCTCGCCATCCCCTTCGCGTGGCGGGCGCGGGCCGACGATGCCGTGGCCTTCCTGATCGCGGCGATCGTCCCCGCCTGGCTCGTCTTCGAGCTGGTGCCCACGAAGCTGCCGCACTACGTGCTGCCCCTCCTGCCGATGGTGGCGATCCTCACCGTGCTGGCCCTGCGCGCGGGCGCCCTCGATCCGGCCCAGCGGGGGGCCACGGCCTTCGCCTTCCTCGCCGTCGCGATCCCCCTCGGCCTCACCGCCGCCGTGGCGCTGGCCGGCCTGCACCTCGACGGGCAGGTGCCCTGGGCCGGCCTGCCGCTCCTCCTCGGCGCCTGCGGGCTGGCCCTCGCCGCCTGGTCCGCCTTCCGTGAGAGCCGGGGCGAGCGCGCCCTCGTCCTCGCGGTGCTGGCGGGCCTCCTCCTGTCGCCGGGCCTGTTCGGGCTGGCGCAGCGGGAGATCCCGGCGCTCAAGGTCTCCCCGCGGCTCGCGGCCCTGCGCGACGGCCTGCCCTGCCGCGACCCGCGGGTGGCGAGCCTGGGCTACCGCGAGCCGAGCCTCGTCTTCGCCATCGGCACAGGCCTCGCCACGCCGCCCTCGGGGCAGGCGGCCTCCGACTTCCTGCGGGCGGGCGGCTGCCGCCTCGTCTTCGTGGAGGACCGGCAGGCGGCCGAGTTCGCCGCCGCGGAGACCGGCAAACCCGCCCCCGCCCGGATCGGCCGGGTCGAGGGCTTCAACATCAACGGCGGGCGGCCTCTCGGCCTCACCGCCTATGCGGTGATCCCGTGACAGCCATCCGTCTCAGCGTCGTGGTGCCCGTGAAGAACGAGGCCGGCAACGTGGCGGCCCTCGTGGCCGAGCTGGAGCGGGCCTGCGCGCCGCTCCAGCCCTTCGAGGTGATCTACGTGGACGACGGCTCCACGGACGGCACGCCCGCGGCGCTCGCCGAGGCGCGCGGGGGGCGGCCCTGGCTCCGGGTGCTCCGGCACGCGCGCAGCGCCGGCCAGTCGGCGGCGGTGCGCAGCGGCGTGGCGGCGGCGCGCGGCCCCGTCATCGCCACCCTCGACGGGGACGGCCAGAACGACCCCGCCTACATCCCCGCCCTGGTGGCGGCCCTGGAGGAGGGCGGCCTCGAGGTCGGGCTCGCGCAGGGGCAGCGGCAGGGACGCAAGGACGGCGCCTTCAAGATGCTGCAGTCGCGCATCGCCAACGGGGTGCGCGGGCGCATCCTCAAGGATTCCACGCGCGACACCGGCTGCGGCCTCAAGGTGTTCCGCCGGGTGGTCTACCTGCGCCTGCCTTATTTCGACGCCCTCCACCGCTTCATGCCGGCGCTGGTCACCCGCGAGGGCTACCGCGTGGTCCACCGGGACGTGGTCGACCGGCCCCGCTTCTCCGGCCGCTCCAATTACGGCCTGTTCGACCGGCTCTGGGTCGGCATCCTCGATCTGGCCGGGGTGTGGTGGCTGATCCGGCGCAAGCGCGCGACGCCGAAGGTGGCGGAGGTGACCACGCCATGCTGATCCGCCTCGCCGAGGACCTGCCGGCCTATTTCTACGACGTCTTCGTCACCCGCTTCGACTTCTGGCTGGTGTTCGGCATCGGCGCGCAGCTCATCTTCGGCTCGCGCTTCATCCTGCAATGGATCGCCAGCGAGCGGGCCGGGCGCAGCGTGATGCCGCTCTCGTTCTGGTTCCTCTCGATCCTCGGCGGGCTGATGACCCTGGTCTACGGCTTCGTGCGCAAGGAGCCCGTCATCATCATCGGGCAGGGGCTCTCCACGGTGATCTACCTGCGCAACCTCGCGCTGATCTTCCGGGAGCGGCGCCGGGCCAAGAGCGCCGGCTCGGGCGCCGGTTCGGGCGCGGGCTCGGCCGCCCGCCCGTGAGCCGCCCGCCGCTGCCCGACTTCTTCGACGACCTCGACGCCTGCCGCGAGGCCCTCTGGCGGCTCCTGGCGGACGGGGCGGAGCGGGGCCGCAGCGGCTTCCACCTGCCGGCGCTGGCCACCGTGGACGCCGAGGGGCGCCCCCGCCTCCGCAGCGTGGTCCTGCGGGCGGCGGATGCGGGCTCGGGCACCCTGCGCTTCCACTGCGACCGCCGCTCCGACAAGGCGGCGGAACTCGCCGCTCGGCCCGCCTGCGCGCTCCAGGCCTATGACGCCGACGCCAAGGTCCAGGTCCGGATCGAGGGCACGGCCCGCCTCCACACGGCGGACGCGGTGGCGGAGGCGGCCTGGGCGGAGGCGCGGGCGATGAGCCGGGTCTGCTACGGCACCGAGCCCGCCCCCGGCACCGCGCTCGCGGAGGGCGGGGCCTACACCCTGCCGGACGCGGAGGCCGCCCTGACGCTCGGCCGCCCGCATTTCGCCGCCGTGACGGTGCGGGCCGAGCGGCTCGACTTCCTCTACCTCGACCGCCGCGGCCACCGCCGCGCCGGCTGGCGGCGGGCGGAGGCGGGCTGGACGGGGACTTGGCTCACGCCCTGACGGGGACTTGGCTCACGCCCTGACCGGGATCTGGCTCACGTCCCGGTCCGGCTCAGGTCGGCAGGGTCAGCCGCACCGCGAGGCCGCCGAGATCGGCCCGCCCGAGGGCGAGGCCGCCCCCGTAGAGCTCGGCCAGTTCCTGGGCGATGGGCAGGCCGAACCCGTGGCCCGGCGCGCTCTCGTCGAGGCGGCGGCCGCGGGCGAGCACGGCCGCCGCCTCGCCCTCGCCCAGGCCCGGCCCGTCATCGGCGATGGTGAGGCGCACCTGCGCGCCCTCCGCCGCGGCGGTGATGCGGACCGTGCGGCGGCACCACTGGCACGCATTCTCCACGAGGTTGCCCAGCATCTCGTCGAGATCCTGCCCGTCGCAGGCCACCGCGAGGTCGGCGGGGACCGCCGTCTCCACCACGACCCCCTTGTCCGCGTGCAGGCGCCCGAGCACCGCGGCGAGGTCGGCGACGGCGGGGCCGAGCGGAATGCGCGTCCGGGCCGGGCCGGTGACGGCGGCGGCCCGGGCCCGGCGCAGGTGGTGGCGCACCCGCCGGTCCATGTCGGCGACCAGGCGGGCGAGCGCCCCGTCGGGATCCGCCCCGCGCTCGGCCACCGCCATGCCGAGGGTGGCAAGCGGCGTCTTCAGGCCGTGGGCGAGGTTCGCCACATGGGCGCGGGCATGGGCGAGGTTGGCCGCGTTCTGGTCGAGGAGGGCGTTCATCTCGCGCACGAGGCCGGCCACCTCGGCGGGCTGCTCGGCGGGCAGGCGGGTCTGCCGGCCCTCCCGCACGGCGGCGAGTTCCTGGCGCAGGCGCTTGAGGGGGCGGAGACCCAGCCGCACCTGCGCCACCGCGCCCGCCGCGAGGCAGAGCCCGAGCAGGCCGAGGCTGAGGGCAAGCGCCTGGAGCGCCTCGCGGACCGGGCCGCGGAGCGCCGCGACGGGCGCCGAGACCGCGACCACCCGCGCCGGCCCGCCCCGCGCCCCCGGCTGTGTGAGGATGCGCAGGATCAGCGCCTCGCCCCAGGGGCCCGTGCCCTCCGCCGGCCGCGGACGCCCGCTCCGGCGCGGGCCGGCCTCGACCTCCGGCAGGGCGAGGTCGCGCCCCTCGAGGGAGGCCGAGCGCAGGGTCCGGTCGCCCTGGCGGACCTGCCAGTACCAGCCCGAGCGCGGCCGGTCGAAGGGCGGCGCGTCGGGCAGCGGCTCCCCGCCCCGCTCGGCCAGCGCCAGGACGCGGTCGTCGAGCCGGCCGTCGATCTGGCCGCGGACGAAGCGGTTGAGGATGAAGCCGATGGAGAGGCCCGCGACGACGAGGGCCACGGTCACGAGACCGAGGGCGGCCAGCAGCAGCCGGCGCTGGAGGGAGCGCGGGCCGAGGATCCCGCGCAGGCGGTGCGCGAGCCTCACGCGCCGCCCGCCGGCACGAGGCGGTAGCCGTAGCCGCGGGCGGTCTCGATGGCGGCCGGGGCGATCTTGCGGCGCAGGCGCGTGATGATGACCTCGACGGAGTTCGAATCGACCTCGGCGTCGCCCTCGTAGACCCGCTCGATGAGCTGGCTGCGCGGCACCACCGCCTCCCGCCGCAGGATCAGGCAGGAGAGCACCCGCCATTCGAGGCCGGTGAGGCGCAAGGGCAGCCCGTCCCGCTCGAAGGTGCCGAGCCCCGGATCGAAGCTCAGGGGCCCGCAGACCACCCGGCTCGCGCCCCCCGCCTGGGCCCGCCGGACCAGGGCGCGCAGGCGGATCACCAGTTCCTCCACGCGGAAGGGCTTGACGAGGAAGTCGTCGGCCCCCGCCTTGAAGCCCGCCACCTTGTCGCTCCAGCCGTCGCGGGCGGTGAGGATCAGCACCGGCATGGTGCGCCCGGCCCCGCGCCAGGCCTGGAGCACGGAGAGCCCGTCGCCCCGCGGCAGGCCGAGATCGAGCACCACCGCGTCGTAATCCTCGGTCTCGCCGAGATGCTGCGCGTCCTCGCCGGTGCCGGCCCGATCGAGGGCGAAGCCCTCCGCCCGCAGCACCTTGGCGATCTCGGCCGCGAGCGGCGCGTCGTCCTCCACCAGCAGAACCTTCATGGGCCTTCCCCGGGCCTCCCGCGAAAGGGTCGGCGCCTAGGCCAGCCCGTTTAACCGAACCTGAACGGCCCGGTTCAGGCCGGGTTTCGCGGGGCGCCGTAGAAAAGCGCCGACCCCATGAGGGCCCCTTGAGAAGGACTTCAGACCCATGTCGAACGAGACCGCGAACGAGACCGCGAACACCCCCGCCGCGACGCCCTCCCAGGGCGAGACCCCGAAGGCGAAGCCCGGCCGGCACAGGCGCCACCTCTTCGTCGGCGCCATCGCCGCGCCGCTGGCCCTCGGCGCCGCCGGCCTGTCGCTGGCGCAGACGAACACCACCACGGCGCCGCTGACGCCCGTCGCCGTCTCGGCGCTGGCGCCCTCCGGCGCGGTCGCCGCCAAGGGCGAGGTCGCCGAGATCTTCGGCAACAAGTTCGTCCTCCAGGACGGCACCGGCCGCGCGCTGGTGGAGACGGGCCCGGCCGGCGAGGGGGGCACCCTGGTGAGGAAGGGCGAGAGCCTGACCGTGCAGGGCCGCTTCGAGAACGGCTTCCTGCACGCCCAGCAGATCACCCGGGCCGACGGCACCGTGGTGGCGGTGGGCCCGGCGGGCGGCCCGCCCCCCGGCCGGCTCGACTGGGTGCGCGAGCGGGTCGGCCTCGCCACGCAGCCCGACACCGCGGCCCTGACGGGCCAGGTCCAGCGCCTGGGCTACACCGACATCCGCTTCCTCGGCCGCGGCCCCCGGCACTACGACGTGGTGGCCAAAGCCCAGGACGGGCGCGAGCGCCTGCTCCATGTGGGCTTCGACGGGAACGTCCGCGAGAAGCCCGCGCTCTGAGGAGGCGACGCCGTGCCCCTTCGCGGGGCACGGCGCTCAGCGCAGCGGCGAGACCGGCTGCGGCAGGGCGAGCGTCGAGACCGCCTCGGCGATCTGCTCCGGCCCGCCCTTCGGCGGCCAGTGCCCGCTCGCGTAGGCCGCGCCGCGGAGCGTCGCCCGCTCCTCCAGTCCCGCGAAGGCCCAGATGTGGGTGATCCGCGGGGGGCCGTCGAGGGCGTACATGTTGACGACGAGATGGTCGGTGAGCGCGCGCGCCGGGGCGATGGCCGCCTCCCAGCCCGCGAGCGTCGGCACGAGGCCGCCCGGGCGCAACCGGTAGGTGCGGAATTCGTAGAGGCCGCCGCGGGCGCCGGTGCGGATCGGCGGCAGGAACGGGAAGGGCGCGTAGCTGTCCATCTCCAACGCCGTGACGACGCCACCGGCGTTGAACGGGCTGGCGCTGAGGAGCGCCCGGCGGCGCTCATTCGTCATGTCCTCCGGCGCCTCGAAGCCGCGCAGCACCAGGATCCGGCCGAGCAGCCCGACCTCGGAGCGCCACAGCCCGAGAAGCGTGCCCTTCGCCTCCGCATCCTTCACCCAGGCCTCCGCGGCCTCAGCGGCCTGGCCCAGGGCGAGGAGGGGGCAGGAGAGCGTCGCCAGTTCGTAGAGCATGCTCGTAATCTCCGCTGGTGGTGTCCGGGCGCGGCTCAGGAAGCCGCGCGCAGCCGCGCGAAGCCGGCCTCGAGATCCGCCTTCAGGTCGGCTACGTCCTCCAGGCCGATATGGAAGCGCAGGGCCCAGCCCCCCGGCGCCCAGGCGGTCGCGGTGCGGTAGGGCGCGCAGTCGAAGGGGATGACGAGGCTCTCGAAGCCGCCCCAGGAGAAGCCCATCCCGAAGAGTTCGAGCCCGTCGAGCATGGCCGCCAGCGCCGCCTCGGGGCAGGGCTTGAGGATCACGCCGAACAAGCCCGAGGCCCCGGCGAAATCCCGCTTCCAGATGGCGTGGCCCGGATCCTCCGGCAGGCCCGGATGGAGCACGCGTGAGACCTCGGGCCGCGCCTGCAGCCAGCGCGCCATCTCGAGGCCCGCGCGGCCGTGCTCGCGCAGGCGCAGGTCCATCGTGCGCAGGCCCCGGAGCGCGAGGAAGATGTCCTCCGGGCCGGCGCACATGGCGAAGTGGTCGAAGGTCCGGCGCACCGCCGGGAAATGCTTCGCGTTGGCCGAGGTGAGGCCGATGAGGAGGTCGGAGCCGCCGCTGAGATACTTGGTGCCGGCCTCCACCGCGATGTCGACCCCCCGCGCGTGGGGCGGGAACAGGAGCGGCGTCGCCCAGGTGTTGTCCATGATGACGGTGCCGCCGCGGGCATGGACCACCTCCGCGATGGCGGGGATGTCCTGCATCTCGAAGCTCTGCGAGCCCGGCGCCTCCACGAGCACCGCCCGCGTGTTCTCCCGCATCAGCCCGGCGATGCCGGCACCCACGGTCGGGTCGTAGTAGGTGGTCTCCACGCCGAAGCGGGCGAGGACGCCGTCGCAGAACTGGCGCGTCGGGCGATAGGCGGAATCGGTGACCAGCAGATGGTCCCCGCCCGAGACCGCGGCCATCAGCGCCACGGTGAGCGCGGCGAGCCCCGAGGGCGTGACCACGGTGCCGGCCGCCCCCGCGAGCTCCGTCCAGGCGTCCGTCAGGGCATCCATGGTCGGCGTGCCCGACGTGCCGTAATTGTAGCGCCCGCGCCGATGCTTGATCGCGTCGTAGGTGGGGTAGAGGACGGTGGAGCCCCGGTAGATCGGCGTGTTGACGAAGCCGTGCTGCGCGGCGGGATCCCGCCCCGCATGGACGAGGCGGGTGGCGGGGCCGTGGTTCGGGTTCTTCGTCAACGTCTCGCTCGGGGCATCGGATCGTTCGGGTCACGAAGCCCGGCCCGGCGTCCGAGGTCAAGCAGGGGCGGCTGCAGCGGCGGTTCGGTCTGGACGCTGGGCGGACGGTTCGCGATGGGTGGTCAGCGAGCTTTGGCGGGGCGCCCGCGCGCGCAGATGTTTCAAGAAGGGGCCGCCTTACCGGCGGCCCTCGTCATCGTCGTCCGTCGGCTGCGTCAGGCAGCGCGCACGGTGTTGAGGAAGTGTGTGACCTCCGAGCTCAGGTGCTCCGATTGGCGCGACAGCTCCGAAGCGGACGAAAGCACCTGACTAGCAGCCGCTCCGGTGTCTTCAGAAGCGCGCGCCACGCCCACGATGTTGCTCGTCACCTCGGCCGTGCCGGTTGAGGCCTGCGCCACGTTGCGCACGATCTCCTGGGTGGCCGCTCCCTGCTGCTCGACCGCCGCCGCGATCGTCGTGGCCACCGCGTTGATCTCGCGGATGCGCGCCGTGATCGAGCTGATCGCACTCACGGCCTGCCCGGTCGCGCCCTGGACCTGGTCGATCTGGCCCGAGATCTCCTCCGTCGCGCGAGCGGTCTGGGAGGCGAGTTCCTTCACCTCGCTCGCCACGACCGCGAAGCCTCGGCCCGCCTCGCCCGCCCGTGCGGCCTCGATGGTCGCGTTCAGGGCCAGGAGGTTCGTCTGGCTGGCGATGTTCGAGATCAGGCCGACCACGTCGCCGATCTTCGATACGGCACCGCTGAGTTCCTGCACGAGCGTGGCGGTCCGGTCGGCCTCGTTCACGGCGCGCTGCGCCAGATCGGCCGAACCGGAGACCTGCCGGCCGATCTCCTGGACGGACGCACCCAGTTCCTCCGCTGCGGCAGCCACGGTGTTGACGTTGGCCGCAGCCTCCTCAGCCGCAGCCGCGACAGTGGTGGACTGGTGCGCCGTTTCGGCTGCCGTGACCGTCATGGTCTGCGCGGTCGCCTGCAGCTCGGTGGCCGAGGAGGAAACCATCCCGACGATCCCACCGACAGCCTGCTCGAAGGAATCCGCCATCTGGCGCATACCTGCTCTCCGCTGCTCCTCGGCCGAGGCCCGGGCGAGAGCCGTTTCCTCTTCCAGGGCACGCGTGCGGATCAGGTTCTCCTTGAACACCTGCACCGCACAAGCGATGGCTCCAACTTCCTCGCGCCGCTCCTGGAAAGGCACCGCCGTGCCGGTGTCCCCTTGCGCGAGACGGCCCATCAGCTCGGTCATCTGCCGGACGGGGCGCGACACGGCCCAGTTCAGCAGAAGGATGCCGAGGGTCGCCACGCCGAGCATGGCAAGCAGGCCGAGCAGCACAGCCTGCCGCGAGCCGCTGGCAGCAGCGTCGGCAATCTGGGCCCGCTCGTCCAGGAGCCTACGCTCGATCTCGGCGACCTCCGCAGCTTTCGCCCGCAGGCCGTCCATCGCCGCCTTGCCGGCGCCGGAGACCGCCAGCTGCCGGGCCTGGGCACGGGTCTGTTCGTCGCGCATCAGTGCGAGCTCTTGTTCGGCGACCTTTCCGCGCCACTGCTGGGCTTGCTGGTCGAGTTCGCTCAAGCGCCGCAGCTGGGCGGGGTTGTCGGATACCAGTGCACGGACCTTGGCGAGTGCATCCGAGTAGGCTTTGGCCCCGGCGTCGTAAGGCTCGAGGAACTTCGGATCGGCGCTCAGCAGGTAGCCGCGCACACCTGTCTCCTGATTGACCATGGCCGTGGTCAGCATCTCGACCTGTTCCAGAACCTGGTAGGTGTGATCGCGCCACCGGTTGCTCTCCTCCACCGTGCTGAGGCCGCGCCAGCTCATGAGAGAGGAGATCCCGGCCACACTCATGATGGTGGCAAAGACGAGCAGAAGCTTGATGGTAAGGCGTAGGTTGACGATCGTACGCATGCGAGGGGCTCAAGCGAAACGGGAGCGCGACGGCAGCGAGACATGTTGCCCGCCAGTCAATTGCGCCTGCCCTGCTTGTGCCCGGTGAGGGTTAACTCTGGGCTACCACATTCCGCATTCGTCGTGAGGGTAGCTCAGGCGGGAGGCCTCTTTCGTGTTTCAGCGCGCTGCCTCAACAGAAGATTCCTGGAAGAACGCCAGCCCATAACGAAGCGAATCGCCCCATTCCGGAGCATCTCGTTCCCGAGGCTCACCCGAGGCTCACGAAATTCAGCGAAACAGCCAGATCTGCCTGTCCGCCCTGCCGGGCTCCTCCCGGAAGTCCGCCATGCCTCCATCGCGGCCTTTCATCGATGACACATCGAAGGGCTTCCCAGGGTCGAGGCCAGGCGGTCGAGCCCCCCCGCATCTCAAGCCGTGATAGCATCCCGACGGCCGCGCCGCCGGCCCGTCTCCCGGCCGGCAGCGCGTTTCAGCTCAGCCCTTCGCGTCGGTCGCGGCGGCTTCCTCGTAGGCCTGGATCCAGGCGGCGCGCTCCTCGGAGCCTTCCGGATAGGGGCACTCGCTCACGGGCTTGCCGTAGAGCCGGGCGTTGCGGCCCTGGATGAAGGGGCTGTCGCTCGCGGTCACGCTCTCGTTCATCGCAAGATCTCCTCGTCGGATTCGCGTTGCGCTTCGTTAACGGGCCTCGCCCTACTCTGTTGCCGTCTCGTCGTGTCGCCGGGTCTGTTCGCGTTGCGTATCCTGCGTCTTCTGGCCTGCGGCTCCATCGTCGGCCTCAGCACCCTCATCACCGGCTTCGTGGCGGTGGACCGGTTGAACCATCTGGCGCCGCCGCCCGTGGTCGCGGTCGCCGCGCCCGAACCCTCGGCCACGGGCTCGATTCCCGTGCCGCAGCCGGTCGCCCCCGTCGCGCCCCCGAAGGTCGCGCCGAAGATCCCGAGCGGTTTCGACACCGAGCGCCTGAACGCGCTGATGCGGGGCGACCCGATCCTGCCCGGCCGGCGCTGAGGCGGCGGCCCCGCGGGGACGTGCGCCCGCGCACCTGACGGCCGACGCCCCGCGGGTCTATGCCGGGCCCCGTCCGCGCGAGGGGCGGGCGGGGAAGGAACGCTGCCGTGGGCTTCGTCTACGCGCTCGGGGCCTATCTGAGCTGGGGCCTCGTGGTGCCGGTGCATTTCCGGCTGCTCGGCGCCTTCAGCCCCGCCTACATCCTGGCCGAGCGCATCCTCTGGTCGAGCCTGTTCGCGGGCGGGCTCGTCGTGCTCTGGCGCAACCGGGTGCGCACGCCGTTTCCCTTGAAGCCCCGGCACGCCCTGCTCGTGCTCTCGGCGCTCCTCATCGCGGTCAACTGGCTGCTCTACCTGCGCGCCGTCGACCAGGGGCACCTGCTCGATGCGAGCCTCGGCTACTACATCAACCCGCTGATGAGCGTCGGGCTCGGCGCCGTGGTGCTGGGCGAGCGCTTACGGCCGGTGCAGATGGCGGCGGTGGGAATCGCGGCCGCCGGCGTCGTCGTCGCGGTGGCCTGGGCGGGGGACCTGCCGGCGATCTCCCTCGCGCTGGCGCTGACCTTCGCCCTCTACGGGCTCGTGCGGAAGGTGATCGGCGTCGATCCCGTGGTGGGGTTCCTGGCCGAGACGCTGATCCTCGCCCCCGCCGCCGCGCTCTGGCTCTGGCTCTCCCCCGATCCCCTGTTCCCGGCGGGCTCGCGGGACCTCCTCCTGCTCATGCTCACCGGCGTGACCACGGCGCTACCGCTGATCTGGTTCGCGGCGGCCGCCGAGCGGCTGCGCCTCGCCACCCTCGGGCTGATGCAGTACCTCGCGCCGACCTGCCTGCTGGCGCTCAGCGTGCTGGCCTACGGCGAGCGGGTCGAGACCCCGCGGATCGCGATGTTCGTGCTGATCTGGCTGGCGCTGGCCCTCTACGCGGTCGACGCCTTCCGGGCCGGGCGGCAGGGGCGGCAGGGATAGGTGGAGGATAGGGACGGCGGCATCCGGCGTCCCGGAGTCGATCGCGCGGGCAACGACGCGGGGGAGCGGAGCCGGCGGCCGCGTCCGGCAAACATGCCCTCGCGCGGGTTCAGTCCGGGCGACGGGCACCGCGGGGGGCTTTCCCGGCCGCCCGCGCGTTATAGGTGCAGCCCGTCGCCGCGCCGGAACCGCCGGCGAGGCCTCCCAGACCGGATCCGAGACCCCGATGCCCGAACGCCCTGACCTTGGCCACGATGCGGACGGCCGGGGGGATCGGGCCGGCCACGGCCCGGCGGTGACCGCGGACGATTACCGGAACCTCGCCGAGGTCCTGCCGCAGCTCGCCTGGATCGCGGACGCGGACGGGGCGATCTTCTGGTACAACCGGCGCTGGTACGACTACACGGGCACGACCCTGGAGGAGATGCGGGGCTGGGGCTGGCGCGCCGTCCACCACCCGGACCACGTCGCCCGCGTCGAGGCGCGCTTCCGCACGGCCATCGCGGCGGGGGATTCCTGGGAGGACACCTTCCCCCTGCGGAGCGCGGACGGCAGCTTCCGCTGGTTCCTCTCCCAGGCGATGCCCCACCGGGACGCGGACGGGCGCATCCTGCGCTGGTACGGCACCAACACCGACATCTCCCGGCGCCGGGCGACGGAGGAGCGCCTGCGCCACTCCGAGCAGCGCTTCCGGGCGCTGGTCGACGCCTCCGCGGCCGTGGTCTGGAACACCACCGCCGCGGGCGAGCTGATGCCGCCGCAGCCGCGCTGGAGCGCCTATACGGGGCAGGGCGAGGAGGCCTATCTCGGCTGGGGCTGGGTCGACGCGGTCCATCCCGACGACCGAGCGCACGCCGCCGACACCTGGGCGCGCTGCGTCGAGACGCGGGCGCCCTACGAGGTGGAGTACCGCCTGCGCCGCCGGGACGGACTCTGGCGCCACATGGAGGTGCGGGGCGTGCCCGTCCTCGACGCGGACGGCACCCTGCGCGAGTGGGTCGGCACCAATGTCGACATCAGCGAGCGCAAGGAGGCCGAGGCCGCCGTCGAGCGCGCCCGCGAGGCGGCGGAGGCCGCCAACCGGGCGAAGAGCCAGTTCATCGCCAACATGAGCCACGAATTGCGCACGCCGCTCTCGGCGGTGATCGGCTACTCGGAGATGCTCGCCGAGGAGCTGGAGGATCTCGGCCAGTCGGCCCTGCTGCCGGACCTGCGCAAGATCGAGGCGAATGCCCGCCATCTCCTCTCGCTCATCAACGACGTGCTCGACATCTCGAAGATCGAGGCCGGGCGCCTCACCGCCTCGGGCGAGACCTTCGCGGTGGCCGACCTCGTCGCCGACGTGACCGACGCCACGGGCGCCTTGATCGAGAAGAAGCAGAACCGCTTCCACGCCGATCTCGGGCCCGACCTCGGGACGATGCACCAGGACCAGACGAAGATCCGGCAATGCCTCGTGAACCTCATCGGCAACGCGGCCAAGTTCACGGAGGAGGGCCGCATCACCCTCACCGTGCGCCGTCACCGGGAGGCGGAGGCCGACTGGCTCTCCTTCGCCGTCACCGATACCGGCATCGGCCTGACCTCGGAGCAGATCGGGCGCCTGTTCCAGCGCTTCTCCCAGGCCGACGAATCCACCACCCGCCAGTTCGGCGGCACCGGCCTCGGCCTCTCCATCACCCGCGCCTTCTGCCAAGTGATGGGCGGCGACGTGGCGGTGGAGAGCGAGCCGGGGCGGGGCTCGACCTTCACCCTGCGCCTGCCCGCGACCCTGGCGGAGGAGGAGGCCGCGGCCGCCGCCGCGGTGCCGGAGGCGGCCCCTCCCGCGGACGAGCCCCACGAGGAGCACGACGCGATCCTCCTCGTGGACGACGACCCGGCGGCCCGCGAGCTGCTCGGGCGCTTCCTGGAGCGGGAGGGCTTCCGGGTGCGCACGGCGAGCGACGGCCGGGCCGGGCTGACCCTCGCCCGCGCCCTCAAGCCCCGGGCGATCCTCCTCGACGTGGAGATGCCGCGCATGGACGGCTGGGCCGTGCTCCACGCGGTGCGCAGCGACCCGGAGCTCGCCGGCATCCCGGTCATCATGACCTCGGTGGTGGCCGAGCAGGGCCTGGGCCAGGCGCTCGGGGCCACCGACTACTTCGTGAAGCCCATCGACTGGGACCGGCTGAAGGGCCTGATGGAGCGCTACCGGCCGAAGGGCCACGAGGCCCACGTCCTCGTGGTGGACGACGACGCCGATGCCCGCTCCCGCCTGCGCCGCACCCTGGCGCGGGACAACTGGCAGGTGGACGAGGCCGAGAACGGGCGCGCAGCCCTCGCCCGGGTCGACGCCTTGCGCCCGAACCTGATCCTCCTCGACCTGATGATGCCGGAGATGGACGGGTTCGGCTTCCTGCGCGCCCTGCGCGCCCGGCCGGACGGGGACATCCCCGTGGTGGTTCTCACCGCCAAGGAGATCACCGACAGCGAGAAGGCCTGCCTGGAACAGGCGGCGGACCGGGTCATCGTGAAGGGCTCCCTCAGCCTCGCCGAGATCGGGCGGCAATTGCGCAGCCTCTACGCGCAGGCGGCCACCGAGCCGGTGCCGGGCTCCATGCAGGGGCTGATCGACCGGCTGAAGGAGCGGGAGGGCTGAGCGCGGGCGGCCCGGATCGCCGCCGCGTCATCGCGCCCTCTCGCGCGGATCCTCCGCGGGCGGTTCTATCGTCCCCGCGATCCCGCCGCCACGTGCGGGACGGGGAGGGACGCGTCCATGAACCAGATCGTCGTCGTGGCGCTCATCTGCGCCAACACGGTGCAGGCGCCCGATTGCACCCGCGAGACCGCCATCGACATCGTCACGGGTCCGGCCCATACCCTGCAGGAATGCCTCATCCAGGGCCCGGTGATCGCCGCCAATTCCGGCATCCCGATCGCGAAGGACAGCTACGTGAAGACCCGCTGCGAGCCCCGCCGCTGATGTCCGAGGACGCCGTCTCCGCAGAGCGGGCCGTGATGATCCGCCTGCGCGCCCGCCTCGCGGTGGTGGAACGCGCGGCCTGGTTCGGCCTCGTCCACGCCATGCGCACGCGGGCCGCGGAGACGGAGGCCTACATCGCCTCCGAGCGGGCGCGCTGCGCGGACGGGTTCGGCGCGAAGGGCTGGGCCTCCGATCTCAGCGAGGCCGAGCGGAAGATGCTGGCGGCCGAGGTCGATTCCGGCCTCGCGCAGCTTCTGGAGGATGCCCGCGCGGAGGTGTGAGGCTCAGGTTATCCGCGGCGCTGCCAGCGCGCCTTGAGGCTGGCCCAGGTCGCCTCGATCCAGCGGGCGGACTTCTCGAGCGGCACCTTCAGGGCCGGCACGTCCTGGGCCAACAGCGCGAGGCCGAGCGGCAGCATCCACAGGCCCAGCACCGGCAGGATCGAGAAGATCCCGCCGAGGATGAACAGGATCGCCGCGCCCACCCGCCACCACAGGCGGGACGGCTCGCGCAGCCACGCCACGGCGCGGCGCAGCCGGTCCGGCAGCTTCGTGGAGAGGTGGTCGACGCGGGCGTCCCAATCCTGCGGGGTGACGGGGGAGGCTGTGTTCTGCATGGCGCCTCAACGCGCGAGAGGCCGCCGCGGCTCCGTCGGGCGCGGCCGGACCGGCGAAGGCAGGGGCTGCCCGGTTGCAACGCCACCGGGCAGCGCTCTAAGAGGCGCGTCGAGGGGCGGCGCCGGACGCCGGCCCGGAGGAGGAACCCATGCCTCGTCTGTTCCCGCTCGCAGGAGCCGCGCTGATCGCCATGACCGCAGCCGCCAACGCCGCCGAAACCGTCACCCTGCCCTCCGGCCTGAAGTATCAGGACGAGGTGGTGGGCACCGGGCCCGAGCCGAAGACCGGTCAGCAGGTGACCGTGCACTACACCGGCTGGCTCTACGACAAGGGCCAGAAGGGCAAGAAGTTCGACTCCTCCCGCGATCGCGGCCAGCCCTTCAGCTTCCAGATCGGCGCGGGCCAGGTCATCCGCGGCTGGGACGAGGGCGTGGCCAGCATGAAGGCCGGCGGCAAGCGCACCCTGATCATCCCGCCGGAGATGGGCTACGGCGCGCGCGGAGCCGGCGGCATCATCCCGCCCAACGCCACCCTGCTCTTCGACGTCGAGCTGATCGGCTCGAAATAGGCCCGAGACCGCCGGGACGGGTCGACGCATCGTGCTGTTCACGCAGCTTCCCGACGACCTGTTCCGGCCGCTGGCGGCCCCGAGCCGCGCCTTCAACGCGGCGCTGCTGCTGCACCTGCACCGGCGCGTGATCGGCTCCGAGCCCATGCGCAAGGCCGAGCTGCTCGCCGAGATCGGCGCCTTCGCCGGCAGCTACGACACGCCGGACCTCGCCGACGACGACACGTTCCCCCCCGACGCGGTGGAGCGCCGCTCGGCCCTCTACCGGCGCTTCCTCGAGTCCGGCTGGCTGATCGAGCGGCGCGAGCGCTACGTGCCGGTGGTCGAGTTCGACCCCGAGGCGCGCCTCCTCCTGGAAGAACTCTCCCGGATCGAGCGGGGCGAGACGCGCTCCTACGGCGGCGCCGTGCTCGAGGTGCTGGGAAGCCTGGAGAGCGCGCTCGCCAATCCGGGCGAGCGCTCCGAGGCGCTCGCCAACGCGGCGCGCGAGGCCAGCGCCTTCCTCGCCCATCTGCGCGGATTGGCCGGCGCCATGCGCAAGATCGAGGACCGCATCCTGCGCGAGGAGGACCGCCGCGCCGCCTTCCGCCTCTACTTCGAGGATTTCGTCGAGCGCCACCTGATCAGCGACTACCGGACGCTGCACACGCGCTTCAACCCGTTCCGCTTCCGCTCGGCCATCGTGCGGGAGGCCGGCCGGGGCTTGCGCGACGTGCTGACGATCCGGGCGCTCGCCGAGGGCCTCGTGCGCGAGGGCCGCGCCGCGGATCTCGATGCGGGCGAGCGGGCGGTGCGCCGGGATCTGGCCGAGATCCTTGCCGTGTTCGAGGGGATCGACCGGCATCTCGACGCGGTGGACGAGGTCGTGGCCCGCATGGAGCGGCGCATCGCGGCGGCCGTGCGCTACATGGACCGGCCGGATTCGCTCGGCATCGAGCGCACGGCCGCCGCGCTCCGCGCGGTCGGCGCGTCGGACGAGGCGCCCGACATCCCCGCCGACGTCTCGCTCCTGCGCCCGCCCATCGGCGAGGCGCATCTGGCCACGCCCCGGCGCCTGCGCGCGCCCATCGACATCGAGCCCCTGCCGGAGATCGTGGTCGATCCGCGCATCGAGGCCTTCGCCGAGGCCAAGGCCGTGTTCCGCCGCCGCACCACGGTGACGCCGGAGCGCATGGCGGCGTTCGTGGAGGCGCGCCTGCCGAAGCAGGGTCCCTTGCGCGGCTCGGAGATGGCCGTCGCGGACGTGGACGCCTTCGTCGTGTTCCAGCGCCTGCGCGAGATCGACGTGCTGTTCGAGGGCGCGCTCGGCCAGCGCTTCCACGTCACCCACCTGAAGGAGCGGCTCTCCAACGGCTGGCTCGACTGCCCGGATTTCGTGCTGGAGCGGCGCCCCGGTGCTTGAGGGCGGCAGACATGCTTGAGTGCAGCCTCCATGCTTGAGGCGTTCCGTGCCATCGTCGACGGCGACGAGCCGCCCCCGCCCGGTGCCCGGGCGCCGGACGCGGAGGAATTGTCGCGCGCGCTCCAGGTCATGCTGAAGGCGCAGGTGATCTATTCGAACACCCCCGGCATCGGCCGCTCCTACGAGCTCGCCCGCCACTACGCGCCCTTCTTCACCGATTACTTCGCCTGCCTCGGCTACAGTCTCGCGGTCTCGCACCGGGACCAGATGGTCTCCCTGACGCTGCCCGCCGACGCCGCCCGCCACGACATCGTGGCCGAGCGCCTGCGCAAGGACGAGACCCTGGTCCTGCTGGCCCTTCGCCTCGCCTACGAGGAGGGCGTGCGCGACCACCGCATCTCCACGGACGGGGTGGTGGAGTGCACCACCGACGACCTCGTGGAGACGATCCGCACCGCCGCCCGCGCCGAGCCGCCGGACGAGGCCCGCCTCATCGAGATCCTGCGCCTGTTCGCCCGCCGCGGGGGCCTGCGCACGGGGGAGCGCGACCGCAACGAGCGCATCACCCCGGTCTCGGTGCTGCCCGGCATCCTCGTCCTGGCCTCCGACGGCTGGCTGGAGCGCCTCCAGCTCTGGGCCGACGCGGCAGATCCCGGCGAATAGGGGCCGACCGGGTTGCATCCGCACGGCGTTGCCCGCAACAGGGCGGCGCGGCCCCGCCTTCGGCCGCGCCGACGCGCACAGCCCGGACGGGGCCGGTGACCCCGGACGCGCGCGACCCGCGCCGGCTCACCCCGAGAGAGTTGTGGCAGGACCGGGTGTACCGCCTCACCGACATCGCGATCTCGAACTGGTACCTGATCCGGCGCGAGCAGATCCGGGTCCGGGGCGCCACCGCGCTGGTCGGTCCCACGGGGGCGGGCAAGTCCACGATCTTCGACGCGGTCGGCACCGTGCTGGCCGGCAACAACGCGAGCCGGCTGGCGCTGAACGCCTCCGCCTCGGGCCGGAGCGCCCGCACCGTGCGCGACTATTGCCTCGGCTGGATCAGCGACCCCGCCGAGGGCGGCCGCCCGACGCGGGAGGCCTGCGAGACGGTCCTCGTCCTCGTCTTCGAGAACGCGCGGACCGGCCGCGTCGTCTCGGTGGGTCTGGCGCTCGCCGCCCGCGCCAGCGAGAGCCGCGAGACCGTGCTCTCCCGCTTCATCGCCACCGGCCACCGCTTCGAGATCGCCGATTACGAGCGCCAGAGCGGGGAGGGCAGCTACACCGCCCCCTGGAGCGAGATCGCCGCCGATCTCCGCCGCCGGGCCGAGACCTTCGAGGAGTTCCGCGCCTCGGGCGAGCGCTTCACCTCCGAACTCCTCGCGACCCTGCGCGAGGGCGCGCCGGTGCCCGATCCGCGCCATTTCCTGCGCAGCTTCGCCAACGCGGTGGCCTTCAAGCCGATCTTCGATTCGAGCGCCTTCGTGCGCAGCTTCGTCCTCGACGCCGAGCCCCTCGACGTGGAGCGGATCCGGCAATCGATCGAGAACTGGCGGGCGCTGCTCGAGACCATCGGCGAGCTGGAGCAGAAGCTCGCCCGCCTGCGCCGCCTCGTCCAGCGCTACGAGACCTGGGGCGACGCGGTGCTCGCCGCCGCCACCCACGAGGCCCGCGCCGCCAGCGCCGAGCTGCGCCGCCGCTGCCTCGACATGCTCGCGATCGGCACCCGCCTGCGGGAGGGTGCGGATGCCTTGCGCATCGCCCGGGAGAGCGTCGCGTCGAGCCGGGGCTTCGTGCGCGACATCGATGCCGAGATCGCCGAGAAGAAGGCGCTCGCGGCCGCCAGCGCCGCGGAGGGGCGGCTCGCCGCCTCGACGCTCGGCCTCTCCATGCTGGAACGCGACCGGCGCGACCTCGCCACCCGCGTCGCCGACCTCGTCGGGCTCGTGGGCCAGATGGGCAAGCTCCAGCCGGTCCTCGCCGCCATGCGCTCCGCCGCGCCGGAGGCAGCAAACCTCGCCGATGCCTGCGCCCGCGCCGGCCTGCGCAAGGACGCGGCCCTCACCGACCTCCTGCGCGCGGACGGGGCGCTCGCCGGCCTCGTGGAGCGCATCGGCCGCCTCGCGCCCTTCGAGGAGGCGCTGGAACGGGCCGCCGAGGACGCGGCTTTGCGCGCCCGCGCCAAGGAGAGCGAGGCCGAGCGCACCGCCCCGGCGCCCGCCGCTGGCCTCGGCCCCGGCGCGCGCCTGTCCTCCGATACGGTGGCCTTCCGGAGCGAGCTGAATCGGCGGGGCATCGAGGCGACGCCGATCTGCGAACTCGCCGAGATCGTCGATCCGGCCTGGGGCCAGGCCCTCGAAGGCCTGCTCGGCCGCGCCCGCGAGGCGCTGGTGGTGGAGCCGCACCGGTTGGAGGAGGCGCTGCAGGTGCTGCAGGGCAGCCGCGACCGCTTCAGCCGCTGCATCCTCGTCAAGACCACCGACACCGCCCGCCACCGGGTCCGCCGGGACGATGACGGCCCGCTCTCGGTGATCGAGACCCGCGACCCCCATGCGGAGGCCTTCCTCGGCGTGCGCATCGGCGGCTACGACCTCGCCCGCGACGACGCGGAGTTGCGCCACATGAGCCGGGCGGTGGCGCCCTCGGGGCGCACCACGGCGGGCATGGCCTACACCGTCACCCGCTCCGTCGACCTGCTGATGACCCGCGGCCAGCGCGGGCCGACCGCGGAGAGCCGCCGCCAGCACGAGGCCGCCGTGGCCGAGGCGCGACGCCTGCGCAACGAGGCCGTGGTGCTGCGCGAGGCCGCCCGCGCCGCGGCCACGATCCGCGCCCGGATCGGCCGCGGCCTCGACGACGTCGACGCCCTGCGCGACGAGGTCGACGGGCTGGAGGGGCGCCGCCGGACGCTCGCCACCGAGCGCGAGGCGATCACGAAGCAGGATCCGGACGGGCTGGAGGCCGAGATCAAGGCCCTCAACGCGGAGCGCGTCGCCTATCTGCGCGAGCTCTCGGAGGAGCTGGAGCCCAAGCTCGACCGGATGCTCGCCGACGAGGCCGCCCTGAAGGCGCGCCGGATCGCCGCCCGCGAGGCCGCGCGCGCGGCGCTCGGGGCCCGGCGCGGGGCGCTCGCCCGCTTCGTCTCGGGGGACGCCATGCGGGTCCGGCTGCTCCGCGAGACCGCCCCCGACCTCGCCCCCATCGCCGCCGTGCGCCGGGAACTCGCGGGCGCCGAGGGCAAGGCGATGAGCGCCTTCGCCGCCTCCGAGCGCAATCTCGCCCGCGAGGCCGGCGAGAGCGCCCGCGCCCAGGGGCGGGCGGCCGAGCGCGACCTCACGGAATACTGCGCGCAGTGGCGCATCGCGAACCCGCTCGGGCAGGGCGAGGCCCCGGCGAGCCTCGGCTACACCTTCGCCCGGCGCGAGCACGACGCGGTGGCGGGCCACGAACTGCGCCGCTACCGCGCCCAGGCCGAGCGGGCGGAAGGCGAGATGCGCCGCCTGATGACCGAGGACCTGCTGACGCGGCTGGCCGACAAGTTCGAGCGGGTGCAGGCGCGCCTCGACGCGCTCAACGAACGCCTGTCCTCGCGCAGCTTCACCGGCCAGACCTACGCCTTCGAGGCGGCCGTGGACCGTCGTTACGCGGCCGTGCACGCGCTGGCCACCGAGGTGGCGCGCTCGCCCGATGCCGCGCAGGCGCTGCTGGTGCCGGGGGAGGGGGGCGCGATGAGCGCGGCGCTGGAGGAGATCCAGGCGCTGATCGGCGGCGCCGAGGACGCGGCGCGGCTCGCCGACTACCGCAACTACTTCGTCTACGAGATCGGCATGAAGGGCCGGGACGGCTCGCGCACCACCATGTCGAGCCGGGCCCTGCGCGGCTCCGGCGGCGAGGCGCAGGCGCCGTTCTACGTGGCGATCGCCGCCTCGCTCGCCAGCGCCTACTATCCGGGCGACCGGCCGGGCGACGAGAATCCGGGGCTGGGCCTCTGCCTCCTCGACGAGGCCTTCTCGAAGCTCGACGTGCGCAACAGCCAGGCGCTGGTCGACCTCTACGGGGCCTGGGGCCTGCAACTGCTGATCGCCGCCCCCGAGGACAAGCGCACCACGCTCACCGAGGTGATGGACACCATCGTCACGGTCTACAAGAGCGCGGATCTGAAGGCGGTGCGCATCGAGTCCGAGCACCCGCTGGAGGCGGCCAAGCGCGCGCTCGCGGGGATCAATCCGGACCGGCAGGGCCTCGAGGCGTTCGAGGCCGCGCAGGAGCCCTGACCCGCCGGGCCGGCACGGGCACCGCCGACGCGGGCGATCGCGGGATCGCGCGGCCGGCGGCACCAGCCGGGCGAGAGGGGGGAAGCTCGTGACCGGCCGGCCGCACCATCGCCGCCGCGGCAGGGCGGCGCATTCACATAAGGCAGGTTCGCGGGCCGATCGGCCGCCGGTGCGGCGGGGCCCGCCGCGTCGGCCGGACCGCTCAGTTCAGGTAGGTCCGGATCCAGTTGGGGGAGAGGATCTCGCCCTCCTCCGTGATGATCCAGGGCTGCTTGGCCGGGTCCGTCAGCGCGCCGGCGGCGGCGGCGATCGCCTCGCGCAGGGTGCCGAACCGCTCCGGCTGGGCCAGCGGCGAGCTCGCCGGGACCGTGCGCCAGATCGTCAGATCGGCGGGCCGTTCGAGAGCTTCGGTTTCCATGGTGTGTTCCTTCCGAACCGTCTTCAGTCAGTCCAGGCACCCGCCGCACCGTGGGGCACGGGCGGTGGGCAGGGGAGAAGTCGTCCGCGACGGCAGCTTCTCTGGGGCGGCAATGCGATCTTTTCGCAGCCATCGGCCACGATTGCGTCGCAAACCGCCGCACCTGACCGGCTTCATCGGAGACGACGACACCGGACCAGCGGGATAGACTGCACGTCCACTGACGAGGATTGTCCCCGCCAGTGATGACCATTTCGTTAGCCCGTCCGCACCGCCAAGTTTGTGCGCCGCCGCACGCTTGCCGCCGGGCCGTCTTCGTGGTGAAGGAATCGGCCTGAACGCTCCGTTAAGACGCGCTCCGAACCGCGACGCGGCGGGGCACCGTGACCGGAAGTCACCGTTTCCACACCGACGAGGACCCCATCGCCGTGCCGGACCGCTTCGTGCGCATCGCACTCGCCGCAGGGCTGGTCCTGCTCGCGCTCTTCGTGGCCCAGCCCTACCTCACCGCGCTCCTGTTCTCGGCGCAGACCCCGCGTGCCGTCACCGCCCGCGGCGATCTCGCCCCCGCGGAATCGGCCACCGTCGCCCTGTTCGAGCGGGCGAGCCCCTCCGTCGTCCACGTCTTCGCGCAGGGTGCGGCGCGCGGTCGCGCCCTGATGAGCCTCGACGACGAGGACGAGCGGGGCCAGGGGCAGGGCGGCAACACCCAGACCGGCACCGGCATCGTCTGGGACTCGGCCGGTCACGTGGTGACGAACAACCACGTGGTGCAGGCGGCGACCCAGGCCGGGGGCAGCATCGCGGTAAGGCTCTCCACCGGCGAGGTGGTGTCGGCGCGGCTGGTGGGGACCGCGCCGGCCTACGACCTCGCGGTGCTGCAGCTCGGCCGGGTCGCGCGCACGCCCCCGCCGCTCGCCATCGGCACCTCCGCCGACCTCAAGGTCGGACAGTCGGCCTTCGCCATCGGCAACCCGTTCGGCCTCGACCACACCCTGACCACGGGGGTGATCAGCGCCCTCCAGCGCCGCCTGCCCACGGGGGAGGGGCGCGAGTTGTCGGGGGTGATCCAGACCGACGCGGCGATCAACCCCGGCAATTCGGGCGGCCCGCTCCTCGATTCCGCGGGCCGGCTCATCGGCGTCAACACGGCGATCTTCTCGCCGTCGGGCGCCAGCGCCGGCATCGGCTTCGCGGTGCCCGTCGACGTGGTGAACCGGGTGGTGCCGGACCTGATCCGCATCGGCCGGGTGCGCAATCCCGGCATCGGCATCATCGCCGGCCAGGAGGCCACCGCCGCGCGCCTGGGCATCGACGGCGTCGTGGTGCTGCGCGTCCTGCGCGGCTCGCCCGCGGCCAGCGCCGGCCTGCGCGGGGTCGATCCGGCCACCGGCGAGATCGGCGACGTCATCGTCGGCGTCGGCGAGAAGCCCGTCCACCGCCTCGCCGACCTCACCGCCGCCCTCCAGGCAGCCGGCCTCGGGGAGACGGTGAACCTCGTGGTGGAGCGGGACGGCCGCGCCCGCACCCTGCGCGTGGCCACCACCGATGTCGCGGAGAACCGCCCGTGAGGAACCGCCCGTGAGCCTGCCGAGCCGCACGATCCTCGCCGCCTTGCTCCTCGCCGCCCCCGCGGGGGCGATCGCGGCGGAGCGACCGGCCCGATCCGCCCTCTGCCCGGAGGACGCTCCCGAAGGGGTGCGCCTGCCGCCCCGGCCCGGCTGCCCGCGCGAGGGGGCGAGGCCCGCCCCGCCGCGGCGCGACTTCGGGTCCGATCTCGACATCCGGGTCGGCGGGCGCGTCAGCGCCGGCTTCGGGGTGCAGCGCTAGAGCGCTCTCCGCCGAAGTGGATGCCGGTTCGGCGCAAGAGAGCGCGCTAAAACAAAGGGTTAGAGCCGTGGACGATTGCAACGCGATCGGGCACGGCTCTAGGGCACGATGCGAAGAAGTGGAACCCGGCTTTTCGGGATCATCCTGCGATCACGATAAGATGGATCACGATGCGAACGGTGGCCGCCGGCTCCCGGAAGAGGACGATGCCGAAACAACGCTCGAGCGTGCGCCGCCTGCTCACGGAACCGGCAGCACGCCCTGTCCCGCGCTGGTCGCACGATGATCCAGGGAGGGCGGGTCCCACCACCCCGCATCGGGCCCTGAGGGCGGAGCGATGACCC
The DNA here is from genome assembly GCA_947444195.1 of Methylobacteriaceae bacterium. GTDB lineage: Bacteria > Pseudomonadota > Alphaproteobacteria > Rhizobiales > Beijerinckiaceae > Methylobacterium. The sequence goes on along the minus strand of CANEZL010000038.1, from coordinate 9,831 downwards.
TCGTCCTCGGCCTCGCGGCCTGCCTCGGCCTGTGGTGGTTCCTCCGCAAGCGCCCGGCCCTCACGCCGCGCCTCCTGCGGCGCGCCGCGGCCTGGGGGGCGCTGGGGCTCGCCGCCATGTTCCTCCTGCGCGGGCAGATCGGCCTCGCCCTCGTCCTCGGGCTCGGCGGCGCCTGGCTGCTCGAAGGGGCGGAGGGTCTCGGGCGGCAGGTGCGCCGCCGCTTCGGGGACCGCCTAGAGGCTTATCTCCACGGCCGGCAGGCCGCCCGGCGTGTAGACGCTGAGGCTGATCGCGACCCGCGGCCGGGCCGTCCGCCGCAGCCAGGGACGCTGACGGAGGAGGAGGCGTACCAGATCCTGGGGCTTCAGCGCGGGGCGACCGGCGAGGAGATCCGCGCCGCGCACCGGGCCCTCATGAAGAGCGCCCATCCCGACCAGGGCGGGAGCGCGGCCACGGCCGCCCGCATCAACGCGGCCCGCGACAGGCTGACGAACCGACATCGCTGATACTCCACGCGCGTTGTCAGAGTGCTGGACTGAGACGCCGGCAGCCGTCCGTGCAGCCGGCCGCATGGACCGCGGCAGAACGCGCCGCGGTCAGTGAATCGAGACGAAACTTCGGGGCTTCCGGAAAGTCAGCTGCGGGTGGCGAAGCAGCTGAAGCCGCTGCGCTTCAGCGCGGTGCAGGCGTCCTGCGCCGCCTCCTGCTCGGAGAAGCCCGAGAACCGGGCTCGGAAGAGGGTGGCGCCGCCGTGCTCGACCTTCACGGTGTAGGGCGCGGCCTTGGCGAGGCTGCCGCCGACCTTGGCCCGGGCCTCGGCCAGCATCGACTTGGCCTTGGCCTCGTCGTCCATGGCGCCGAGCTGGATCACCCAGGCCGTGGGCACCACGCGAGCGGCGCCGGCGAGGGGCTTCGGCGGCTCGGCGCGGGCGCCGTCGACGGAGGCGAGGCGGGCGTCGGACTTGCCATCGGACCTGGCGCCGCCCGAGGCGGGGAAGGGCGCCTGCGCGGACGCGCCGGCATAGGCCTGGGCCGCCCGGGGCAGGGCCGGGTTGCGGCTGCCGGAGCCCGGCGTCGCGGTGGAGCGCGGCGTGATGTCGAGGGGCTGGCTGCGGCTGGTGGAGCTCGTGGTCTCGATCTCGTCGTCGTCCGCCGAGGCGAGCTGCGTGCGGGTGCGCGAGACCGCGTCGGCCACGACCGCCGGGCGGGCGCGCTCGGCGATCTCCACGGACGGGCCGGTCTGGCGGGCGCCGGCATAGGCCCGCGGCAGGTTGGCGCGCACGAGATCGGCCATGATGCGGTCGCGGCTCGCGCCCGACTTGCCGCCGAGCACGATCGCCACGATCTGGCGGTCGTCGCTCTTGGCCGCGGTCATCAGGTTGAAGCCCGAATCGCGGGTGTAGCCGGTCTTGATGCCGTCCACGCCCTCCACGTTGCCGAGCAGCCGGTTGTGGTTGCCGATGACCCGGCCGCGGAAGGCGAAGGAGCGGGTCTGGAAGTAGCGGTAGTAGCGCGGGAATCGGTCCTGGATCGCGCGGGCGAGCACCGTGAGGTCGCGCGCCGTGGTGATCTGGTCGGCGTCCGGCAGGCCCGAGGCGTTGGCGTAGGTGGTGCGGCTCATGCCGAGCGCCCGGGCCTTGGCGGTCATCGCCTGGGCGAAGCGCTCCTCGGAGCCGGAGATGTTCTCGCCGATGGCGCAGGCCACGTCGTTGGCGGATTTCGTGACGAGGGCCTTGATCGCGTCCTCCACCGTGATGGTGGAGCCGGGGCGCAGGCCGAGCTTCGACGGCGCCTGCATGGCGGCCTTGGCCGAGACCGTCAGCTCCGAATCGAGGGCGAAGCGGCCCTTCTCCATCTGCTCGAAGAGCATGTAGAGGGTCATCACCTTCGTGATCGAGGCCGGGTGGCGCAGGGCGTCCTCGTTGACCGCGTGGAGCGTCCGGCCGGTCTTCACGTCGACCACCATCGCCGCGTAGGGCGGGTTGTAGCCGCCGCCCGAGCGGGCGTGGTGGGAGCGCCGGCGCGCCTCGGCGGGGGAGGCCAGGGCGGTGAGCACCGCCGCGGCGGCGAGCGTCGCGGCGAGGGTCGGCACCGTCCGGGAGCGGCTCTGTACGCTACGCATCACGCTGGATCGCCCCTCGACCGGCTCCTGCCGGTTTGCATCGCACCATCCGCGCGGCCCGCCACGATCTCGCGTGGCGCCGCTGCATCGATCGAAGATTAGGAAGCCTCGGTTACGCGGCGGTTAATAGGATCGGACGATTTGAGCGGTGCAGAGGCCCCCGCGCGCGGTCTCCAACCCGGTCGATGCACCGCACAACACGGAGCATGACCTGCTCCCCGTGCCCGCGCGCCGGCCGGGCGGCGCGGGCGGCTCCCCCGGATCGCTTGCCGGGACTTGGTTCCGGCGCCTCGATACCGGGACTTCGTGGCCGCGCCGTGGCCGGGCCGGGCGCCGGCCGCGTCCCTTGCGGGGTGCCCCCGGCCTGTCCCCGATCCGGACAGTTTCGCGCAGGCGACTGGCGAAGTCGCCTATCGATCTGTAGATTGCGGGACGGCGTCCGCCGGGGTGCACGGCTGCCCCGGAACGGCCATGGTCGAGGCCGACGCTTCCAGTCCGCGCTTCAGGGTTCGGTTCGAGAGAGATGACAGAGGTCCCGACGCTGGGCACCGCACGCGAACAGGCCGGTACGGCGCGCACCCGCATGCCCGCTCCCCGCACGGTGGAGCGCATCGCGCCGCGCGCGGCGGGACCGGAGGGGCCCGGCGGGCCGGGGGGGGACGACCGCGCCAACACCGCGATCATCACCCGGACGCGCACCCGCACCAAGCGGCCGAGCCTCTACCGGGTGCTGCTGCTCAACGACGACTACACGCCCATGGAGTTCGTGGTGCTGGTGGTGGAGCGGTTCTTCAACAAGAGCCACGAGGACGCCTACCAGATCATGATGCACGTCCATCACAACGGCGTGGGGGAGTGCGGGGTCTTCACCTACGAGGTGGCGGAGACCAAGGTGACGCAGGTCATGGACTTTGCGCGCAAACACCAACATCCTCTCCAGTGCGTTATGGAAAAGAAATAGGCACCCACACAGAGGCCAGCTTTGCCCAGCTTCTCACGCAGCCTAGAACAAGCCCTCCACCGCGCCCTGGCGCTCGCCGGGGAGCGCCGTCACGAATATGCGACGCTGGAGCACCTGCTGCTCGCCCTCGTCGACGACCAGGACGCCGCCGCCGTCATGCGGGCCTGCAACGTCGAGATCGACACGCTGAAGCGCAGCCTCATCGAGTACGTCGACACCGAGCTGTCCAACCTCACCGGTGACGGACGCCAGGACGCCAAGCCCACGGCCGGCTTCCAGCGGGTGATCCAGCGGGCGGTGATCCACGTGCAGTCCTCCGGCCGCGAGGAGGTGACGGGGGCCAACGTGCTGGTGGCGATCTTCGCCGAGCGCGAGAGCCACGCCGCCTACTTCCTGCAGGAGCAGGACATGACCCGCTACGACGCGGTCAACTACATCAGCCACGGCATCGCCAAGCGCCCTGGCGCCTCCGAGGCGAAGCCCGTGCGCGGCGCCGACGAGGAGGGCGCCTCCGAGCGGCCGAGCGACGAGGGCGAGGCGCGCGGCCCCAAGAAGAAGGGCGACGCGCTGGACGCCTACTGCGTCAACCTCAACAAGAAGGCCCGCGACGGCAAGATCGACCCCCTGATCGGCCGCCACGCCGAGGTCGAGCGCACGATCCAGGTGCTCTGCCGCCGCCAGAAGAACAATCCGCTGCTGGTGGGCGACCCCGGCGTCGGCAAGACCGCGATCGCCGAAGGGCTCGCGCGCAAGATCATCCAGCGCGAGGTTCCGGAGGTGCTGGCCGAGGCGACCGTCTTCTCCCTCGACATGGGCACGCTGCTCGCCGGCACCCGCTACCGCGGCGACTTCGAGGAGCGCCTCAAGCAGGTGATGAAGGAGATCGAGGCGCACCCGAACGCGATCATGTTCATCGACGAGATCCACACGGTGATCGGCGCCGGTGCGACCTCGGGCGGGGCGATGGACGCCTCGAACCTCCTCAAGCCCGCCCTCGCCTCCGGCACCCTGCGCTGCATCGGCTCGACCACCTACAAGGAGTACCGCCAGTACTTCGAGAAGGACCGGGCGCTCGTGCGGCGCTTCCAAAAGATCGACGTCAACGAGCCCTCGATCCCCGACACGATCGAGATCGTGAAGGGCCTGCGGCCCTACTTCGAGGAGTTCCACAAGCTCAAGTTCACCACCGACGCGGTGAAGGCGGCCGTCGAGCTCTCGGCCCGCTACATCAACGACCGCAAGCTGCCCGACAAGGCGATCGACGTGATCGACGAGACCGGCGCCTCGCAGATGCTGCTCCCCGAGGCGCGCCGCAAGCGCACGATCGGCGTGAAGGAGATCGAGGCGACCATCGCCACGATGGCCCGCATCCCCCCGAAGACCGTCTCGAAGGACGACGCGGTCGTCCTCCAGAACCTCACCGAGAACCTGAAGCGGGTGGTCTACGGCCAGTCAAACGCCATCGAGGCGCTGACCTCGGCGATCAAGCTCGCCCGCGCGGGGCTGCGCGATCCCGACAAGCCGATCGGCTCCTACCTGTTCGCGGGCCCCACCGGCGTCGGCAAGACCGAGGCCGCCAAGCAGCTCGCCTCGTCGCTCGGCGTCGAGATGCTGCGCTTCGACATGTCGGAGTACATGGAGCGGCACACGGTCTCGCGCCTGATCGGTGCGCCCCCCGGCTATGTCGGCTTCGACCAGGGGGGCCTGCTCACCGACGGGATCGACCAGCACCCGCACTGCGTGCTGCTGCTCGACGAGATCGAGAAGGCCCATCCGGACCTGTTCAACATCCTCCTGCAGGTGATGGACCACGGCAAGCTGACCGACCACAACGGCAAGCAGGTCGACTTCCGCAACGTGATCATCATCATGACCTCGAACGCGGGCGCCTCGGACCTCGCGAAGTCGGCCTACGGCTTCACGCAGAGCAAGCGGACGGGCGACGACGTGGAGGCGATCAACCGCCTGTTCGCGCCGGAATTCCGCAACCGGCTCGACGCGATCATCTCGTTCGGCCAGCTGCCGAAGGAGGTGGTGGCCAAGGTGGTGGACAAGTTCGTCCTCCAGCTCGAGGCGCAGCTCGCCGACCGCAACGTCACCATCGAGCTCTCGGACGAGGCCCGCGACTGGCTGGTGGAGCACGGCTACGACGACACCATGGGCGCCCGGCCCATGGCCCGCCTGATCCAGTCGACCATCAAGACGCCGCTGGCCGACGAGGTGCTGTTCGGGCGCCTCAAGGACGGCGGTGCGGTCCGGGTCGTGGTGCGCAAGCCCGAGGATGCCGAGGCCAAAGCCGGCGCCGCCGAGGCCAAGGCCGGCGCCGCTGAGGCCAAGGCCGGCGCCAAGGACGCCCTCGCCTTCGAGTTCCCGGCCGGCCCCGTCACGCCGCGCCCGGAGAAGGACGTCACCAACGCCGCCAAGAAGAAGCGCGCCAAGCCGCGGGCGGCCAGCCGCAAGAAGCCGCCGAAGGACGACAAGGGCGGCGGCTCCGGCGGCAAGAGCGTGCGCACCGTGCCGAAGGTCCCGCTGGTGCGGGCCTGAACACGGCCGCTCAGGCTTTCGTGATCGCGCCCGTGAGGCTATGAGCGCGGCGGCGTCCCGAGACATCGTCCTCCTTGCGAGAGCCGGACGCCGGCTTTCGGGACGATGCTGAAGCGGGACGCCGCCGCGAGGGGGGAGGGGCTTGATGACCGACGATCTGCAGGAGGGCCCCCTCCAGCCCACCAGCTACAATCCGCAGCCGACCAAGCTGACCGCCCGCGAGCAGCGCCGCCGCCGCCGCCAGCGCCGCAAGCGCGGGGAGGAGGTGCTGGCCTGGGTGCTGGTGCCGACGATCTGCTTCGGCCTCTACTGGGCCGTCACCGCGGGCTTCACCGCGCTCGGCACCTCGCCCGGCCAGGTCTGGGACCAGCTCATGCAGGTGAAGGCGATGATGGAGAAGCGCGCGGGCTGACCCGCGCGGTCCGCCGTCAGCCGACGCGCTTCAGGGCGTGGACCGAGAACAGGGCCTCCGGATCGGTCCAGACCGCCGTTCCCGTCCAGCCCGCCTCGGCCGCGAGCGCCCGGAAGCCCTCGACCGTGTACTTGTAGCTGTTCTCGGTGTGGATCGACTCGCCGGCCGCGAAGTCGAAGCGCCGGCCGGCCACGGGGACCGTCTGCGCCACCCGGCTGACCAGATGCATCTCGATGCGCGAGGCCTGGCTGTTGAACACGGCCCGGTGCGCGAAGGCGTCCGGATCGAAGCCGCCGGCGAGTTCCCGGTTGATCCGGGTGAGCACGTTGCGGTTGAAGGCGCCCGTCACCCCGGCCGCGTCGTCGTAGGCCGCCTCCAGCACCGCGTGCGCCTTGACGAGATCGACCCCCACCACGAGCACGGCGTCCTCGCCGAGGATCGCGCCGAACTGCCGGAGGAGCCGGGATGCCTCCTCGGGCTCGAAATTGCCGATGGTGGAGCCGGGGAAGAAGCCGGCGCGGGGGGCGTCGCCGAGCCCGGCGGGCAGGGAGAAGGGCTGCGTGAAGTCGGCCGCCACCGGCTCGACCCGGAGCGCCGGGAAATCCCGCCGCAGGCCGGCGGCCTGGGCCTGCAGGAACTCGCCGGAGACGTCGACGGGCACGTAGGCCGCGAGATCGGGCAGGTGCGGCAGCAGGCGGCGCACCTTGGCGGTCGAGCCGCTGCCGAATTCCACCAGCGCGCCCCCGCGGGGGAGGGCGGCGGCGATCTCGGCCCCGCGGGCGTCGAGGATGCGCATCTCCGTGCGGGTCGGGTAGTATTCCGGCAGGCGGGTGATGGCCTCGAACAGGTCGGAGCCGGCCGCGTCGTAGAAGTACTTGGCGGGCAGGGTCTTCTGCGCCCGCGAGAAGCCCTGGACCACGTCGTCCAGGAAGGCGTCCGGGGCGGGGGCCTGCGTCACCGGCGTGGCGGCGTTGAACACGGGCTTGACGGTCACGGGCGGCTCCTGGGGTACGCGGGGACGAAGATACGTGGTTCGTGAACCGGGGCGGCCTCAGCCGCGCGTCTGGGCGAGGCGCAGGCCCGTGAACTGCCAGCGCTGGTGCGGGTAGAAGAAGTTCCGGTAGGGGATCCGGGCGTGGCCCTCGGGCGTCGCGACGGAGGAGCCGCGCAGCACGAACTGGTTGGCCATGAACTTGCCGTTGTACTCGCCGAGCGCCCCGGGCAGCGGCCGGTAGCCGGGATAGGCGGTGTAGGCGCTGCGGGTCCATTGCCAGACGAGGCCGAAGGCGTCGTCGAGGCCGTGGTCGCGGGCGGCGACCTCCCATTCCGCCTCCGTGGGCAGGTCGCGCCCCGCCCAGCGGGCATAGGCGTCGGCCTCGTAGTAGCTGATATGGGTGACGGGGAGATCCGGCTCCGCCGGGCGGCGCCCGCCGAGCGTCATCACGCTCCAGCCCCCGTCCTCCTCCCGGCGCCAGTAGCCCGGCGCCTCCCAGCCCTCGCCTTGCGCGGCGATCCAGCCGTCGGACAGCCAGAGGTCGGGCCGCGCGTAGCCGCCGTCGCGCATGAAGGCCTGCCACTGGCCGTTGGTGACGAGGGCCCGGTCGAGGGCGCAGGGCAGGATCAGGCTCTCGTGGCGGGGATGCTCGTTGTCGAAGGAGAAGCCCGGGCCCGCATGGCCCACCTCGGCGATGGAGCGGGGCAGATCGACCGCGCCGCCGCGGGCCGTCGGCCTCGGGAAGCGCCACGCCGGATCGTAGACCGCCCCGAGGGGGTTCTGCGCGAAGGCGTGCAGGATGTCGGTGAGGAGCAGTTCCTGGTGCTGCTGCTCGTGGTAGAGCCCGATCTCGAGGATCGGCAGCACCGCCTCCAGGGCTGCGGGCCCTGCGCCCTCCAGAAGCGCCTCCACCGCCCGGTCCACGTGCCGGCGGTAGGCGGCGACCTCCTCGGCGTTCGGCCGGGTGATGAGGCCGCGGCTGATGCGCGGCTGCCGGGGGCCCGCGGCGACGTAGTAGGAATTGAACAGGTAGTGCCAGCGCTCGTCGTGGATCCGGTATCCCGGCAGGTGCTCGCGCAGCAGGAACTGCTCGAAGAACCACGTCGTATGGGCCCGGTGCCACTTGGTCGGGCTCGCATCGGCCATGGACTGGATCTGCTGATCCTCCGGCGAGAGCGGGGCCGCCCGGCGCTCGGTCTCGGCGCGCACGTGCCGGTAGGCGGCGGCCCAGGCCGCCGGATCGATGGGCCGCGCGGACAGGTGCGGGGCAGGGAAGGGCGCCGCGCCGCTCTCGCCCGCCGGAACCGCGCGGGTCGCCGCTGTCGCTGCCATGGCATTCCTTCCTTCGCCTGCCCGTCGCGCGGAGAACGTTCCGTGCGCCGCAAGGGTTCGGACAGGGAAGATATGGTGGGGGACCGGGCCGGCAACGCGGGCGCGGCATTCCGGCCGGCCGGTGGAATGCGCAGCCTTTTTCCGGCCCCAGTGACAGGCTCTTAACCCTCCTGCCGGAGACTTCTCCCTCCACGCGTTCGAGACAGCGTTCGAGACCTCTATGCGGATCGATCTCATGGCCGGGGCGAGCCTGTCCGTCGGGATGCCGACGACGTCTGCCGAGCCCACCATCCTCGTCTTCGATTCGGGGCTCGGCGGCCTCACGGTTCTGGAAGAGGTGCGCCGGGTGCGGCCGGACGCCCGCTACGTCTACGCGGCGGACGACGCCGCCTTCCCCTACGGCCGCCTCGACGAGGCGACCCTGGTGGACCGCGTGCTGGCGGTGATGGCGCGGCTGATCGACCTGCACCGGCCGGACCTCGTGGTCATCGCCTGCAACACGGCCTCGACGCTGGTGCTGCCGGCCCTGCGCCAGCGCTTCCGCACGCCCTTCGTCGGCGTGGTCCCGCCGATCAAGCCGGCGGCCGAGACCACGCGCTCGGGCCTCGTCACCCTGCTCGCCACCCCCGGCACGGTGGCGCGCTCCTACACCCGCGACCTGATCGCGACCTACGCCCGGACCTGCCGCGTCACCCTGGTGGGCGCCCCCGAACTCGCGGGCTACGCGGAAGCGGAACTCGCCGGCGAGCCGGTGCCGGACGCGGCGCTGTCGGCGGCCATCGCCGGCTGCTTCGTCACCACCGAGGACGGGCGCCGCACCGACGTGGTCTGCCTCGCCTGCACCCATTATCCCCTGCTGCGCGCCCGCTTCGAGGCCCTCGCGCCCTGGCCGGTCACCTGGATCGACCCGGCGCCCGCCATCGCCCGGCGCGTGGTGCAGTTGATCGGCCCGGCGCCGCGGACGGTGTCCGAATCCGCCTGCCTCGGCACCTTCACCGGCCGCGCCCCGGCCCGCGAGGCCCTGCGCAGCGCCCTCGCCGCCCGCGGCGTGGCCGAACTCGGCGTCGAGGCGATGCCCCTCGCCCTGCAATAGGCGGGACCCGCCGCGCTTGAGCCGGGCCGGCGCTTGCGCCTACACAGGCCGGGCCCGGCGCCCCCCGCGCCGGACATGCGGCCAACCTGATCGCGGCGCCTCTCCGAACCGGCCTCCGCTGCGGCGGCGCGGCGCGTGAGGAGCGCCGGTCGAGCGCGGGATCCATGCGGAAGCCGAAACCCCCGATCAATCCGGTTCTCGATCCGGCGCCTGTGGCGGCGGAGGATGCGGAGACGAGCATCCGTCCGCTGTCGCTGTCCGAGTTCGTCGGTCAGCGGGCGGCGCGGGCCAACCTGCAGGTCTTCATCGAGGCCGCCCGCAAGACCGGACAGGCGCTGGACCACGTCCTGTTCGTCGGCCCCCCCGGGCTCGG
>CANEZL010000037.1 GCA_947444195.1 Methylobacteriaceae bacterium | reverse complement strand
GGTGTCCACCGCCGAGGAGCCGAGGCCGAGGGAGTCCTTCACGGCGGACAGCGAGGCGTTGTCGGTGCGAACCGTGGTGGCGATCGACCAGTAGGCGGCGTTGTCGGCGGCCGACGAGACGCGCTGGCCCGTCGAGACGCGGTTGCTCGCGATGTCGAGCTGGCTGTTGACGCCCTTCAGGGTCGTCAGCGCCGCCATGGCGGCGATATTCGTCAGGAGACTGGCCATGAACCCGATACGCATACGGGGCGGGGCGGCGCGTCGCCGTCCCACGGGGAAGGTCCGGGTGCATGGTGAATCGAATTGGTTAGAAGGCAGCTAATGGCCCCCTGCGGCAGAACGCGCGGGGTGGGGGCGATCCGGAACAGCGGGGTCCGGCTGTCAGCCGTCATCGCGCGATCGCCGGCCCCGAACGCGACGAGGCCCGCCCCGGGCTGCCGGGGCGGGCCTCGTCGTGCTGCGGAGGAATCGCGGGCCGCTTACTCGGCGGCGGCCGGGGCCGGGGCGGCCTTCGTCTTGGCGCGGTCCACGCGCTCGACGATGCGGGCCGACTTACCGCGGCGGTCGCGCAGGTAGTAGAGCTTGGCGCGCCGGACCTTGCCGCGGCGGACCACCTTGATCGAGTCGATCATCGGGGAGTGCACGGGGAAGACGCGCTCGACGCCCTCGCCGTAGGAGATCTTGCGGACCGTGAAGCTCTCGTTGAGGCCGCCGCCGGACCGGGCGATGCAGACGCCCTCGTAGGCCTGGACGCGGGTGCGCTCGCCTTCCTTCACGCGGACGTTCACGATCACCGTGTCGCCGGGCTCGAAATCGGGAATGGTCTTGGCAAGGCGCGCGACTTCCTCGCGCTCCAGCTGCTCGATGATGTTCATGGCAATGCTCCAGCCGTCGCGCCCCGCTCCCCGCATGGGAGCCCGGCGCCAGGATTTCGGCGATCCTGTTGTGAGTTGGGGGCGCCATTACAGGATGATGACGGCTTTGTCGAGGATCGCGCCCGGTTGAGAAAATCCCCGCGCCGGGCCACATGGAGGGTGGGCGCGCGCGCGCCGTTCCCGGCCGGCCTTGAACCGGCGCAGCGGACGAGGATTTGAGATGTTCATCCAGACCGAAGCCACCCCGAACCCCGCCACCCTGAAGTTCCTGCCCGGCCGCGTGGTGCTGACCGAGGGCACCTTCGAGGCGAAGGATGCGGGCGCCGCCGCCCGCTCGCCCCTCGCCGCCCGCCTGTTCGCGGTGCCGGGCGTGTCCGGGGTCTATTTCGGGCACGACTTCATCTCCGTCACCAAGGCCGAGGGCGACGACGCCTGGCCGCAGGTGAAGCCCGCTGTGCTCGGCGCGATCATGGAGCATTTCCAGTCCGGCGCGCCGGTCCTGGAAGAGGGCGTGGACAGCGCCGACGACACCGCGGACGAGTTCTACGACGCGGCCGACCACGACACGGTGGTGACGATCAAGGACCTGCTCGAGACCCGGGTGCGCCCGGCGGTGGCGGGCGACGGCGGCGACATCACCTTCCGCGGCTACAAGGAGGGCGTGGTCTACCTGGAGATGAAGGGCGCCTGCTCGGGCTGCCCCTCCTCCACCGCGACGCTCCGCCAGGGCGTGCAGAACCTGTTCCGCCACTTCCTGCCCGAGGTGCGCGGCGTCCAGGCGATCTGAGCGGGCGCGCGGGCGATCCGACGCGCCCGCGCAACACCTGCGGTCGAACCGCACGCGACCGCGGCCGCTCCGCCTGACGGGGCGGCCGTTTTGCCGTAGTTTGGCGGGCGAGGGACACGGCCGGCGCGCCTCGGGCGCCGGTGGACGGGAGTGAGCTTGCGTATCCTGGCGATCGACACCGCGCTCGATCTCTGCTCGGCCTGCGTCGTGGACGAGGCGGGCGGCGTCGTGGCGCAGGAGAGCATGGAACTGGCCCGCGGCCACGCGGAGGCGCTGCTGCCCCTGGTCGAGCGGGTCATGGCCCGGGTCGAGGGCGGCTTCGGCAGCCTGGAGCGCATCGCCGTCACGGTCGGGCCCGGCAGCTACACGGGCCTGCGCGTCGGCCTCTCGGCGGCCCGGGCCCTCGGCCTCGCCACGCGCCGCCCTGTGGTGGGCGTCACCACCCTCTCGGCGCTCCTCGCCCCCCTGCTCGCGGCCCATCACGACGGGACCTTCGCCGCCGCGATCGACGCCCGGCACGGGGCGGTCTACCTGCTGGCGCTGAGCGCGGGCGAGGGCATCCTCGTGCCCCCGGCCCATCTCCCCGTCGCGGAGGCCGCCGAGCGGCTGGGCCCGGGCCCCGTCACCCTCGTCGGCTCCGGCGCGCCCGCGCTCGCCGCCGCGCTGCACGCCCGCGGCGTGGCCGCCGCCGTCGCCGGCACCGGCGGCCCCGACATCCTCTCCGTCGCCTCCCTGGGCCAGGTGGCCGATCCGGCCCAGGCCCTGCCGCGGCCGATGTATCTGCGCGGGGCCGATGCCCGGCCCCAGGATCATGCGAGGCTCGCACGCCGATGAGCCGACCCGCCACGACCTTCTGGCCCTTCGACTGGTGGCTGTCCTGGTGGGACGCCTTCCTGCCCGAGCCCTACGTGGCGTCGCTGACCGATGCCGGAGAGGCCCGCACCCTGGCCCGGCTGCACGCCACCGCCTTCGCGCGGCCCTGGGACAGGCACGAGTTCGAGCGCCTGCTCTGCGAGCGCTCCAGCCACGCCCACGCCCTCTGGCGCGCCGGCACGCTCCAGGGCTTCGTGCTCTCGCGTAAGGCGGCGGACGAGGCCGAGATCCTCACCGTGGTGCTGGCGCCCGGCGTGCGCGGCGGGGGCTTGAGCCACAAGCTCCTGCGGGCGCATCTCGCCCATCTCGCCCAGGCCGGCGTCGCCCACGTCCATCTCGAGGTCGACGAGGGCAACGCCCCCGCCCTGAAGCTCTACGCCCGGCACGGCTTCGAACAGGTCGGCGCCCGCACCGGCTACTATCTCAAGGCGGATGGCAGCCGCGCCACGGCGCTGACCATGCGCGCCGACCTCGCGTGAGGCGCCCGTGAGCCGCCTCGGCATCGCCCTGCGCCTCCTCATCCTCGCCGGGGCGTTCGGCCTGCTCGTCGGCCCGCACTGGCTGGCCCTGCGCTTCGGGCGGCCCTCAGGCTGGGCGCCGGTGCTGTTCCACCGCCTGGCCCTGCGCCTGTTCTCGGTGCGGGTGACCCAGAGCGGCACGCCCCCCGCCCCCGGCACGCCGGCCCTGGTTCTGGCCAACCACGTCTCCTGGCTCGACATCGCCGCGCTCGGCTCCCTGCGGCCCCTCTCCTTCGTGGCCAAGTCCGAGATCGCCGGCTGGCCGGTGATCGGCTGGTTCGCCGTGCTGCAGCAGACGGTGTTCATCGACCGGGCCCGCCGCGGCGCCACGGCGGAGGTCAACCGGATGCTCGGCTCGCGGCTCGCGGCGGGCGAACTCATCGTGCTCTTCGCGGAGGGCACCACCGGCGACGGCACCCGCCTCCTGCCCTTCCGCTCCTCCCTGGTGGGGGCCGCGCGCAACGCGATCGAGGCCGAGGAGGGCCGGCTGGAGCACCTGCATCTCCAGCCCCTGGCGCTCGCCTATCCCCGCCGCAACGGCCTGCCGGTCACCCGCGGGGAGCGGCCGGACGTGGCGTGGTACGGCGACATGGATCTCGCCCCCCACCTCGCCACCTTCGTGCGCGAGGGGCCCCTCGACGTGCATGTGAGCTGGGGCGCGCCGATCGTCTTCGAGGCGGGCACCGACCGCAAGCGCGCCACCGCCCAGGCCGAGGCCGCCGTGCGCGGCGCGCTCCGCGCCGTGCGGGCGGGCCAGATCCCGTCCGGGCCCGCCGCGCCGGCGCCCGCCGGAGCCGGCCTGCCCGAGACCGGGCTCGCCCCGGTCTGACGCCGCCCGCGCGCTCCCGCCGCCGGGACGGGCGGCGAATTCTGTGCTAGAGGCCGCCGCCCGGCCGAACGCGACGATGAGCGCTTGAGGGATCGAAGGATCGACCGGCCGGAACCGACAAGCGGGACGTGACGCGTTGAAGAAAGCCTTCGTCAAATCCTACGGCTGCCAGATGAACGCCTACGACGCCGCCCGCATGGCGGACGTGCTGGGCGCCGAGGGCTACGCCGCGACCGAGTCAGTGGAGGAGGCCGACATCGTCGTCCTCAACACCTGCCACATCCGCGAGAAGGCCGCCGAGAAGGTCTATTCCGAGCTCGGCCGCCTGCGCGAATTGAAGGGCGAGCGCGCCCGCGCCGGCCTCGACACCCGCATCGTGGTGGCGGGCTGCGTCGCCCAGGCCGAGGGCGCCGAGATCCAGGCCCGCCAGCCCGCCGTCGACGTGGTGGTGGGCCCCCAGAGCTATCACCGCCTGCCCGAACTCCTCGCCCGCTCCCGCGAGGGCCGCGTGGTCGACACCGAGTTCCCGGCCGAGGACAAGTTCGACCGCCTGCCCGCGCGGCGCAACCGCGGGGTCGGCGCCTTCCTCACGGTGCAGGAGGGCTGCGACAAGTTCTGCGCTTTCTGCGTGGTGCCCTATACCCGCGGCGCCGAGGTCTCCCGCCCCGTCGCCGCCGTCCTGGCGGAGGCGGGCAAGCTCGCGGAAGCGGGCGTGCGCGAGATCACGCTGATCGGCCAGAACGTGAACGCCTATCACGGGATGGGCGCGGACGGCGCCCCCGCGACCCTGCCCGACCTGATGCGCGCGGTCGCCGCGATCCCCGGCATCGCCCGGATCCGCTACACCACGAGCCACCCGAACGACATGGGCGAGGACCTGATCCGGGCCCATGCCGAGATCCCGGCCCTGATGCCCTACCTGCACCTGCCGGTGCAGTCGGGCTCGGACCGTGTCCTCAAGGCGATGAACCGCCGGCACACGGCCGAGTCCTACCGCCGCCTGATCGACCGGGTCCGGGCGAGCCGGCCGGACATCGCCCTGTCCTCCGACTTCATCGTGGGATTCCCCGGCGAGACCGATGCCGACTTCGCTGAGACGATGCGCCTCGTGGAGGAGGTCGGCTTCGAGAGCGCCTTCTCCTTCAAGTACAGCCCCCGCCCCGGCACCCCCGCCGCCGAGCGCGCCGACCAGGTGCCGGAGGCGGTGATGAGCGCGCGCCTCGCCGCGCTCCAGGCGCTGCTCGACCGGCAGCGCCACGCCTATCAGCGCGCCGCCGAGGGGCAGGTCTTCGAGGTCTTGGTCGAGAAGGCCGGGCGCCATCCGGGCCAGGTCGCCGGCAAGAGCCCGCACATGCTCGCCGTGCACTTCACCGCGCCGCTCGCCACCATCGGCAGCGTGGTGCCCGTGCGCATCCGCGAGGCCGGGGCGAACAGCCTCTACGGCGAGCTGGCGACCCGGGCCGAGGCCGCGTGAGAGCGGATGCCGGACGGATCGAGGCGGGCGTTGGAAGCGCGCCGCGCCCCCTCTCCCGGTCGGGAGAGGGTTGGGGTGAGGGTCGAGAACGGTCGGAGTGGAACTCGGACATGTCCGCCGCACCGGCGCGACCCCTCCGGGTCCTTCTCACCCCTCACCCTGTCCCTCTCCCGAACGGGAGAGGGAACCCGCGCTCCACGCGACCGGCGCCGCGCGCTTCCGCTGTGATGCACCCCTTTACGCGAAGGACATTCCTTTGACGCCAGCTGACGGATCGGCCGGTCGCGGCCCGCCCCGGACGCGGGGGCCCGGCTCCCGCGGCCCCGACGAGACCGCCGAGATCGCGCTGACCTTCGACGACAACCGGCTCGCGAGCCTCGTCTTCGGCCAGTACGACCAGAACGTCGCCCATATCGAGCGCCGGCTCGGCGTGACGGCGACCGCGCTCGGCAACCATCTCGTGGTGAAGGGGCCGCCGGACGCCGCGGAACTCGCGCGCCGCGTCTTCGAGAAGCTCTACGAGCGCGCCCGCGAGGGCGGGCCCCTGACGCTCGGCGAGGTGGACGGGGCGATCCAGGAAGCCACGATGCAGGGCAGCCTGTTCCCGCAGGCGGAGATCCCGGCCGAGCGCCCGGCCGACGGCAATGGCGGCCCGCGCTTCGACCAGATCGCCACCCGCCGCCGCGGCGCGGTCCGCGCCCGCAACGCGGCCCAGGACGCCTACATCAAGGCCCTGCGCACGAACGAGCTGGTCTTCGCCGAAGGTCCCGCCGGCACCGGCAAGACCTGGCTCGCGGTGGGCCACGCCGTCTCCCTGCTGGAGCAGGGCCATGCCGAGCGGCTGATCCTGTCGCGCCCGGCCGTCGAGGCGGGCGAGCGCCTCGGCTTCCTGCCGGGCGACATGCGCGAGAAGGTCGACCCCTATCTCAGGCCCATCTACGACGCCCTCTACGACTTCATGGAGGCGCGCCACGTGGACCGCGGCCTGCAGACCGGCATCATCGAGATCGCGCCGCTCGCCTTCATGCGCGGGCGCACGCTCACCAACGCCGTGGTGCTCCTCGACGAGGCCCAGAACACCACCTCCATGCAGATGAAGATGTTCCTGACGCGACTGGGCGAGAACTCGCGCATGATCGTCACCGGCGATCCGAGCCAGATCGACCTGCCGCCGGGCCAGAAGTCGGGCCTCGTGGAGGCGGTCCAGGTCCTCGACGGCGTCGCGGGCATCGGGCGCATCACCTTCAAGGACGTGGACGTGGTCCGGCACGATCTCGTGCGCCGCATCGTCACCGCATACGAGCGCGCCGCCCACGGCGAGGGGGACGGCGACCGCAACCCGAACCCCCGGCGCAGGCCCCTCGCCTGACCATGCCGGAGCCCGCCGAGATCGACCTCTACGTCGAGGATCCGCGCTGGGAGGGGGCGGTGGCCGACCTCGAAGCCCTGGTGATTCGCGCCGTCGCCGCGGGGCTCGCCGCCGCCCCCGAGCGGCCCGCGGAGGCCGTCGCAGTCAGCGTGCTCCTCGCCGACGACGAGGCCGTGCGGGAGCTCAACCGCACCTGGCGGGGCAAGGACAAGCCCACCAACGTGCTCTCCTTCCCGGCCGCCCCCCAGCCCCGGCACCTGGGGGTCGCCGCCCCGCTCGGCGACCTCGTTCTTGCGTATGACACGTTGCTGCGCGAGAGTGCGGAGCAGTCGAAGCCGCTCGCGCACCATCTCGTCCATCTTCTCGTCCATGGCACCCTGCATCTTCTCGGCCAGGACCACGAGACCGGCGAGGCCGAGGCCGACGCCATGGAGGCGCTCGAGATCGCGGCCCTGGCGGGGCTCGGCATTCCGAACCCCTACGCCGACGAGCCCGACTTCCCCGGCGGCTGAAGCGCCGCCCTCACCCCGAACCCGGACGACATGACCAACGACCGAAGTCGCGGCGCGGCCCAGGCCGCGCCCCATCCCGGCGCTCCGGAGGCCGAGCAGGCCCCGCGCGAGCCCTGGTATGACCGCCTGCTCCAGGCCCTGCACCTGAAGCCCCGCGAGGAATCCCTGCGCGGGGAGATCGAGGAGGCGCTCTCCGAGCCCGACACGGGCGAGAACCCGTTCTCGCCGATCGAGCGCGCGATGCTGAAGAACGTGCTCGGCCTGCACAAGATGCGCGCCGACGACGTGATGATCCCCCGGGCCGACATCGTGGCCGTGTCCGGCGAGACCAGCCTCGGCGACCTGCTGCAGCTCTTCCGCACCGCCGGCCATTCCCGCCTGCCGGTCTACGAGGGCAGCCTGGACGAGCCCCGCGGCATGGTCCACATCCGCGACTTCGTGGAGCACGTCGCCACGCGGGCCGAGACCGCGCCGCGCCGGGGCCCCGCCAACGGCGCGGCCGAGGCCGCGCGCCTCCGGCGCAGCCCGGCCCGCGCCCTGCGCGCCCTCGACCTCGGCAATGTCGACCTCTCGGTGAGCCTCGCCGCCTCCAAGATCCTGCGCCCCGTGCTGTTCGTGCCGCCCTCCATGCCGGCGATCGACCTGCTCGTGCGCATGCAGGCGACGCGCACCCACATGGCGCTGGTGATCGACGAGTACGGCGGCACCGACGGCCTGATCTCGATCGAGGATCTCATCGAGATGGTGGTGGGCGACATCGAGGACGAGCACGACGTGGCCGAGGCCGGCCTCGTCCAGCGCGTCGAGGGGGAGGAGGCGGTCTTCCTGGCCGATGCCCGCGCGCCGCTCGCCGAGGTCTCGGAGGCGACGGGCGTCGACCTCGTGGCGGCGGTGGGCGAGATGGCCGAGGAGATCGATACCCTCGGCGGCATGGTGGTGACGCTGGCCGGCCGGGTCCCCGCCCGCGGCGAGATGATCCCCGGCCCCGGCGAGCTCGAATTCGAGGTGCTCGACGCCGATCCCCGCCGCCTCAAGCGCCTGCGCGTGCAGCGCGGTCCCGCCCGGATCGAGGCGGTGGTGCCCCTCGCCCTGCCTCCCCCCGCCGCGGAGGCCCCGCGGGCGTGAGGGCGGGCCTCGGCCGCGGGCGGTCATCGGGGCAGCCATGGAGCTGAAGTGGCTCGAGGACTTCGCGAGCCTCGCGCGCACCGGCAGCTTCTCGCGCTCCGCCGAGGAGCGCCACGTCACCCAATCCGCCTTCAGCCGCCGCATCCAGGCGCTGGAGGCGTGGCTCGGCGTCGCCCTCGTCGACCGCAGCACCTACCCGACCTCGCTGACGGCGGCCGGCCGCGCCTTCCGCGAGACCGCCGAGGAGACGGTGCACAGGCTTCACGCCACCCGCGTGGCCCTGCAGGCCGAGGCGCGGCCGGGCACGGGGACCGTGGCGGTGGCGGCCCTCCACACCCTGGCGCTGACCTTCTTCCCCGGCTGGTTCCGGGGGATCGAGGCGGCGGCGGGCCCCCTGAGCAGCCGCCTGCTCCCCGACGATTTCCACGCCTGCCTCCAGGCCCTCGCCGAGGGCGGCTACGACTTCCTGCTCACCTTCCACCATCCGGAGGTGCCGATCCTCCTCGACCCCGCGCTCTTCCCGCACCGGGTGGTGGGGGCCGACGCCCTCGTGGCGGTCCGCAGCCCGGCGCCCGCGGGGGACCTGCCGCTTCTGGCCTACGCGCGCAATTCCTTCCTCGGCCGGGTGAGCGCGGTGGCGCAGGGGGCGGCCGGGTTCCGGGCCGCCGCCAGCACCCATGTCAACGAGAACGCCATGGCCGAGGCGCTGAAGTTCATGGCGCTGGAAGGGCACGGCCTGGCCTGGCTCCCGCGCAGCCTCGTCGCCCGCGAACTCGCGGAGGGCAGCCTCGTCGCGGCCGGCGCGCAGACGCCCCTAGAGATCCGCCTCTACCGCAACGCCGCCCACCGGCGCGCCGCCGTCGCGGCGGTGTGGCAGGCCGCCGGGGCGCTCGCGGCGGCCCATGCGGGATCGGAATAGGCCGGACCGACACGGCATTGGACCCCCGCCCCGCGGCCGCGCATCGTGCTCCGCGACGGCAGGGGGCGGCGATGCTCGGTGTTCTGGGTGGGATGGGTCCGATGGCGACCGTGGATTTCATGGCCAAGGTCGTGCGCAACACCGCCGCCGCCCGCGACCAGGACCACATCCCGATGCTGGTCTGCTCGGCCTGCGACATCCCCGACCGCAACGCCGCCCTGAGCGCCGGCGGCGCCGACCCCCTGCCCGCCATGCAGGGCGCCCTGCGCCGGCTGGAGGCGGCCGGCGCCACCCGCGTCGCGATCCCCTGCAACACCGCCCATCTCTGGCACGGGGCGCTCCAGGCCGGGACCGCGCTGCCCATCCTGCACATCGTCGACGCGGTGGCGGCGGAACTGACCGCCCGGCCGGGCGAGAGCGTGGGCCTGCTCGCGACCGCGAGCACGGTGGCCGGCGGCCTCTACCAGTCCCGTCTCGGGGCCCTCGGCCTGCCCTGCCGGGTGCCGGGGGCGGCCGGACAGGAGTCGGTGATGCGGGCGATCCGCCTCGTGAAGGCCGGCGCGACCCCTGAGGCGGCGGCGCTCCTGCGGGCGCAGGCCGAGGCGCTGGTCGAGGCCGGCTGCACCGCCGTGGTCATGGCCTGCACCGAGATCCCGGTGGCTCTGGCCGGGGTGGAGGGCCCTCTGCGTCCCGCCTTGGTGGACGCGACCGAGGCGCTTGCCCGCGCCTGCATCCGGGCAATCCGGGAGGACGCGGCGCCCGCCCTGCCCCGCGCCGCCTGAACGGCCCCCCGGGGGATTCGGCCGCCCGCGTCACGGTTTCGTCGCCTTTCACCGCGCAAGGGATCCCGTGACGGATCCCCGACCGATGCCAGCCAGTCCCTCCCTCTCGCACGCCCGCGCCGCCGCGCCTCCGGGCGCGGCCCCGCGCGGCGGCACGCTGGTCGCCCCGCTCCTGCGCCTCACCGGCTGGCGCCGGCTCGGGCTCGCCTGGATCGCGGGTGCGCTGGGCGCGCTGGCCATGCCGCCCTTCGGCTTCCTGCCCGCGCTCGCCGTCTCCCTCTGCGCGGCGGTCTGGCTGATGGACGGCGCGACGGCCGACCGTCCGGCCCTGCGCCGCCTCCTGCCCGGCCTCGGCATCGGCTGGGCCTGGGGCTTCGGCTACCTCACCGCCGGCCTGTGGTGGCTCGGTTCCGCCTTCCTCGTGGAGGCCGAGGAATTCGCCTGGGCGCTGCCCCTCGGCGTCGTCGGCCTGCCCTGCGTGCTCGGCCTGTTCTACGGCGGCGGCTTCGCCGCGGCGGGGCTCGTCTGGCCGCGCGGGCCCGGCCGCATCGCGGCCCTGGCCTTCGGCCTGGGGAGCGCCGAGTGGCTGCGCGGCCACCTCTTCACGGGCTTTCCCTGGAACACCCTGGGCATGGCGCTCGGCCAGGACCTCCGGCTGATGCAGGCGGCCTCGGTGGTCGGCCTCTACGGGCTCACCGTGCTCGCGGTCCTCGTCTGCGCGGCGCCCGCGACGCTCGCCACCGGCACCGACCCGCGCAGCCGCTTCGGGCCGCTCGCCGCCGCGGCCATCGTGCTCGCGGCGCTGGCGCTCTACGGCTGGGCCCGGGTCGGCCCTGAGCCCGATCCGGTGGTGGCGGGGGTGCGCCTGCGCCTCGTCCAGCCGAACCTGCCCCAGGACGCCAAGTTCCGCCCCGAGAACCGGGACGACATCGTCGACCGCTACGTCGAGCTGACCCGGCGCGCGCCCGAGCCCGGCGAGCCCCGCCCGACCCATATCGTCTGGCCCGAATCCGCCTTCCCCTTCCTGATCCAGCGCGATCCCGACGCGCTGGCCAAGGTCGGCGCCGGCCTGGAGCCCGGACAGATCCTGCTCACGGGCGCGGCCCGGGCCGAGGAGCCCCTGCCCGGCGAGCGCCTGCGCTACTACAACGCCATCATGGCGATCGAGCCGGGCGGGCGCATCGTCGACACCTACGACAAGGTCCACCTCGTCCCCTTCGGCGAGTACCTGCCGGGGCCGATCGACGCCCTGCTGCGGGGGCTCGGCCTCCGCCAGTTCGTGGCGATCCCCGGCGGCTTCACCGCGGGCGCGCGGGCGTCCCAGCGCATCCTCGCCGTTCCCGGCCTGCCGCCGGTCGCCGCCACCATCTGCTACGAGGCGATCTTCCCCGGCGCGATCCTGCCCGCGGGCGCCGCGGAGGCCGCGGGCGCGCCGCCGGGGCTCATCCTCAACCTCACCAACGACGCGTGGTTCGGCGACACGCCGGGCCCGCGCCAGCACCTCGCCCAGGCGCGGCTGCGCGCCGTGGAGGAGGGGCTGCCCCTGGTGCGCGACGCCAATACCGGGATCTCGGCGGTGATCGACCCGCACGGGCGCATCACCGCGCGCCTGCCCCTCGACAGGGAGCGGGTGCTCGACGCCGACCTGCCGGTGCGCATCCTCGGCGGCACCCCCTACGCCCGGCTCGGGGAGTGGCCCTTCGCCGCGATGCTCGCCGCCTGCCTGGCCGGCGCCCTGCGCGCCCGGAGGAACCGTCCATGAGAGCCGGCGCCGCCACGAACCCGCTCCTCCTCGCGGCGGCCCTGATGCTCGTGGCCTTCAACCTGCGGCCGGCGCTGACGACGGTGGGTCCGCTGCTCGCCGCGATCCGGGCGGAGACCGGGCTGGGGGCGGCCGGCGCGGCCGTGCTCACCACCCTGCCCGTCCTGTTCCTCGGCCTCGCCAGCGTGACGGGGCCGCGGGTCAGTCGCCGGATCGGACCCGACCGCGGCATCCTGCTGGCGAGCGCGGTGGTGGCGGCGGGCCTCGCCCTGCGCCTCCTCGGCGGGCTCGGGCCCCTGTTCGGCGGCGCCTGCATCGCGTCCGCCGGGATCGGGCTCGCCGGCACGCTGATCCCCGGCCTCGTGAAGCGCGAGTTCCCGGGCCAGACCGGCCTGATGACCGGCCTCTACACCATGACCCTCTGCCTCGGGGCGGCGGCGGGCGCCGGGCTCACCGTGCCGCTCCAGGGGCTGGCGGGCGGCGCCTGGACCCTGGCGCTCGCCGCCTGGGCCCTGCCGGCCGCGCTCGCGGCGCTCGCCTGGCTGCCCTTCGCGCGGCCCGCGCCCCCGCCCGCCGCCCCCGCCGGGGCCCCGCGCCGGGCGATCTGGCGCGAGCCCCTCGCTTGGCAGGTCACCGGCTTCATGGGGCTGCAATCCTCCCTGGCCTACATCCTGTTCGGCTGGGTGCCGCTGCTCCTGCACGACCGGGGCCTCAGCACCGTGGATGCCGGTTTCGTCGCCGCGCTGATGAGCGTGGGCCAAGCGCCCGCCGCCCTCCTCGTGCCGACCTTCGCGGCCCGCCTGCGGGACCAGCGCGGGGCGGCGCTTGCCGTGCTCGGCCTGACGCTCGCCTGCTACCTCGCCGTGGTGGCGGGCCCCCTCCCCCTGATCGTGCCGGCCACCCTCGGCCTCGGCTTCGGCCTCGGCGGCTGCTTCGGCCTGGGCCTCACCCTCATCGTCCTGCGCGCCCGCGACACGGCGGGCGCCGCCACCCTCTCGGCGATGGCCCAGGGGGTCGGCTACACCATCGCCTCCCTCGGCCCCCTCGGCTTCGGCCTCGCCCACGAGCTCGACGGGGGCTGGCGCCTGTCCTCCGCGCTGTTCTGCGCGCTCACCCTGGGCGCTGCGGCCTTCGCCCTCGGCGCGGGCCGCGACCGGCAGGTCTGAGGGCCGTCTCCGGCGGCCGGAGAGGCGCGGGAACCGAGGCGCGCGACCGGCGGATGATACGGTGCCGGACGGTGGGCGTCCGGAATGCAGGAGGCCCGCACCGCGTCCTATTCCCGAGAGCCGCCGGCCGCCCCCGGACGGTGCTCCGACCCTCGCACCAGGAGTTTTTCTCCCTTAGGGTTGTGTCGACCGCAGGCCACGCACCCCCTGATACGGAGTGATCGCACCGTTGCCCGAACCCGGAACCGCTGAGGAGGGGCCCCGGTCCCAGAACCTGACCTGGCAAGCCCTGCTGCCGCGCGAGGCCCGCTGGCGGGCGCTCGGCCAGCGCCCGGCCATCGCGTGGTTCACCGGCCTGTCGGGGGCGGGCAAGTCGAGCATCGCCGACGCGGTCGACCGGGCGCTCCTGGAAGCGGGCCGCCACACCATGGTGCTGGACGGGGACAACCTGCGCCACGGGCTCAACCGCGATCTCGGCTTCAGCCAGGCCGACCGCAACGAGAACATCCGCCGCGCCGCCGAGACCGCCCGGCTGATGGCCGAGGCGGGGCTGGTGGTCATCGTCTCGCTGATCTCGCCGCTCCGCGAGGAGCGCGCCATGGCCCGGCGCATCGCGGGCGACGTGCCCTTCCTCGAAGTCTTCATCGACACGCCCCTCGCCGTCTGCGAGGCGCGCGACCCGAAGGGGCTCTACGACCGGGCGCGGGCCGGCAAGATCCCGGACTTCACCGGCATCTCGGCGCCCTACGAGGCCCCGGAGGCGCCGGACCTCGTCCTGCGCACGCAGGGGCTGACGATCGCCCAATCCGCCGCCAGCCTGATCCCGGAACTCATGCGCCTCAGCGCGGCGGCCTGAGCGCGCCCCCGGGCCGCCCGCCCTACTCCGCCGCGAAGAGCTGCCAGCCCGCCTCGCCCTTCGCGTCCGGCGCGGGCTTCGGGTCCGGCTTCGGCTCGGTGCCGGCCTCGGCCTTCGGGTCCCCCGGCGCGGTCTCGCAGGAGAGCGCCGGCAGGGCGATGACGCGGTTGCCGCGGAAATCCACCCGGCAGACCACGGCCCCGCGGCTCTCCATGTAGCCGAGCAGGCGCCGGGCGCGGCCCGGCGAGCGGCTGCCGATGGCCCGGGCCAGGGCGGCGTCCCCGGGGCAGGCCTCCCCCGCCAGCGCCGCGCGGGCGAGCAGCAGGAACACCCCCTGCACCTCCTCCGGCATGGCGGCGGCGAGGTCGCGCGCCTCCCCCCAGCGGTCCGAGCCGCCGGCCTCCGTCTCCGGCAGGGCCTCGATGCCGGCCCGCGCCACGCTGAGCGCCCGGCGGAAGGCGGGCATGCCGTAGCTCTCGCCGTCGAGGCCGCGCATCCGGCAGCGCACGAGGAAGTCCTGATAGACCACGGCGATGGGCTGGCGGCCCGCATCGGCGTCGCCGACGAGCCCCTGGAGCACGGCCTCGCAGCCGGCCCGGTTCTCGGCCGGGTCGAGGGCCGGTGCGGGGGCGGGCTCCGGCCGGTGGGCGGCCAGTTCCCGCAGGAGGTCGGCCGGCGTGACCCGCGGCGCGGCGGCGGGGCGGGTGCGGGCGGGCAGCACGAACCCCTCTTCCGCCGGGGCCAGGATCTGTGCGCGCAGGTCGTCGTCGGCGGCCTGCGGCAGCGGGATCAGCCCCGGCGCCACCGCCCGCGCGCCCGTCGTCACCGGGCCGATGCGGAGCGCCAGGGGCCGGCGGCTGAGGGCGGGGCCGAGCGCCACGAACTCGCCGCGGCCGAGATCACGGAAGCGCTCGGCCCCGCGCCGGTCGAGGCCGAGGAGGTCGGCGGCGCGCGCCATGTCGATGTCGAGGAAGGTGCGGCCCATCAGGAAGTTCGTGGCCTCGGCGGCCACGTTCTTGGCGAGCTTGGCGAGCCGCTGCGTGGCGATCACGCCGGCCAGGCCCCGCTTGCGCCCGCGGCACATCAGGTTGGTCATCGCCCCGAGGGAGACCTTGCGCGCCTCGTCCGAGACGTCCCCGGCCGCCATGGGCGCGAAGACCTGCGCCTCGTCCACCACCACGAGGCAGGGGAACCAGTGCGCCCGCTCGGCCTCGAACAGGCCGCCGAGGAAGGCGGCCGCCGCGCGCATCTGCGCCTCCATGTCGAGGCTCTCGAGGTTCAGCACCACCGAGACCCGGTGGGCGCGCACCCGCGCGGCGATGGCCTGGAGGTCGGCCTCCCCGTGCGCCCCGTCCACGACGAGATGGCCGTAGGCCTCGCTCAGGGTGACGAAGTCGCCCTCGGGGTCGATCACCACCTGCTGGACCAGGGTGCCGCTCTGCTCCAGCAGGCGCCGGAGCAGGTGCGACTTGCCCGAGCCCGAATTGCCCTGGACGAGGAGCCGGGTGGCCAGCAGCTCCTCCAGGTCGAGCCCGACGGGCCGGCCGGGGCCGGTGCCGTCCATGCCCGTCCCCATCTCGATCGTGCCGTCGCTGCCTGGCGCCATCGCTGGTCCGGTTGCCATCCTTGAACGAACCTCCTGGCTAACACGGGCCGCCGGGCACCGGTGCCGCCGGGCAGGCCCCCGTCCACAGGGTTAAGTTCCCTGTGGACCGGCTCGGGTGTTCCGGGTCGAATCGCGGCGCGATCGGGAAAGGCTCCGAGCGGCGCGCCGTATTCGCGGGCCACCGCTTTCGTGGCATCCTCCCCCCATGAGCGAAGCGCGCGCGGCCAGCCGCATCACCGACATCCCCGGCATCCGCGTCGGCCACGCGCAGGACCTGCGCGCGGCGAGCGGCGTCACCGCCGTGATCTTCGACCGGCCCTGCACCGCCGCCGTCGACGTGCGCGGGGGCGGCCCCGGCACCCGCGAGACCGACCTCCTCGATCCCGAGCGCACGGTGGAGGGCATCGACGCCCTCGTCCTCTCCGGCGGCTCGGTCTTCGGCCTCGACGCGGCCGCGGGGGTGGTGGCGTGGCTCGCCGAGAGCGGGCGCGGCTTTCCCGTGGGCGGGATGCGGGTGCCGATCGTGCCCGGCGCCGTCCTGTTCGACCTCCTCAACGGCGGCGACAAGGCCTGGGGCCGGTTCCCGCCCTACCGCGAACTCGGCTACGCGGCGGCGCGGGCGGCGGCGCGCGACTTCGCCCTCGGCTCGGTGGGGGCCGGCACTGGGGCGCGCACGGGCAACCTCAAGGGCGGGATCGGCTCGGCCTCGGCCGCCGTCCCCGGCACCGGCCTCCGGGTCGGGGCGCTCGCCGCGGTGAACGCCTTCGGCCGGGCGACGATGGGGGACGGCCCGCATTTCTGGGCCGCGCCCTTCGAGCGCGACGGGGAGTTCGGCGGCCTCGGCTGGCCGGAGCGCCCGCCCGCGGAGGCGCTGGCCTTCCCGGCCCGGACGCTGCCCGGCGCCGCGACGACGCTCGCCGTGGTGGCCACCGACGCCGCCCTCACCAAGGCCCAGGCCCGGCGCCTCGCGGTGACGGCGCAGGACGGCCTCGCCCGGGCGATCCAGCCGGTGCACACGCCGCTGGACGGCGACGTGGTCTTCGCCGCCGCCACCGGCGCGGTGCCGCTCGCCGACCCGGTGGCCGACCTCGCCCGGCTCGGCGACATGGCCGCCCAGGTGCTCGCCCGCGCGGTCGCGGTCGGCGTCCACGCCGCCGCGAGCCTGCCCGGCCTGGCGCCGGCAGCGGCGGGCGCCCTGCACGGTCTGCCGCCGGCCTGGCGGGAGCGGTTCGGGGGCGGGTAGCCCCGTGCCGCCGGCCTCGGACCTTAGTCCGGTTCCCGCCGAAGCCAAGCCAGGGACGGCAGACACTTAGCGGCCTTTGTCTTGTGCCCAATCCAGATCCCCGCCGGGCGGGCGCTTGCGGCCGGTCCGCGGGCGGGGCATGACAGGCTCAAAAGCCCGGCATGCGCGGACGAACCGCGCCGCAGACGGGGTGCAGTCAGGGAAGAAGCGTGATGGACGAGAAGGTCGTCGCAGTTCAGGACGCGTGGCGCCAGGGCGCCCATATCGACGACGCCAAGTACCAGGAGATGTACAGGGCCTCCGTCGCCGATCCGGATGCGTTCTGGGCCGAGCACGGCAAGCGCATCGACTGGATGACGCCGTTCTCCAAGGTGAAGGACACCAGCTTCGCCCCGGGCAACATCGCGATCAAGTGGTTCGAGGACGGCAAGACCAACGCCGCCTACAATTGCGTCGACCGTCACCTGGAGAGCCGCGGCGACCAGACCGCGATCATCTGGGAGGGCGACGACCCGAACGAGGCGAAGCATATCAGCTACCGCGAGCTGCACGCCCATGTCTGCCGCATGGCCAACGTCCTGCGCAACCGCGGCGTCGGCAAGGGCGACCGGGTCATCCTCTACCTGCCGATGATCCCCGAGGCCGCCTACGCGATGCTCGCCTGCGCCCGGCTCGGCGCCATCCACGCCATCGTCTTCGGCGGCTTCTCGCCGGATTCGCTGGCCTCCCGCATCGAGGGCTGCGGCGCCAAGCTCGTCATCACCGCCGACGAGGGCCTGCGCGGCGGCCGCAAGGTGCCGCTCAAGGCCAACGTGGACGCCGCCATCGCGCGTCTGCCGAAGGACAGCGTCGACCACGTCCTGGTCGTGCGCCGCACCGGCGGCGCGGTGGCGATGGAGCCCGGCCGCGACGTCTACTACGACGAGGCCGCCGAGCAGGTCACCGACAGCTGCCCCGCCGAGGCGGTGGAGGCCGAGCACCCGCTCTTCATCCTCTACACCTCGGGCTCGACGGGCCAGCCCAAGGGCGTCGTGCACACCACGGGCGGCTACCTCGTCTACGCCGCGATGACCCACAGTTACGTCTTCGATTACCGCGAGGGCGAGGTCTACTGGTGCACGGCCGATGTCGGCTGGGTCACCGGCCACAGCTACATCGTCTACGGGCCGCTCGCCAACGGCGCGACCACGCTGATGTTCGAGGGCATCCCGACCTACCCGTCGAACGCCCGCTTCTGGGAGGTGGTCGACAAGCACAAGGTCAACATCTTCTACACCGCGCCCACCGCGATCCGCTCGCTGATGGGCGGCGGCGAGGGACCGGTGAAGAAGACCTCGCGGGCCTCGCTCCGCGTGCTCGGCTCGGTGGGCGAGCCGATCAACCCGGAGGCCTGGGATTGGTACTATCGGGTGGTGGGCGATTCCCGCTGCCCGATCGTGGACACGTGGTGGCAGACCGAGACCGGCGGCATCCTGATCACGCCGCTGCCCGGCGCCACCAAGCTGAAGCCCGGCTCGGCCACGCGGCCCTTCTTCGGCGTGCAGCCGGTGATGGTCGATGCCGAGGGACGCGAACTCGACGGTCCCTGCGAGGGCAACCTCTGCATCAAGGATTCCTGGCCCGGCCAGATGCGCACGGTCTACGGCGACCACGAGCGCTTCGAGCAGACCTATTTCGCGACCTACAAGGGGCTCTACTTCACCGGTGACGGGGCGCGCCGCGACGCGGACGGCTATTACTGGATCACGGGGCGCGTGGACGACGTCATCAACGTCTCCGGCCACCGCATGGGCACGGCCGAGGTCGAATCCTCCCTCGTCGCCCACGCCAAGGTCGCCGAGGCCGCGGTGGTGGGCTATCCCCACAACCTCAAGGGCCAGGGCATCTACGCCTACGTCACCCTCAACGAGGGCGAGGAAGGCGACGACGCGCTCCGCAAGGAACTGGTCGCCTGGGTCCGCAAGGATATCGGCCCGATCGCCTCGCCGGACCTGATCCAGTTCGCGCCGGGCCTGCCCAAGACCCGCTCGGGCAAGATCATGCGCCGCATCCTGCGCAAGATCGCCGAGGACGATTTCTCTTCGCTCGGCGACACCTCGACGCTGGCCGATCCCGGCGTGGTCGACGACCTGATCGAGAATCGCCAGAACCGGGCCGGCTGAAGCCTGCGGACCACGGACGAACGGGGGCGCGGACCGCGAGGTTCGCGCCCTTTCACGTGTGTGATACTTCGGAGATCCTTGGCGTCCCGTCTGACAAACTGGATTCCCTGTAAATTGCCGACGTTTACCTCTTGGGTTGCCGTAGACGCTGCGCTAACGATTCCGTGCGTCCGCGCGCGCCGGAGAGCGCCGTGCCGTCGGGATTTCGCGAAGCGATCCCGCAAGAACAAAATATGTGGAGGGTCCAAGAATGGCTGTGGCAACCGCAGTACCGCGGTCCGACGAGGCGGTCAGGCCCATGACCTCCAGCGAGAAGAGGGTCATCCTGGCCTCCTCGCTGGGCACCGTCTTCGAGTGGTACGATTTCTACCTTTACGGCTCGCTCGCGGCGATCATCGGCGCGCAGTTCTTCTCGGCCTATCCTGAGGCGACGCGCAACATCTTCGCGCTGCTCGCCTTCGCGGCGGGCTTCCTGGTGCGCCCCTTCGGCGCCCTGGTCTTCGGCCGCCTCGGCGACATGGTCGGCCGCAAGTACACCTTCCTCGTCACCATCCTGATCATGGGCATCTCGACCTTCGCGGTCGGCCTGCTGCCCTCCTACACCACACTGAACGCCTACGGCATCGGCTGGGTCGCCCCGGTGACGCTGCTGGTCCTGCGCATGCTCCAGGGCCTCGCGCTCGGCGGCGAGTATGGCGGCGCGGCGGTCTACGTGGCCGAGCACGCTCCCCGCGGGCGGCGCGGCTTCTACACCGCCTTCATCCAGACGACGGCGACGCTGGGCCTGCTGCTCTCGCTGATCATCATCCTGTCGACGCAGGGCTACGTGAACAGCGCCTACCCGGCCACCACGGTGACCAACCCGGACGGCACCACCACGACGCTCACCGCCTTCCAGGTCTGGGGCTGGCGTATCCCGTTCCTCGTCTCGGTGGCGCTGCTCGCCATCTCGGTGTGGATCCGTCTGCAGATGCACGAGAGCCCGGCCTTCCAGAAGATGAAGGCCGAGGGCACCCAGTCCAAGGCGCCGCTGTCCGAGGCCTTCGGCCAGTGGAAGAACGCCAAGTGGGCGCTCCTCGCCCTGCTCGGCCTCACCGCGGGCCAGGCGGTGGTCTGGTACACCGGCCAGTTCTACGCGCTGTTCTTCCTGCAGAGCATCCTGAAGGTCGACCAGTTCACGGCCAACGTCATGATCGCCTGGTCGCTGATCCTCGGCACGGCGGGCTTCCTGATCTTCGGCAGCCTCTCCGACCGGATCGGCCGCAAGCCGATCATCCTCGGCGGCTGCCTGATCGCGGCGCTCACCTACTTCCCGCTGTTCAACATGCTCACCGCCCAGGCCAACCCGGCCCTGCACGCGGCGCAGGCGAACGTGCCGGTGGTGGTGCGGACGAACACGAACGACTGCTCGTTCCAGTTCAATCCGGTCGGCACGGCCAAGTTCACCAAGGAGTGCGACGTCGCCAAGGCGCTGCTCGCCCGCTCCGCCGTGAGCTACAAGACCGAGAACCAGCCCGCGGGCACGCCCACCGTGGTGAGCGTCAACGGCCGGGACTTCCCGGTGGCCGATCCGGCCTTCTCCAAGTCGATCACCGCCGCGCTCACCGAGGCGGGCTACCCCGCCGCGGCCGCGAACCCGACGGTGATCAAGTCCGCCAACCCCCTCGACATCTTCACGGGCCAGAAGCTCGCGGTGATCGGCATCCTGACGATCCTCGTCGTCTACGTGACGATGGTCTACGGCCCGATCGCCGCCGCGCTGGTGGAGCTGTTCCCCACCCGGATCCGCTACACCTCGATGTCCCTGCCCTACCACATCGGCAACGGCTGGTTCGGCGGCCTCCTGCCCGCCACCGCCTTCGCGATGGTGGCCCAGACCGGCGACATCTACTACGGCCTCTGGTACCCGATCGTGATCGCGCTCTTCACCTTCGTGGTGGGCCTGATCTTCATCCCCGAGACCAAGGACCGGGACATCCTGGCCTGATCCGGCCTGCGGGCCCGGCGCCGTGCGCGCCGGGTCTTCCGGGCAAGGTCTTCCGGAAGGAACGACACGCGAAGGGCGAGCCCCACGGGCTCGCCCTCTCGCATTCCGCAAGAGGGCCCTGCCCGCAAGAGGGCCCGGCCGGGGCTTCCGCCCTACCGGCCCGGCATCGGCAGGCGGGCGGTGAAGCGGAGCCCGTCCGAATCGTAGGCGACCACGGCCGCGTCCGGGCCGCCGGTGCCGAAGCCGCGGCGCAGCAGGCGCGATCCGAAGCCGTGGCGGGCGGGCGGCGCGACCTCGGGGCCGCCGGCCTCGCGCCACGCGAAGACGAGCTCGTCCGCGCCCGCCTCCACCTGCCAGGACATCGCCACGGTCCCGCCGGGAGCGGACAGCGCCCCGTACTTCACGGCGTTGGTGCAGAGCTCGTGCAGCATCATGGACAGGGCGAGCGCCGGTTCCGGCGGGAGATGGACCGTGGGGCCCGCCACCGTGATCTGGCCCGCGCCGGCGAAGGGCCGGATCGCCGCCTCGACGATGCCGCGCAGGTCCGCCCCGGCCCAGCTCTCCTGCGTCAGGATGTTGTGGGCGGCCGAGAGGGCGAGGAGCCGGGCCTCGAAGGCCTGCCGGCCCGCGGCGGCGTCGACGCCCTTGAGGCTCTGCACAGCGAGAGACTGCACGGTCGCCAGGGTGTTCTTGACCCGGTGGTTCAGCTCGTCGATCAGCAGGCGCTGCGCGGCGTCCCGGTGGCGCAGGCTGTCGGCGGCGGTGGCGAGGGCCTCGGCGATGTGCCGGCCCTCGCGCAGCACGGCCGAGCCGGGCAGGCGCGGCATCGGCCCGCCGCTGCCGAGGCTGCGGGCGGCCTCGGCGAGTTCCTGAAGCGGCCGGGCGATCCACCCGGCGAGGAACCAGGCCAGCAGCCCCGCCGCCAGCGCCACGGTGCTGCCGGCCACCAGGATGTTGCGGCGCAGCTCCGCCACCGGCGTCAGGGCGCGGCTCGCGCGCTGGCGCACCAGCACGCGCCACCCGAGGCCGGGGAAGTCGCGGTAGCCCCGCGTCGGCGCGCTCGCGCTCAGGAAATCCGCCTTGTGGTCGGGCCACAGGCCGGTGCGGCCGGCGCCCGGCCCCGCGAGCGTGTCCGGCAGGCGCGATCCCTGGAGCGCGGCGGGGCCGAGGAGCACCGTGCCGTCCCGGCCGAAGATGAGGATCTCGGCGCCGGTGCGGTGGCCCCGCAGGGAGCGGGCGAGGTCGTCGGCGAGGCCCTGCGCCCAGGTCCAGTTCAGATGGGCCATCAGCACCCCGACCAGGGTGCCGTCCGTGTCGCGCACGGGGGCGGCGAGGTCGATCAGGCGCAGGGGCTCCCGGGCCTGCCCCGCCACCAGGGGCTTGAGCAGGAGGGCCTCGTGCACGTCGCTGACGAAGGGCCCCTCGCGCCCGCCCACGAAATAGTCCCGGTGCGCCACGTCAACGCCCTCCAGGACGCCGATGCTGGTGACGGAGACGCGCCCGTCGGCGGCGACGAGGCCGATGATGGCGTAGTCCGGAAAGGTCCGCTGCAGGCTCTTCAGCACGGCGCGCTTGTCGGCGGTGGCGGTCTCGGGCGCGCGGATCGTGTCGAGGGAGGCCGCGATCTGGATGTCGCGCCAGCGCTCGAACAGGCCCTGGTCGAGGTTCGCGGCGAGGTGCAGGGCCACCTCGCCGAGCTGGGCGACGACCTCGGTCTCGAGGCTGCGCGTGGCCTCCCGCGAGACGAGGACGGCGAGCGTCACGGTGGCGGCGAGGGCGACGCCCCCGAGGGCGAGCGCCAGCACCGCGCGCAGCGAGGGCGCCCGGCGGCCCCGCGGCGCGGCCGCCTCCGGGACGGATACGGGCGTTTCGATCGCGCTCGACGGAACTTGCATCGCTGGCCGTTCGCGCTGATTGGCGTTGGAGACAGCGCTGCCACAGGACGGGGTGATCCTGCAACGTCAGCGTGCATGCGGACGGGTTGCGGCGGCCCCGTCCCGACGCGTCCTCAGTGCCGGAAGTGGCGCACGCCCGTGAACACCATGGCGAGGCCGGCCGCGTCGGCGGCGGCGATCACCTCGGCGTCGCGCATGGAGCCGCCGGGCTGGATCACCGCGGTGGCCCCGGCCTCGGCCGCCGCGAGCAGGCCGTCGGCGAAGGGGAAGAAGGCGTCGGAGGCCACCGCCGCGCCCCTGGCGAGCGTCTCGGCCAGGCCGAGGCGCTGGGCGTTCTCGGCGGCCTTCCAGGCGGCGATGCGCGAGGAATCCACCCGCGACATCTGCCCGGCGCCGATGCCCACCGTGGCCCCGCCCTTGGCGTAGACGATGGCGTTCGACTTCACGTGCTTGGCCACGCGGTAGGCGAAGCGCATGTCGGCGAACTCGGCCTCGCTGGGCCGGCGCTTCGTGACGACCTTCAGGTCCATGTCGTCGACGACCGCGGCGTCGCGCCCCTGCACGAGGAGCCCGCCGGCGAGGGTGCGCACGCTCTCGCCCCCGGCCCGCGGATCGGGCAGGCCGCCGGCGAGGAGCAGGCGCAGGTTCTTCTTGGCGGCCACGATCGCCGCCGCCGCCTCCGTGGCGTCGGGGGCGATGATGACCTCGGTGAAGATCTCCACGATTTTCCGCGCGGCCTCGGCGTCCAGCGTCCGGTTCAGCGCCACGATGCCGCCGAAGGCGGAGGTGGGGTCGCAGGCCAGCGCCCGCTCGTAGGCCTCGGCGAGGGAGGCGCCCTCGGCCACGCCGCAGGGGTTGGCGTGCTTGATGATCGCCACCGCCGCGGTCCGGGCGGGGTCGAACTCGGCCACGCACTCGTAGGCCGCGTCGGTGTCGTTGAAGTTGTTGAAGGAGAGTTCCTTGCCCTGGAGCTGGCGCGCGGTGGCGACGCCCGCCCGCACGCGGCCCGGCGCCCGGTAGAAGGCCGCCTGCTGGTGCGGGTTCTCGCCGTAGCGCAACCCCTGCGCGAGGCTGCCGCCGAAGGCGCGGAACGGGGGGGCGTCCGCGCCCGCTTCGGGCGCGCCGAGCTGGCCCGCGAGCCAGTTGGCGATGGCCGCGTCGTAGGCGGCGGTGCGGGCGAAGGCCTTCTGCGCGAGGCTCCGGCGCAGGGCCGCGCTCACGCTGCCGTTGCCGGCCTCGAGCGCCGCGAGCACGGCGGCGTAGTCCGAGACGTCGGTGACCACGGCCACGTCCCTGTGGTTCTTGGCCGCCCCGCGGATCATCGCCGGGCCGCCGACATCGATGTTCTCGATGCAGTCGTCGTAGCCCCGCTCCGCCGCGATGGTCGCCTCGAAGGGGTAGAGGTTGACCACGAGCAGGTCGATGGCGCCGATGCCGTGGGCGGCGAGCGCCGCCTGATGCTCGGGATTGGCGCGCACGGCGAGCAGGCCCCCGTGCACGGCCGGGTGCAGGGTCTTCACCCGCCCGTCCATCATCTCGGGAAAGCCCGTGAGATCGGCGACCTCGCTCACCGGCAGCCCCGCCTCCTTCAGCGCCCGGTGCGTGCCGCCCGTGGAGACGAGGGCGATGCCGCGGGCGGAGAGCGCGCGGGCGAACTCCACGAGGCCGGTCTTGTCCGAGACGGAGAGGAGCGCGCGGGCGACCCGCACCTGATCGTGCGACATGATGAGATCTTAAAGAAACCAGGGATCGTTCCCGCGGCGCCTAGCACGGATCGAGCCGGGCCGGCCAGGGCGGGGGATTGCGGGTGGCGTCGTCCGGTCGGGTCTCGGCCGGACAGGCGTTCGGGGCGGCGTCCGGCCGACCTGCGTCCGGCCCGCGCGCCGACTGCCTGTCATTCTTCGATCTCGACAGGTGGACGTCAGGTTGCCCGGGCAAGGCCCGGCAGCGGGGCGCCCGTATCCGGCAGCACCGTGACGCCCTCCGTGCCGAGATCGGGCACCGCCGGGGCGAAGCCCGGCAGCGGGGCCAGGGCGACGTCCGGCCGGAGGCTGAACACGGCGCCGGACACCCCCGGCGCGGCGAAGCCGTCCGCCAGGAGCGGTTTCGACGCGGCCACCGCCTGCTCGGCGAGCGGCGTCGGATCGAACGGACGCCGCCCGACCAGGGCCTCCTGTTCCGGGCCGAGACCGGGGCCCTGCGCCGGATCGCTGCGCAGGATCTGGCCGAGCGTGCCGAGGACGGGAACCGCCCGGGCCGCGGCGGAGCCGGCGAGGCGGGACAGGCCGCCCGCGGCCTCCTTCCCCACGGCCACGATCCCGCCGGGACCGGCGGCCGGGGCCGCAGCGGCCGCAGCGAGCGCGGGGCCCGCCGCGGTCTCGGGCCCGGGCGGCGCGGCGGCTTCGGCGGTGCCGCCATCCGCGGGCGCCGCCTCCGCTGCCGGCGTGCCCAAGGCGAGAAGGCCCGGCACCACGGGGGGAGCGGGCGCCCGGGCGGCGGCCAGGAAGTTTGGCGGCAGCATCGGCCCGGTGATCGGCGGGGCTTCCATCGCCGCGCGCTGGGTGCTCATCCGGGCGGTCATGGCCTCGGATTGCGCCTGGGCCTGGGCGGAGCGCGCGTCGCTCCAGGCCTGAAGCTGGGCGTTGGCCTGGGCCGATTGCGCGTTGGCCCGCTCGGAAAAGGCGCGGTGGCTGTCGGCGAATTGCTGGTTGATCTGGCGGAAGCCCGCGATCGGGTCGCCGTAGCTGCCGTTGCCCGGCAGGGCAGGGCCGGGGTCGGGCAGGCCGGGGCCGACGTTGAGTTGCGGCAGGGTGACCGCGAGGTTGCCGCCCGGTGGCGTGGAGCCGAGGTTCGAGATGCCGCCGCTCATGCCGTCCTCGTCCGTGTCGGTGGAACGGTCCGAGCTTGCTCCGGCTGTGCCCGATCTCGACATGAAAGGCTTCACCGCCGCACCGCCCCTCGGCCTGACGCTGCCGGGGTTCGGGGCGGTCGATCCGATATCAGCGGTCTATAACGCAACGGCGAAAGGTGACCCTCCCGTTTCTGGTGCAATCCCCGGCCGATCAACGAAAGGCAACACAGAACAATGGCAGGTCCCCGGTGGCAACGTCTCACAATTGAAGCGGGATTTCGAAGCACAGAATGTAGATTTAAATCCTAAACAAATCAGGGGGCCCAACGGCGAGAAGGGGCTTGTCGGAAAGACGACGGATGGCAGAACAATAACATCGAGAGATTGGAGCACAGACGGAAGGCCGACTCTTCAGATTTTTGGTCCTGGCAGCAAAAATATAGAGGTGAGATATGGATCAGAATTCTCGGGAAAATAACAAATACACGCCAGTATTGAAATTAAAAACGGGAGAAATTCTTCCAGATGACAAAAGAATTTTGGACTCCGATGCAGTTCTGGAAATCGAACTGACCGAAGGGCAGAATAAAAACACCGTTATCAGTTTTACATCCTGCCTGTCTTACAGAAAACTCAGCGAGTTCGAGTCTTATAGGACGCTTGGGCTGATATCAAGCAGCTCTGAACTCGGACATATAATGTATCTTGTCGAGAAGTCCGATTATCTGAATTGGTTTCAATCTGAGGGTATGGGTGCGCGAGATGCGGGCAGTCTTTTTCATTTTTGCATTACATCATACTCAAATATAATAGATGTCATCACGTTAGACAAACCGAACGTGAATGGGCGTAAGTTGTCTCTGGAAAAGTTTTGAGAAATATTTCTTGATATATTATTATAATTAGTATGTGCAGATATAAATTATGTCCAATGCGAGGTAGGTGATTCGTCTTTGATTTATATTTTCATTAGATAAATAATTTTTATCCGCAACGGTGCATTTGAGGGTTGTGATACGCTTAAAGTCGCGCCGCTCGACGGAAATTATTCTGTGAATATGCTCTGTACACTTGGAAATACATTCAACCGAGCGTGCCTCCTGAAGAGGTGATTTCGCAATGTTTTGGTTGATAACGATCGTGGCAGGATAGATAGTCTAAATTCCTATAGGCAGGTTGTCGCCCAAGGGAACGATTGGTTGTAACAATCAGGCCTTCGGCAGTTCCTCGGGCTCCATATCTGCGCCGATGACACCGCCGGTGCTCGATCCGGCTCCGCTCGCCGAACAGGCGGTGGCCGCATCGAAACCGTTCCTCCGGCCGGACGTCGCCCTGGCCCCGCTGCCGGGCCTCGCTCCGGCCGTGCCCAATCTCGACTTGAAGGGCTTCACCGCCGCACCGCCCCTCGGCCCGAAGCTGCCGGGGTTCGATATGATCGACACGGATCTCGCGGCACCGTCGAAGCTGACAAATAGCTCGGCAATTGATTTGTTGATTCCTAGGGGAGTACCTATCGGTAGCCCGGGCAGTCGTGACAGTATTGGAGAGATGTCAGGTGGAGAGGTTGCTGCGAAAAAATTATTGCAAGAACTTGTGAAAGACGCGACGAATGTCACACCTTCCGGATATAATGGAGAACTCTACGCTCTTCCAGAGGGAGTTTTTATTAGATATAGGGGTATTTCAAAAAGCGGACCGTCAACAATAGATGTCAATATTACTTGTAATAAAATTGTCAGAAAGATCAAATTTCCATGAATAAAAATACGGAGTATCCAGAGATACAAGAATTGATATTTCAATATTTATCAGATGTGGAAGATGATTACATCGGACTATGGGAAATTATAGGTGATATTGAGAATATTAACGCGCCCAGCCCTCTGTCTGAAGATTTCATGATGGAAGAGGTGCTAAAGGTTGTCTATGCAATGCTTCACAACGGTTTCATGCCAGTTGATCTTGCAGCCGGCGGCAAATGTATTGCTTGGTTAGAGAATGATAAAGAAGAAATATTAAGAACGATCAAAAATAAATGGTATAAACTTGGCAGAAAACCAAACATCGGAGACATTGTGTACTTTGATAGGACAAGCTCGTAGATCGTTGCTACTTCGCTCTCCGGGAGAGGTTGCAGAATTTCGAGCACAGTCGGCAAGGCCGGTGTACGACGCTGGGATCCCGGCGCTGCTCTGCAGGGACGGGCAGCGCTGCGAGAGGATGCGACCGTCCCGTTGCCGGGCCTCGCTCCGGCCGTGCCCGATCTCGACATGAAGGGCTTCACCGCCGCACCGACCCTCGGTCTGACGCTGCCAGGGTTCGGGATCGTCGATTCAGATTTCGTTGATGCTAAATTCTTAGAAAATCGTGTGCCGGGGCCGTTTACATCGAACGACCCCCTCGTTGGCGAGCTGGCAAACATCCTGAATAACACAATACCAGGCATAGTCCATGATATTAACGTGCAAATTCTACGCCAAGATGGAACAAAACTGACCGACTACGACATTCATCTAACAGACGGGACTGTCATCCAAATGAAATCTGGGAGAGAAAAAGACTTGACATCACAGATAGAGACAAGAGCGGCAACGACTGGGCGGCGCGTGATCGCATATGGACCCCACCTTGGCGGGACGCTGGAAAGGAGCTTGAGGCAGCGTGGATATGAGGTTTTTCGCGACCCGCAGAGCTTAGTCGAGGCGTTGAGGAGCGCGCTATGATCGCTATCGTTCTCGTAACGGAGACCGGAACAGGTCAGGACCTGTTCGACATCCTCAAGCGTTTCGGTACCTTGCGCCGGGACAGTCCAACCCGCATGACGGCTGAACTGGGGCAGCGGTGGTTGATGTTGAACCAAACCGACACCGTCGCCGCAGAATATGAACCCCAAGATATGGAACGCATCTGCGAAAGGTTGCGCTTACCAGAATTCTACGTTCTGCAGGCCAATGAACCGAATCTTATATCTGACTTTATCATTATGATCTCGAACAGAAACGATATATTGATCGATAATGATCATGGCTGGATCGACAGTCTGAATTCCTACAAACAAGCTATCGCCCAAGGGGACGATTGGTTACAACAATCAGGCCCTCGGTAGCTGCTCGGGCTAAATATCTGCGTCGATGACACCGCCGGTGCTCGATCCGCCTCTACTCGACGAGCAGGCGGTGGCCGCGTCGAAACCGCTCCTGGCGGACGGCTTCGCCGGGCCGGCCGCACCGGGGGCCTGAGCCGCTTCCGGCGCGGCTCGCGGCCGGATCACGCCCCGCGGCCCCGCTTCGTGTCGAGGCGCGTGAAGGACCATTGCACCGCGGCCTCGCCCGAGACCGTGAGGTGCAGGACGAGCTGGTCCGTGCGGCGGGCGCCCGTGAGGCCGGCGAAGTAGACGCTCTCCTCGATCGCCAGCGCGGCGCCCGCGGCGGCGAAGAGCCAGACCTCGCCGAAGGGGGCGGCGAGTTCGAGCCCCTCGGGCACCGCCCGCACGGCGATGGCGGGGTGCAGGTGGAAGCGCACGGCGACGTCCCGGGGGCGGGTCCGGCCGCCCTCCCGCCCTGGCGCCCGCAGGAAGGCGTCCTCGCCCGCGAGGCGGGCGCCGTCGGTGGCGAGGCTCCAGCGCCGCTCGTGCACGAGGCCGAACTCCGCCGCGTAGCCGTCGTGGCGGGCGGCCAGGACGAGGCCGTCGGCCGTCTCCGTGCGCTCGGCCCGCACGGCGCGGGGGCCGCGCAGCACCACCGGGCCGAGGCGGGCGGTGAGCCAGTGGGCCAGGATCCGCTCGCCCCACCAGCCGCCGGGCCCGAGGAAGCGGCAGGAGGAGGTGTCGGCGACGCAGGCCGTCGAATGGGCCGCCGTCGAGCGGGCGATCCGGCGCAGGTCCGGCCCGCTCGCGGGCAGCCCGCAATTCACCACGATGCGCTGCGGGCCGCTCGACATCTCGAAGGAGAGGCAGCCCGCCCCCGCCTTCAGGGAATAGGGCAGCGGCGGGCTCGGGCCGACATCGGCCACGAGGACGGTGCGGGCCGCCTCCAGGCGCTCGTAGCCGGTGTTCGGCGCGTGCATCAGGGGTTTGGCCAGGGCGCCGTCATAGACCAGCAGCGTGGCGAGCTGGTCGGCGGCGGTGGCGCCCATGCCGTTGAAGTGGCTGAGGGAGGCGTCCGCGTGGCGCAGCAGCCGCAGGAGCGGCAGCATCCGGTCGATGGCGCCGATGAGGGCGGCCGGCGGCTCGACGTTGCGGCTGAGATAGCTCTGGCGGAGCGGCAGCAGGTCGAGGAGCAGCTCCATCGCGAAATGCGGGTCGCGGGCCCGGTGGCCGCCGTCCGGCATGATCTGCCGGTCGAGCTCCCGCGTCAGCACGCGGGTGGCCCGCCGCAGGATCGGCTGGATGCCCTCGCAGCAGAGCCCGGCATAGCACAGCGCCACCGCCGCGTTGAGCCGCCATTGCGGCGGCACGCCCCGGCGGAGATCCCGCTCCAATTGCTGCGCCCCGCGGGCGACGGCCTTCAGGAAGGCCTGGTAGAAGGCGTGGTCGGCCCCCTCCAGCACCAGGGGCGACTGGCACAGGAACGAGATCAGCCGCCGCGCCGCCACGGGGGTGCGACGGGCGAGCGCCGCATCGCCCCGGCCGCCCATGAAATCGGCGACGAAGGCGCGGGCATTGGCCCGCGCCAGCGCCGAATCGGCGGCGCGCAGGTGGCGCAGCCAGCCGAAGCCGTAGAGCACCTCCGCCCATTCCGGCGAGGGGGGCGCGTAGTCGAAGGGCGAGCCGCCGCTCGCGGTGAGGGAGCGCCCGGCGAAGACGAAGAGGCCGGCATAGATGTCGTCGGCGAAGGTGGCGTCGGCGGTGCGCAGGTCGTGGGGGGCGATCACGAGGCCGGTGACGCGCACCCGCGCCAGGATGTCCGGCGGAGCGGAGAGCCGCGCGCCCGCCGCACGCGCCATCCGGGCCGCCTCGCGCCCCGCGAGACGATAGATGCGCCAGCGATCAGGCCCCCAAGCCACGCGGTCTCCTCACGGGATCTCCTCGGGCCGCCGGCGAAGGCCCGGCCGATCAACCACCACACGTTAGAAGGGGGCTCTTAACCATCGGTTTACGCTGTGTCATGCGCGCCGGGGGGCCGACGTCGCGGCCCGCGCCTCGGGAGAGCCCCATGCCCTGCACCGTGCACCGGACGACCCCGGCGGGTCCGAAGACGGAGGGGCACGGTCGGCATGCGCGCCGCCGAGCGGGCGATGACCTTCGCGAGCCTCGGCGCGGCGGACGTCTACGCGGAGACGCGCGCGGGCCAGGTGTCCCGCGCGCCCGCCGCGATGCCGGCCCCGATGCGCGAGGCCGAGCGCGTGGAAGCCCTCGGCCAGGCCCGGCTCAAGCGGGCCCCAGGGCCGCGCGGAAGGCCGCGAGGTTCGCCCGCATCATGTCGAGATAGGTCGGCGCCGGGCCGTCGGGCCCCGAGAGGGAATCCGAGTAGATCCGGCCGCCGATCCGGGCCCCGCTCTCGCGGGCGATCTGCTGCATCAGGCGCGGATCGGCGATGGTCTCCAGGAAGACGGCGGGCACCTTGTCGCGGCGGATCTGGCGGATGATCCGGGCCACGTCCCGCGGGCTCGCCTCGCTCGCCGTCGAGACCCCCTGCGGCGCCAGGAAGGCGAGGCCGTAGCTGGCGCCGAAATAGCCGAAGGCGTCGTGGGTGGTGATGACGCGCCGGTGGTCGGGCGGGACCGCCGCGATGGTGTCGCGGATCTCGGCATCCAGCCGGTCGAGGGCGCCGCCGTAGGCGGCGGCGTTGCGGGCGTAGTCCTCCGCATGGGCCGGGTCCGCCTTGGCGAGCCCGTCGCGGATGTTGGCGACGTAGACCCGGACATTGGCCACGCTCTGCCAGGCATGGGGATCGGGGCCCGCCCCGTGGTCGTGGCCGGCATGGCCGTGGCCGTGCTCGTGCTCGGGATTGGCCGCGATGGTGCGCGCGCCCTTCGAGGCGACGACGACGGGGGCCTTCGTGCCCGAGGCGCGGATCAGGCGGTCGATCCAGCCCTCGAAGCCGAGGCCGTTGACCACGATGACCTGCGCCTCGGCCAGCGTCCGGGAATCGGTCGGGGCCGGGTTGTAGCCGTGCGCGTCCGCCCCCGGCGCCACGAGGCTCGTCACGGCGACGTGCGCGCCGCCGACCTGGCGGACGAGGTCGGCGAGGATCGAGAAGGTCGCCACCGCCCGCAGGGGTTCCCCCCGCGCGGGCTGGGCTGGAGCCGGCAGACACAGAAGCAGCAGCGCGGCGAGACCCGCCGCCGCCCGTACACGCCATGCCCCCACGATTGCCGCTCCTCTCGTCCGCCGATCCCGGCGGGGTAGTGTAACAGTGTTGCATTCGCAAGGGGGACAAGGGGAGGAGAGGCGCCGCATGCCTGCCCCGCCGGGCCGCCCTTGATCCCCGGGGGCCTCGGCGGCTAACCCCGCCGATCGCAGGGATTACCGGACGAGCAGCCATGGCGCGCCTGAAGGGCGACACGATTCCCCTCCTCGTCCGCGTCTGGCGCGTCTGGCTCTCGCCGCACCGGGGCACCCTCGCCGTGGTGCTCGCGCTGATCGCCGTGGTGGGAGCGGCCACCGGGCTCTACCCCGCCCTCATCAAGGCGGCCTTCGACGCCTTCGACCACAAGGACACCTCCGCGCTGGCCTACGGGCCGGTGGTGGTGATCGCCGTGACGGCGGTGCGGGGCTTCGCGCTGCTGGGCCAGACCGTGCTGACCAACCGGGTCGTCACCCGCGTGGAGGCCGACATGCAGGCCGCCCTCTACGCGCACCTGATCGAGGCGGATCTGGCCCAGCTCGGCCGCGAGAGCCCGGCCGCCTTCACCCAGCGCTTCACCACGGATTTCGCCTTCATCAAGGAGGCGCTCACCCGCATCTCCACGGTGCTCCTGCGGGACGTGGCGATGCTGGTCGGCCTCGTCGCGGCCCTGGTCTGGATGGATCCCGTCCTCACCCTCGTGGCGGCCGTCACCGTGCCCTTCGTGGCGGGGCCGATCGGGCGGATCGGCCGGAAGCTGCGCCGGGTCTCCACCACCACGCAGGAGCAGATGGGCGCCACCGCGAGCCTGATCGCCGAGAGCCTTCAGGGCGTGCGCGTCGCCAAGACCTACGGCATGGAGGGCTACCTGAAGGCGCGGGCGCGCACCGCGCTGGACGAGGTGCGCCGCCTGAAGATGAAGGCCGCCAACGCCCGCGGACGCCTCGATCCGCTCCTCGAGATCGGCGGCGGCCTCGCGGTCGCCGGCGTGCTCGTGCTGGTGGGCAACCGGGTGATGTCGGGGGAGCGCACGGTGGGCGACTTCACCGGCTACGTGGCCGCCCTGCTCCTCGCGGCCCAGCCGGCC
The DNA here is from genome assembly GCA_947444195.1 of Methylobacteriaceae bacterium. Classification (GTDB taxonomy): domain Bacteria; phylum Pseudomonadota; class Alphaproteobacteria; order Rhizobiales; family Beijerinckiaceae; genus Methylobacterium. The sequence goes on along the minus strand of CANEZL010000037.1, from coordinate 11,850 downwards.
CGGGCGCTCGGCACCCTCAACGCGATCCTGCAGGAGGCCGCCGCCGCGCTCCGCCGCTACTTCGACCTGATGGACGAGGCGCCGACCATCCGCGAGGCGCCGGGGGCCCCGGCTCTGGCGGTCGCTGCCGGCGCGATCCGCTTCGAGGGGGTGCTGTTCCGCTACCGCGCCGACGCGCCGGCGCTGGAGGGGATCGACCTCGACGTGGCCGCGGGCTCGACCACGGCCCTCGTCGGCCGCTCGGGCTCGGGCAAATCGAGCCTGCTCAACCTCGTGCCCCGCCTCTACGACGTGACCGGGGGCCGCGTGCTCATCGACGGGCAGGACGTGCGCGGGGTGACGCTGGCCTCGCTCCGCGGGGCGGTCGCCGTGGTCTCGCAGGAGGTGACGCTGTTCGACGACACGGTCGCGGCCAATATCGGCTTCGGCCGCCCCGGCGCCTCCGAGGCGGAGATCGCCGCCGCCGCGGAGGCCGCCGCCGCGCACGGCTTCGTCTCCCGCCTGCCGGAGGGCTACGCCTTCCGCGTCGGGCCCGGCGGGCAGCGCCTCTCGGGGGGCGAGCGCCAGCGCATCGCGCTGGCCCGTGCCTTCCTCAAGGACGCGCCGATCCTGCTCCTCGACGAGGCGACCTCGGCGCTCGACGCGGAATCGGAGGCCCTGGTGCAGGAGGCCCTGACCCGGCTGATGCGGGGGCGCACCACCCTGGTCATCGCCCACCGCCTCTCCACCATCCGCGCCGCCGACCGCATCGTGGTGATGGAGGCCGGCCGGATCGCCGAGACCGGCGGCCACGACGACCTCATCGCCCGCGACGGCGCCTATGCCCGCCTGCACCGGATGCAGCGCGACCAGCCTGAGATCCTGGCCGGGCCCTGAATGGGCCGGCGCCTTGCACGGCAGCGGCTCCGAGTCTCTGCTTCAACGCGCTCCTGCGCCGAACCGGCGTCCACTTCGGCGGGGAGCGCCCTAACTCCGAACGGCCTCGGCGCGCTCGACCCGGGAACCGGCGCCGTGGCGGAGCGAGGGGGCGGCGATGCAGGGCGAGCGCTTCGGAGAGACCGCGGATGGCGAGGCCGTCACCCGCTACACCCTGGCCCGCGGCGCCCTGCGGCTCCAGGTGATCGATTACGGCGCGGTCGTCACGCGCCTGGAGGTGGCGGACCGGGCGGGCCGATCCGCCAACGTCGTGCTCGGCCTCGACGCGCTCGCGGGCTACGAGACGGTGAGCCCGCATCTCGGCGCGGTGGCCGGGCGCTACGCCAACCGCATCGCCGGCGGGCGCTTCGTCCTCGACGGGGAGACCTACCAACTTCCGGTCAACGATCCGCCCAACACCCTGCACGGCGGGCCGCGGGGCTTCGCCCGGCGCCTCTGGCGGGTGGAGGCGGCGGAGGCCACCCGCCTCGTTCTCGCCCGCCGCTCGCCCGACGGCGAGATGGGGTTTCCGGGGGATCTCGACGTGCGCGTGACCTACAGCCTGCCCGAGGAGGGCTGCCTGCAGATCGACTACGCCGCCCGGACCGACCGGCCGACCGTGCTGAACCTCACCAACCACAGCTACTTCAACCTCGCCGGCGAGGGCGCGGGGGACGTGCTCGGCCACGAGGTCCGCCTCTTCGCCGCGGCCTTCACCCCCGTCGACGCGACCGGCATCCCCACCGGCGAGATCCGCTCCGTCGCCGGCACCCCGTTCGACTTCCGGGAGGCCGCGGCGCTGGGGGCGCGCATCCGCGCCGGCGATCCGCAGATCGTGGCGATGAAGGGCTACGACCACAATTTCGTGCTCGACGGCGTGCCGGGCCGCTTGCGCCCGGCGGCCACCTGCCGCGATCCGGTGAGCGGGCGCCGCCTCGACGTGGCGACGACCGCGCCGGGCCTGCAGCTCTACACCGGCAACACCCTCGACGGGACGCTGGTCGGGCCGTCGGGGCGGACCTACCGGGCGGGCGACGGGGTCTGCTTCGAGACGCAGGGGTTTCCGGACGCGCCGAACCGGCCGGGCTTTCCCTCCGCCGTCCTGCGGCCGGGCGAGCCCTTCGCGTCGAAGACCGTGTGGCGGTTCTCGGCCGCGTGAGAGCGGCGCCGGACCTACTCCGCCGCCGGGCGCGCCGCCTCGCGGAAGGGGTGGGCCGGATAGGTGCCGATGATCTTCAGCTCGCGCGAGAAGTAGCCGAGCTCGTCCAGGGCCCGGGCGAGGGCCGGGTCGTCGGGATGGCCGTCCACCTCGGCGTAGAACTGGGTCGCGGTGAACTGGCCCTCGACCATGTAGCTCTCGAGCTTCGACATGTTGATGCCGTTGGTCGCGAAGCCCCCGAGCCCCTTGTAGAGGGCGGCGGGGATGTTGCGCACCTTGAAGATGAAGCTCGTGACGTAGGGGCCGTCCGCCTCCGGGGCCGGCTCGGCCTGGGGGGCGAAGACCACGAAGCGCGTGGTGTTGTGGGACTCGTCCTCCACGTCGCGGGCGAGGATGTCGAGGCCGTAGACCCCCGCCGCCATGGCCGGCGCCAGGGCGCCCCGGCTCGGATCGCCGATCTCGGCGACCTCGCGGGCGGCGCCCGCGGTGTCGCCCGCCACCACCGCCCGCAGGCCGAGGCGCCGGATGATCCGCCGGCACTGGCCGAGCGCGTGGATGTGGCTGTGGACGCTCTTCAGGTCCTCCACCTTCGTGCCGGGCAGGGCCATCAGCTGGAAGTGGATCGGCAGGAAGTGCTCGGCCACGATGTGCAGCGGCGAGGTCGGGATCAGGTGGTGGATGTCGGCCACCCGCCCCGCGATCGAGTTCTCGATCGGGATCATGGCGCGGGCCGCCCGGCCCTCGGTCACCGCCGCGAAGGCGTCCTCGAAGGTGGCGCAGGGCAGGTAGGTCCAGCCCGGAAAGGCCTCGGCGCAGATGATGTGCGAGTTGGCGCCGGGCTCGCCCTGGTAGGAGATGGTGCGGTTCGTCATCGCTGCTCAGTCCTCGCGCGGAGGGTCCTCGGGGACCTTCCGCGATCCGGCTCGGCGGATCTCAATGGGGGCGGCGGCCGGCCATGACGGCCCGGGCGCGCTCCAGGTCGGCGGGCGTGTCGACGCCCAGCGGCAGGTCGTCGACGACGACCGCGTCGATGCGCATGCCGGCCTCCAGAGCGCGCAGCTGCTCCAGCTTCTCGCGGGTCTCGAGCTCGCCCGGCGGCAGCGCCATGAAGCGGGCGAGCGCCGTGCGGCGATAGGCGTAGAGGCCGATATGGTGGAAGAGCGGCCCCGCTCCCCAGGGGGCGCGGGCGCGGGTGAAGTAGAGGGCGCGCAGGCGGCGCGGGCCGACCCGGTGGCCGACGAGCTTCACCACGTTCGGGTCGTCGGCCTCCTCCGCGCGGGTGATCTCGGCGCAGAGGGTGGCGATGTCCACGGTGCGGTCGGCGAGGGGCGCGACCGCGGCGCCGATCGCGGCCGGGTCGATCGTCGGCAGGTCGCCCTGCACGTTGACCACCACGTCGTGGCGCCCCTCCGGATCGAGGGTCTCCAGGGCCTCGGCGAGGCGGTCGGAGCCGGAGGGGTGGTCGGCCCGCGTCATCACCGCGGCGCCCCCCGCCGCCGTCACGGCCTCGGCGATCGCGGGCGCGTCGGTGGCCACCACCACCGGGCCGATGCCGGCCTCCATGGCCCGGCGCCAGACATGCACGATCATCGGCGCGCCCGCGATGTCGGCGAGCGGCTTGTTCGGCAGGCGGGTGGCGGCGAGCCGCGCGGGGATCAGGACCAGGGGATCGGACACGGGGGGAGGACCGCCGGATTCGGGACGGGCCCGCCTTAACAGGCCCTCCCCGCCTTGTCATGGCAGCGTCGCGCAGGCGGCGTGGCAGCGTCGCGGCGGCCCGCATCCGGCGCGCCGCGGGGGGAACCGGGAAGCCGGTGACGCAATGAGGGAGGAATGAGACAGAAGGGCGGTGCGACCAAGCGGGCTTCCATTCCGCCATTGTCAAGGTCGCCCCAGAGCGGCTAAGGCACCCTCGAAATCTTCCAAAGTCCCGCATTCTGCCCGTGGCGCCAGCGGAGTATGAGAGAGCATGGATTCGTTCGAGCTGAACAAGGTCGCCGGCGCGGTTCTGGGCGCCCTGCTGTTCGTGGCCGGATCCGGCTTCGTCGCTGAGCTGATCTACCATCCGACCCCGGCGGGCGAGGCGGGCTACCTTCTGGAGGTGCCCCCGGCCGAGAGCGGCGGCGGCCAGGCCGCCCCGGCGGTCGAGCCCATCGCCGTGCGGCTCGCGGGCGCCAGCGCCGAGAAGGGCCAGGGCGGCACCAAGGCCTGCCAGGCCTGCCACAGCTTCGAGAAGGGCGGCCCCAACAAGGTCGGCCCGGACCTCTGGGACATCGTGGAGCGTCAGAAGGCCACCCATGGCGGCTTCGACTACTCGGCGGCCCTCAAGGAGAAGGGCGGCACCTGGACCTACGCGGATCTCGACCACTTCCTGGAGAGCCCGAAGGGCTACGCGAAGGGCACGAAGATGGCCTTCGCCGGCATCGCCTCGCCGCAGGACCGCGCCAACGTGATCGCCTACCTGCGCACGCTGTCCGACGGCCCGAAGCCGCTCCCGGCCGCCGAGAAGGCCGCGGAGAAGCCGGCCGACAAGCCCGCCGACGCGAAGCCCGCCGCGGAGAAGCCGGCCGAGTCCAAGCCCGCCGATAAGCCCACCGCCGACAAGCCCGCCGCCAGCAAGGGCTCCGAGGGCAAGGACAGCCCGGCCAAACCCGCCGACACCAAGGCCGAGGACGCCAAGCCGGTGCTGGAGAAGGCGCCGGGCAGCCCGAAGCCCAACACCGCCACCGAGAACCGCAACGAGCCCGCGCCGAAGCCCGCCGCCGAGAGCAGCGGCCCGAGCCCGGACGCCCCCGTCCAGGCGGCGCCCGCCGCCCCGCCGGCCGCCCCCGCCAAGGAGGCTCCGGCCAAGGCCGATCCCGCTGCCGAGGAGCGGGCCAAGGCCCTCCAGAACAACGGCACGACGGGCGGCGAGATCGCCAAGTAGGGGTCTCGAGCGGGGATTCTTCCGAATCGACCGGCCCCGATCCGACCGATCGGGGCCGCGCCGTCTCGGGCGAACCGTTCGGGCTCCGGGGCGGGTTCAGGCCCCGGGCGGGAGGGCGGCGACGCGCCCGTGAACCCGGGCCCGGAAGCCCTCCGCCAGTTCGAGCCAGAGGAAGCGGGCCGGATCGACAGGACCCGGCAGTTCGAGGTCGCCGTTCCCCACCGGCGCGAAGCCGAAGCGGGCGTAGAACGGGGCATCGCCCACCAGGATCACCAGGCCCTCGCCGGCCGCCGCCGCCGCGGCAAGGCTCGCCCGCATCAGCGCCGAGCCGATCCCGCGGCCCGCGAAGCTCGGATCGACGGCCAGCGGTCCGAGGGCGAGGAAGGCCGGCCCCGCCGCGGCGCGCACCGCGTTCATCCGCACCGATCCGGCGAGGAAGCTGCCGACGGAGGCCGTCACGCCGAGATCGGCGCGGTGGGCGCCCCCCTCGCGCAGGCGATAGGCGGTGCGGGCGTAGCGGCCGGGGCCGAAGGCGCGGGCGTGCAGGCGGGCGATGCCCGGCCCGTCGGCGGCGTGCTCCGGGCGGATGACGAGGGAGAGAGCGGGCACGGACGACCCCGGGGCTGCGGCCCCCGGCGGCGCGGACCCCTGCCCGCCCCGGAACGACCGGCCATGTGCGAAGCCCGCGCGGATGCGCGTCCCGCGGGGCGCCGCCGCTCTAGCAGCGGCCGGCCGGCCCGGCAATTCTTCCGGCCTCCGCGGAGGCCGCCGCGGCGCGGAACCCGGATCGCGGCGCGGGCGTCTTGACGAGATCCGCCCGTGCGTCCTTGCGTTCGGGACGCTCACGGCGCAATCCGTAGGCTCCGGGCATGCGGACCCGGCGGAGGAAGGGAAGCCGCTCGTGTGGGTGCGGACGATCAAGGAGCCCGGTTCGACGCAGGGCCTGCGGGCGATGCTGGACGCGTCCGGCGTGGCCGGCACCTGGGATTGGTGGCTCACGCACGGCACGGTCCTCTACGATGCCGGGGCCGCGGAGTTCCTGGCCGGGGACCCGGACCTCGCGGGCCGGGAACTGCGGGCGCCGGAGGCGGTGGCCGCCATCCATCGGGACGACGTCGACTGGGTGATGGCCGAGATGCGCCGCGCGGTGGCGACCGGCAACCTCATCCTCGCCGAGTACCGCGTGGTGCACCCCACCCGCGGGGTCCGCTGGGTCCTGAGCCGCGGCCGCGTCCACCGGAGCGAGACCGGCAGCCCGTTGCGGGCCCACGGCATCCTGTTCGACATCACCGAGAACCGCGAGGAGGGCCAGCGCTACTGCACCCCCGCCGAGACCTCGGAGGCGGGCAGCCTCGATCGCATCGTCAACCACTGCACCAGCCTGCGGGCGGAGGCGGACCGGCTCGGCTCCTCGAAGCTGCGCCTGCTCATCGACATGGTGCTCCTCGAAGTCGGGCAGCGGCTGGCGCGCCGGATGCGGAACTGAAGCCGCGGGCCCGAACGCCGGAGGCCGGATTGGCGCCGGCCGTCCCGCCGTCCTAAGTAGACCCCACCATCCGGACGGCGGCGCCGTCCGGCTCCCGTCCCACGGCCGCCGCGGGCGGCCGGTTCGCACCGGAGTTCGCTCAGACGTGATCGCACGCCTTCTCGCCGCCGCGCTCCTCCTCGGCGGTCTCGCCGCACCGGCCCGCGCGCAGGAGCCCGCCGCCTCGGCGGCCATCGCCACGGGGGCCGGCACCGGCCAATGGGCGCACGCGGTCACCTTGATGGGCACGCCGAAATACGGGCCCGACTTCAGGCATTTCGAGTACGCGGACCCGGCGGCGCCCAAGGGCGGCCTCGTGCGGCTGGGCACGCAAGGGGGCTTCGACAACTTCAACGTCGTCGTGGCCGGCCTCAAGGGCGACGTGGAGGGCGGCATCGCGCAGATCTACGACACGCTCACCACCGAATCCCAGGACGAGCCCTTCACCTCCTACGGCCTGCTCGCCGAGGCGATCCGCCTCGCGCCCGACCTCGGCGCCGTCTCCTACCGCCTGCGCGAGGGCGCGCGCTGGCACGACGGCAAGCCGGTGACCCCCGAGGACGTGGTCTGGTCCTTCGAGGCGTTCAAGGCCAACAGCCCCCTCTACGCGGCCTATTACCACAACGTCGCCAAGGCCGAGGTCACCGGCCCCCGCGAGGTGACCTTCACCTTCTCGGAGGTCGGAAACCGCGAATTGCCGCAGATCGTCGGGCAGTTGCGCGTGCTGCCCAAGCACTGGTGGACGGGCAAGGACGCGCAGGGCAAGGCCCGCTCGATCACCGAGACGACCCTGGAGCCGCCGCTCGGCTCGGGCCCCTACCGGCTCGCCCGCTTCGAGGCGGGGCGCACGGCGAGCTACGAGCGCGTGGCCGATTACTGGGGCCGGGACTTGGCCGTGAATGCCGGGCGCTTCAACTTCGCCACCGTGCGCTACGAGTATTTCCGCGATTCCTCGGTGCTGGTGGAGGCGCTGAAGGGCGACCTCTACGATTTCCGGGTGGAGAACGTCGCCCGCAACTGGGCCACCGCCTACGACGACTTCCCGGCCGTGAGGGAGGGCCGCCTCGTCAAGGAGGAGTTCCCGGACCGCGGCAACGGCATCATGCAGGCCTTCGTGTTCAACCTGCGCCGGGACAAGTTCAAGGACGAGCGCGTGCGCCGGGCCTTCAACCTCGCCCTGAACTTCGAGGAGATGAACCGGGCGCTGTTCTACGGCCTCTACCGGCGGATCGATTCCTACTTCTACGGCTCGGAACTGGCCTCCTCCGGCCTGCCGGAGGGCGAGGAGCGGCTGATCCTGGAGGGGGTGAAGGACAGGATCCCGGCCACCGTCTTCACGCAGCCCTACCGCAACCCCGTCAACGACGGCGCCGAGGCGGTGCGGGCCAACCTGCGCGAGGCGGTCCGGCTCCTGCGCGAGGCCGGCTACGAGCAGCGCGACGGGCGCATGGTCAACAAGGCCACCGGCGAGGCCCTGACCGTGGAGATCATCGAGTCGCAGAGCATCTTCGAGCGGGTGATCCTCCCCTACGTCGCCGCGCTCAAGCTCATCGGCATCACCGCCACGCCCCGGATCCTGGATCAGGCGCAGTACCAGAACCGCAAGCGCGCCTTCGACTTCGACATGGTGATCAATTCCTGGCCCGAGTCGCTCTCCCCCGGCAACGAGCAGCGGGACTACTGGGGCTCGGCCTCCGCCGACCGGCAGGGCTCGGGCAACGTCGCCGGCATCAGGGACGCGGGGGTCGACGCCCTGATCGAGCGCGTCGTCTTCGCCAAGGACCGGCCGGGCCTCATCGCGGCCACGCGGGCGCTGGACCGGGTGCTGCTCGCCCACAATTACGTGGTGCCGCAATGGACCTCGAACGTGGTGCGCACCCTGCGCTGGAACCGCTTCGCCCATCCGGCGACCCTGCCGCGCTACGGCGGGCCGGGCTTCCCCACCACGTGGTGGTACGACGAGGCCGCCGCCGCCAAGACCGGGGCCCCCCGTTGAGAGGCCCCGACCGCCGCCGCCTCCTCCTCGGGGCGGGCGCCCTGGCGCTGCTGCCGCGCCCCTTACGCGCCGCGGAAGGCACGACCGAGCGTCACGGCCTGTCGAGCTTCGGCGAGCTGCGATACCCGGCCGACTTCGCGCATTTCGACTACGTCAATCCGGAGGCGCCCCGGGGCGGGCGCTTCGCCTCCCTGCTCAGCCAGACCTTCGGCAACCAGGCCTTCAACACCTTCAACACGCTCAACCCCTACGTCCTGCGGGGGGACGGGGCGGGGGGCATGAACCTGACCTTCGACAGCCTGATGGTGCGCGCCCTCGACGAGCCGGACGCGCTCTACGGCCTCCTCGCCCGCACCGTCTCCGTGAGCGCGGACGGGCTCACCTACACCTTCCGCCTGCGGCCGCAGGCCCGCTTCCACGACGGCACCAAGCTCACCGCGCAGGACGCCGCCTTCTCCCTGACCCTCCTGCGCGACAAGGGGCACCCCGAGATCGCGCAGGTGATCCGCGACATGACGGAGGCCGCGGCCACGGGCGACGACACCCTGGTCGTGCGCTTCCGCGCGGGCCGCGCCCGCGATCTGCCCCTGATCGTTGCGCAACTGCCGGTCTTCTCGGCGGCCTACTGGAAGGGGCGCGATTTCGAGGCGGCGACGCTGGAGCCGCCGCTCGGCTCGGGCCCCTACCGGGTCGCGCGCGTCGATACCGGCCGCTCGATCAGCTACGAGCGCGTGCCCGATTACTGGGCCGCCGACCTGCCGGTGCGGGCCGGGCACAACAATTTCGACGAGGTCCGCTACGAGTATTTCCGCGACCGCAACGTGGCGATGGAGGCGTTCAAGGCGCGCGCCTACACCTTCCGCGAGGAGCTCGTCGCCCGCGTCTGGGCGACCGGCTACGACTTTCCCGCGGTCGCCGAGGGGCGCGTCCAGCGCTTCACCGTGCCGGATGCCCGGCCCTCGGGCACGCAGGGGTGGTGGCTCAACACCCGCCGGCCCCAGTTCCGCGATCCGCGCGTGCGCGAGGCGGTCAACCTCTGCTTCGATTTCGCCTGGACCAACAAGAACCTGATGTTCGGCGCCTACACGCGCACGGCCTCGTTCTTCGAGAATTCCGACCTGAAGGCGGAAGGACCGCCCTCCCCCGCGGAGATGGCTCTCCTGGAGCCCTTGCGCGACAAGCTCCCCCCCGAGGTGTTCGGTGAGCCCTGGAGCCCGCCGGTCTCGGACGGTTCGGGCCAGGACCGGGCGCTGCTGCGCCGGGCCGACGCGCTCCTGCGCGAGGCCGGCTGCACCCGGGCCGGGGGCGGGCTGAACCTGCCCGACGGCCAGCCCTTCGCCATCGAGTTCCTGGATTTCGACCCGAGCCTGGAGCCGCACACCCAGGCCTTCATCCGCAATCTCGGCCTCGTGGGCATCCGGGCGGGCATCCGCAACGTCGACCCCTCGCAGTACCAAGCCCGGGTCAACGACTTCGACTACGACGTGGTGAGCCGCCGCTTCGCCTTCGGCCCGACGCCGGGGGGCGAGCTGCGCCAGTCCTACGGCTCGGCCGCCGCCGCGGTGAAGGGCTCGGCCAATCTCTCCGGGATCGGCGACCCGGCCGTGGACGCCCTCCTCGACAGGGTGGCGGATGCGCGCTCCCGCGAGGATCTGCGGGTCGCGGCGCGCGCCCTCGACCGGGTGCTGCGGGCCGGCCGCTACTGGGTGCCCATGTGGTACGCGGGCACCCACCGCCTCGCGGTCTGGGACGTGTACGGGCGCCCGAAGAACGGCCCCCGCTACGATCTCGGCGCCCCCGCCGTCTGGTGGTACGACGCCGAGCGCGCGAAGCGCGGCGGCGGTTAGGAGCGCGGTCCATGCTCGGCTACATCCTGCGCCGCGTCGCGCTCATGGTGCCGACCGTGTTCGGCATCCTGCTCCTCACCTTCGCCATCGTGCAGTTCGCCCCCGGCGGCCCCATCGAGCGGGTGATCGCGCAGCTCCAGGGCCAGGGCGACGGGGCGATGTCGCGCATCACCGGCGGCGGGAGCGACCTCGGCGGGTCCCGGCCCATGGGGGTCGAGACGAATTCCAAGTATCGCGGCGCACAAGGCTTGAGCCCCGACTTCATCGCCAAGCTCGAACGGCAGTACGGCTTCGACAAACCGGCCCCGGAGCGCTTCCTGAAGATGGTCTGGGACTACGTCCGCTTCGATTTCGGGCGCAGCTACTTCCGCGACGTCACCGTGATCGAGCTGATCCGCGAGCGGCTGCCGGTCTCGATCTCGCTGGGTCTGTGGATGACCCTCCTGTCCTACGCGATCTCGATCCCGCTGGGCATCCGCAAGGCGGTGCGGGACGGGACCCGCTTCGACCGCTGGACCTCCTTCGTCGTCATCATCGGCTACGCCGTGCCGGGCTTCATGTTCGGCCTGATGCTGATCATCCTCTTCGCCGGCGGCTCGTTCTTCCAGCTATTCCCCCTGCGGGGGCTCACCAGCGAGGGCTGGGCGCAGTTCTCCCTCTGGCACAAGATCACCGACTACGCCTGGCACATGGCCCTGCCGCTGACCGCCCTGGTGATCGGCGCCTTCGCCACCGCGACGCTGCTGACCAAGAACTCGTTCCTCGACGAGATCCGCAAGCAATACGTGCTCACCGCCCGCATGAAGGGCAATTCCGAGTCCCGCGTCCTCTACGGTCACGTCTTCCGCAACGCGATGCTGATCGTGATCGCCGGCTTTCCCGGGGCCTTCATCTCGGCCTTCTTCACGGGCTCGCTCCTCATCGAGACGATCTTCAGCCTCGACGGGCTCGGCGAACTCTCCTTCCGCGCCATCACGGGGCGCGACTACCCGGTCGTCTTCGCGACCCTCTACATCTTCTCCCTGCTCGGGCTCGCCGTGAACCTGCTCTCCGACCTGATCTACGTCTGGATCGACCCGCGCATCGACTTCTCGGCGCGGGCGACCTGAGCGCGGCCTCACGGGCTCGCGCTGTCCGCGCGGGGCCGGTGCCGCGCGGGCCCGGGGGGCACACCATCTCCGCGGCCAGCACGCACCTGTCGCGCGGGTTCGAAGCGTCCAAGAATTTGAGAATGCTTGATTTCCCGGCCCTGCGACGCATCGGCTCCGGGCCGATCGGGCTGGGTCACACCACCCTCACCGCCTGCGCTTCACCGTTAAAGCGTTGGGTAAGGTGGTGGAGCTGAGGGGACCGTTACCCCGGTCGGAGCTAAGCCATTGAACTGGAAAAATACTCTTTCCCCTCCGTGACTTGTCGGGAGATGGCTTGGGAGGGCCATGGGATTTATGGATCCTTGGGCCTCGTCCTACCACCGCCAGGGGT
>CANEZL010000036.1 GCA_947444195.1 Methylobacteriaceae bacterium | reverse complement strand
TAGCCGGCGTTGAAACCGGCGTAGAAGCCCGTCCAGGTGAACACAGGCACCGGCGTGAACACCGGAGGCGGAGCCGCACGGCGCGGAAGGTCGGCGGCAGCGGCGGCGCCGGTCATGCCGGCCAGAACGGTCGTGGCAAGGAGAAGCTTCTTCATCGGGTCCAATCCTTCACTTCCCCGCGGCGGGGAACGTGAGGGCAGACAAACAGCAAAGCCGGACCCCTGGGTAGTGCTGCATTGCAACACCCCGCCGGAGGGGGCGGCGGGGCGGGAGGGCACGCGAACCCGGCGTGCGCAAGCGCACAGCCCGGTCCGCCGCCCCGTGGAAGCCGGTAATCCACCGGATTCCGTTAGGGCTTTCGAAACCGCGATGCGCGGCCCTCGGCGGACCCTCACGAGGCCAGCGCCGTCTCCAGGCTCCGGAGGCTCGAGGCCGCGCCGATGGCGTCGCCGTTCTCGGCGAGCCAGGTGTCCGCGGTCTCCCGGCCGAGCTCGCGCAGCCCTTCGAGGGTGGACCAGCGGGTGTCGTACTTGCTCACGCCCCCGTCCGCGAGCTCGGCCGGGGCCCGGAGCAGGTGGATGTTGAGGCCGGCCACCGCCCGCAGCCGCGGGGTGACCGGCCCGACCGCGCGGGCCTCGCCCTGCAGCGTCACGAGCCGGTCGAGGTCGCGCATCAGGCAGGCGTTGAAGCTGATGTCGCTCGCCCGGCTCGCCACCTCGGAGGGGAGGACCCCGACCTCCCCGGTCACGAAGGGGGTCAGCTGCACCACGATGAGGTCCGTGGCGCCGTTGTTGTCGCCGAAGACCAGCGGGTCGAGGGCCGGATTGGCCGCGTAGCCCCCGTCCCAGTAGCGCCGCCCCTCGATCTCGACGGCGGCGAACAGCTCCGGCAGGCAGCACGAGGCCATCAGCGCGTCGAGGGTGATCTCGGTGCCGGTGAAGAGCCGCGCCGTGCCGGTGAGCACGTCGGTGGCGGAGATGTGCAGGGGGATGCAGCCTTGGCCGGCCAGGGCGCCGAGATCGACGCTCGCGCGCACCGAGTCGCGCCAGGACTGCATCTGGCGGAAGCGCGGGAAGAAGGGCGCCACGTAGCTGCCGAACATGCGCGTGAAGGCCAGGGATTGGTCGACCCAGGCCTCCACGAAGGTGCCGTGCGCCATCCCCCAGTCCCAGCCGCGCAGGGGCGAGCGCCGCGAGGTCTCCCGCCACAGGGTCGCCAGCGCGGCGCGGGCCCCCTCCTCCCCGCCGGAGACGAGCCCGGAGACCAGGGCGGCGCCGTTGAGCGCCCCGGCGCTGGCCCCGCTCACGGCGGCGATCTCGACCCGCTCCTCCAGGAGCCGGTCGAGCACGCCCCAGCCATAGGCCCCGTAGGCCCCGCCGCCCTGAAGTCCGAGGGCGATCCGCGGTCTCGACATTCTCATGGTTCCCCGCAACCGTTAGAGCACGATGCGAAAAACGTGGCGTCCGGTTTTTCGGGATCATCGTGCGATCACAACGAGACGGAGGCCGCTGCCGCGGAAACACGGCAGGCGCCCGCCGGCGGATCCGCGGGCCCGTCCTTGGCGCTCGGCGCTGCGGGCCTCGTTCTCGGATCCGCCCGTCAAACCGGTCGCGGTGCGGTGGGTTCCCCTCAGGCGAGGCGGAGATGCCGGATCCGCCGGCCGGGGGCGATCGCCTCCGCCGCCCGGGCAATGCCCTGCGCGTCGATGCCGAAATGGCGGTAGAGGTCGGCGATGGTGCCGGTCTGCCCGAACTGCGAGACGCCGAGCGCCCGGGTGCGGTGGCCGTGCACGGAGCCGAGCCAGCCCAGCGCCGCCGGGTGCCCGTCGAGCACCGTGACGAGGCCGCAATGGGGCGGCACGTCGGCGAGCAGGCGCTCCACGTGGCTCTGCGCCCCCGGCCGGCCCGACTCGCGCAAGGATTGCGCGGCGGTCCAGCCGGCCTGCAGCCGGTCGGCCGAGGTGACGGCGAGCAGGCCGACATCGCGCCGGTCCTCGGCCATCAGGCCCATCGCCGCGATCGCCTCGGGGGCCACCGCGCCCTGATAGGCCACCACCACCTCGGCGTTCGGGCCCGGCCGGCGCAGCCAGTAGGCGCCCGCGATCATGTCGGCCTCGATCTCCGGCGCGAGGGTGCGGCTCGGCTGCTCCAGGCTGCGGGTGGAGAGGCGGAAGTAGGCGGAGCCGCCGGCGGCGTCGGGCAGGCAGGTCTCCGGATCGGGCTCGGGGGCGCCCGCGCGCTGCATGTGGGCGAAGGCGAAGCGCATGAGCACGGCGAGTTCGTCCACGAAGGCCGGCTCGAAGCTCGCGAGCCCGGCCTGGCCCATGCCGATCAGCGGCGTCTTGATCGACTGGTGCGCGCCGCCCTCCGGCGCCAGCGTCACGCCGGCGGGCGTCGCCACCAGCATGAAGCGGGCATCCTGGTAGCAGGCGTAGTTCAGGGCATCGAGCCCGCGCTCGATGAAGGGATCGTAGAGGGTGCCCACCGGCAGCAGGCGCTCGCCGAAGATCGTGTGCGAGAGGCCGAGCGCCGAGAGCGCGGTGAACAGGTTCGATTCGGCGATGCCGAGTTCGAGGTGCTGGCCGCCGGGCGCGAAGGTCCAGTTGTAGGTGGAGGGGATGCGCTCCTTGCGGAAGATGTCGGCCATCGCCTCGCGGGCGTAGAGGCCGCGCCGGTTCACCCAGGCGCCGAGATTGGTCGACACGGTGACGTCCGGCGAGGTGGTGACGATGCGGCGGGCGAGCGCGTCGTCGCCCTTGGCGATCTCGTGCATGATCAGGCCGAAGCCCGCCTGGGTCGAGAGGCTGGCCTGGCGCGGCAGGGGAAGCTGGGCCGGCACCGGGATCTCGGGGGCGGCGTAGCGGCGCCGGCCCGCCTGCACGAAGGGGACCTCCGCGAGGAAGCGGGCCATGGCATCGGGGGCCATGTCGAGCCCCTCGAAGGGGTCCCATTCGTGGCCCGGCCGCACCCGCATCGCGGACCGGAAGGTCTCGAGCTGGGCCGGCGTCATCAGGCCGGCATGGTTGTCCTTGTGGCCGGCGAGGGGCAGGCCGTGGCCCTTGATGGTGTAGGCGATGAAGCAGACCGGCCGGTCGTGCCCGCGCGCCGCCTCGAAGGCCTCGACCAGCATCGGCAGGTCGTGGCCGCCGAGATTGCCCATCAACTCGGCGAGTTCCGCGTCGCTGCGGCGTCCGATCAGCTCCGAGACCGCGCCCTGGTCGCCGAGCTCGTCCATGAGGCGGCGGCGCCACGCGGCCCCGCCCTGGAAGGCCAGCGCCGAGTAGATCTGGTTCGGGCAGGCCTCGATCCAGTCCTTCAGCCGCGCGCCGCCCGGCTCGGCGAAGGCCGCCTGCTGCAACGTGCCGTGGCGGAGCACGACGACGTCCCAGCCGAAATTGCGGAACATCGTCTCGAACTTGGCCCACAGCCCCTCGCGCACCACCGCGTCGAGGCTCTGGCGGTTGTAGTCCACCACCCACCACGTGTTGCGCAGGCCGTGCTTCCAGCCCTCCAGCAGGGCCTCGAAGATGTTGCCCTCGTCCATCTCGGCATCGCCGATGAGGGCGACCATCTTGCCCTCGGGGATCGCTTGGCCCCAGCCCTTGGCGCGCACGTAGTCCTGGGTCAGCGAGGCGAAGAGCGTCTGCGCCACGCCGAGGCCCACGGAGCCGGTGGAGAAGTCGACGTCGTCCACGTCCTTGGTGCGGGAGGGGTAGGACTGGGCGCCGCCGTAGCCGCGGAAGTTCTCCAGCTTCTCGCGGGTCTGGTGGCCGAACAGGTACTGGAGCGCGTGGAAGATCGGGCTCGCATGGGGCTTGACCGCGACCCGGTCCTCCGGCCGCAGCACCGCGCCGTAGAGCGCGGTCATGATCGCACAGAGCGAGGCCGAGGAGGCCTGGTGGCCGCCCACCTTCAGACCGTCCGCGGAGGGCCGCAGATGGTTGGCGTGGTGGATCGTCCAGGTGGAGAGCCAGAGGGCCTTCCGGGCGAGGGCGGCGAGGGCGGGCAGTCGGGGATCGCTCATGGTCCCGGATTCTAGGGGCGGCAGGCGCGCGAAAGCGGCCAATCTGCCTTGCCCGAACGGCATTCTTTGGCTCAGATCGCTCGCCTGTGCGCGGGAAACGAGCGAAGCATGCCAAAACGCGCGATCGACGCCATCGACCGGCGCATCCTCGCCGCCCTGCAGGAGGATGCCCGCCTCACCGTGCTCCAGCTCGCCGAGCGGGCCGGCCTCTCGCCCTCGCCCTGCGCCCGGCGGGTGCGGCTGCTGGAGGAGGCGGGGGTCATCAAGGGCTACGTGGCGGTGGTGGATCAGGTGGCGGTAGGGCTGCCGGTCAGCGTGTTCGCCTCGATCAAGCTGGAGCGCCAGCGCGAGGAGGAACTCGACCGCTTCGCCCAGGCCGTGGCGCGCTGGCCCGAGGTGGTGGATTGCTACCTGATGACCGGGCAGCGCGACTACCTGCTGCGCATCGTGGTGGAGGATCTCGAAGCCTACGAGCGCTTCCTGAAGGACAAGCTGACGCGCCTCGACGGCGTCGCCTCGATCGAATCGAGCTTCGCCCTGGGGCAGTTGAAGCGCTCCAACACCCTGCCGATCCCGCACGGGGCGGGCGGGCGCTGATCCAGCCTGAACCAGTCACCGCCCGATGCCGGGCCCGCATCTTGCCCGGGTCACGATGCTAGAGCGCTCTCCGCCGAAGTGGACGCCGGTTCGGCGTGAGAGAGCGCGCAAGAACAATACCTTGGAGCCGTGGACGATTGCAGCGCGATCGGGAACGGCTCAAGCCCGCTCCGATCGCCATCGCGAACGCCTCGGCCGCCCGCCATCCGCAAATGCGGCCTTCTCCCTGGCTCAGGGACTCCCTGGCTCAGGGAAAAGCCACTGGCGGCGGCGTCGAGCGCCGCGCTTTCACCGGCTCGGCCGCGCGCCTACATACCCGGCATGCCCGTCCTCCTAGCGCTCGGCGCCGTCCTCCTGTTCGGCCTCGTGTTCGGCCCTCAGTGGTGGGTGCGCCGGGCGATGCAGCAACACGCCGCCGAACGGCCGGACCTGCCCGGGACCGGAGGCGAGCTCGCCCGCCATCTGCTCGACCTGGCAGGGCTCGAGCACGTTCCCGTCGAGATCGCGCCCGCCGACCACTACGACCCGGTCGCGAACGTCGTGCGCCTGTCGCCGGAGAACCATGACGGCCGCTCGGTCACGGCGGTCGCGGTCGCGGCGCACGAGGTCTCCCACGCGCTCCAGCACGCGGCGGGGGACCGGCTCCTCGCGGCGCGGGTGAGGTTCGCCCCGGTCGTGCAGGGCTTCGAGTTCGGCGCGGCCGCGGTGATGATGACGGCGCCCTTGATCCTCGCCGTTGTCAAGTCGCCTGTCCTGCTCGCCCTGCAGGTGGGCATCGGCATCGCGCTCCTCGGTGTTCGCCTCGTGTTCCACCTCCTGACCCTGCCCGTCGAGCTCGACGCGAGCTTTCGCCGGGCCCTGCCCATCCTGGAAACGGGCCGCTTCCTCGACGCCCGCGATATGCTCGGCGCCCGCACCGTCCTGCGCGCCGCGGCCCTCACCTACGTGGCCTCGTCCCTCGTGTCGCTCGTGAACATCGCCCGCTTCCGGCGCCTCCTTCCGTTCTGATACGATCCCCGCTTGATCGAAGCGGGGATCGTATCGACCGAGCCCGCGCGGCCCATGAGCGAAGCCCGGATCCGCCATCCCGAAGGGATCGATCGGATCTGGTATCAGACCTGCGCGGCGCGCGTCCGATCGCCCGCTCCGCCGCGCTGCAGGCGGACCGTCTCCCGTCGGCCAATCGCGGTCATTGACTTGAAGCCGTGCCCGATCACGAGGCGATCGGGCACGGCTCCGGGCCGGAACGCCCGGCCCTCCCTGTCGTTGAGGCGGCAGGTTCGCGACGCCCCGGTCCCGGTGTCGCAGGGAAGAGATCCTTGGCGAGGCAGGCGCGCGAGACCGAGTCCATGATCGCCCTGGTGACGGCGGCCCTGCGCGAGGGCGCGGTCCTCACGAGCCGGACGCTGCGGCTCGCGCAGGTGGAGATCGACGGCAACCTGCGCGCGCTGATCGGGCTCGCCGCCCTCGGCCTCGGCCTCGTGGTGGTGCTGATCTGCGCCTTCTTCGTCTTCCTCGACGCGGCCGTGAAGCTCCTGGCGGCGCTGATCGGCTCGGAGGCCGTGGCCGCCGCCCTCGTGGCGAGCCCCTTCCTCGCCGCCGCCCTCGTCCTCGGCCTGATGGGCGCGCGCCGGATGGCCCTGTCGAATCTGGAGCCCTGGCGCAGCCTCCGTCAGGCCCGGCTCGCGGCGGAAGCGCTGACCCCGGACGGCGACGGCCACCCGGCCCGCTGAGTCCTCATACCAGATCTGATGGATCCCTTCGGGATGGCGGATCCGGGCTTCGCTCACGCGCCGCGCGGGCTCGGTCGATACGACCCCCGCTTCGATCGAGTGGGGGTCGTATCAGCCGTCCCCCGGCGCGGGCCCGAGCCAGTCGGTGACGATGCCGATCTGGTCGGCGTCGAGGAGGGCCGGGGCGTGGCCGCAGCCGGGGATCTCCACGAGCTTGGCGCGGGGGCCCTGCTCGGTCATCTGCCGGGCGGTGTCGGCGCGCAGCAGATCGGAGTCCGCCCCGCGCAGGAGCAGAACCGGGCAGCGCACCGCCTCCCAGTCGCGCCACATGCTGAGGTTGTAGACCCGGCCGGGGGCGAAGGCGACGCCGATGGCGGGGTCGTAGTGCGGGCGCCAGCCGCCGTTGGGCTCGGGATAGAAGCTGTGCTCGGTGAGCTGGCGCCACTGCGCGTCGGTGAGCGTGCCGAACTCCGCGAGCGCGATGCGCAGGCGCGCCTCGGCGGTGGCGAGGCTGTGGTGGAAGCGCGGGGCCTCGCGCAGCCGCGTCCCGATCGCCCGCAGGGCGGCCCAGGGCAGGAACGGCCCGATATCGTTGATGACGAGGCGGCGGATCGGCGTCGCCTCGGCGCCCGCGAGCACCATGCCGACCAGGCCGCCGAGGGAGGTGCCGACCCAGTCGATGCCCTCCACGCGCAGATGCGCGATCAGCGCCGCCATGTCGCTCGCGTACTGGGGAAGGCCGTAGAGTTCGGGGTCCGTGAGCCAGCCGCTGCGCCCGCGCCCCGGCAGGTCGGGGCAGACCACCCGGTAGCCGAGGCCCACCAGGGCCTGGGCCAGCATGTCGAAGTCGCGCCCCTGCCGGCTCAGGCCGTGCAGGCAGAGCACCACGTGCGGATTGTCGGGCTCCCCCCACTCCACGTAGGCGAGGGTGTGGAAGCGCCCGCGCGCGTAGCCCTGGGTGCGGCCCGCGCGGAAGGGGATGTCGGCCGTCGCGTCCCTGCGCCGGGCCGGGCTGCGCCCGGTGCGGGTCACGGCTTGTCCGGGGTCTGGGCGAGGTCGCGGGTCACCTCGGTGGCCGTGCGCTGGAGGTCGAGCATCTGGCTCGCGAAGCGCTCGGCCTGCGCGCGCAGGTAGGCCTTCTGCAGGCTCAGGGCCTCCTGGGCGTCCCTGGCCTGGACGAGGCGCTCGGCGAAGTCGAAGCCGGCGCGCATGTTGGTGTCGGAGGCCACGAGGACGCATCCGGCCACCTTGCGCAGGGCCGCCCAGTTGCGGGCCGCCGCCGCCTCGTAGGGGTTGGCCGGGGCGCCGCCGGCCGGGCCGTCCCCCTGCGCGGTGCCGGACAGGGTGCGCATGCCGGCCACCACGCGGCCCGTCGCGGTCTCGAAGGCGTTGAGGGCGATCTCCCCCGCCTCGGCGTAGCGCTCGTAGGCGGTCCGTGCCCGGGTGATGCCGTCCTCGGCGAGCCGGCGGCCCTCTGTCGTCATCTCTGCTTCGTGTCCCGTTGCCGCAGCGCGCGGCCCTCCCGCCCCTTCTCGCTGGTGCAGCGCGATCACGCAAGCGTTGTCCGATCCGCGGCGATTCCGGATGGCCGGCGCCGCCGGGCTCGCCGCGGACCCGGGCCGGTGCGGGCGGGCAAGCCCCTGCGGCCGCGGCCTGTTTCGGCGGGGATCGCGCCGTATTGTGCGATGCAGCAAGAAAAATGCTGCGCAGCAATCCACGCCCCGGCGGGGCCGGTCCGGCACCCGCCCGCGGCTCCGCCCCGTCTTGACAGGGGGCTACGCGGCGAAAACCATCGCGGCCGGATGCGGGGCCGCGGGCGGGACGGTTCGATGACGGGTTCCAGCGCGGTCGGGCCTCATCCGTTCGAGACGGGACTGGAACCGGGCCCGGCCAACCACGTGCCGCTGAGCCCGGTGAGCTTCCTCGCCCGCGCCGCGGCCGCCCAGGGCGGGGCCGTGGCCGTCGTCGACGGGGCGCGCCGCATCACCTATGCCGAGCTCCACGCCCGCTGCCGCCGCCTCGCCGCCGCCCTGGCCGCCTGGGGGATCGGGCGCCTCGACACGGTGGCGATCCTGTCCGGCAACACGCCCGAGATGATCGAGGCGCATTTCGCCGTGCCGATGCTCGGGGCGGTGCTCAACCCCCTCAACACCCGCCTCGACGCGGCGACGCTCGCCGCCTCCCTCGCCCATGGCGGGGCCAGGCTCCTCGTCGTCGATGCCGATTATGCGGCGCTCGCGGCGGAAGCCCTCGCCCACGAGGCCCTGGCCGGGACCGGTGCGGAGATCCGCGTGGTCGCGGCGGGGGCCGCCATCGGCCTGCCCCCGGGCACGCGCGCCTACGAGGACCTGATCGCGGCAGGCGACCCCGACTTCGCCTGTCCCGGCCCGGCGGACGAGTGGCAGTCCCTGTGCCTGCTCTACACCTCGGGCACCACGGGGGATCCGAAGGGCGCGGTCTACAGCCATCGCGGCGCCTATCTGCAGGCCCTCGGCAACGCCCTCGCCTTCGGGCTGGCGCAGGACAGCGTCTATCTCTGGACGCTGCCGATGTTCCACTGCAACGGCTGGTCCTACCCCTGGGCGGTGGTGGCGGCCGGGGGCACGCAGGTCTGCCTGCGCAAGGTCGATCCCGCCGCGATCTTCCGGCTGGTGGCCGAGCACCGGGTCACGCATCTGTGCGGGGCGCCCATCGTGCTCGCGATGCTCGTCAACGCGCCGCCGGAGGTCCGCGTCCCCTTCGCGCAGACCGTGCGCTGCGCCACCGGCGGGGCGGCGCCCCCCTCCACCACCCTGCGCGACATGGAGGCGCTGGGCTTCCGGGTGACCCATCTCTACGGCGCCACCGAGAGCTACGGTCCGGCGACCCTGTGCCTGCCCGGCCCCGACTGGGCGGAACTCGACCCGGAGACCCGCTACGGCCGCATGGCCCGCCAGGGCGCGGCGCTGCCGACCCTCGAGGCGGTGCGGGTGGTCGACCCCGAGACCCGCGCGCCGGTCCCGCGGGACGGCGCCCATGTCGGCGAGATCGTGCTGCGCGGCAACACGGTGATGAAGGGCTACCTGAAGAACTCGGCCGCGACGCAGGCCGCCCTCGGGGACGGCTGGTACCGCACGGGGGACCTCGCGGTCTGGCACCCCGACGGGGCCGTCGAGATCAAGGACCGCGCCAAGGACATCATCATCTCGGGGGGCGAGAACATCTCCAGCCTGGAGATCGAGGAGGTGCTGACCCGGCACCCGGCGGTGATGCTCGCCGCCGTGGTGGCCAAGCCCGATCCGACCTGGGGCGAGACCCCCTGCGCCTTCCTCGAGCTGAAGCCCGGCGCGGCGGCGAGCGCCCCGGAGATCCTGGACTTCTGCCGGGCCCGCCTCGCCCGCTTCAAGCTTCCGCGCAGCATCCTGTTCGGCCCGCTGCCGAAGACCGCCACCGGCAAGATCCAGAAGTTCGTCCTGCGCGAGCGGGCCCGCGCAGGCGAGGGACCGGACGGGTAGGGGGCTCAGCCGGCCTTGAGGAAGCGCTCGACGCTGCCGCTGAGGCTCGCCGAATGCCCGCTCAGCTTCTCCGCCACGGTGCGGACCGCCTCGGCGAGGTCGCCGGTGGCGTTCGCCGCGTGGGAGACGCCGCCGATATTGCCGGACATCTCCTGGGTCGAGGCGGCCTGCTCCTCGACGGCGCCCGCCATGGCGAGGGTCAGGGTCGAGAGCTCGGCCACCGCCGCGCTGATCGTCTCGATGGCGCCGACCGCCTCGCCGGTGGCGGTCTGGATCGCCATGACCTGCTGGGTGATCTCGTCGGTGGCCTTGGCGGTCTGGCTCGCCAGTTCCTTCACCTCGGCCGCCACCACCGCGAAGCCGCGGCCCGCAGCCCCGGCGCGGGCCGCCTCGATGGTGGCGTTGAGCGCCAGCAGGTTGGTCTGGTCGGCGATCGACTTGATCATCGTCACCACCGCGTCGACCTTGCGGGCGTTCTCGGCGAGGTGGCGCACGGTGGCGTCGGTGGTCGCGGCCTGGGTGGCGATCTGCTGCGTGCGCTCGGTGACGCGGGTGACCTGGCCCGAGATCTCGCGGATCGAGCCCGCCATCTGCTCGGAGCCCGCCGCCACCGAGGCGGCGCGCGCGCTGGCATCCTCGGCGGAGCGGCTCAGGCCCTCGGCGGAGGCCTGCATCTCCTGCACGGCGGTGGAGACGGCCTCGACCACCTGCGACACCTCGGAGGCCATGTTCACCTGCGCGGTGACGAGGGCCCAGGTCAGCATCGGCCCGACATAGCCCCCGTCCGGCCCGTTGATGGCCGAGACCTGGAGTTCCAGGATCTCCGGCCCGAGCTTGATCTTGGTCCGGTGCGGCAGGCGGCTCGCATCCGCGAGCATCGCGCGCTGGTGGGCGGGGTTCTTGTGGAACACGTCGATGGACGAGCCCATCATCTCGGAGACCTTGATCGGCAGGTAGCGCTCGATGGAGCCGAGCGTCCGCTCGGAGGTCTTGTTGAGGTAGTTGATCCGGAAATTGTCCGTCGGGTCGGCCGTCATGACGGCGACGGGCATGCCGTCGATCATCGTCATCAGGCGGCTGGTCTCGTTCTTCCGCACCGTGATGTCGGCGGCGAACTTCATCACCGAGACGGGCTTGCCGCCTCCATCGAGCACCGGACAGTAGCTCGCCTCCAGCCAGATGCGGTTCCCGGTCTTGCCGAAGCGGGCGAACTGATCCGAGACCGTCTCGCCGCGGCGCAAGGTGTCCCAGAATTCCTTATAGGCGGGCGTGTCCGCGTATCCCTTCTCGACGAAGACGCGGTGGTGCTTGCCGCGGATCTCCTCGAGACTGTATCCGACCAGGGAGAGGAAATTCCGGTTCGCGTCCAGAATGATCCCGTCCAGCGTGAACTCGATCGTCGCCAGTGCACGATCGAGGGCGGCGAACTTGAAGTTTTCGGGCTTCGGCGAGGATTTGCGGAACATTGTATAATTCCCGGCTAGGCGGAAATCAGTATTTGGAATGCAAGGTTAATTTTATATGAATCCTGGCGTGCATCCGGATACGATTGCAACCTCTCGTAAGCGGGCCGGTTGGCGAAACCGTGCGTTCACGATATGTGCCCGATCAAGGCATGCCGGTCCCCCGGCCCGTCAGCCCCGCACCCGGCGAGTCCCATGAGCGATCCCATCCGCGTCCTCGGCATCGATCCGGGCCTGCGCCGCACCGGCTGGGGGGCGGTGACGGTGACGGGGACGAAGCTCGCCTACGTGGATTGCGGGGTCGTCACCTCGGACGGGGACCTGCCGCTGGCGCTGCGCCTGCGCGAACTGCACGAGGGCATCACCCGCGTGGTCCAGGGCTTCCGCCCGGACGAGGTCGCCGTGGAGGAGACCTTCGTGAACAAGGACGCGCAGGCGACGCTGAAGCTCGGCCATGCCCGCGCCGTCGCCCTGCTGGTGCCGGCGCTCCACGGCATGCCGGTGTTCGAGTACGCGGCCAACCTCGTGAAGAAGACGGTCGCGGGCACCGGCCACGCGGACAAGGGGCAGATCCAGGCGATGGTGCGCTTCCTGCTGCCCAAGGCCGAGTTCCGCATCGCCGACGCGGCCGACGCGCTGGCCATCGCGATCACCCACGTCAACCACCGGGACGGTCACGCCCTGCGCAAGACCCACCTGCCGCAAGGGGTGTCGAGCCGGGCGGCCGAGCGCATCGCGGCAGCGCTCGCCCGCCAGGGATAGAGCGCGATGCGGAAAAGTGGAATCCGGTTTTCCGACATCATCGTGCGACCACGAAGAGATAGAGCATGCTGCCGTTTCCGTGAAAAAGCAGCATGCTCTAGAGGGTCAGCGGGCGCCGCCCTCGGGGGCCGCCTTGAACTCGCCCTCGAGGCGGAGCGTCACCTCGTCGCCGAGGACGGGCAGGAAGGCGTTGATGCCGAAATCCGAGCGCTTGATCACCGTGCGCCCGTCGAAGCCCACCGTGTAGGTCTTGTCGACGGGGTGGATGCCGGCCTGGTTGAAGGTCGCGTCGAGGGCGACCTGCTTGGTGACGCCCTTCAGGGTCAGGTCGCCGACCACGCGGGCGGTGGTCGGGCTCGTCGGCTCCACGCTCGTCGCGGTGAAGGTCGCGGTGGGGTACTTCTGGGTGTCGAAGAAGTCGGGGGTCTTCAGGTGGGCGTCGAGCTTCGGGTGGAGGCCGCTGACGCTGTCGGTGCGCACGGTGACGCTGAGGCGGCTCTTGGCCGGCGCCTTCGGGTCGAGGGTGGCTTGGCCGGTCACGTCGGTGATCTGGCCGTAATAGGTCGAGTAGCCGAGATGGTTCAGGGACCACGTGATCTTGCCGTGGGCCGTGTCGAGCACGTAGGTCCCGGCGCGGACCTGGCTCGGGTCGGTGGTGGGGCCGTCCGCGTTCTGGGCCGCGGCGGGGCCGGCGAGCAGGAGGCCGAGGGCGAGGAGGGACAGGGTCCGGCGCATGCGAGGTCCGCGAGCTCTGGCGAGATCCGTGCCGGGCATCGGGCACCCGGCGGGCGAGGGCCCTCCTGTTCCACGAAGGCCGCCCGCGCTCAAGCCGCGCATGCTGCGCAGGCGGGCGCTTCTGTAAGCCCTCGGGCGGGACTGGATTGGCGATGATCGGCAAGCTCAAGGGCGTGGTGGATTCCTTCGGCGAGGACTTCGTCGTCCTCGATGTCAACGGCGTCGGCTACGTGGTGCACTGCTCCGCCCGCACCCTGCAGCGCCTGCCCGCCGCCGGGGAGGCTGCCCAGCTCTCCATCGAGACCCACGTGCGCGAGGACATGATCCGCCTCTACGGCTTCCGCTCGGACGCGGAGCGGGAATGGTTCCGGCTGCTCCAGACCGTGCAGGGCGTGGGTGCCCGCGTGGCCCTCGGCGTGCTCACGGTGCTGGAGCCCGACCAGCTCGACCAGGCCATCGCGTCGGGCGACAGGACGGCGGTCGCCCGCGCGCCCGGGGTCGGGCCGCGCCTCGCCGCCCGCCTCGTGGCCGAGCTGAAGGACAAGACGCCGGCCTTCGCGCCCCTCGATCCGGCGCTGGCGAGCCTCGCCGCCGCCGCCGAGCCCGGCGCGCCGCAGCCCGTGGCCGACGCGGTCTCGGCCCTGACCAATCTCGGCTACCCCCAGGCCCAGGCCGCCGCCGCGGTGGCGGCGGCCGTGAAGAGCGCCGGCGCCGAGGCCGAGGCGAAGGTGCTGATCCGGCTCGGACTGAAGGAACTCGCGCGCTGAGGCCGCCGCTTGGGCCCGCGACATCCCGTGCGGTCGGATCCCGGCATCCGCCGGGAGCTTCCAGGCCCGCCCGCGCATTCCCGGACCGGGGAGCGGGCCGCAATCGAGATGGGGCCAACAAATTGTGCCCCAACGAAACGGAAACCCTTGACCGGGGCGGGGACCGATGCCATGTCTCGCCACCTAAGAGACTGAAAAGACTTACTTTTCAAGAATTCTAATCTGGCGTGCTGTTCAAGGCGCGTCCGATCCGGCCGAATCGGGCCGGGCCAGAGAGGGCAGGGTTCGCGGATCGCATGATCGTCTGTTCCTGCAACGTCCTGTCCGACGGCGCCGTGCGCGGCTGCCTCAACCCGGGCCCCGCCTGTCCGCGCACGCCGGCCCAGGTCTATGCCTGCCTCGGCTGCAGCCCGAAATGCGGGCGCTGCGCCCGCACCATCCGCGCGATCGTGCAGAAGGCCCTCGCGGACGCGGCCCTGGCCGATGCCCATGCCTGCGCCGCGTCTTGCGCGAGCGAGTGCACTCTGAAAAAGCTCCAGACAGCGGACGAGGGGATGGCCGCCTGAATCCGCCGTCCCCGCTCGTCCGAGAAACGGAGAGATCGGGGTCATGAAGGGCGACACCAAGGTCATCGAGTATCTCAACCGCGGGTTGCGCAGCGAGCTCACGGCGGTGAGCCAGTACTGGCTCCATTTCCGGATGCTGAACGACTGGGGTTACGTCGACCTCGCCAAGTTCTGGCGCAAGGAATCCATCGAGGAGATGAACCACGCCGACCGGTTCATCGACCGGATCCTGTTCCTCGACGGCTTCCCGAACCTGCAGGAACTCGACCCGCTGCGCATCGGCCAGAATGTGCAGGAGGTCATCGAGTGCGATCTCGCGACCGAGAACGAGGCCCGCGCCCTCTACCTCGAAGCGGCCCAGTACTGCGATTCGATCAACGACCGCGTCTCCAAGCGCCTGTTCGAGGATCTGGCGGAGGACGAGGAAGGCCATATCGACTTCCTTGAGACGCAGCTCGAGCTGATCAAGCAGATCGGCCTGCCGCTCTACGCCCAGCGCCATATCGGCGGCCTGGAGCAGATCGCTCCCGAGACCGAGTGATCGCCCCGGCCGATCCCGTCACCCGCTCCCGCCGCCGGGCTCCCCCGACCGGAACGCGGCGTCCGCGGAGTCGATCCGCAGCAGGAGCGCCACGGGGATCAGCCCCACCAGCACGATGAGGAGGGCGGCCACGGTGCCGTCCTCGTAGGTGCCGCGCACGGCCTCGCCGTAGAGGTGGGTCGCCAGGGTCTCGACGTTCAGGGGCCGCAGCAGCAGCGTGGCCGGCAGTTCCTTGACGCAGTCCACGAAGACGAGGAGCGCGCCGCTCAGGATCGCGGGCCAGGCGAGGGGCAGCTGCACGCGCGCCAGCGTCCCGAAGGGCCCGCGCCCGAGCAGGCGCGCCGCGTCCGGCAGGGTGCCCGGCAGCCGCGCCAGCCCCGCCTCGCTCGTTCCCACCGCGATGCCGAGGAAGCGCACGAGATAGGCGGTGACGAGGGCGCCCCCCGTGCCGAGGCCGATCAGGGCCGGGGCCGTCCCGAGCACGGCCTGTCCGGCCTCGGCCAGCACCCCGTCCATCAGGGCCAGCGGCCCGAGCAGGCCGATGGCCAGGATGGTGCCGGGCAGGGCGTAGCCGAGGCCCGCCAGCCGGATCAGGGCCTGCCCCCAGTGCCGGCCGGCCAGGAGGCGCGGGCTCGCGGCGACCACGAGGCCGACCGCCCCCGCGATCAGCGTGGCGATCCCTGCGTAGAACACGGTGCCCGCGATCTCCGCGGGGAGCGTGGCGGGCAGGCCGCTGCGGGCGATGCGCGCGAGCGCCCCCCAGGCGAGGAACCCCGCCGGGATCAGGAAGCCCGCGGCCACCGGCACGAGGCCGAGGGCGAGGGCCGCGAGGCCCGCCCCGCGCCCGAGGGGCAGGCGGGGCATCCGGCGCGGGCGCCGGGCCGAATCGGCGAAGCCCCGGCCCCGCCGCGCCCGGCGCTCGGCCGCCACCAGGGCCACGACGAGGACGAGCATCACCAGGGCGATCTGGGCCGCGCCCGCGAGGTCGGAGCGGTTGATCCAGGTGGCGTAGACCTGCACCGTCAGGGTGCGCACGCCGAGGAACTCGGCCGCGCCGATGTCGTTGAGCGCCTCCATCAGGGCGAGGCTCGCGCCGAGCGCCAGGGCGGGGCGGGCGAGGGGCAGGGCCACCCGGCGGAAGGTGGTGGCGGGCCCGCCCCCGAGCAGGCGCGCGGCCTCCATGAGGTTGGCCGCCTGCATCCGGAACAGCGCCCGCACCGGCAGGTAGACGTAGGGGTAGAGCACGAAGCCGAGGAGCGCGATGCAGCCCGGGAGCGAGCGGATCTCCGGAAAGGCGAGATCGCGCGGGCGCGTCAGGCCAAGCAGGTCGCGCAAGGCCGACTGCACCGGCCCGAGGGGGTGGAGCAGGTCGAGATAGGCGTAGGCGACGATGTAGGTCGGCACCGCCAGCGGCAGCAGCAGGCCGATCTCCAGGAGGCGCCGGCCAGGGAACTCGTAGGCCGCCACCAGCCAGGCCGCGCCGGTGCCCACCACCGCCACCATCACCCCGACGCCCAGCAGCAGCAGGCCGGTCTGGACCAGCGCCTGCGGCAGCACGTAGGCCATCAGGTGCGGCCACAGGGCGCCGTCGCCCTGCAGCGCCGCCCGGCTCAGGGAGACGACGGGGCTCAGCACCAGCGCGGCCACGAGGAGGAGGGCGCCGCCGAGGAGGAGGGGGGCGAGCCGGCGCCCCAGCGGCGTCCCGGTCTCGACGGTGCCGTGCGGTTCGGCGTTCGACGGCACTGGGGGTCCCCTTCGCGCCGCCCGCTTGGCAGCCTCCGGCCGAGCCTGTAACCCCGGCGCGGACGAGAGGGAAAGCGGAACCGATGCGGCTCGTGGTTGTCGGCGCCGGCGGGCGCATGGGGCGGATGCTCATCCGCGCGGTGGCGCAGGCCGAGGGCTGCACCCTGACGGGGGCCGTGGAGCGGGCGGGCGCGGACGTGATCGGGCAGGATGCCGGCGTGCTCGCCGGGCTGCCGCCCCTCGGCGTCGCCGTGGGCGACGACGCGCTCGCGGCCTTCGCCGCCACCGACGGCGTGCTCGACTTCACGGTGCCCGCGGCCACCGTGTTCCACGCCGAGCTCGCGGCCCAGGCCCGCATCGTCCACGTGGTCGGCACCACCGGCCTCGCGGAGGACGACCTCGCCAAGCTGCGCGCGGCCGCCTACCACGCCCGCATCGTGCGCTCGGGCAACATGTCCCTCGGCGTCAACCTCGTGGCCGAGCTGGTGCGCCGGGTCGCGGCCTCCCTCGGCACCGAGTACGACATCGAGATCGCCGAGATGCACCACCGGCACAAGGTCGACGCACCCTCGGGCACCGCCTTGCTGCTGGGCGAGGCGGCGGCCGAGGGGCGGGGCGTCGCGCTCGCCGACGTGCGGGTCTCCACCCGCGACGGCATCACCGGGCCGCGCCGGCCCGGTGATATCGGCTTCGCGACCCTGCGCGGGGGCAGCGTCGTCGGCGATCACAGCGTGACGTTCGCCGGGCCGTCGGAGCGCATCACCATCGGCCACCACGCCGAGGACCGGGCCCTGTTCGCCTCCGGCGCGGTCAAGGCGGCGCTCTGGGCCCATCCGAAGCCGCCGGGCCTGTACACGATGACAGACGTGCTGGGTCTGTAAGCTGAGCCGTATCCCGGCTTGGGGCGGTGGCGCGGCTCTGATAGGAGCGCGGGCATCGCGGCCGGACGGATCCGGCGCCACGAAGGATTGGGATACGATGGAGCGCCTGCTCGTCCTCGCTCGCCACGGCCAGAGCGAGTGGAACCTGAAGAACCTGTTCACGGGCTGGCGCAACCCCGATCTCACCGCGCTGGGCGTCGAGGAGGCGCGCAAGGCCGGGCGCTGGCTGAGGAGCGAGGGCTACGGCTTCGACGTGGCCTTCACCTCGAATCTCGGCCGGGCCCAGCGCACCTGCGCCCTGATCCTGGAGGAGATGGACCTCCAGGGTCTCGAGACGATCCGCTCCGAGGCCCTGAACGAGCGCGATTACGGCGAGCTGTCGGGCCTCAACAAGGACGATGCCCGCGCGCGCTGGGGCGCCGAGCAGGTCCATCTCTGGCGCCGCTCCTACGACGTGCCGCCCCCCGGCGGCGAGAGCCTGAAGGACACCGCCGCCCGCGTGCTGCCCTACTACATCGAGCACATCCTGCCCCGCGTGATGGCGGGCGACCGGGTGCTGGTGGCCGCCCACGGCAATTCCCTGCGCGCCCTCGTGATGGTGCTCGACCACATGACAACGCAGACCATCGCGGGGCTGGAGATCGCCACCGGCGTGCCGCTGGTCTACCGCCTGAAGGCCGACACCACCGTGCTCTCGAAGTCGGTGCTGGAGCGGGACATCGACGCCTGAGCGCGTCGCAAGCCTCGAGCGCGTCGCGCGAACTCGCCGCCGGGCTGGTCCACCATCCCGGCTGGCTCGATGCGGCGGGGCGCGCGGCGCTGGCCGGCGAGGTCGCGGCGGTGCTCGCGGCGGCTCCCCCCTACACGCCGCGGATGCCGCGCACGGGAAAGCCCTTCTCCGTGCGGATGTCGAATGCCGGTCCCCTCGGCTGGGTCTCGGACGCGGCGGGCTACCGCTATCAGCCGGACCACCCGGAGACCGGCGCGCCCTGGCCGCCCCTGCCGCCGACCGTGCGGCGCGCCTGGGCGGAACTCGCCGCCTACGTGCACCCGCCGGAAGCCTGCCTGATCAACCTCTACGCGCCCGGCACCCGCATGGGCCTGCACCAGGACCGCGACGAGACGGATCTCGCCGCCCCCGTCCTCTCCCTGTCCCTCGGCGCGCCCGCCCTGTTCCGCTACGGCGGCCTGAAGCGGGGCGATCCGACCCGGTCCGTCCGGCTGGAGCCGGGGGACGCGCTGGTGATCGGCGGCCCCTCGCGGCTGATCTTCCACGGGGTCGACCGCATCCTGCCCGCGGGCGATCTGCTCGGAACGGGCGAACCCGCGCTACCGAGAATTGGGCCCGGATGGCGCTGCAACCTCACCGTGCGGCGGGTGAGCGCACCGGCCGCAACCGTACCGGCTTGACAGGTTTCGCCCGCGAGCCGACCCATCGCAGCCGGAGCGGGCCGCTGGACGCGTCCGCGCGCGGAAAGTCGGATCGGATGTCGCTACGGCAGGTCACACGGTCTCTCGGCCTCGGCGTCGGGCTGTGCTTTGCAGCCCTGGCGCCCGTTGCCGGGCTCGGCCCGTCCGTCCAGGCGCAGGCCGCCGAGGCGGTCTTCCCGCCGGGCTCCCGCTTCGGCTTCAGCGCGCCCGCCGACATGGTGCCCTCGCGCCGCTTCACCGGGTTCGAGCGCCGCGCGGGGGGCGCCACCCTCTCGGTGGTGGAACTGCCGCCGGGCGCCTTCGCCGAGCTCGTCACCAGCTTCACCGACGCGAACCTCCTGAGCCAGGGCCTCGCCGTGGAGAAGCGCGAGGCGGTGAAGATCGGCGACGCGGAGGCCATGCTGTTCACCGGCGACCAGCCGGCGGATGCGAGCGGCCAGAACCCGGCCGTGCGCAAGCTCCTGCTCCTCGTGGGCGAGCCGAGCGTGACGGGGCTGATCATCGCCCAGTACCTGCCCGATGCCGAGACCGAGGCGAGCATGCGCGCGCTGGTGCTCGGCGCGAAGGTGCGCCCGGCCCTCACCCTCGCCCAGCAGGTGGAGGCGCTGCCCTTCCGCGTCACCGATCCGGCGGGCTTCCACCCGATCCGGGTGCTCGCCGGCAACTCGATGCTGATGACCGCGGGGCCGAAGGACCAGATGCTCAACATGGAGCAGCCGATCCTCGTCCTGGCCCAGGCCGTGCAGCAGCCGCCCCAGCCCGAGCAGCGCGACGCCTTCGCCCGCACCGCCCTCTACGCCAACCAGACCATGAAGGACTTCGTGATCGAGCGGGCGCAGAGCTACCGCCAGAACGGCGCCGACTGGCACGAGATCGTGGCCCGGGCCGTGGACGTGCCGACGAACAAGCCGGTGGTGGTGGCCCAGACCATCCGCTTCGCCCCCGACGGCTACCTGCGCGCGGTGGGCGTCGTGCGCGAGGACCAGCGCGCGGAGACCCTGTCGAAGTTCCGCACGGTGGTGGACAGCGTGCAGGTGAAGTGAGCGTTCCGAACGGCGGGTGACGATCGAGGGGCGGTGGGCAGACCATGGCGGGAGCATTGCGGCGAAGCGACCTGCAGGCCGCGGCGCAATCGAAGCTCGACGATGCGGTCCTGTTGCTCGCCCATGGTCGCTACGCGAACGCCTACTATCTGTCCGGGTACGCGATCGAACTCGGCTTGAAAGCCTGCATCTCGCGTCAGATCTCGGCTGAGACGATCCCTGACCGGAATCTGGTGCGGGACATCTTCCAGCACGAGCTGAGGCGGTTGGTGGGTATTGCCGGCCTGACCGGCCTGTTCAAGGCGCGCCAGGATTCGGATCCGGATTTCGCGGCGAACTGGGCAATCGTGGCCGAATGGTCTCCGGAGGTCAGATATGGACCGGTCGATGCGGGCACCGCTGAGGTGATGCTTCAGGCCGTCTCGGATAATCAGAGTGGAATTCTGCCATGGATCAGACAGCACTGGTGACGGCGGGCCACAAACTGGTCGATGCCATGGCACGCCACGGTCTGCCGCCGCGTGCTGCCATGTGGGTGCACAACACCGACACGGATACGTGGCGCCTCTGGATCGTGCCGCCCGCCGGTATGACCGATAAGCGCGATTTCTATCGGCAGGCGGCTGTTCTCATCTCCGAGGAGACCGACGCGTTCTCCGGCCTGGATGTCAGCGACATCGAGATGGTCAGCTCGGAACATCCCGCCTTGAAAGGCCTGAGTCGGGAATTTCGCGTCAAGGGGAGACGCGACATCCACATATCGAGCACGAATCTGAACGGCTTCTATCTGCCCGACGGCATCATCCTCGAAATGAATCTTTGAGGCCGGCGCCGAGCCTTGCGAACGCGAGCGGGCGGACCGGTCTCCCGGTCCGCCCGCCAGCAAGGTTCAGGTCGTGGCTCGGGCGGTCAGTGCCCGACGGAGACCGGGTTCAGCACGCCGTTGCGGGCATGGTGCTGCTTCAGCATCGGCCGCAGGACGGTGAGGGCCAGCGTCGCGGCGACGAGGTCGAGGGCCGCCACGGTGTAGAGCACGGAGGCCCAGGTGCCGGTGGCCTGCATCAGGAGGTTGCCGACCGGCACGAACAGCGCGGCGAGGCCCTTGGCGCAGTAGAGGACGCCGTAGATCTTGCCGATGTGCTTCGAGCCGAAGGTGTCCGCGGCGGTGGCCGAGAAGAGGGAGTACACCTCGCCCCAGGCCAGGAACACGATGCCCGAGAGGATCACGAAGGCCCAGGGGTTCGAGCCGAAGTAGCCCAGCGCCACGATGCCGATGCCCTCCATCGAGAAGGCGACGAACATCGTCTTCTCACGGCCGATCCTGTCCGAGATCCAGCCGAAGAGGGGCCGCGAGATGCCGTTCATGATGCGGTCGAGCATCAGGGCGAAGGGCAGCGCGGCCATGGCGAAGAAGTACAGGTTCACCTGGAAGTTCTTCACGCCGAGGTCGGTCGCGATCACGCCGAGCTGGGCCACCGCCATCAGGCCGCCGGTCACCGTGCAGGTGAACATCAGCAGCATCACCCAGAAGACCGGCGTCCCGAGCGCCTCCTGCAGGGTGTAGTCGCGCCGGGTCTGCAGCACGGTGGTCGAGAACTTGACCTCCTCCTTGCCCGGGCCGCGCATGAAGATCGCCGCGAGCAGGATGATCGAGCCCTGGATCAGGCCGAAGGTGAAGAAGGCCTGGGCGTAGCTGCCGGCATCGATCATCTTGGCGATGGGCAGGATGGTCAGGGCCGAACCCGCGCCGTAGCCGCCCGCGGTGAGGCCGACCGCGAGGCCGCGCTTGTCCGGGAACCACTTGAGGGCGTTGTTGATGCAGGTGGCGTAGACGCAGCCCACGCCGATGCCGCCGATGACCGCGCCGAGGTAGAACCCCGCGAGCGAGGTGGCGTAGGAATTGACGACCCAGGCGAGACCGGTGGCGACGCCGCCGACCATCACCACCCGGCTCGGGCCGTACTTGTCGATGAAGTGGCCCTCGATGGGGGTGAGCCAGGTCTGGACGATGACGAAGATCGTGAAGGCGACCTGGATCGCGGCGCGGTCCCAGCCGAAGGTCTTCTGGATCTCGGGCACGAACAGGGTCCAGGCGTACTGGATGTTCGCGGCGGCGACCATGCAGACCACGCCGATCGCGAGCTGAACCCAGCGGCCGGTCGTCGGTTTTGCCTCGGCGCGTATCGCGGCGGAGGATGTCATGAGGCGTCTCCTTGCTCCCTCGCCGGCAACAGGTTCACGCCCGGACTTCAGAATCCGGTACGTGCCTCCGGTCGATGCTTGCCAGCGTGCGCCGCACTTCGGGGGAAGCACCCGACGCATCGCTGGTATGCAGTATTTGTAATGACGTCGGACTTTGCAATCGGAATTTTTTTGCAAAGTGCCGACGAAATTTTTAGGGTGGAGCGAGGATTTTTCGGATTATTTGCGCGCCTTAAACGTGCTGAGAATGCATTCCGCAGGGGCGGATCCCGGCCCGGGCGGTCCGCGGGCGGGGCCGGTGCCCCTCAGCCGTTGTCCTCCGGTTCCGGGCCGCGGGTGACGTCGAGGCCGCCGCCGGCGCCCGCGGGCGGCCCGACCTTGACCGGCGCCCCCGTCCGCGCCGCCTCGTAGATCGCCTCCATCAGCACCTGGTCCTGAAGGCCCTCCTCGCCCGGGGTGCGGGGCGCCCGGTTCTCCTGGAGGCAGCGGGCGAAATGGTCCATCTCCAGGGCGAACTGGTTCTTGGCCTCCAGCCTGTGCTCGTCGCGGACGATGTCCTTGCCGCTGCGGTGGGTCACGAACAGGCGCTGGCCGCGATAGGCGAAGGCGTTCTCCAGATCGATCTCGGCGCCCGCGCTGTGCACGGTGAGGCGGCGCGCCTCGTGCACGCCGTAGCTCGTCATGCACTGCGCGATCACGCCGGAGGGGAAGGTGAGGGTGAAGCTCACGCTCTCCTCGACCTCGGCGAACTTCCCGTCGTCGGGCGGGGAGTAGATCTGGGCCGTGACCTGGCTCGGCTCCTCCCCGAGCAGGGCCCGCACCCCGTTGAGGCAGTACAGGCCGATATCGGGGAGGGCGCCCCCGCCGGCGAGCGCCCGGCGCAGGCGCCACTGCTCCGGCAGGCCCGAGGTCTGGCCGTTGAAGGCCTGGATCAGGCGCGGCTTGCCGAACTGGCCCGCGCGGACGAGGCGCACCACCGCGCGGTTGAAGGGCTCGTACTGGCAGCGATAGGCGATCATCAGGCGCAATTTCGCCCGGGCGCAGGCGGCGATCATCTCGCGGGCTTCCGCGGAATTCACCGCCATCGGCTTCTCGCAGAGCACGTGCTTCCCGGCCTCCGCCGCCGCCAGCACGTTGTCCCGGTGCACCGCGTTCGGGGTGACGACGTAGACCGCCCGCACCTCCGGGTTCGCCTTCAGCCTGTCCCACTCGCCGTAGCCGTAGACCGCGCTCTCGGGCAGCCCGTACTGCCGTGCCACCAGCCGGGCCTTGTCGGGGGAGCCCGACATCACCGCGGCGAGGCGGGCGTGCTTCGTCTGGTTGAGGGCGGGCAGGATCTCGTCGAGGCTGAGGCGGCCGAGGCCGACCACGCAGTAGCCGACGCGCTCGGCCACCGGCTGCGGCGCCGGCGTCGGCGCGGGTGGCCGGTCGCCCTCGCCGCGCCAGTTCGGGAACATCACACGGCTGCCCTGGACCGCGCCGGTATCGGCCGGGACGGCGGGGCCGGGCAGGCCGGCGCCCTGCGCGCGGGCGCCGAGGGCGAGGCCGGCGCCGGTCAGCGCGGCGCCGGCCCTGAGGAGGTTGCGCCGGGAGAGCGCCGAATCGTCTGCCATGGGGTCTTCATCCGCCGTCGCGTGGGGTCTCGCCCGGCCAATGGCACCGCACCGCGGCGGGTTCCGGCACCGCGGCGCGATGTCCGGACGCCTCGACCCCGCCGAGTCGGCGGGATAGAATCGGATGTCAGGCCGGCGGCGGCGGGTCCGGCGCCTCGACCTCGCCGTGGCGCTGGAGCTGGAGGGCCACGAACCAGCAGAGCGCCGCCCAGGCCGCGCCGACGCACCAGCCGGCCAGCACGTCGCTCGGCCAGTGCACGCCGAGATAGACCCGGCTGAAGCCGACGAGCAGCGTCATCGACACGCCGAGGAACAGCACCAGCGCCTTGACGCGGCGGTGGCGGCTCACCCGCGCCAGCAGGGTCGCGAGGGTGAGGTAGGCGATGGCCGACATCATGGCGTGGCCGGAGGGGAAGCTCGCGGTGAACACCTCCATCCCGTGGGGCACGAGATCGGGCCGCGGGCGCTGGTAGAACAGCTTCAGCACCGTGGAGACGATCTCGCCGCCGCCGACCGCGGCCACGACGAAGGCGCCGATGCGCGTCTTGCCCGAGAGGGCCAGATAGGCGGCCACCGCGGCCGTGAGGAAGACGATGGTGAAGACGCCGCCGAGCCCGGTGATGTCGCGCATGGTCTCCTCGAGCCAGCGCGGCCCGAGGGGGTCCGAGAGGTCGGCGGGATCGCGCAGGGCGAGCAGGATCTTGCGGTCGAGCGCCGCGGTCGATCCCTCGCCGACCGCGTCGGCCAGGGCGAAGAAGCCGTAGCCCAGGGTGCTCACGACGAGCAGCGCGACGAGGGGCCCGACCTCGTTGAGCCGGAGCCGCAGCCACACCGCCATGGCTTGGCCGGTGAGCCGGTTGCCGCGCAGGCGTTCGTAGGTGCTCACGGCGCGGCTCTCACGCGTTCTCTCCGAAGGGCAGGCGGGCGACCGGGTCCCAGGGGCCGCCGAGATAGCGCCAGAGCAGGGTGGCGGGCGCCGTGAAGCGGCTCGGCTCGAAGCCTGCCGCGAGATCCTCGTGCAGGGCGCGGGCGGTCTCGGGCGCCACCTTGTTCTGCACGGTGACGTGCGGGCGCCAGCCCTGCCGGTCCTGCGCCGTGAGGTCGTCGGCGAAGGCCTGCGCCAGCCGGGCGCGGAAGGCGGCCAGCGGAGGCGATTCGAGCACGTAGGCGACGCCGCGCCCGGTGAAGCGCAGGCCCGTCACCGCCACTTCCGGCGGCGGCACCGCGCGGGCGAGGCTCGCCACGGTCTCGATCACCGCGGCCTCCCGCTCCCCCGGCAGGTGGTGGAACAGGGTGGCGTGGGCGGGGATGTGGTTCAGCGCCTCCGGGAAATGGCGGCGGCGCAGGCCCTCGAACCGGGCGAAGGCGGCCTCGTCGAAGGCGAGGGTGAGGATGAGGGGTGCGTCGGGCATCTGCCGGGCGAGATGGCGCGCCATCGCCTCAGGTCCAGTAGAGGAGGCGCGCGGCCGGCAGGTCGCGGGCGAGCATGTCGGTGAGCGCCGCCCGCATCTCGGCCATCAGGTCCCTGGGCAGCACGTACTTCACCGAGCCGAACTTGGTGAACTTGCGCGCGCGCGCCGCCTCGTCGAGGGGCAGGTCCGAGCCCGGATACCAGCCCTGCAGCACCTGCTTCGAGCCCGGCGTGAAGCGGTGGGTGATGAGTTCCACCGTGAGGTCGAGGGCGCCTACCCCGGCGAGCGCGGCGGCCGCGTCGCGGATCAGCCCGGCATAGGCCGCCCGCCAGCCGGGCACGGGCAGGATCGGCGCCACCGTGAGGCCGACCGGATAGCCGGCCTGCGCCGCCGCGCGAAGCGCCGCGAGGCGCGCGTCGAGGGGATCGGTGCCGCCCTCGTAGCGGGCGGCGGCCCGCGCGTTCACCGAGAAGCGGATGCGGGTGCGGCCCCCGTGGTCGAGGCCGAGCAGGGGCTCGATCCCGGCGAACTTCGTGGTGAAGCGCAGTTGCACCGGCGCCGCCCAGGCCCCGAAATGCCGGATCGCCGCCGAGAGCGAGCCGGTCAGGTGCTCGATGCCGAGGGGATCGGTGTAGCAGGAGGCCTCGAAGGTGGTGCCCTCGTGCGCCCGCGCCCGCGAGCCCGAGGTGACGGCCCCGCGCCCCGCATAGGCGGCGAGGTTCCCGAGGATCGCGTCGAGGTTGGCGTAGGCCCGCGTCACCGGCGGCCCCGACAGGGAGCCGGCGAGGTAGCAGTACTGGCAATGGGCCGGGCAGCCCTCGGCGAGGTCGAAGCGCCAGTCGGCCGAGGGCGGGATCGGCTGGAGCTTCAGCTTGGTCGGCGGGGCCGCCACCAG
Organism: Methylobacteriaceae bacterium; assembly: GCA_947444195.1. Classification (GTDB taxonomy): domain Bacteria; phylum Pseudomonadota; class Alphaproteobacteria; order Rhizobiales; family Beijerinckiaceae; genus Methylobacterium. The sequence continues at coordinate 20,143 of CANEZL010000036.1, read as the reverse complement.
GGCGAGCGTCGCCTTGGCCTCCGCGTAGGCCCGGCGCGGATCGGCCTGGGCGAGCCCCGTCAGCCGGTTGGCGGGAAGCCGCGTGACGGGCAGGCCCAACGCCTCCGCCCGCGCCAGCATGGCCCGACCGTGGGCGTGTTCGAGGGCGGCCGGGGTGACGAGGACGCGGCGCGGGCGCCAGAGCCGCGCGGGCCGGTCGTCGGGCCGGTCCTGCGGCCGCGCGGGGGCCTCGGCGAGATCGGGGAGCATGTCTGCGGAACGCGCCCTGGCCCGGCCGGCTCCCGGCCCCCATCCGCGGCGCGGCGCCGCTGACTGGGGCCCCTTGCGCGGGCGGAACGATGCGGCGCTCCGGAGCGTCCGATCGCGTCACTGAAAATAGCGGGTTCTATCCCGTTGTCGCCGCACGACGATTCCGAAGGACCGGATTCCACTTTCCCGCACCGTGCTCTAAAGCTCGGCCATGCGCGGAAGGAAATGGGACACCGTCCACGAGGGGCGCGACGGCTGGCTGTTCCTCACGGGCGGCAGCAACAGCGTCATGGACCGCTACGCGCGGGGCTTCGGCCATTGGTGGCACCTGCGCGCCTGGACGCGGCTGATGGAGGCGCGCGCCGCCCGCGCCGCCCGCCTCGGCATCCGCTGCTTGCACGTCGTGGTGCCCGAGAAGCTCTCCGTCTACGAGAACCACACCCGGGACCTCGCCTACGACCCCGCGCGGGCCTCGACGCGCCGGCTCGCCCGGCGGCTGGCCGGCAAGGCCTACTATCTCGACCTGCTCGCGCCCTTCCGCGCCGCCCGCGACGGGCCGGTGCCGCTCTACCTGCGCACGGACACCCACTGGACGATCGAGGGCTGCCTCCTCGCCTACCGCGCGATCATGCGGGCGCTCGGCGCGGTGCCGCCCGCCGACATCGCCGAGCGGCCGGACTACAGCGAGGAGCGGGTGCTCGATCTCGGCGAGAAGCTGCCCCACCGTCCGAGCGAGATCCTGTACCGCCCCAAGATCCAGCGCGACGCGGTGCGGGTGGAGACCGGCGCCCTCCTCGCCGCCTACGAGGCGGCGGGCCGGGCGCAGGACCTGCACGTGGGCGCGCACGTGGTCTACCGGAACGAGCGGGCCGCCGATCCCCGCCGCCTCGTTCTGTTCGGGGATTCCTGCGCGCATTTCGCGCCGATCCTGCTCACCGGCTACCTCGCCGAGAGCTTCGCCGAGGTGCACTTCGTCTGGTCGGCGAGCCTGGACTGGGACTACATCGCCCGGGTGAAGCCCGACATCCTGCTGTGCGAGCTGGCCGAGCGCTTCCTGGCCCGGCTCCCCACCGACGATTTCGACGTGGCGGCCGGGCGCCGGGCCGGGCGCGGTCCGGCTCGAGCCGTGCCCGCTGTGCCGACGCTCAGTTGAGGGCGTTGGCGGCGATGAAGCCGCCATCGGCGATGGCGCTCGCGGAATTGGCCCGCACGAAGGCGTCCGGCGCGCTGGCGATGCCGATCAGCATGACGAGCACCATGATCAGGCAGGCGAGCACCGCCGTCACCGTCTCGGCGTGCCGGCGCGCGAGGTGGATGAGCAGGCAACCCACCGTGAACAGGGTGGCCTCCGCGACGGGAAGGGTCAGCGCTAGGGTCATGTCCGGCTCCGAAGCCGTTGAGGACGGTTTGTGCAACGCACAAAACGAAGATCGCATGCTTGAGTGCGACGCACAACGCGCGAACACGGCCGGAACCGCGCCGGTTGCGCGGAGCAGGGGGGCTTTGCACGCATGGCCGCCGACCCATCTCCCCGGAGGCGCGCCCCGCCGGGAGCGCGCGATCTTGAGGACCCGGGCGGGTCCGGGCGCGCGTCCCCGACCGGGGCGGCTCCCGAGGGTTCAGCGGGACGGGAGCGGACGATGGGCTTGCTGGTCGACGGGGTCTGGCGGGATCAGTGGTACGACACCGCCTCCACCGGCGGGCGCTTCGAGCGCAAGGAATCCGCCTTCCGCAACTGGGTGACCGCGGACGGCGCGCCCGGCCCCTCGGGGGAGGGCGGCTTCGCGGGCGAGGCGGGGCGCTACCATCTCTACGTCTCGCTGGCCTGCCCCTGGGCGCACCGCACCCTGATCGTGCGGGCCCTGAAGGGGCTCGAAGAGGCGGTCACCGTCTCGGTGGTCGATCCGCTGATGGGCGCGGAGGGCTGGGTGTTCGGCGATTCGCCGGGCGCCACGCCGGACCCGATCCACGGCGCGCGGCGCCTCTACGAGGTCTATCTGCGGGCCGACCCGCACTATACCGGCCGCGTCACCGTGCCGGTGCTCTGGGACAGGAGGCGGGAGACGATCGTCTCGAACGAATCGGCCGAGATCCTGCGCATGCTCAACGACGCCTTCGGCGGATCGGGCCCCGACCTCCGGCCCGCCGACCTGCACGCGGAGATCGACGCGGTGAACGCCCGCGTCTACGACCGGGTGAACAACGGCGTCTACAAGGCGGGCTTCGCCACCACGCAAGGTGCCTACGAAGAGGCGTTCCAGGCCCTGTTCGCCGAGCTCGACGCGCTGGAGGCCCGGCTCGGCGCGGGCCGCTATCTCTGCGGCGGGCGGCTCACGGAGGCCGACATCCGCCTGTTCACCACGCTGGTGCGGTTCGACGCGGTCTATGTCGGGCACTTCAAGTGCAACCGGCAGCGCATCGCCGACTACCCGAACCTGTCCAACTACCTGCGCGACCTCTACGCCCTGCCGGGCGTGGCGGGCACCGTGAACCTCACGCATATCAAGCGGCACTATTACGAGAGCCACAAGACCATCAATCCGACGGGCATCGTGCCGCTCGGCCCCGAACTCGACCTCGCCGCCCCGAACGACCGGGTCCTGCGCTTCGGCGCGTGAGGCCGCCCGCTCGCCGGGCCGGCACCCCCTCGCCGGACCGGCATCCCCTTCGCCCGAGCCAGCCCTGGATGAGATCCCCCATGACGCTCCTTCCGACGCTCCTGCCCCGCACCCTCGCCGCCCTCGCGCTGCCCGCCCTCGCCCTGGCCGCCCTCCCGGCGGTGCTCGCCGGGCCGGCCGCCGCCCAGACCGCGCTGAAGCTCGAAGGCACCTGCGAGAAGCTGGTGATCGCCGGCGAGGATCTCAGCGCCGACTGCAGCCCGGTTCTGATGAACACCGTCTCGCGCAACCGCACGAGCTTCGACTTCACGGCGCGCGGCGGCCAGAGCCTGAGCTTCTCCGGCACCGGCGCCCAGCAGGAGCGCACCGAGGAGACCGACCCGCTCCAGCCCATCAACCTCATCGTGCCGGGCCAGGCCGGCGCGGCCCAGAGCCCGGCCCCGGCGGTGGGCACCTGCAGCTTCTCGACGCCCGCGCCGGGCAGGACGGCGATCACCTGCGAGGCGCGCAGCCCCGGCCAGGAGGCCGCCTATGCCGCGACCTTCGTGACGGCGGCCAAGGCGGCCACCGACAGGGCGGCCACCGACAAGGCCGCGCCCGAGAAGCCGGCCGGCGCGCGCTAGAGCATGCTGCTTTTTCACGGAAACAGCAGCATGCTCTATCTCTTCGTGGTCGCACGATGATGTCGGAAAACCGGATTCCACTTTTCCGCATCGTGCTCTAGAGCCGTGCCCGATCGCGTTGCAATCGCCCACGGCTCCAACCCTTTGTTTTAGTGCGCTCTCTTGCGCCGAACCGGCGTCCACTTCGGCGCAGAGCGCGCTAGGCTCTCGATTCGGCATCGTCTTCTCCCGAAAGCCGGCAACACCTTTCGGGACGATGCTCAAGGGCCCGACCGCCCGGGGCCATTACGCGGAGCGGGAATCCGGCCCCGCGGAATCGGCCCGCGACCCCAGGGCGATCCGGGCGCGCTCCGCCGTGGCGGGTGCCGAGCCGTCGCAGGGGCGCGTCGGACCGCGGACTCGTTGCCGGGGCCCCGCCGCGGGCTGGTCAGCCCACGGCGTGCGTCCCATCTATGGCTCAGGAGACCCGCTCGCGTCTTGCGCGCGGGCACGATCCCGGTACGGCAGGCACACGGAGCCGCGCCGCCGCACCGGCCGGCACGACCAGATCCCGAGGCACGACCCGATGCTGAACGATTCCCTCGCCGGCGACACGCCGAAGTCCGGCGCGGCCGACCTCGTGAAGGACACGACCACGGCCGGATTCCGCCAGGACGTGATCGCCGAATCGATGAACCGTCCGGTCCTGGTCGATTTCTGGGCGCCCTGGTGCGGCCCCTGCAAGCAGCTCACCCCCGTGCTGGAGAAGGCCGTCACGGCGGCCGGCGGCAAGGTCGTGCTCGTGAAGATGAACATCGACGAGCACCCCTCCATCGCCGGGCAGCTCGGCATCCAGTCGATCCCCGCCGTCATCGCCTTCCAGCGCGGCCAGCCCGTGGACGGCTTCATGGGCGCCGTGCCCGAGAGCCAGGTGAAGGCCTTCATCGACCGGCTCGCCGGCCCCTCCGGCCCGAGCCCCATCGAGGGGGCGCTGGAGGAAGCCGCCCGCCTCGTCGGCGAGGGGGACCTCGCGAGCGCCTCCGAACTCTACGCCGCGGTGCTGGAGCAGGAGCCCGACAACGTCGCCGCGCTCGCCGGACTCGCCAAGATCCAGCTCGACGCGGGCGAGTTGGAGAACGCCCGCCAGGTGCTCGCCATGGTGCCCGAGGCCAAGGCGAACGATCCGGCCCTCGCCAGCATCCGCGCCGCCCTCGATCTCGCCGATCAGGCGGCCTCCCTCGGCGATCTGGCCGGGCTGCAGGCCCAGGTCGAGGCCGATGCCGACGACCACCAGGCCCGCTTCGACCTCGCGCTGGGGCTCGCCGCCCGCGGCGACCGCAGCGCGGCCGTCGACCATCTCATCGAGATCCGCCGCCGCGACCGCGACTGGAACGAGGACGGCGCCCGCCGGCAGCTGCTCCAGTTCTTCGAGGCCTGGGGCGTGATGGACCCGGACACGATCCGCGGGCGGCGCAAGCTGTCGACGCTGCTGTTCTCGTAGCGGCGCCGCGGGAGGGGAGGCGCGAGTGAGCACCCATGCGGGCTACAGGAGCCCGGCCGATTGCCCGGCCGTGATCCCGGTCTTCCCTCTGCCCGGCGCCCTGCTGCTGCCGCGGGGTCAGATGCCGCTCAACATCTTCGAGCCGCGCTACCTCGCCATGGTGGACGACTGCTTACGCACCGACCGGGTCATCGGCATGATCCAGCCGGACCCGGAGGGCGGGGCCGGGGCCGCCCTCAGCCCGAGGCTCTACCGGGTCGGCTGCCTCGGGCGGCTGACGCAGTTCGCCGAGACGGGGGACGGCCGCTACCTGATCTCGCTCACCGGGATCAGCCGGTTCCGGGTCGAGAGCGAGCTCGCCTCGGCCTCCGCCTATCGCCGCTGCCAGGTGTCCTACGACGACTTCGCGGTGGACTTCGCGGCGCGGGCGGGCGAGGAGCGGGTGGACCGCGCGGGCGTCCTGAAGGCCCTGCGCGACTTCGTGGAATCGAACGACCTGAAGGTCGATTGGGCGGGCATCGAGGAGGCGCCGAACGAGGCCCTCGTCAACGCGCTCTGCATGATGAGCCCCTTCGGCGTGCGCGAGAAGCAGGCCATGCTGGAGGCGCAGGACCTGAAGACGCGGGCCGAGATCCTGATCGCGGTCACGCAGATGGAACTGGTGCGCGGATCCGGCCCCGAGCCGACGCTGCAATGACTGGAGAGAGCATGGCCAACGACCTCATCGACCCCGTCGAGGCGACCCGCGTCGACCCGAAGCTCCTCGAGATCTTGGTCTGCCCCCTCACCAAGGGCAGCCTCGAGTACGACGCCGCCCGGCAGGAACTGATCAGCCGCTCGGCCAAGCTCGCCTACCCGATCCGCGACGGCATCCCGATCATGCTGCCGGAAGAGGCCCGTCCGCTGACGGAGTAGGCGCGGGCGTTCCGCACGGTCGCGCCGGTCAGGCTACCCCCGCAGGGGAGGAGAGTCCCGTCCGCGAGCGCGGCGATCGACCGGGGCCGGACGGCTGCTCAGTCGGCCCCGGCATATTGCGCGCGTCCGTTCCCGAACGACCAGTTCTCGGCCTTCACCTCGACGAGGTTGATGAAGACGTCCTCCGGCCGCACGCCCGGATCGCGGCCGAGATTCTCGGCGATGGCCCGGTAGAGGGCCCGCTTCTGCGCGAGCCCGCGGGTGTCGTTGCAGGTGATCTGCACGATCACGAGGTCGTCGCTGCGGGCGATGCCGAGATACGAGGCGCCGTAGGCGAAGTCGCAGGCCTCGTGCGCGCTGACCAGCGCGAAGCGGTCGTCCTCCGGCACGTCGAAGGTCGTGCGCAGGGCGGCGTAGACGCCCTCCGTCAGGGCGGTCCTGTACGCCTCCGGCTTGCCCTTGCGGAGGGCGATGCGGATCAGGGGCATGGTCGGTCTCCTCGTGGTGCGGCTTCGTGGGTGGGGTTCAGCGGGCGAGATGCGCCCAGCCGGGGGCGGCGAGGTGCAGGACGGCCTCCGGCCGCTCGGCCGCCGGCCCGTCCCGGTGGAGCGCGACGCGCACGAGCTGCCACGCCGCCGGGTCGAGGGCGCTCACCGCGGCGCAGGCGCCCGCCGCCACCGCCGCCGCGGCGCGCTCCGCCTCGGCCGCGCGCAGGGCGGCGAGGTCGCAACCCGTGGCGAGGGCGATCCGCTCGTGCGTGAGATGGGCCGCGCCCGCCGCCGACCCCGCGGCGACGGCAAGGGGCAGCGCGATCCCGACCCGCGGGCGGCCGAACCCGTCGATCACCGCCCGGAAGCGGTCGTCGGTGAGGAAGGCGGTGGCCGCCCCCGGGTCCAGCCAGAGATAGGTGGAGGCGTAGCCGTTGCCGGAGCCGCCGGGCCCCCCGGCCTCCGTGGCCGTGAACGCCTTGAAGGCGAGGCCGGGCGCCGTGTCCCAGAGCGGGCCGCGGGCGGCGGCCCGCTCGCGGATGCGGCCCATCGCGTAATCGGCGGGCAGGCGGTGGCGGTAGCGCAGGACCAGCACGTTTCGGCTCCATCGCGGGTGTCGATGCGGTCTTGCCGAATCGCGGTCATGAGAGAAAGATATCGCTCGTTATATGTACGATGAGCGTTCTTTATGATCCTGCCGGCCCGCGCCCTCGATACCGACGCCGTCCAGGCCTTCGTGCTCGTGGCCGATCTCGGCAGCTTCACCCGCGCGGCCGAGGCGCTGGGCACCTCGCAGGCCGCGGTGAGCCTGCGCCTGAAGCGCCTGGAGGAGCGCCTCGGCCACCGCCTCCTCGAACGCACGCCCCGCCATGTCCGCCTCTCGGCCCGCGGGGAGGCCTTTCTGCCCGGCGCGCGCGACCTGCTCTCGGCGCAGGAGCGGGCCTGGCAGCGGATCGTGCCGACGCCGCCCCGGCGCCTCGTCCTCGGCATCAGCGACCACGTGGCCGGGCCGGAACTGCCCCACCTGATCGGGCGCATCGCCGGGCAGGATCCGGGCCTCGTCATCGAGCTGCGCATTGGGCGCTCCCGCGAGCTCATCGCCGCCTATGACGGGGGCGCCTGCGACGCGGTGATCGTCCGCAACGAGGACGGGCGGGAGGACGGGCGCCTGCTCGCCCGCGAGGCCTTCGGCTGGTTCGCGTCGCCGGGCTTCCGGCACCGGCCGGGGGAGCCCCTGCGGATCGCGACCCTCGCCGAGCCCTGCGGCGTGCGCGAGATCGCCGGCCGCTGCCTCGACGCGGCGGGCCTGTCCTGGACGGAGGTGTTCGTCGGCGGCGGCATCCTCGCGGTGGGGGCGGCGATCAGCGCCGGCCTCGGCGTCGCGGCGCTCGCCCACCGGGTCGCTCCGCCGGGGGCCCTGGAGGTCGGCGCAGCCCTCGGGCTTCCCCGGTTGCCGGCGGCCGAGGTGGTGCTGCACGCCCGCGACAGCGAGCCGCGCCTCGCGGCCGTCCTGCGCCTCGTCGGCGCGACGTTCCGTGGAGCCGAAGCGGCCTGATATCTGGGCCGGCCCTCCCATCCGCGACCTCGGGACGAGGTAAGGCCCTGGAAAACAACTCGACCGGCTCCGAGGTGTCGCACCGGCGCCTCATGGGGCCGCGGATCGAAGGGCTCGGGCAGCTTATCGAGCGGGTCTTTGGCGCGCTTCTTCGCGGCGAAAGGATCGATTCAGCTCCCGTACAGCTCGACCCTGGCATTCGCTCCGTCGAGAGCCGGCGGATACGCACCGGCAACGGCAAAGCTTGGACCAAGATTGAGATCGCGGCGTCATATTCTCGCCGCTTCGCACTTCTAATCCCGGATCATCACCTGCCGACGGGTCCCGACGGGTCCCACGACCATAGAGCCCCGCGACGCCCGTCGCGGCGGACAGGACATGCTTGTCTCGGGGAGCCCATGACGCCGACCTTCACCCTTCTCGCCCGCGCCGCCGCCCTCGCGCTGCCCCTCGTCACGGCCGGCGCCGCCGCGGCGAGCGACTTCAACGGCACGTGGCGGGTGGAACTCGTCACCGAGAGCGGGATCTGCGACAGCCGCTACAGCTACGCGGTCTCGATCCAGGAGGGTCAGGTCCGCCTCGCCTCGGCGGCGGAGGGCGGCACGCGCATGAGCGGCCGGGTCGGTGCGGACGGCACGGTCGGCGTCACGGTCTCCAACGGCGGCACCAGCGGCGCCGTCTCCGGCCGCCTCCAGGCCCAGAGCGGCGGCGGCACCTGGAAGGTCTCGTCCTTCTGCTCCGGGCGCTGGACGGCGCGGCGCAGCAACACCCGCACCGCCCAGGCCGAGTAGGGTCCTCTCCCGGGCGATCCGGGCGGTCGGCGGGCACCGCCGCCCCGGGCGCCGCGCTCGAGATCGCCGCGCTCAGTTGTCGAAGCCGATCTTGTCGAGGAGCAGGCTCGCCGCCTTCCGGTTGCGGGCGATCTCGGCCAGCGGCGTCGGATCGATGGTCAGGGTGCCCAGCGCGGTCAGGAGCGGGTCGATCCTGGCGCCGGCCTTGACCGGGTACTCGTAGTTCATCTGCGCGTAGAGCGCCTGGGCCTCGTCGGAGACGAGGTATTCGAGGAGCTTGACCGCCGCGTCGCGGTTCGGCGCGTTCCTGGCCACCACGGCGCCCGAGACGTTCACGTGCGTGCCGCCGCCCGCGAAGGTGGGCAGCACCACGCGGATCGCCTCGCCCCACTTCACCTGCTCCGGGCCGCCCTTGCCCGCCCGCATCAGGCCCACATAGTAGGAATTGCCCAGGCCCAGCTCGCAGGTATCGGCGAGGATGTCGCGGGCCACGTCCCGGTCGCCGCCCGCGGGCTTGCGGGCGAGGTTCTCCTTCACGCCCTTCAGCCAGCTCTCGGTCTTCTCGGGCCCGTGCTTGACGAGGTAATGCGCCACGAGGGCCGTGTTGTAGGGGTGCTGCCCGGAGCGCAGGCAGAGCTTGCCCCGCCATTTCGGGTCGGCCAGATCCTCGTAGGCGAGGCTCTTCAGGTCGGCGAGGTCGCGGGCGTCGGCATAGGCCACGCGGGCGCGGGTGGAGAGGGTGAACCAGCGCCCCTCGGCGTCGCGCAGGGCCGGCGGGATCGCGGCCTCCAGGCTCGGCGAGGCGACGGGCTGGGCGAGCCCGCGGTCCACGAGCTCGATCAGGTTGCCGATGTCCACGGTCATCAGCACGTCGGCCTTGGCCCGCTCGCCCTCCGCGGCCACGCGCTCGGCGAGGCCCTTCTCCACGAAGACCGTGTTGACGGTGACGCCGCTCTTGGCGGTGTAGGCGTCGAGCAGCGGCCGGATCAGGCCGGGCTCGCGCGTGGTGTAGAGGTTGACCTCCGCCGCTCCGGCCGAACCGGCGCCGAGCAGCACCGTGGCAAGGACAGCGGCTTTCACGTTTCCACCCGGCATCGAACCCTCCCTTGGTGCCCCGCGCGGACACCCGGTTCCGGGTATCGCGTGGGGCGCGCTGAGCGGGGCGAGCTAGAGCGGGATCGCTTGCGCGAAATCAAGACTTAAGTTTTTGAATTATAACAATGAAAGACGGCGCGAGCGTATTCGCCGCCCCCGCGCTTTTAATCCCGGTCGTCCGCAAAAATATAGACCCTCTCGCGGTCGAGGGTGAGCGTGAGCTCCGAGCCCGGCGCGTGGCCCGCCTCCGGGGGGACGGCGAGGCGCAGGGGATCCGGGATGCCCGCCACCGCCACCTCCAGGCGCGCGCCGACGCCGAGATAGATCCGGCGCAGCACCCGCGCGGGCACGCCGTCGCCGGCGGGATCGACGGGGCGATCGCCGGCGATGCGGAGCGCCGCCGGCCGGAAGGCGGCGCAGAGGGGCGCACCCTCGGCGAAGCCCGGTGCCGGCAGGGCGCCGAACGGCGTGTCGAGGGACCCGGCCCGGCAGCGCCCCGGGATCTCGCCGAGCTCGCCGAGGAAGCGGGCCGCGAAGAGGGAGGCCGGGCGCCGGTAGAGTTCCGCCCCCGTGCCCGTCTGCGCGAGGCGCCCCGCCCGCATCAGGCCGATCCGGTCGCAGACCTCCAGCGCCTCCTCCGGATCGTGGGTGACGAGGAGGGCGGTGGCGCCCGCCTCCCGCAGCACGGCCAGGGTGTCGGCCCGGACCCGGTCGCGGGTGCGCCGGTCGAGGTTGGAGAAGGGCTCGTCGAGGAGCAGCAGGCGCGGACCCGGCGCCAGCGCCCGGGCGAGCGCCACCCGCTGCGCCTCGCCCCCCGAGAGGGTGGCGGGGTAGTGCCCGGCCCGCGCCGTCAGCCCGACCTCGGCGAGGCGTGCCGCCGCCACCGCCCCGGCCCGCGCCCGCGGCAGACCGGCGAGGCCGAAGCGCACGTTCTCCGCCACGGTGAGGTGGGGGAACAGGGCGTAGTCCTGGAACATCATGCCGATGCCCCGCGCCTCCGGCGGCACCCCAGGGCCGACCGGGCGCCCGTCGAGACGCATCGTGCCCCGGTCCGGCCGCTCCAGCCCGGCCACGATCCGCAGGAGCGTGCTCTTGCCGCAGCCCGAATCGCCGAGCAGCCCGACGATCTCGCCGGGGGCGACGGCGAGCGAGACCGCGTCGAGGGCGCGCACGGCGCCGAAGCGGCAGCCGATGCCGTCGAGTTCGAGGCGGGGGATCTCGGGCATGGACCTCCGGTTGCCGCGCGGGGCCGCCGCGTCGGGTCCCGCCCGTTTACGCGATGGGCCGCCCGGCGCAATCCGCGCTACCCTGGCCGGGGACAAGGGGAGGGTGGATGCTCGCGGCAACGGAGTTGCGCGTCCTCGCGCTGTTTGCCGGGCTCTACGGCGCCTATGGCTGCCTCTCGCCGGTCCTGCCGAACCTGCTCGCCGCCCGCGGGCTCGGGGCAGGGGAGATCGGCCTCGTGCTCGGCGCCGCCACCCTCGTCCGTCTGGTGGCCGCGCCCCTCGCCGGGCGGGCCGCCGACGCCTCCGGCGCGGCCGGCCGGATCCTGGCGCTCTCGGCCCTCGTCGCGGGGCTCGCCGCCCTGGCCCATCTCCCGGTCTCCGGCCTCGGCCCCGTTCTCCTCGCCGGGCTCGCCTACGCGCTCGGCACCGCCCCCCTCGCGCCCCTCGCCGATGCGCTCGCCCTCGGCGCGGCCCGCGGCGGGGTCGGGCTCGGCTACGGCCGGGTGCGTGCGGCGGGCTCCCTCGCCTTCGTCGCCGCGAGCGCCGGGACCGGCTGGCTGGTCGCCGGCTACGGCCTCGACGCGGCGCTCGCGGCCGGCGCCCTGCTGTTCGCGGGTGCCGCCGCCCTCGCCTGGGGGGCGCCGGCCGCGCCCGTGCGGGCGGAGGAGGCCCCGGCGGAGTGGCGCGATCTCTGGCGCGATCTCCTGCGCATCGCGCCGTTTCGCCGGACGCTGCTCGTCGCCGCCCTGGTGGTCGGCGCGCACGGGATGCACGAGACCTTCGCCATGATCCGCTGGCGCGCCGCGGGCATCGGCGCGGAAACCGCCGGGCTGCTCTGGGCGGAGGCGGTCGCCGCCGAGGTCGCGGTCTTCCTCCTCCTCGGGCCGCCGCTCCTCGGGCGGCTCGGGCCCGCGGGCGCGATGGCGCTCGCCGCGGGGGCCGGCGCCCTGCGCTGGGCGGTGGCTTCCGAGACCGCGGCGCTGCCCTGGCTCGCCGGGGCGCAGGCCCTGCACGGCTTGAGCTTCGCGCTCCTCCACCTCGCCTGCCTCGACCGGATCGCGGCGGTGGTGCCGGGTTCGGCCCGCGCCACGGCGCTCAGCCTCTATGCCAGCATCCTGGGGCTCACAGGTGCCGGGGTGACGCTCGCCGCCGGGCCCCTCTACGGCGCCTTCGGGGCGCAGGCCTTCTGGGCGATGGCGCTGATGAGCCTCGCCGCCCTGCCCCTCGTCCCGGCGCTCGCCCGGCGCTGACCCACCGGCCGTCCGGGGCGGGGCATCCCTGCCCCCACCTTTCGGGGCGATCCTATGGTACGGACCCGGAACGCGCGGCGCCGCCCGCGCCCCCGGAAGCCCAGCGAGATCCATCAGGTCCATGCCGGACATCGCCGAGATCCTGATCCCGCTGGCCCTCGACACCGCCTACAGCTACGCGGTGCCGGCGGGCCTCGCGCTCGCGGCAGGCGACGTGGTGCAGGTGCCGCTCGGTCCCCGCGAGACCGTCGGCGTGGTCTGGGCCCTCGCGCACAGCCCCGGCGGCTCGAACCTGCGGCCGGTGACGGGCCGGCTCGATCTGCCTCCCCTGTCGGAGCCCCTGCGCCGCCTCGTCGACTGGATCGCCCGCTACACCCTCGCCCCGAAGGGCTCGGCGCTTGCCCTGGTGCTGCGCCTGCCCGACGAGGCCGCCGCCCGCGAGAGCCCGCGCGTGGCGGTGCGCGCCTCGGGCAAGCCGCCCGCCCGGCACACCCCGGCGCGGGACAAGGTGCTGGCGGTGGCAAACGACGGGGCGCTGCACGGCAAGAGCGCGCTTGCCAAGGCCGCCGGCGTCTCGCTCAGCGTCGTGGACGGTCTCGTCGACGACGGCGCCCTGGAGGCGGTGGCGATGGTGCCGGAGCCGGTGGCGCCGCGCCCCGACCCCGATCATCCGCGCGTGCCTCTGTCGGCAGCGCAGGATGCGGCCGCCCTCGCGCTCCTCGGCGGGGAGGAGGGCGCGCCTGCGGAAGAGGAGGTGCCGGGCGCCGTGCTGCTGGAAGGCGTCACCGGTTCGGGCAAGACCGAGGTCTATTTCGAGGCGGTGGCCCATTGCGTCCGGGCCGGGCGCCAGGCCCTGATCCTGATGCCAGAGATCGCGCTCACCGCGCAGTTCCTCGACCGCTTCGCCGCCCGTTTCGGGGTACGCCCGGCCGCCTGGCACTCCGGCATCGGCGGTCGGCGGCGCGAGCGCCTGCGCGCGGCGGTGGCGGCGGGCGAGGCCGCCGTGGTGGTGGGCGCCCGCTCGGCCCTGTTCCTGCCCTTCGCCAAGCTCGGCCTCATCGTCGTCGACGAGGAGCACGAGGCCGCCTACAAGCAGGAGGACGGGGTGCATTACCATGCCCGCGACATGGCGGTGGTGCGCGGGCGCCTCGAGGGCTGCCCCGTGGTGCTGGCCTCGGCCACCCCCTCCATCGAGACGCGGGTGAACGCAGGCCGCGGGCGCTACCGCCACGTGCGCCTGCCCGAGCGCTTCGGCGGGCGCCGCCTGCCCGACATCACCGCCATCGACATGCGCCTCGACGGGCCGGAGCGGGGCCGCTTCCTGAGCCCGCCGCTCGTCGCCGCCATGAAGGCGAACCTCGCGGCGGGCGAGCAGTCGCTGCTCTTCCTCAACCGGCGGGGCTACGCGCCGCTGACCCTGTGCCGGGCCTGCGGCCACCGCTACCGCTGCCGCAACTGCTCGACCTGGCTCGTGGAGCACCGCTTCCGCCGGGCGCTCGTCTGCCACCAGTGCGGCTACGCCGAGCCGAGGCCTGCCGCCTGCACCGAGTGCGGCACCTTCGACAATCTCACCGCCTGCGGCCCCGGCGTCGAGCGCATCGCCGAGGAGGTCACGGAGCTGTTCCCCGACCAGCGCGTCATCGTGCTGTCGAGCGACTTCCCCGGCGGGGCCGAGCGGCTGCGCCAGGAACTGGAGGCGGTGGCGGCCGGCGAATGCGACATCGTGGTCGGCACGCAGCTCGTCGCCAAGGGCCACAACTTCCCGCACCTCACGCTGGTGGGCGTGCTCGATGCCGATATCGGCCTGACCTCGGGGGATCCGCGCGCGGCCGAGCGCACCTTCCAGCTCCTGCAGCAGGTGACGGGCCGGGCGGGCCGCGGCGAGCGGCCGGGCCGGGCCCTCGTCCAGACCTACCAGCCGACGCATCCGGTGATCGCGGCGCTCCTCTCGGGGGATGCCGAGCGCTTCTACGCCGAGGAGGTGGCCGCCCGCGAGGCGGCGGGTCTGCCCCCCTTCGGACGGCTCGCCGCCCTCGTCGTCTCCGCGGCCGAGCGCGAGCAGGCGGAGGCGCAGGGGCAGGCGCTCGCCCGCGCCGCCGAGCCGCCGGCGGGCGTGATGGTGCTCGGCCCCGCCGAGGCGCCGCTCGCCCTGGTGCGCGGGCGCTACCGCTTCCGGCTGCTGGTCAAGACCGAGCGCAACGTCGACCTCCAGGGCTACCTGCGCGCCTGGCTCGCCCGCGCGCCCAAGCCTCGCGGGAACGTGCGCGTGGCGGTCGATGTCGACCCGCAGAGCTTTTTGTAGGAGAGTGCGGCGGCGGATCGGAGCAGGCTCCGCCGAAGCCTGTGCCGGTTCGGCGCACGAGCGCATCACAGCAGATTTTTTGAGCCGTGCCCGATCCGATCGGGCTACGGTTTCTAGAGCGCCCCGAGGAGCCCGACCCGTGCTGAGCTACACCAAGAAGCCGGACACCAACATCGCCGAGATCGTGGTCGACGGGAAGATCGCCGACGCCGAGATGGACGCGGTGATGACCGCGATGAAGGCCGACCTCGACAAGGGCAAGCTCAAGCTCCTCGAGGACATCCGCGCCTTCGACGGCATGGAGCCCGCGGCCTTCTTCAAGGACCCGCGCTTCGGCCTCTCGATGATGAAGGGCGTGAGCCACGTGGCCCTCGTCACCGACGCGCCGTGGCTCAAGGCGCTGGCCGAGACCTTCAACTTCGTCTCGCCGGCCCAGATCAAGGTGTTCGACCGCGCCCGCCTCGAGGAGGCGCGCACCTGGCTCGCCGGGGCCTGAGGGGAGCGGCCTCGACGGCGGCGCGCCCCAGAATGACGGCGTGATCTCAGCGACGCGTGGCTGCGGTGCCGTTTCCGGGTGATGGGCTTCGGTGATCCGCGGGTCTCTCCTCCCCCTTGCGGGGAGAAGCTGGAGGTGGTGCAGGATGGGGCGTCCCTGTGCCGTTTGCACCACCCCCGCCCCCTAAGGGGCTACTGTATTCACCCATCTCGGGCGGTCGTCTCCGCGCGCACCCTCCCCCCCTCTGCGGGGGAGGGTGCCGAGCGGAGCGAGGCGGGAGAGGGGAACCCGGCTGCCGGGAGAGGCGCGAGCTTCATGCAGGGTACAGCCCAGCCCTGAACCGTCGCACCCCTCTCCCGACCCCTGCTCACGCAGGGGCCACCCTCCCCCGCAGAGGGGGGAGGGAGAGCGCGCGGCCCTAAGCGTTGTGGGAATCCTGTAGCCGCAAGGAGGAGGGGATAGGAGCCTCTCCCACCACCGAAGCGGTCAACCGGATCGGATGGAAGGCGCCCGCACGCCTTGGCGTGCCGATCAGCCCTCGCTCGACCTAGCGGGAGCGCCCGCGGGCAGCGCCCCGGCGGCGCGCACGGCCTCCAGCACGAAGACGCGGATCGCCGAGGACAGGTTCTGCTGCCCGCGGCCCGCGTCGATGGCGCCGATCAGCGCCTGAACCGACTGGCCGCGCGCGGCCGCGACCGTGCGCAGCGCCTCCCAGAACGCCTCCTCCAGGGAGACGCTGGTCGGATGACCGGCGATCATCACCGAGCGCTTGCGGATGCCGGGCATGGGTCAGGGCTCGTCCCGTTCGAGGCGGTGCCCCTCGTGACGCGTCTCCTCCAGGGCCTTGCGCTTCTCTTGGAGGGTCCTGGCCTTCTTCGGCCGGCCGAAGGCGACCCGGTTCTCGGCGGCCACCGCCTCCTTGTCCGCCCGCGCCCGCGCCTTGCGGGCCTGGCGCAGGTTGATGATCTCGGCCATCCACGTGCCTCCGGGCTGATGTGATGTCCGGCCGATCGCCGCGGTCCCGACGCGCCTCTCCTCCCCCTTGCGGGGAGGAGCCGGAGGTGGGGGTGGCGCAGGCGGCACCGGGACGCTCGATCCTGAGCCACCCCCACCCCGAACCCCTCCCCGCAAGGGGGAGGGGACGGGCGTTCCCTCCATGCGCCGAAGCGATCGGACGAAGCGGCGGTTACTCCGCGCTCGGCGCCAGCATGGTCTCGGGACGGACCACGCGCTCGAACTCCTCGGCGGTGACGTAGCCGAGGCGCAGCGCCTCTTCCTTGAGGGTGGTGCCGTTCTTGTGCGCGGTCTTGGCGATCTCGGCGGCCTTGTCGTAGCCGATCGAGGGGGCCAGCGCGGTCACCAGCATGAGCGAGCGGCTCATCAGGTCAGCGATCCTGTCCTCGTTGGCCTTGATGCCGACGACGCAATTGTCGGTGAAGCTGATCGCCGCGTCCGCCAGCAGGCGGATCGACTGCAGCACGGCGTTGGCGATCACCGGCTTGAACACGTTCAGCTCGAAATTGCCCTGGGAGCCCGCGAAGGACACCGTGGTGCCGTTGCCGATCACCTGGGCGCAGACCATGGTCAGCGCCTCGCACTGGGTCGGGTTGACCTTGCCGGGCATGATCGAGGAGCCGGGCTCGTTCTCGGGCAACGAGAGCTCGCCCAGCCCCGAGCGCGGGCCCGAGCCCAGGAAGCGGATGTCCTGGGCGATCTTGAACAGGCCGGCGGCGAGCGCCTGGAGGGCGCCCTGCGTGAAGACCAGGGCGTCGTGGGTGGCGAGCGCCTCGAACTTGTTGTCGGCCGAGGTGAAGGGCAGGCCGGTGAGCTCGGCGACCTTGGCGGCGAAGCGGTCGGCGAATTCGGGATGCGCGTTGAGGCCGGTGCCGACCGCGGTGCCGCCCTGCGCCAGCGCCAGCACACCGGGCATCGTCGCCGCCACGCGCGAGCCGCCGAGCGCCACCTGCGCCGCGTAGCCGGAGAATTCCTGGCCCAGCGAGACGGGGGTCGCGTCCTGCAGATGGGTGCGGCCGATCTTCACGATCGATTCGAAGCTCTTCGCCTTGGCGTCGAGGGCCCCGTGCAGGTGCGAGAGGGCGGGGAGCAGGCGCGCCTGGATCTCGCGGGCCACCGCGATGTGCATCGCGGTCGGGAAGACGTCGTTCGAGGACTGGCCGCGGTTGCAGTGGTCGTTGGGGTGGACCGGCGACTTGCCGCCGCGCTTGCCCCCGAGCCGCTCGTTGGCGAGGCTCGCGATCACCTCGTTGGCGTTCATGTTGGACTGGGTGCCCGAGCCGGTCTGGTAGACGACCAGCGGGAATTCCTCGTCGTGCTCCCCCGCCACCACCTCGGCGGCCGAGGCGGCGATGGCGTCGGCGACGCGCGCGTCGAGCCCGCCGAGATCCTTGTTCACCAGGGCGGCGGCCTGCTTCACGAGGCCGAGGGCGTGCACCAGCGGCGCGGGCATCCGGTCGGTGCCGATCTTGAAGTTCTGGATCGAGCGCTGGGTCTGCGCGCCCCAGTACCGGTGGGCCGGGACCTCGATCGGTCCGAAGGTATCGGATTCCGTGCGGGTGGCGGTCTCGGTGGGCGACATCGTGGCCTCTACGTCTGGTGCAGTGCGGCACCTACTTAGCGAAGGCGGGCCCGAAACGCGAACCCGCCGCGGACCTGCCCTGACAAACCGCCAGGGCTGTCGCCGCGTCCTCGGTGCACCTCACAGAACGCCCGTTTCCGGGAGCCCGCCCTTCTGAACACGACGGCGCGGCGGGGGTTTTGCGAGAGACACCCGAGCGGACGCCCCTTGGAGCCGCATGCCGATCCTCGACACCCTGCCGCAGACCCGCTTCCGGCCCGCCGTGCCGCCCCCGCTGCGCCGGCCGCTCGGCCTGTTCGCCTTCCTGAGAGCGGCGCGCGCCAACCCCATCACCACCTGGATGGAGGACCATTTCACCGCCCCCGTGGTGGCGGGGGAGGGCGTGCTCGGGCGCATCACCGTGGTGAGCGACCCCGCCCTGATCCGGCACGTTCTCGTGGAGAACGCGGGCGCCTACCGCAAGGACGACCTCCAGCGCCGCGTGCTCGCCCCCGGCCTCGGCGAGGGCCTGCTCACCGCGGAAGGCGACGCCTGGCGCCTGCAGCGGCGCACGCTCGCCCCGATCTTCTCGGCCCGCACCGTGCGCGGCTTCGAGGGGGCGATGAACGCGGCCGGCACCCATCTCGGCCGGCGCCTCGCCCGCCGCGCCGGCGCCTCCGTCGACGTGGCGCAGGAGATGACCCGCGTCACCCTCGACGTGCTGGAGCGGACGATCTTCACGCACGGGCCTCGCCGGGACCCCGATGCGCTCGGGCGCGCCATCACCCGCTTCCTCGAATCGGTGGGGCCGATCGACCCCCTCGACGTGTTCGGGGTGCCGGCCTTCGTGCCGCGGATCGGCCGGCTGCGGGCGCGCCCGGCGCTGCGCTACTTCGCCGAGGTGGTGGACGAACTGATCGACCATCGCCGCGCCGTGATGGCGCAGGGGGAGGCGCCCGAGGATCTCCTCACCCTGCTGCTCGCCGCGCAGGACCCCGAGACCGGCCAGGGCCTCACGGATCTGGAGGTGAAGGCCAACATCGTCACCTTCATCGCCGCCGGCCACGAGACCACCGCCAACGCCCTGACCTGGGCGCTCTACTGCCTGTCGCAGGATGCGGATTCCCGCGCGCGCCTGGAGGCCGAGGTGGACGGGGCGGCGGATGCGGAGGGCCTATTCGCCATCGAGCGGCTGCCCTTCGCCAAGGCGGTGATGGAGGAGGCGATGCGGCTGTTCCCGCCCGTGCCCTTCCTCAGCCGGCAGGCCCTGCGCACGGACCGGCTCGGCCGGGTGAAGGTGCCCCGCGGCTCCCTGGTGATGGTGGCGCCCTGGGTGCTGCACCGCCACCGCACCCTGTGGGAGGAGCCCGACGCCTTCGTGCCGGAGCGATTCCTGGAGCCGAACCGCGCCGCGATCCCGCGCTTCGCCTACCTGCCCTTCGGGGCGGGGCCGCGGGTCTGCATCGGGCAGAGCTTCTCGCTGCAGGAGGCGGTGATCGTGCTGGCCCACGCGGTGCGGGCGGTGCGCCTCACGCTGCCGGCGGACCATCCGCCGGTGACGCCCCTGCACCGGGTGACGCTGCGCCCGCAGAACGGGCTGCGGATGGACGCGGAGGGCCGCTGACCCTCAGCTCTTCTTGCGGAAGGCGTCGAGGCTGACCACCTCGGCGCCGGCCTCCTCGCCCTCCTTGCGGGCGGGGCGGGCCGGCTTGTCCTCGGCCTTGCCCTGCGCGGCGGCCGGGGCGGGCAGCACCTTCGGCGGCGCGGCGGCGCCCAGCGCGGCGAGGCCGGTGCCCTTGGGCTTGATCTCGCCGGGCTCGGAGGCCGCCCCGCGGGGGCCGACCTTCGCGACGGGGTCGTCCTCGCCCATCTCGGCCTCGGCGTTCTCGCTGAGATCGAACTTCAGGCCGAACTGGACGGAGGGGTCGAAGAAGCCGGTAAGGGCGTCGAAGGGCACGAGCAGCCGCTCCGGCACGCCGGAGAAGGACAGGCCCACCTCGAAGGCGTGCTCGGTGACGCCGAGGTCCCAGAACTGATGCTGCAGGACGATGGTCATGTCCTGCGGGTACTTCTCGCGCAGGGCCTGCGACATGCGCACGCCCGGCGATTCCGTGCGGAAGGAGACGTAGAAGTGGTGCTCGCCCACCAGCCCGTCGCGGGCGGCGTCGGTCAGCACCTTGCGCACGACGCCCCGGAGCGCTTCCTGAACGAGGAGGTCGTAGCGGATCAGGTCGTCTGCCATCTGCGGTCGTTCTGTCCGGTCTGTCCGACGACACCTGCCCGAATGACCTGACCGCGGCCTGCGCCCGGACGGGGCCCTGGGGAATTCGAAAGTGGAGGCTTCTGTTGCCAGGTGCCTCCGAACCCCGCCTATGCGGTGCTACCCGCTAGGACTTTAGGTCGGTATTGGGGACCGCTTACGCGGCCACCGCCACCGGAGCAAAGTTGTCGTTGGCAACTATTGCAAAGGCCCGATAACG
>CANEZL010000035.1 GCA_947444195.1 Methylobacteriaceae bacterium | reverse complement strand
GGCCACGGCGGCCAGCACGTGGCCGACCGCCGCCTCGAACCCGTCGGCCATCTGGCGCATGCCCGCCCGGCGCTGCGCCTCCGCCGACGCCCGCGCCGATGCCGTCTCCGCCTCCAGGGCCCGCGAACGCAGCAGGTTCTCCCGGAAGATCTCCGCCGCGTCCGCGATGGTGCCGATCTCCGTGGCGCTGCCCTGGTGGGGGATGCTCACCCCCGCGTCGCCCGCCGCCAGCGCCTTCATCGGCGTCACCACGGAGGCGATGTCGCGGCCGATCGTGCGCACGATCAGGCCGCCGAGCACGAGGGCGAGGAGCAGGGCGCCGAGGCCCGCCGCGATCAGGGTCGTGCGCGTCTGCCCGTAGGCCGCCGCGCCCGCGATCTCGGCCTCGGCCGCGCCGGCATTGTTGTGCGCGACGACCTTGTCGAGGGCGTTCGAGGCGGCGCGGCGCGGGCCGACGCCCTGGGTCTCGTAGAGGGCGAGCGCCTCCGCCTTCCGCCCGCCGCGCGACAGGGCGAGGATGCCGTCGACGGTGGCGGTGAAATCGCGCCAGTTGCGCGCGAAGGTCTCGTAATGGGCCCGCTCCTCCGGGGAGCTGATCAGGGGCTCGTAGGCCCGCCGCGCCTCGTCGAGCTTGCGCGCGCGCTCCACGAGGTCCTTGTCGATGCTGGCGAGCATCTGGGGCTCGCTCGTGAGGATGTGGCGCAGCATGCTGGTGGTGTAGCGGCCGGTGAGGGCATCGACCTGGCCCGCCGTGCGGATGCTCGCCAGCCAGTTCGTCTGCACCTCCACGAGGAGCCCGTTCATCCGGACGGCGCTCACGTATCCGACCCCGGCGAGGCCGGCGACGAAGAGCAGGAGGACGGCGAAGGCGCCGGTGAGCTTGGCGCGGATGCTGAGCGGGGGGAGGGTCATGGCGTATCCTGGACATCCGGACGCCGGGGCCGGTCGGGATGCGGATGCCAGCTGTGCGGGCGGATGGTTAAATGGATTCTACCGACATGCGATTTATTTCATGATGCCCGGGCAGGTGGTATCCGGCGGAACGGATCCGCATGGAGGCCGGTGATGCCCCCCATGCGGCGTGGGGGCTCGATTCCGCGCGGCGGAGCGTTTAACGCGGCGCAAACGCTCCTCGACACCGGACGCCCGCGATGATCTCCTCCCCGCTCATGACCGTGATGGTCGACGCCGTGCGCAAGGCCTCGCGGGGCCTGCGCCGCGATTTCGGCGAGGTCGAGAACCTCCAGGTCTCGCGCAAGGGGCCCGGCGACTTCGTCTCGGCGGCCGACCGCAAGGCCGAGGAGGTGCTGCGCGAGGCGCTGATGAAGGCCCGGCCCGGCTACGGCCTCGTGCTGGAGGAGAACGGCGTCATCGAGGGCACCGACAAGAGCCACACCTGGCACGTCGATCCCCTCGACGGCACGGCCAACTTCCTGCACGGCATCCCGCATTTCGCGATCTCGGTGGGCCTCGAGCGCGAGGGCCAGATCGTGGCCGGCGTCATCTACGATCCGGTGAAGGACGAGCTGTTCGTGGCCGAGCGCGGCAAGGGCGCCTACCTGAACAACCGGCGCCTGCGCGTCTCCGGCCGCACCGACATGGCCGACGCCCTCATCGCCTACGGCACGCCCTATCTCGGCCGCGGCAGCCATCCCCGCCTCCTGCGCGAGGTGGGCGCGGTGATGGCGGTGGCCGGCGGCACCCGCCGCATGGGCTCGGCCGCCCTCGACCTCGCCTACGTGGCCTGCGGGCGCCTCGACGGCTACTGGGAGCGCGACCTGCAGACCTACGACTTCGCCGCGGGAATCATCCTGGTGCGCGAGGCCGGCGGCTTCGTCGCCTCCGCCGACGGCGCCGCCGAGCCGCTCGCCCCCCGCTCGGTCTGCGCGGGCAACGAGACCCTCCAGCGCCAGCTCCTCGCGCTGCTGAAGAAGTCGCAGGGCTGAGGCCGTCCCTCCCGAGAACTGGCAAGCGGGCGCGCCGTCTGCTTTAACGCGGCCGTCGTCACAGGAAGTCTGTCATGGATACGCGCCGCCACGTCGCGCTCAAGGAATCGATCCGCTCGATCCCCGACTACCCCAAGCCCGGGATCATCTTCCGGGACATCACCACCCTGCTCAGCGACCCGCGCGCCTTCCGCCGGGCCGTGGACGCGCTGGTGCATCCCTTCGCGGGCGGCCGGATCGACCAAGTGGCCGGCATCGAGGCGCGGGGCTTCATCCTCGGCGGCGCGGTGGCCCACCAGCTCTCGACGGGGTTCGTGCCGATCCGCAAGAAGGGCAAGCTCCCGCACAAGACCGTCTCGATCGCCTACGCCCTCGAATACGGCACCGACGAGATCGAGATCCACGTGGACGCCGTGAAGCCGGGCGACCGCGTCCTCATCGTGGACGACCTCATCGCCACCGGGGGCACCGCCACCGCCGCGGTCGAGCTGCTGCGCGGGGCGGGCGCCGAGATCGTGGCCGCCTGCTTCGTCATCGACCTGCCGGAGATCGGCGGCGCCCAGCGCCTGCGCGACATGGGCGTGCCGGTGCGGACCCTGATGGAGTTCGAGGGGCACTGACGGGCGCCGGGCGGCCGGCGAAAACGTTGACTCGGGCACACCCTTCCGCCATAAGCCCGCCAGTCGCGTCGATGCGCCCTGACCGGGCGCGCTTCGCGTTTGCAAACACTCCTCAGGACGCGTGAAGGTCGGGCGCGGCATCAGCCGTCCGCGAACGCGCCTCGACCTTTGAAGGCTTCGCCATGAAGAGAACCTACCAGCCGAGCAAGCTCGTCCGTAAGCGCCGCCACGGCTTCCGCGCCCGCATGGCCACCGCCGGCGGCCGCAAGGTCATCGCCCGCCGCCGCGCGCACGGCCGCAAGCGCCTGTCCGCCTGAGCGCGGTCGTCCGCTCAACGAACAGCTTCGCGGCGCCCCGGACGGGGCGCTGCCGGTCATCGAGGCCAGCGGGGGCGGATCGGCGATGTCGACGATCGAGCGGCTCAGGCGGCGGCCCGACTTTCTGGCGGCGGCCGAGGGGCGCCGTTTCCACACCGACCGCATGACGGGGCAGGGGCGGCTGCGCGAGCCCGCGGCCGCCGGGCCCGACGCGTCGTGCGCGAATCTGCGGATCGGCTTCACCATCACCAAGCGGGTCGGCCACGCCACCGAGCGCAACCGGATCCGCCGCCGCCTGCGCGCGGCCGTGGCGGCCGTGGCCGCCGACCTGCCCGCCGTCCCGGCCGACATCGTGCTGATCGCCCGCCGCCCCGCCCTCCAGGCCTCTTTCGAGGCGCTGAAGGACGACCTGCGCCGCGCCGTTCCGGCCGTGCTGCGCCCGCGCGGGGCCGAGGCACGCCCGCGCCGCTCGGCCAAGGCCGACGCCGGAAGGGCCGACGCCAGCACGGCTGTCACATCCAGGGCCGATCCTCCGGCCGCCTCCTCGGCCAATCCCGAAGATTCCTCCCGGCGCGATGCGGAACCCTCCGCCGCGCCCCGATCCCTCCCGAACACGTGCGGCGGTGTCCCCGATGGGCAATGACAAGACGAACATGTTCGTGGCGATCGCCCTGTCGCTCGTCGTGCTGCTCGGCTGGAACTATTTCATCGCCGCGCCGCGGGTCGAGCAGCAGCGGCAGGCCGCGCTCCAGAACCAGCAGGCGCAGAGCCAGCCCCCGGGCGTGACCCCGGACGGCATCCCGTCCCCGGCGCCGAAGGAGGGCGGCCCCGCCGCCCCGGTGCCCGGCACCGCGCCGCAGGGGGGCACCCTGTCGCGCGATGCGGCGATCGCCCGCTCCCCGCGCCTGCGCATCGAGACGCCGGCCCTCTCGGGCTCGGTGGCGCTCAAGGGCGGCCGCATCGACGACGTGAAGCTGAAGGGCTACCACGAGACCGTGGACGACAAGAGCCCGGAGATCGTGCTGTTCTCGCCCGCCGGCACCGAGACGCCCTACTACGCCGAGTTCGGCTGGGTCGGCCAGAACGCCGGCCCGCTGCCCAACAACGACACCCTCTGGACCGCCGACGGCGAGGTGCTCTCCCCCGGCAAGCCGGTGACCCTGAGCTACGACAACGGCGCCGGCCTCGTCTTCCGCCGCATCCTCGCGGTGGACGACAAGTTCATGTTCACGGTCCGCGACGAGGTCGAGAACAAGGGCACGGGGGCGGTGACGCTCTACCCCTACAGCCTCGTCTCGCGCTGGGGCAAGCCGCACACGCAGGGCTACTACGTCCTGCACGAGGGCATGATCGGCGTCCTCGGCAATGACGGCCTGCAGGAGTACACCTACGACCACCTCGCCAAGGAGCCCGCCTACGGCGGCCCCGGCACCAAGGGCAAGGCCTGGACGAACGTGACCGGCGGCTTCGTCGGCATCACCGACAAGTACTGGGCCGCCGCCGCCATCCCCGACCAGGGCGTGCCCTATACCGGCGCCTTCACGGAGCGCTCGGACGGCAAGACCCTGGTCTACCAGGCGAGCGTGCGCGCCGACGGCCGCGCGGTCGAGCCCGGCGCCACCGCCTCCTCGACCCAGCGCCTGTTCGCGGGCGCCAAGGAGGTCAACACCATCAACGCCTACGAGAAGAACCTCGGCATCAAGCAGTTCGACCTGATGATCGACTGGGGCTGGTTCCACTTCATCACCAAGCCGATGTTCCGGGCGCTGGACTTCTTCTACCACCTGTTCGGCAATTTCGGCGTCTCGATCCTCGTGGTCACGGCGATCCTGAAGCTGTTCTTCCTGCCCATCGCCAACCGCTCCTACGTCTCCATGGCCAAGATGAAGGCCGTGCAGCCGGAGATGACCTCCATCCGGGATCGGTACAAAGACGACAAGATGAAACAGCAGCAGGCGATGATGGAGCTCTACAAGAAGGAGAAGATCAACCCCGTCGCCGGATGCTGGCCGGTGCTGATCCAGATCCCGGTCTTCTTCGCGCTCTACAAGGTGCTGTTCATCACCATCGAGATGCGGCACGCGCCCTTCTTCGGCTGGATCCGGGATCTCGCCGCGCCCGATCCGACCAACATCGTGAACCTGTTCGGCCTGCTGCCCTTCGCGGCCCCCGACTTCATCCATCTCGGCATCTGGCCGATCATCATGGGCGTCACGATGTTCGTCCAGATGAAGATGAACCCCGCGCCGCCGGACCCGGTCCAGGCGCAGATCTTCACCTTCATGCCGATCATCTTCACCTTCATGCTGGGCTCGTTCCCGGCGGGTCTGGTGATCTACTGGGCCTGGAACAACACCCTCTCGGTGATCCAGCAATACGTCATCATGCGCCGCAACGGCGTGAAGGTGGAGCTCTGGGACAACCTGAAGGGCACCTTCCGCCGCGGCGCGGACAAGAACGCCGCCGCCAAGAGCTGAGCCAAGAGCTGAACCGAATGCTGAACCGACCTCCGACGGAGGGGGGAACCGCCCCTCCGCCGTCATCCCGGGGCCGCGAAGCGGGGTCCGGGATCCATGCACACCGCGCGTGAGGCGTTCCGCACCTTCGGTGTTCTCGGATTCCGGGTGCCCGAGCGGGCGGTGGAGACGGGAAGACCGACGTGAGCCAATCCACCGACACCGAAGCCCGGGACGCCGCCCTCGCGGAGGCCGGGCGCCTCCTGTTCGCGGGTAGCGCCGATTTCTACGCCGCCGCGCAGACCCTGGACCGGCTGCCGCCGATGGAGGGCGTCGAGATCGCCTTCGCCGGCCGCTCCAACGTCGGCAAGTCGAGCCTCGTCAACGCGCTCACCGGCCGCAACACCCTGGCGCGCACCTCGCACACGCCGGGCCGCACGCAGCAGCTCAACTTCTTCCGGATCGGGCGCGACCTCAGCCTCGTGGACATGCCGGGCTACGGCTACGCCGCGGTCGAGAAGGCGAAGATCGAGGCCTGGACCGACCTGATCCACGCCTACCTCAAGGGCCGCGCCAACCTCGCCCGGGTCTTCGTGCTGATCGATTCGCGCCACGGCCTGAAGAGCCTCGACACGGACATCCTCGACGGCCTGGACAAGGCCGCGGTGAGCTACCAGATCGTGCTCACCAAGGGCGACGCCCTCAAGAAGTCCGAGGTGGCGGCCCGGCTCGCCGGGATCGAGGCGGCGCTCGCCCGCCGCCCGGCCGCCTTCCCGCAGGTCATCATCACCTCGAGCCGCGACGACCGCGGCGTGCCGGAACTGCGCGCCGCCGTGGCCCGGCTGATGGAGGAGCGCGGCTTTCCCGCGCGCGGGGCGTGAGCGGGCTCGACCGCCTGATCCTGGCCCTCGCCGCCCTGGCCGGAGCCTCGGGCGTCGCGGCCTCCGCGGCGGCGGCGCACGGGGCGGGCACCGACTCGCTGAAGACCGCCGCGCAGTTCCTGCTCTTCCACGCGCCCGCGATCCTGGCGCTCATCGGCCTCGGCGGCGCGGGCCTCACGCACCGGCTCGGGACGCGGCTCGCCGCCCTCCTGCTCCTCGCGGGCCTCGCCCTGTTCAGCGGCGATCTCGCGCTGCGGGCCCTCTACGCCCGGCCGCTCTTCCCGATGGCCGCGCCGATCGGCGGCACCGCCCTGATGGCGGGCTGGCTCGCCGCGGCGCTCGCGGCCCTCATCCCGGCGCGTCGCTGAGCGCGTCCGCGCCGGCCTCTCGCGACCCTGGCGCCTCGTTCCGGAGATCAGATCCAGGACGATGCGCTAGAGCACGATGCGGAAAACCGGATTCCACTTTTCCGCATCGTGCTCTAGCTCTCAGCCGTCAACCGCTCGGCCCGCGTCCGCTGGCCCTTGCCGCGGGCGGTCTCGTCGAGGGCGTCGGTGAACTGGAGGGCGGCGAGCTGCGCGTAGAGCGCGCCCTGCGCGAGCAGGCTCTCGTGCGTGCCCTCCTCGACGATGTGGCCCTCGTCGAGGACGAGGATGCGGTCGGCGGCGCGGATCGTGGCGAGCCGGTGGGCGATGACGAGGGTCGTGCGCCCCCGCATCAGCGTGTCCAGGGCCTGCTGCACGGCGCGCTCCGATTCGGCGTCCAGCGCCGAGGTGGCCTCGTCGAGGAGCAGGATCGGCGCGTCCTTCAGGATGGCGCGGGCGATGGCGATGCGCTGGCGCTGGCCGCCGGAGAGCGTCACGCCGCGCTCGCCGATCTGGGTGTGGTAGCCCTGGGGCAGGGCGCGGATGAAGCCGTCCGCGTGGGCGAGCTCGGCCGCGCGCTGCACCGCCGCCTCGTCGGCCTCGCTGCGGCCGTAGCGGATGTTCTCCATCACGGTCCCTGAGAACACGGTGGGGTCCTGCGGCACCAGCGCCATGCGGGCGCGCAGGTCCAGCGGGTCGACGCGGGCGATGTCGATGCCGTCGACCAGGACGTGCCCGCCCTGCGGGTCGTAGAAGCGCAGGAGAAGCTGGAGCACCGTGCTCTTGCCCGCTCCCGAGGGCCCGACGAGGGCGATGCGCTCGCCGGGCGCGGCGTGGAAGCCGAGGCCGTCCAGGGCCGGCCGCTCCTCCCGGGTCGGGTAGGCGAAGCGCACGGCATCGAAGGTGACCGCGCCGCGGGCGGGCGCGGGCAGGGTCAGAGGCTCGGCCGGCCGGCCGATCGAGGGCTCGGCCGCCAGGATCTCGGCGAGCCGCTCGGCGGCGCCCGCCGACTGCGCCATCTCGCCGTAGACCTCGGAGAGCTGGCCGAGCGCGCCCGCGCCGAACACCGCGTAGAGCACGAACTGCGAGAGCTGGCCCGCCGTCATCGTGTGGCTGAGCACCCCTTGGGCGCCGTACCACATCACGCCGACGACGCTCGTCGAGATCAGGAAGATCGCCACCCCCGTGAGGAGCGCCCGGGCCTGCACCGAGGCGCGGGCGGCGGCGTAGGCCTCCTCGGAGGCGGCGGCGAAGCGCGCGGCGGTGGCCTCGGACCGGCCGAAGGCCTGCATGGTGCGCACCGCCCCCACGGCCTCCGCCGCGTAGGCCGAGGCGTCGGCGAGCCGGTCCTGCGCGGCCCGCGAGCGGCGGCGCACGCCGCGCCCCGAGACGATGAGCGGGAAGACGATGAGCGGGATCGCGGCGAGCACCAGCACCGAGAGGCGCGGGCTCGTGATCACCATCATCGCCACCGCGCCGACGAACAGGAACAGGTTGCGCAGCAGGATCGAGATCGAGACGCCGAACACCGCCTTCACCTGCGTCGCGTCCGCCGTGAGGCGCGAGACGATCTCGCCCGATTGCGTGCGGTCGAAGAAGGCGGGATCGAGCACGGTGAGCCGGGCGAAGACGGCGCTGCGCAGGTCCGCCACCACGCGCTCGCCCAGCGTCACCACCGTGTAGGTCCGCGCCGCGCTCGCGAGCGCCAGCACGGTGACGACCCCGAGAAGCGCCAGGAAATAGGCGTCGATCACCCCCGCGCCCTCGGCGGCGAAGCCGTGGTCGATCACCCGGCGCATGGCGATGGGCACCACCAGGGTCGCGGCGGAGGCCGCGAGCAGGGCGAGGAAGGCGCAGAGGATGCGGCCGCGGTAGCGGGCGGCGTAGGGAAGAAGGGGGCGCAGGGCGCTCAAGGGAGCCTTGCCGCGGCCCTCGGCTTCGCGTTTCGACTTTGCCGCCATGACGTCCCGTTGCCGTCCCCTCACGCGCCTCGCCCGGGCCGCCCGGTGGCCGGGCGCTCTCCCGTGCGCGGCGGGAGTTCGGGAGAGGCTCTTCGTCGTTCTGCGCCCGTGCTCGCAAGGCGCACGAGCGCGCTTGTTCGCGGACCGAGCCTGCGGTATACGCGCGGCCTTATCCGATTGCGCGTGTTCTATGGCCGCGGGCCTGTAAAAGACGGGCCGGTCGGCGTTGCACGAGCCGTTGCCATGAACCCAGGGTTCATTGCAACAATTCCAGTTTTTCGAACGGATCGCCCGCCCCGACCAGGGCGGCAGGCGCCGCGGCACCTGCGAGACCGGGCGGCATCAAGGACACGAGGACCATGGCGAAGGATGCGGCCGCGAAGGCCAAGGGCACCGAGCACCCCGACTACCACTTCATCACCGTGGTGATGACGGACGGGAGCAACTACAAGACCCGCTCGACCTACGGCAAGGAAGGCGACACGCTGAACCTCGACATCGACCCGCTCACCCACCCGGCCTGGACCGGCGGCGAGCAGAAGATGCTCGACCGCGGCGGGCGCGTCTCGCGCTTCAACTCGCGCTTCGGCAACCTGCGCGGCCGCGCCTGACGCGCAGGGCCGGTCCGGCGGGAACACGAAGGGGCGGCCCCGCGGGACCGCCCCTTTTTTCGTGCCTACTGGTTCGTCCCTCCGCGCGGGCGGGGCTCACGCCGCCCGCGGGCCGGCGCGGCGCTCCCCGCCGTCGTACCCGGCCGCCTGCCCGGAGCGGCGGTCCATCGGCCCTTCCCTGAGGGCGCGGACGAAGGTGCCGACCTGGGTCTCGATCTCCGAGGCGTGGGTGCCGAGGGTGCGCGCGGCCTGGAGGACGGAGGTGGCGGCGGCCTCCGTGTCGCCGGCGGAGCGGCGCACCCCCGTGATGGTGTCGGCGAGCTGTCCCGTGCCCTCGGCGGCCATCTGCGCGCTGCGGGCGATCTCCTGGGTCGCCGCCCCCTGCTGCTCCACCGCCGCCGCGACCCCGGTCGCCGCGTGCAGGATGGCCGACATCTGTTCGGAGACCTCCAGGTTGGCGGAGACGGCGCGCCGCGTGCCCTCCTGGATCTCGGCCACCCGCGCGATGATCTCCTCCGTGGCCTCGGCGGTCTTGGCCGCCAGCGCCTTCACCTCGCCGGCCACGACCGCGAAGCCCTTGCCCGCCTCGCCGGCCCGGGCCGCCTCGATGGTGGCGTTGAGCGCGAGCAGGTTGGTCTGCGTGGCGATCGCCTGGATCGCGGCGACGACGACGCCGATCCGGTCCCCCGCGGCGGCGAGCCCGCGCACCTGATCGGCGGTCCGCGCGCTGGTCTGGCTGCCCTGGTGCACCGTCCGGGTCATCCCGTCGATCTGCCGGGAGATCTCGCCGATGGAGGCCGCGAGTTCCTCGGCGGCGGCGGCGACCGTGCCCACATGCTGGGAGGTCTCGCCCGAGACCGCCGAGGCGGCGTCGGCCTCCCCGGCGGCGCGGGTCGCGATGGCGTTCAGATCCTCGGCCATTCCGGCCATCGCCCCGGTATTGTGGGACACGCTCTCCGCCACGTCGCCCATGGCGCGCTGGAAGGCGCGCAGGTGCGCCTCGAGCTGGTCGGTCCGCGTCCGCTTCTCGGCGGAGGCGACCTCGGCCTCCTGCTCCAGCCGGTCGCGGGCGAGGGCGTTGTCGCGGAACACCAGCACCGCGCGGGCCATCGCGCCGATCTCGTCGCTGCGTTTCAGGGCGGGGACCTGGGCGGAGAGGTCGCCGTCGGCGAGGCGCGCCATCAGCGCGGCCATGGCCTTCAGCGGGTCGGCCGTGCGCTGGCCGATCCAGGCCGCCAGGGCGACGGCGCAGAGGACGGTGAGGCCGATGGTCCACCAGATCAGCCGGGTGAAGCGCTGGCGGGCCGCCTCGATCCGCTCCTGCGCCAGCGCATGGCTCGCGCCGGCCCGCGTCTCGATCTCGGCGACGAGGGGCTGGAGGCGTCCGAAGATCGCGGCGAGGTCGTTCGCCTCCTCCTTCAGGCTGGAGGCGCCGGCGAGATAGGCGAGGAAGCGGCGCTCGTAGGTCTCGATCAGCCCCTTGATCTCGCTCTTGACCGCAGGGGGGAGGGGCGCGGCCGCGAGCGCCGGCTCGAACTCGGCGACGCGCTCGCGCAGGGCGTCGCCGTAGCGCTCGTCGCCGCGCAGCATGAAGTCCTTCTCGTGCCGCCGCATCATCAGCATCAGGTTGGAGAGGCGGGGCTGGTCGAACTCGGCCAGGCGCTTCTCCACCGCGTGCACCGCCTCGCGGAGCGCGCCGTTGACGCCGACCTTCTCGCTGAGGCCGAGGGTCCGCTGCGCGGCGGCCACGTTCTGGAACCGGGTCGCGTAGAGGTTCAGGCCCGGGCGGATCGCCTCGGCCCGGCGCAACGGGTCGTCGGCGGGCAGGGCGCCGGCCGCCTGCTCGATGGGGCCGAGATCGTCGAGGGCCTTGGCGACGAGGCTCTGGCGCAGGTCGATCAGCGCCTCCCGGCGGCCGAGGAGGAATTCCGTCTCGACCTGTCGGGCCCGGACGACGAGGGCCGCGACCGAGCCGGCCCCGGACTTGAGCGCCGTGGCCGCGTCGGCCTCTCCCTGCAGGCGGTCCTGCACATGCGCGCCGATGGCCGAGATCAGTCCGAGGACGAGGACCCCGCTGACCCCCACGCCGATGATCTGCGCGCGCAGTCCGAGCCTGGGAAGTCTTGCGGCCATGTCTTCAGCATCCGGTGGGTCCGCTGAGTTGGCTACAGGAACGATCTTAATGTTCCCTGAAATCCTAGGATTTCAGTCACGTTCCGTGGGGCGCAATCTGTGGTTCGCCGCCCCGTCGCGGGGCGGTCGCGCTGCAATGCGGTAAAGATCCGAGCGGCCGCCCTGCCGGACTGGCCGAGGATTGTTTTCGGCCTCCCGCACGGGTGATGCGATCCCCGCCCGATCGAAGCGGGGGTCGTGTCGACCGAGCCCGCGCGGCGCATGCGCGAAGCCCAGATCCGCCATCCCGAAGGGATCGATCGGATCTGGTATGAGACCGGCCCTTCGCGGCCGCTCTCAACCCCGGTCGCTCCCGGGCGCCGCGGCGCGGCGATCAGTGCGAGAAGGCCGAGAGGAGAAGCCCGTGCTGGGCCGCCACCGGGCTCTCCAGGGGCTTGGGGCTCGGGCGGTCGTCGCAGATCAGGGTGTCGAGGTGCAGGATCCGCGCGTGCAGGCGCCGGGTGCGCAGCACGAGGTCCTGGAGCCGCACCGGCAGCAGGGTGAAGCTCTCGGCCTTCGGCGGCTCGGCGCTGGCGAGGCGCACCCGGTTCTTCTCCTGAAGCGCCTGATCCGCGCTCAGCTCGCCCTCGGCCACCGCGCGCTGCACCAGGAGCCAGGAGGCCACCTGCATCAGCAGCGTGGTCAGCCGCATGCTCTCGGAGGCGTAGCTCAGGGTGGCGTCGCGGGAGATCAGGCGGGATTCGGCGCGGCCGTCCCCGTCGAGATAGGCCGCGGTCTCCTCCACCAGGGCCATGCCCTCGCGGAACAGGACGCGGAAGGCCTCCGACCCCACATAGGTCCTGCCGAAATCCACCCAGTCGCGCGTGTCGCGAAACGTGACGTCGAAGCCGTTCATCTTGCCTCCACCCGGTCCGGGCGTGCCGCCGTCCCGAAACGGGACGCTGCCGCCGATCACCTGGCCATCTCCGCAATCCTAACGCCGTCGCGGGTCGTCCGGCTCGCAAAGCTTTCCGTAACGTTAACGGCGGGCGGGCGCGGTCGATGGCACGGGCCGTTCGGATGGAGGGGCGGGCTTCGGACGGCCCGCCCGGTTCACGCGATGCAGGGCGGGCGCGGACGACCGCCCGGAGGGGTGAGCACGGTTGCCCGCGCCTCGGCGAGAGTGCGGGTGGTCGCGGCCCGTCCGCCATCCCGCCCGGGACTGTGCCGGATCGGGACCGCCCCGGGGTGGTCCGTCAGTGGTCGTGATGGCCGCGCGCGGCGGGCGCCGGCCCGGCGGCGGCGCCGGGCGACAGGGCGCCGATCGGGGCGACCGTGAAGGTCACCGGCACGGTGCCGGCCCGCCTGAAGGTGAGGGAGCCCTGCACGCTCTCGCCGGCCTTGGGCGCGCCCTTCAGCCCCTCGAACATCAGGTGCAGGCCGCCGGGCTTCAGCTCCACCGTCTCGCCGGGCCTGATGGTCAGGCCGTCGGGGAGCGGGGCCATCTTCATCACCCCGTTCTCCGTCGACATCGTGTGGATGTCGCCGCGGCTCGCGAGGGGGATCGCGGCCGCGGTGAGGGTGTCGGGGCTGCTGCCGGTATTGGTGATGCGGACGTAGCCGCCCGCGACCTTGGCGCCCGCCGGCGTCGCCCGCAGCCAGGGCGTCTCGATGGCGAGGTCGCCCGCCTTCACGGGGCCGGCCGCCGCCGCCGGGGCTGTCTTCTGGGCGGCGGCCACGATGCGGACGGCGGGCGCGGGCGCCTTCAGATCGCGCGCGCTCTGCCCCTCCACCGGGATCTCGCGCCAGCGGTAGCTGCCCTCGGTGCAGTCCTGCTCGATCGGCAGGTAGACGCTGGTCCCCGGCGCCAGGGTGTCCGAGACGCGGGCGAGGAAGGTGAACTCGTCGATCTGGTCGTCGGGCAGCGCGCCGCCGCTCCAGGTGATGGTCTTCACCCCCTCCGAGACGGTGCCGTGGAAGGAGCGGTGGGGCTGCGCGTAGGGCCCGCGGGTGGTGGTGACCGTCCAGCCGGGCTTCGGCATCGGCTTGGCGCCGATCATCCCCTCGGGGATCGTGACGCTGACGCGGGTGGTCGGCCGCCCGTCGCAGCCGTGCATGATCTGCACGACGCCGCGATAGGCGGAATCCGTGCTCGCCTCCCGGTGTTCGAGGAGGGCGTGGGCCTCGGCGGCGGTGGCGAGCGCGAGGAGGAGGGCGGCCGGGAGGCCGGTGCGAATCGGGGACTTCATGGGTTCGGGTTCCGTCGTCTGAGGGATCGTCGGCGGGATCGGCTCAGGCCACGGGCGGCCCGCGCGGCGGCGGCGAGATGGACGGCGGGGCAGCAACCGGCCGGGCGGTCGGCCCGATCCCGATCCCGATCCTGGGCCGACCCCGCCTGCACCGCGCCGCCCGCGCAGGGGATGGCGCCCGAGAGCGCCGTGGCCGGCATCGGGCCGCCGAGGAAGCCCTGCAGCACGAGCGCGTAGAGGGCGAGCACCGCGATCGCCGCGCCGCCCCCTCCGCCGCGATGCCTCGTCCGCCCCTGGGTCATGCCCCGCCGTATCCCAACGCCGGCCGGCGCGCCATATCTGCCACGGCCGCGCTCGGTCCGCGGGCCGCGGCCCGGATCCCGGCGCGCCGCGTGCGCCCGCGCACGCCGATGCCACATTCTGGCCCGGTCCACATGGGTTCTTAACCGCACCTCGACACCGTGCCGGTGACCGGGGCGCGGCCGTCTCGCGCCGCTCCCACATCGCCGACACCCTACGGACCAGGGCTCATCGACCCATGCTGAAACTGGCCAACATGCGGGTCTCCGCCAGCCTCGCGCTGCTCGCCACCGCCGCCGTCACCGGAACCGCCTTCGCCCGCGGCGAGGGCGGCTTCGCCCAGGCCGAATGGGCGCAGGACTACGCCTCCCCCGCCGCCATGCAGGTGCAGCGCTCCTCGACGCCGATCCTCTCGCCGCAGACGGTCGCGGCGACCGAGCAGATGATCGAGCGCTACCGCGACATCGTCGGCCGCGGCGGCTGGCGCGCGGTGAGCGGGGCCGACCGCCTGCGCGTCGGCGCCAAGGGCCCGGCCGTGGCGGCCGTGCGCCAGCGCCTGATCGTGACCGGCGACCTCGACCCCGTCGCCGGCACCTCGGGCGTGTTCGATTCCTACGTCGCGGCCGGCGTGAAGCGCTTCCAGGCCCGCCACGGCCTCAGCCAGACCGGCGCCATGAGCCTCGCCACCCAGCAGGCCATGAACGTGCCCGCCGACATCCGCCTGCGCCAGCTCGAGATCAACGCGATCCGCCTGCGCTCCTACTCGGGCGATCTCGGCCGCCGCTTCGTCATCACCAACATCCCCGCCGCCCTGGTGCAGACGGTGGAGAACGGGCAGGTCGTGACCCTGCACGCGGCGGGCGTCGGCAAGATCGACCGCCAGTCGCCGATCATGAACACCAAGGCGACGCAGATCAATTTCAACCCGACCTGGACGGTCCCGGCTTCCATCGTGAAGAAGGACCTCATCCCGAAGATGCAGAAGGATCCGAACTACCTCACCGACAACAAGATCCGCATCCTCTCGGGGAGCGGCGAGGTCTCGCCGAAGTCGGTGAACTGGTTCTCGGACGAGGGCACGCGCTTCACCTACCGGCAGGATTCGGGCGCCGACTTCAACTCGATGGGCATCGTGCGCATCAACATCCCGAACCCCTACGGCGTGTTCATGCACGACACGAACACCAAGGGCGTGTTCGGCGACGACTTCCGCTTCATCTCCTCGGGCTGCGTGCGCGTGCAGAACGTGCGCGAGTACATCACCTGGCTGCTGAAGGACACGCCCGGCTGGGGCCGCGACCAGGTCGAGCAGGCGATCGAGAGCGGCAAGCGCATCGACGCCACGCTGACCCAGCCGGTGCCGGTCTACTGGACCTACATCACCGCCTGGGCGACCCCGGACGGCCTCGTGCAGTTCCGCGACGACATCTACAAGCGCGACGGCGTGAACGTGCCCTCGACGATCAGCGCGCCGACCCCGGTGGCGAGCGCCGAGTCGACCATGCCCGAGACCTTCGAGCCCGGCGACGAAGAGGCCAACTGAGTCGTCCTGCGCTGCGCAGGGTCCGGTTCCCGAACCCTGCGCGATCCGCCGCACGCGCGGCGGCGCGCGGTCTCGCCTGCGCGAGGCCCTCGGCCTCGCGGGGAGCCTGCATCGGTGAAGGATATGGGAAAGGCCCGCACGTTGTCCGCGTGCGGGCCTTCTCCGTTCCGGTCTCGGGAGCGGCGTCAGGCCGCGAGCTGGCGCGGCGCGTGGCGGCCTTCCTTCACCTCCTCGATGATCTTGGCGCAGAAGGCGTCGAGATCGCCGGGGTTCCGGCTGGTGACGATGCCGTCGTCGGTCACCACCTCCCGGTCGTGATAGCGTCCGCCCGCGTTGATCACGTCGGTCCTGATCGACGCGAACGCGGTCACGTCCCGGCCCTTCACCGCGCCCGCCTCGATGAGCAGCCAGGGCGCGTGGCAGATCGCGGCCACGACCTTGCCGGAGGTGAGGAAGTCCCTGATGAGGGCGAGTGCCCCGGCCTCGACGCGCAGCTTGTCCGGGTTGATCTGGCCGCCGGGGAGCACGAGCGCGTCGTAGGCGCCGGCCTCCACCGCCTCGAGGTCGCGGTCGACGGCGACATTCTTGCCCCAATCGGTCTTGTCCCAGCCGCGGATCGATTCCTTCGCCTCGCGGGACCGGGGCGCCGCCACGTGCACGGTGGCTCCGGCCGCGCGCAGCTTGGCCTGAGGCACGGTGAGTTCGCTCTCCTCGAAGCCGTCCGTGGCGAGGATGAGCACCTTGGCCTGGTCGATGGCAGGCATGGAAATCTCCCGGTTCTTCTACGTGCCGGGGCAACCGGGCGGGGCCTGCGCCGTTCCGTCCCGCCTCCGCGGGGCTGCCCTGCGGGACCGGAACCGGCCGAAACCCGGTCTGTTGACCCGCCACAGTCCAGAGTACGGAGGATCGTTCATGGCCAATCCCGGCCTTCCGACGCCCGACCCGACCCCCGGCGACCTGCCCATGCCCCCGCTGCCTCCCGACGAGGCACCGGATATCGGGCCCACCGGCCCGCGCACGCCCTACCCGGTCAACGATCCCGGCATCGACGAACCCGGACCGGGCTCGGAGCCCGACATCCTGCCCGGCGGACCGACCGATCCGGGCGTGCGGATGTAGCGGATCCCCCGACGGCCGCCGCTACCGGTCGCCGTCAGTGGCCGCCATGCGAGGCGCGCACGTCGCGCGGGGCGTTCAGGATCTCGGAGAGGCTCGTCGCGACGTGGCGGGCCTCCTCGTCCGTCAGGCGCAGCTGGAAGGGCGGAAGCGCGCCGGCCTGGAGGGCGACCACGGCCTGCCCCTGCTCGTCCGTGCCCACCTCGATGGCCGAGGAGGTGACGTCGAGCATCGCCACGTCGTCCCCGGAGAGTTCTTCGGCGAGGTCGGCCTCCTCGGGCTCGTCGATGGCGGTGAGCAACTGGCCGACGGCCCGCACCAGGGCCCGGGCGGCGCGGGCATCCATCACCACGGCCGTCGCCTGATCGTCCTTCTGGAACGAGAGCTGGATGTTGGCGCCTTCCAACGAAACCGAGATGCCTGCCATCGATCGCCTAACCGCCTGAACGCGTATTCCAATATGCACCGCGCCCGCGCGGATTCACAGGGCTCGGACAGGAGCGTCGGCCGAAAGGCCGCAGGCCTGACGGAAATTGCAGCCCCCGCTTGCCTTGTTGCAGCCGCATGAAGCGCCTAGATAGTGACTCGGAGGGCACGCATCGAGACCGGCGCTTCGCAAGGTCAGCGTCTCGCGCCCTGCCATACTCTGAAAGACATTTGTGACGACGCCCCAGCGCACGTCTCAGGACGCGCGAAGGATCGTCTCATGGACGACACGAGGTACTATACGTGAATACTGGCACCGTGAAGTGGTTCAACGAGACCAAGGGCTTCGGTTTCATCCAGCCCGATGATGGCGGCAAGGACGTTTTCGTCCACATCTCCGCCGTCGAGCGCGCAGGCATGCGTAATCTCGTCGAGGGCCAGAAGATCTCCTACGACATCGTGCCCGACAAGCGCAGCGGGAAGGACGCGGCCGGCAACCTCCAGGCCGCCTGATCCCGACACCGCGGGTCCCGTAACCGGGGCCCGCCCACCAGGAGCCGGATGCCGGCTCGCAATCCTTCCGACGCCGCCATCCCATCGGATCGGTCGCGCCGGACGGTCCATACGAAACACGCCCATCCAGAACGTTCGAGAACCGATCCGTCGCCGCGCAGGGCCACCGGGCCCGCACCCGAGGCGACGCGGCAGAATAGAAAAGACACAAGAAAAGACATGTTGTTCGAGTACACGCGCCGTCGCGGCGCCCGGTCGCCCGTCACGGACGCGCCGACCTTCCGGGTGCGCAGCCTCAGCGAGGCCGCCCAGCCCAAGGCTGATCTCAGCCATCTCATCGACCGCAGCTACAACTATCATTCCCCGCGCGAACTGCGCTGG
Organism: Methylobacteriaceae bacterium; assembly: GCA_947444195.1. Taxonomy (GTDB): domain Bacteria; phylum Pseudomonadota; class Alphaproteobacteria; order Rhizobiales; family Beijerinckiaceae; genus Methylobacterium. Next base: position 31,316 of record CANEZL010000035.1, on the reverse strand, counting down.
CATCTGGCCGAGCGCCTCGGCCTCGCCCCCGGCTCCTTCAGCCTGCGCGAAGCGGCCTGATACGCCCGCCGCCCGATCGGAGCGGGCGGCGTATCGGTTCATCTGCCCCGCGTCCGAGCACCGCCGGGCCGTCCCGATCGGATCGGGCGGCCGTTCCCGCGCTCTCCTCCGCAGCTACCGTGTTGTGTGAACCCTGTCGCTCTCGCCGGGGCGGGACCGGGGAACGCGGCTTCCGGAGCGGTCTCGGCATCGATGCCGAGTGCTGCCCTGCACCATCGCCCCTCCATCCCGACCCCTGTTCACGCAGGGGTCGACCCTGCCTCGCAGAGAGGGAGGCCATTCCGTCACAGAGGCGATCGATCGGTGAGGATACGCTATCGCATTGTCCTGGATCTGATTTCCAGGGCTATGCTCCATCTCTTTGTGGTCGCACGACGATTTCGGAAAACCGGATTCCACTTTTCCGCATCGTGCTCTAGGCCCCGCGGGTCCAGGCCGTCAGGGTCGGATCGCGCAGGTTGCCGGCCAGCGCCACCAACTCCCCGTGCACGGGGTCCGGCCGGTTGTAGACCGGCACGCGGCCCTCGAGATCGCAGACCCGGCCGCCCGCCTCGCGCAGGATGAGGTCGGCGCCCGCGAGGTCCCAGTCGCGCGCATTGGCCGTGACCAGCCCCACATCGATCGCGCCCTCGGCCACGCGCACGAGGCGCAGGGCGAGGGAGGGGATCCGCGGGATCGTCGTGAAATCCGGTTCCGTGCCCGCCCGCGCGAGGCCGCGCTCCAGCCGGTCGAACATCGGCTTCGGGCCCGTCACGCGCGCGCCCGGCAGGGCGGTCCCCTCGGAGACGCCGATGGCGGCGCCGTTGCGGGTGGCGCCCCGGCCCTGCACGGCCGCGTAGGACACGCCGAGGGCGGGCGCCTCCACGATGCCGAGGACGGGCTCGCCGCCCGCCAGCAGCGCCACCGCGATCGACCAGTCCCGGTGGCCGGACAGGAAGGCGCGCGTCCCGTCGATCGGATCGACGATCCAGACGAGGTCGCGCCCGAGCCGGGCCGGGTCGTCCTGCGTCTCCTCCGAGAGCCAGGCGGCGCTCGGCACCAATTCGCTGAGGCGGATCTTGAGGAAGGTGTCGACGGCGACGTCGGCCTCCGTCACCGGCGAGCCGCCCGCCTTGGACCAGACCCGCGCCGAGGTCTGGCCGCCCTCGCGGAAATGGGGCAGGGCGAGGCCCGCCGCTTCCCGGACCACCGCGCGCACGGCCGGCATCAGGTCGGATACGGCGTCGGCGGCGAGGGGTGCGGGCATCGCGGGGTCCAGGTCGCTTCTCCAGGTCGGTTCGAGGCCGCCTGGGAGACGGTCGGCCGTTGGGGCCGGCCGCGTTCGGGCGGCCTGGGGCCGGACGGGATCCGGTTCTGCAACCGTTCTACGGTGCGCCGCAGGGGCTCACAAGCTCGGCGATGCCACAGTCGATACCCGGAGATCCCCGCGATTGGGGCAAGGAAGCGTTGAGCATTCCCCGCATCTCCGCTCCGTCCAGACTCGCTTAACTGTGGCTCTTAAGGCGCCCGGAGGAGATCAGGCGCAATTCTCCCCTGCATAACGGACGGCACGACAGAGGCCGCCACTTGCAACAGGGTGTCGAGCAGATGAACACGGATCGGATGACGCAGGGGATGCTCCCCGAACATCTCGCCCAGGACGGCCTCGCCGGTCCGGTGCCGGCGCTCGGCGTGAGCCGACTGCCGATGGTCGGCGGCCTGTCCCAGGCCGGCAAGGCCGCCGGCATCGCCCTCGCCTTCGCGGCCGAGGGCGGCGAGGAGGATCAGGGGGACCGGTTCGCGCTGGTGCTGGTGGATGCCGAGGGCGCGCCCTTCGCCGAGCTCGGCCCCTTCTGCGAGAGCGAGGTCGTGGCCGTGTGGCGCGACATCGCCGCCAAGGCCGGGCTGGTGCGGATGATCGTGCGCGAGGATGGCGGGCTCAGCCCGGTCGCGCAGCAGGTCGGCCGCCTCGTCCTCGGGCGCACCCGCCAGCGCCGCCGCCACGCCTCGCTCTGCGAGCGCCGCCCGCGCTTCCTCGTCCGCCGCAAGACCGGCCGCCTGCCGGTGCGCCCGCTGATCCACCGGGGCGAGAGCGAGATCATCGCCCGCAACTGATTCGCGGGTCGCTTCGCGTGTGAACCGGCCCGCGCCGAGGCGGGCACGAACGGCGCCTACGGCATCCAGCCGTGCGCGAGGGTATCCGCGGCGAGACCCGCGAACAGGATCAGACCGGCCTCCCGGTTGGACCGGAACAGGGCGAGCGCCGCCCGGCCGTCCCGCGGATGCAGGCGCAGGACCTGCCAGCCGAGATGGGCCGCGAAGGCCGCGACGCCGAGCCAGGCGAGGAGACCGACGCCGGCACCCCGCACGGCCAGGGCCACGCAGAGGGCGGCGAGCCCGTAGCTGAGGCCCACCAGCGCGCGCAGATGCGGCCCGAACAGGCGGGCGGAGGAGCGGATCCCGGCGATCTCGTCGTCCTCGATGTCCTGCACGGCGTAGATCGTGTCGTAGCCAATCACCCAGGCCACGGTTCCCGCGTAGAGGAGCAGGGCCGGCGGATCGAGGCGCCCGAACACGGCCGCCCAGCCCATCAGCGCCCCCCAGGAGAAGGCGAGGCCGAGCACGGCCTGGGGCATCGACATCACCCGCTTCATGAACGGGTAGATCGCCACCGGCAGGAGGGAGCACAGCCCGATCAGGATGGCGCCCCCGTTGAACTGCAGGAGCACGGCGAGACCCACCAGCGCCTGCGCCACCAGGAACGCGGCGGCGGCGCGGGTGCGCACCTGCCCCGAGGGGAGGGGGCGCGAGCGGGTGCGCGCCACCTGCGCGTCGAGGTCGCGGTCGGCGATGTCGTTGTAGGTGGAGCCCGCCCCCCGCATCGCCACGGCGCCCACGAGGAAGAGCAGGAGATGCCAGGGATCGGGCCAGGGCGCGCCCGCCCGGGTCGCGGCCAGCGCCGCCGACCACCAGCAGGGCAGGACGAGGAGCCACCAGCCGATCGGCCGCTCGATCCGGGCGAGGCGCAGATAGGGCCGGGCCCCGCGCGGGGCGAGCCGGTCGACCCAGTGGTCCGCGACCGCGTCGGCCACGCGGCCGTCGAGGCCGGCACCATCGGCAACGCGGCCGTCGAGGCCGGCACCATCGGCCGTGCGGCCCTCGAGGCCGCCCCGGCCCGGCGCGTCGGTCACCGCTCGCTCAGAGGGCGCCCTGGGGCAGCTTGAAGCTGCCGGTCAGGCCGGGGCCGCCGAGGAGGCCGCCCCCGCCGCCGCCATTGGCGGCCTGGGCCTTGGCCTGGGCCTCCATCTTGGCGGCCTGGGCGGCAACGCCGCAGATCTTCGTCTTGATGCCGATGACCTTCTGGTGGTCGGCCTTGAAGCCCTCGGTGAAGGATTCGGGGATCTGGCACCACTCCTTGTTGGCCTCGATCCACTTGATGCCCTGCGTGCCGTTCGTCTGCATCTTGCCGAACAGGGCGCAGGCTTCCTGCGGGGTCATCTTCTTCTTCGAGGTCGAGGCCGAGTTCGCCTTCATCACGAGGGCCTTGCGCTCCTCCAGCGTCTTCTGGATCGCGCCGCACTCGGCCGTCTGGGCGAGGGCCGCGTGACCGAAGAAGGTGCAGCCGGCCAACGCCGCCGCCGCCAGTGCGCAAGTCCTGAATGCCATCGCTCGACTCCTGGTCCGCCCGCCGTGCCGCTCCCGTCGCCGCTCCACCGCGGCGGGCTGTCTCGCCCGAGATCCTGTGGCCGGGATCTCCGGCGGCCATCGGCTGTGATGTCGTGGGCCACCCTTCGCCATAGGAATGTGGCGTCATATCGAGCGGGAGCCCCCGCGGCGGCCCGGCGCGGCATTCCGCCGTCGACAAGTGCGGAAAACATCCGCGCTGTAACCGTTCGGCAACATGTCCGTGGGCGGGCGGCGCGTTGACAGGGGCGCGCCCGCGCGCGACCAGACCCCATGCCCGCCTACGACTTCACCGCTCCCCGCCTCTTCGTCGAGGCGGCGCTCGCCGCGGGGGCGCACCTGCCCCTGGACCGGGCCCAGGCCAACTACCTCCTCAACGTCCTGCGCCGGAAGCCCGAGGACCCGGTGCTCCTGTTCAACGGCCGCGACGGCGAGTGGCGGGCCCGGCTCCGGCCGAGCGGGCGCAAGAGCGCGGATCTGGAGGTGGTGGAACGCACCCGGGCGCAGACGGCGGCGCCCGATCTCCACTACCTGTTCGCGCCCCTGAAGAGCGCCCGGCTCGACTACCTCGCCCAGAAGGCGGTGGAGATGGGGGCGGGCACGATCCGGCCGGTCTTCACCCGCTACACGCAAGGGGACCGGATCAACCTCGAGCGCCTGCGCGCCAACGCGGTGGAGGCGGCCGAGCAGTGCGGCGTCCTGGCGATTCCCGAGATCGCCGAGGGCCAGCGCCTCGACGAGGCCCTCGACGCCCTCGCCCCCGATCGGCTCCTGGTCTTCTGCGACGAGGACGCCCCCGTCGCCGATCCGGTCCGGGCCCTGCGCGCGGCGGCGGGCGAGGCGGAGCATCCCCCGCTCGCGGTGCTGGTGGGGCCGGAGGGCGGGTTCTCCCCCGAGGAGCGGGAGCGGGTCCGCGCCCGGCCGAACGGCGTGGCCCTCTCCCTCGGGCCCCGCATCCTGCGGGCGGACACGGCCGCCGTCGCCGTGCTCGCCCTGGTCCAGGCCGTGCTCGGCGACGGGCGCTGAGGCGCGGCGCGCCCCGCCCCGTGTGCGGCATCGCACATGGCGCGGGCTCCGGGCCGCCGACGGCCCCGTTTCCGCGCAGGATGGTCGCGCCTGCCCGCGTTGTCGCGCCTTGCTCGCTGGATTAAGCGCACGACATCCCGTTCAACGGGCGAGCAACCCTGGACGCGCCGGCCGCGCATCCATCCCCCATCGACGATCGACGCAAACGGGCAGAGGCGCATGGCGCGCGACACCTCAGACGCGACCCCGCTCACCACGCGCGCCGAACTGATCGCGTGGTTCTCCGACGGCGAGAAGCCGCGCGAGCGCTTCCGCATCGGCACGGAGCACGAGAAGATCCCCTTCTACCGGGAGACCCGCGAGCCCGTGCCCTACGCGGGCGAGCGCGGCATCCGCGCGCTCCTCGAAGGGCTCGCCCGCGAGACCGGCTGGGAGCCGATCACGGATCTCGGCAACGTCATCGGCCTCGCCGCCGAGGAGGGCGGCGCGATCTCCATCGAGCCCGGCGGGCAGTTCGAGCTGTCCGGGGCGGCGCTCCCCGACGTGCACGCCACCGCGCGGGAGCTGGAGGAGCACCTCGCCGCCACGGCGCGGGCCGCCGAACCCCTCGGGATCGGCTTCCTCGACCTCGGCATGAGCCCGAAATGGCGGCGCGAGGAGACGCCCGTCATGCCGAAGAGCCGCTACCGCATCATGGCCGGCTACATGCCGAAGGTGGGAAGCCTCGGCCTCGACATGATGCTGCGCACCGCCACCGTGCAGGTGAACGTGGATTTCGCCTCCGAGGCCGACATGGTGCGCAAGATGCGCGCCTCCCTCGCCCTGCAGCCGGTGGCGACGGCGCTGTTCGCCAACTCGCCCTTCACCGACGGGCGGCCGAACGGCTTCCTCTCGCGCCGCTCCGAGATCTGGCGCGACACGGACGCGGACCGGACCGGCATGCTGCCCTTCGCCTTCGAGGCGGGCTTCGGCTACGAGGCCTATGTCGACTGGCTCCTCGACATGCCGATGTACTTCGTCAAGCGCGGGGACACCTACCACGACGTCTCCGGCGCCTCCTTCCGCGACCTGATGGCCGGCAGGCTCCCCCAGCTCCCGGGCGAGTACGCCACCGTGTCGGACTGGGCGAACCACGCCTCCACCGCCTTCCCGGAGGTGCGCCTCAAGCGCTTCCTGGAGATGCGCGGCGCCGATGTGGGCGATGCCGGCATGATCGCCGCCCAGGCCGCCTTCTGGACGGGCCTGCTCTACGACGAGGCCGCCCTCGACGCGGCCCTCGACCTCACCAAGGGCTGGAGCGCGCAGGGGCGCGAGGCGATGCGCGCCACCGTGCCGCGCCTCGGCCTCGCCACCCCCGTCTGCGGGCGCAGCCTCGGGGCCGTGGCGGCGGAGGCGCTGGCCATCGCCCGCACCGGCCTCCAGGCCCGGGCGCGCCGGGACGCGGCGGGCCGGGACGAGACGCTCTACCTGCAGCCCCTGGAAGCCATCGTCGCGGCCGGCCGCTCGCGGGCGGAGGACCGGCTCGCGGACTACGAGGGCTCCTGGCGCCGCTCCGTGGAGCCCGCCTTCGAGGCCTGCACGTTCTGAGCCCGGCCCGGGCGGGCCGGGTGCCGCTGCGCACATGCCGGTCCCCCACGCGGCGCGATGCGTGCGGCGGCGCGCGGAACGGTTTGGCGCCGTCGCCGTTCTCAGGGCACCTTCAACCTGAGGAGACTGCGATCATGTCGCGTTTCATGGCTCTCGCGCTTGCCGGCACCACGGCCATCGGCATGTCTGTGGGCACGGTCGGCACCGCCGAGGCCGCGCCGCTTCCGGCGCTCACCGGCGCCCAGGTCGGCGGCGGCAACGCCACGGTCGAGCATGTGGGCTGGCGCCGCGGCTACTACGGCGGCGGCTACGGCCGGGGTTACGGCTACCGCGGCTACGGCTACCGCCGCAACGCGGCCGGCGCGGCCTTCGCCGGCGCGGCGATCGGCCTGATCGGCGGCGCCATCGCGGCGAGCGCGGCTCCCCGCTACGGCTATTACGGTGGCGGCTACGGCTACCCGGCCTACGGCTACGCCCCGGCCGGCTACGGCTATGGCTACGGCTACCCGTCCTACGGCTACAGCTATCCGGCCTACGGCTACGGCTGGTAAGCCGGACGCCCAGCTCCGATAAGCGCTGAGGTCCGATAGATCCGGGCCCCGCCGGCAGTGCCGGCGGGGCCCTTTTCCGTGCCAGCCGATGACGAACGCCACCGACCTCGACCTGCGCGGCCTCAAATGCCCCCTGCCGGTGCTGCGCACCCGCAAGGCCCTGCGGGCCCTGCCGGCGGGCGCCGAATTGCGGGTGACCTGCACCGATCCGATGGCCGCCATCGACATCCCGAACCTCGTGCGCGAGACCGGGGACCGCCTCGACGGGACCGAGCGCGACGGGGAGACCCTGCGCTTCACCATCCGCCGGGCGCAGGTCTGATCCGCGCCGGGGCGCGATCCACAGAAGGTCCCGTCCTCTTCGCGCTGATGCCGCAATCCCCCGCCATGGGGCGCGCCATCGGGGCGGCTCCGGTGCCGCTCCGGACCGTTGGAAGGATGCGCGTCATGGCCCCCATCATCGGCGGAACCCGCCTGATCCACGACGGCTGGGCCCGTTTCCTCGTGGCCGAGGTGACGATGCCGAACGGCACCCGCTTCAAGCGCGAGATCGAGGATCACGGGCGGGCGGTGGCGGTGCTGCCCTACGATCCCGTGCGGCGCGTCGCCCTGCTGGTCTCGCAGTTCCGCGCGCCCGTGCTGTTCGCCGAGGGGCCGCCCGAACTGATGGAGGCGGTGGCCGGCATCCTCGACGAGAACGAGCCCGAGGAGGGCGCGCGCCGGGAGGCCTACGAGGAGACCGGGCTGCGCCTCGCCGCCCTGGAGCCGGTGGCGAGCGCCTGGAGCATGCCGGGCATCTCCACAGAGCGGATGGACCTGTTCCTCGCCCCCTACGGCGACGGGGACAGGGCCGGCCCCGGCGGCGGCCTCGCCGAGGAGAACGAGGCGATCACCACGCACGAACTGCCCCTCGACGCCCTCGCGCGGATGAGCGAGGACGGCACCCTCGCGGACCTGAAGACCCTGGTCCTCGTCTACGCGCTGCGCCTGCGCCGGCCCGACCTGTTCGCCTCGCGCTGAAGGCGGGCGCCCCTGACAGGGGCCCGGCGCGGCCCCATATCGTGGTCCGATCCGAAGCCGAGGGGCCGTTCATGCCAGCCGCGACACCGCAGATTCCGGCCGAGCGCCCCTTCCTGCCGCTCGGCATCGCCGTGCTCACCGTGTCGGACACCCGGCGCCCCGAGGACGACCGCTCCGGCGACACCCTGTGCCAGCGCCTCGCCGAGGCCGGGCACAGGCTCGCCGCACGCGCCATCGTCCCCGACGAGATCCCCGCGATCCGGGGACAGGTGGAGGCCTGGACGCGCGACCCCGCCATCGACGCGGTGATCACCACGGGCGGCACCGGCTTCACCGGGCGCGACGTCACGCCGGAGGCCCTGGAGCCCCTGTTCGAGAAGCGCATGGACGGCTTCTCGGCGGTGTTCCACCGCATCTCCTACGACAAGATCGGCACCTCGACCCTGCAGTCGCGGGCCACCGCCGGGGTCGCGCGGGCGACCTACATCTTCGTGCTGCCGGGCTCCCCCGGGGCCTGCCGCGACGCCTGGGACGGGATCCTGGCCCAGCAGCTCGACTACCGGCACCGCCCCTGCAACTTCGTCGAGATCATGCCCCGCCTCGACGAGCACCTGCGCCGGGGTGCCGCCGTCGCGGTCTGACCTCAGGCCCGCTCGATCCGGGCGATGAGGTGGCGCGCCTTCAGCCGCGGCGCGAAGACCGGGCCGGCCACCAGCTTCTCGCGCCGGACGAGGTCCCCCGCCCGGGGACGGGCGACGCCGAGCACGCTCTCGCCCCGCAGGATCAGCCGCGCGGGCAGGCCGCTCTGCGGCCGGCGCAGGCGGGCGAGGGCGGTCTCGGGGCGCGCCGTGCCGATGAAGCGGTCGAGGGTGCGGATCCAGCCCTCCGCCGGCACGTCCCCGGCCTCCAGGCACAGCACCCAGTCGCGCCGGGCCGAGCGGGCCCCGGTGAGCCACGGGCTCGCCCCGCGCGGGCGCACGACGAGGGCGGCACCCGTGGCGTCGGCCACGGTGGCGACCTCGTCGTTCTCCGCGCCCGCGACGATCACGGCATCGCTCACGAGGCCCGCCGCCACCCCCGCCACCAGGGCCCCGAGGGTGTCGGCCAGCTGATCGATGGCGTCCGGCCCGTCCGGCCGGGCGATGTAGGTCACCGCGGAAAGCATGCGCGCCGATAACCGATTTCGGCGGCGAGGGAACCCGTCCGCCGCTCCGAAACCGGCCGATCGTCAAGGCGGGGGGTCTCCCACGGCCCCGGTGCCTGAATTATGTGCGCCCGCCTCCCGAATGTTCGCTATATGTTCCTGATCGTGGAGAGTAGGGGAGCGCGGGATGGGCCGGCCCGACGAAGGACGACGTGCTTCCGGCGCCCCGGCCGCCTCGGCCCGGCGCGGCCGGGGCGCCACCCTCAACCCGGACGGTCGGTTCGAGGCCGCCACCCGCGAGGCCTTCGACGACGGCTGGCCGGCGGAGGCCGAGCCGGCGCGCCTGCGCACGGAGGTGACGCTGGAGCGGGCCCGCAGCATCATCACCCGCAACGACTCCTCCGACATCGCCTTCGACCGCTCGATCAACCCCTATCGCGGCTGCGAGCACGGCTGCATCTACTGCTTCGCCCGGCCGAACCACGCCTATGTGGGGCTCTCGCCGGGGCTCGATTTCGAGACGCGCCTCTTCGCCAAGCCCGACGCGGCGGCGCTGCTCGCCCGCGAACTCGCGGCCCCCGGCTACCGGCCGTCGCCGATCGCCCTCGGCACCGCCACCGACCCCTACCAGCCAATCGAGCGGAGCCACGGAATCACCCGCCAGATCCTCGCGGTGCTGGCCCGCCACCGCCATCCCGTGGGCCTCGTCACCAAGTCGAACCTCGTGCTGCGGGACCGCGACATCCTCGCGGAGATGGCGGCCGAGAACCTCGTGCGGGTCGCCGTCTCCGTCACGACCCTCGACCCGGACCTCGCCCGCCGGATGGAGCCGCGGGCGCCCCATCCGCGCAAGCGCCTGGAGGCGATCCGCGCCTTGAGCGCGGCAGGCGTGCCGGTGAGCGTGCTGGTGGCTCCGGTGATTCCCGCCCTGAACGACCACGAGATCGAGGCGATCCTGGCGGAGGCCCGCGCCTGCGGCGCCGACGGGGCCGCCCACACCCTCCTGCGCCTGCCCCACGAGCTGAAGGACCTCGTCGCCGACTGGTTCGCCGAGCACTATCCCGGACGGCAGGCGCACGCCCTGTCCCTCGTCGCCCAGGCGCGGGGCGGGAAGCTCTACGATGCGGCGTTCGGCACGCGCATGCGCGGCCGGGGCGCCTTCGCCGACCTCGTCGCCCAGCGCGTGCGCCTCGCCAAGGCGCGCCTGGGCTACCCGGAGCGGCCCGCGAGCCTGAATACGGGGGCCTTCGCCGTGCCCGGCAGCCAGCTCGCCCTGTTCTGAATCCGGCTCACCCGTAGCCGCGAGTGAAGCTCACCCGGTGGTGCGGGCTGCGCCCGCGGGCGGCGAGGCCGTGGCGGTGGGCGGCGGTGCCGTAGCCGACATTGCGTTCCCAGGCATAGTCCGGGTGGCGCAGCGCCAGGCGGCGCATCAGGGCGTCGCGCAGCGTCTTGGCGACGATCGAGGCGGCGGCGATCTGCGGCACGAGGCGGTCGCCGCCGATCACCGCCCGGCAGGGCTGCGACAGGCCCGGAACCGGATCGCGCCCGTCCACGAGGACCGTGGCGTCGAGGCCGAGGCGGCGCACCGCGCGGGCCATGGCGTCGAGGGTGGCCCCGCGCACGTTCACCCGGTCGATGAGGGCGCGCGACCCCGCCGCCACCGCGACCCGGGCCTCGGCCCGGATCAGGGGCGTCAGCCGCTCGCGCACGGGGGCGGGCACCCGCTTGCTGTCGTCGAGCTGCGCCAGGAGGTCGGGGGGCAGGGCGGCCGGATCGAAGAAGACGGCCGCGACCACCACGGGGCCGCAGAGGGCGCCGCGCCCGACCTCGTCGCAGCCGATCACGGCGGGGTAGCTTGCGGCGCAGGCGGGATCGAAGGGGGGCATCGGCGGGGTCGGGCGGGGCGGGGCAAGCATTCTCGCATCTCCGCCCGGCGCCGTCACGCGGGCTCGCGCAGCCCGAGGAGAGGCGGGGCGCCGGGCCGGGGGCGGGGGCCGCTCTCGTGGGCATCGACGATGTTGCCGTAGAACTGCCGGGCGCTCTCCGCCCAGCTGTAGCGCAGGGCCTCGGCCCGGGCGGCGGCGCGGGGAACGGCGAGGGCGGCGAGCGCCGCCGCGCGCAGGTTCGCGTCGAGGACGCCCGCGCCGGTCTCGCCGATCACGTCGAGGGGGCCGGTCACCGGGTAGGCCGCCACGGGGGTGCCGCAGGCCAGCGCCTCCAGCAGCACGATGCCGAAGGTGTCGGTGAGGCTCGGGAACACGAACACGTCGCAGGCGGCGTAGAGGGCGGCGAGCGCCGGGCCGGTCCGCGTGCCGAGGAAGCGCGCGCCGGGGGCGAGGGCCTCGAGCCGGGCCCGGTCCGGCCCGTCGCCCACCACCACCTTGGCTCCCGGCAGGTCGAGGCGCAGGAACGCCTCGATGTTCTTCTCGACGGCGAGGCGGCCGACGAACAGGAAGAGCGGACCGGGCAGATCGGCGATCTCGGCGGGGGGCGGGCTGCCGGGCTCGGCGGGCCGGAACAGGTCGGTGTCGACGCCCCGCGTCCAGCGCATCAGGTTGCGGAAGCCCCGCGCCCGCAGGTCCTGCTCCAGCGAGGGCGTGCTCACCATGGTGCCGCAGGCCGCGCCGTGGAAGCGCCGCAGCCAAGCGTAGGTCCAGGCCTGCGGCACGGGGGCGCGCGCGGCGAGATATTCCGGGAACCGGGTGTGGTAGCTCGTGGTGAAGGGCCGGCCGGTGGCGCGGCAGTGGCGGCGCACCGCGTAGCCCACCGTGCCCTCGGTGGCGATGTGCACGTGGGTCGGCCCGAGGCCGTCCCAGCGCGCGGCGACCTTGCGCCGGGTGGCGTAGGCGAGGCGGATCTCGGGGTAGCCCGGCATCGGCACCGAGCGGAAATCGGACGGGGTCAGCAGAACCGGCTCGCAGCCGAGGGCGCGGCCCGCCTCGACCATGTGCTGGAGCGAGCGCACCACCCCGTTGACCTGCGGATGCCACGCGTCGGTGGCGATGAGCAGCCTCACGCCACCGCCCGCCTTCCGTCCACGCCCACCGGCGCCTCCCGCGCGGTGGCCTCGGCCGCGGCGGCCCGGGCGCGCAGGATCGCCGGATAGTTCAGCACCTCCATGCGCCCGTCGTAATGCTCGACGATCGCGGTGCAGGATTCGACCCAGTCGCCGGTGTTGAGGTAGCGCAGGCCCGCGATCTCGCGGTTGGCGGCGTGGTGGATGTGGCCACAGATCACCCCGTCCGCGCCCTGGCGCCGGGCCTCCTCGGTGAGGAACTCCTCGAACTGGCCGATGAAGTTGACCGCGTTCTTCACCTTCAGCTTGGCCCAGGCCGAGAGCGACCAGTAGGACAGGCCGAGCCGGCGGCGCACGCGGTTGATTCCGGTATTGACCCAGAGGGCGAAGGTGTAGGCGCCGTCGCCCAGATGCGCGAGCCAGCGGGCGTGGCGCACAACCATGTCGAACTGGTCGCCGTGGATCACGAGGTAGCGCAGGCCGTCCGCCGACTCGTGCACGCGGCTGTCGGCGATCTCGATCCCGCCGAAGGTGGTGCCGATGTAGTCGCGGAGGAACTCGTCGTGGTTGCCCGGCACGTAGACGATGTGGGCGCCCTTGCGCACCTTGCGCAGGAGCTTCTGCACCACGTCGTTGTGGGCCTGCGGCCAGTACCAGCCGGAGCGCAGCTGCCAGCCGTCGACGATGTCGCCGACGAGGTAGACCGTGTCCGCGTCGTAATCCTTCAGGAAATCGAGGAGCAGCCCGGCCTGGCAGCCCTTCGTCCCGAGATGGAGGTCGGACAGGAACAGCGTCCGGACGCGGACCGCTTCCGTGTCTTCACCCATGCGCGCCTCCCCGGTCGATGGCGGGGCGAGCCAAACCGAAATCCCGTATCAGTTTGATGACGCCACGGCGGCCCGCGGGGCGTCGCGCCGTGCGGATCCATCCGATCTCCGAAGCTGAGTCATGTTGCGATGCAGTAGAAATCCATCAACGCGGGGCCCCTGGTGGTGCATCGCAAGGAAAATTTTTTTTCCGGAACGGCGAAGTTTTTCCGGTTTTCTTTCCGTGACTTGGCCGGCCATAATCCCCTTGCGCGGAAGGGACGGCTCCAGGCCGGCTCCGACGCGACGCGGGTCGATATCCGGGCGAGGGATTCGAGGACGATGTGGAGACGGTGGCGGGCGCCCGCGGCGCCCGCGCGGCCGTCGCTCATAGGGAAAACCAAGGGACTTCGGAGGCGACCGGCATGCAGGCATGCCGCGACCGCGAGCGGCGCGAGGCCGCCCCGCCGCTCCGTCCGGGACCGATCCTCCGTTCGAGCCGGGAAAACCGGGCCTGGAGGACGCGTCCCGCTCGAGACCAGCCTGTCGTGACGTGAACAACCCGGCGCCGTGCCCCGTGAGCCGGCGTCCTGCTTGAGATCTTTGGAGGAAACATCATGGCGGCAACCCGACGCCCCGGTCGCAACCACCTGTTCGTCCCCGGCCCGACCAACATTCCGGACCGCGTGCAGCGGGCGATGCTGGTGCCCTCCGAGGACCACCGCTCCGTCGACTTCCCCGCCCTGACGAAGCCCCTCTTCCAGGACACCAAGAAGGTCTACGGCTCCACTGAGGGCACCATCTTCCTGTTCCCGGCCTCCGGCACCGGCATCTGGGAATCGGCGCTGACCAACACCCTGTCGCGCGGCGACAAGGTGCTGGCCCCCCGCTTCGGCCAGTTCAGCCATCTCTGGATCGACATGGCCCAGCGCCTCGGCCTCGACGTCATCGTCCAGGACGAGGAGTGGGGCACCGGCGCCGACCCGCAGAAGATCGAGGAGGCCCTGCGGGCCGACAAGGGGCACGAGATCAAGGCGGTGATGGTGGTCCACAACGAGACCGCCACCGGCGTCACCAGCGATGTCGGCGCCGTGCGCAAGGCCATGGACGCCGCCGGCCACCCGGCCCTGCTCTTCGCCGACGGCGTCTCCTCCATCGGCTCGCTGCCCTTCCAGATGGACGCGTGGAAGGTCGACTGCGCCATCGCCGGCTCGCAGAAGGGCCTGATGCTCCCCGCCGGCCTCGGCGTGATCTGCGTCAGCCCCAAGGCGCTCAAGGTCGCCGAGGGCGTCGCTGGCCGCAACGACCGTCTCGCCCGCGTCTACTTCGACTGGGAGGACCACAGGAAGCAGAACCCGGCGGGCTACTTCCCCTACACCCCGTCGCTGCCGCTGCTCTACGGCCTGCGCGAGGCGCTCGCCTGCCTGTTCGAGGAGGGCATGGAGAACGTCTTCCACCGCCACCACGTGCTCGGCGAGGCCACCCGCCAGGCCGTGGCCGCCTGGGGCCTGAAGACCTGCGCCAAGGAGCCCAAGTGGAACTCCGACACCGTCACCGCCATCGTGGTGCCGGAGGGCGTCGATGCCGCCGCGATCATCAAGCACGCCTTCGTGCGCTACAACCTCGCGCTGGGCGCCGGCCTCAACAAGGTGGCGGGCAAGGTCTTCCGCATCGGCCACGTGGGCGACCTCAACGAACTCTCGCTGCTCGGCGCCATCGCGGGCGCGGAGATGGCCATGCTCGACAACGGGGTGAAGGTGACCCCCGGCTCCGGCGTCGCCGCGGCCTCGAGCTACCTGCGCGAGAACCCCCTCGCCAAGGCCTGACGGCGGGAAGCGCCCGGGGGCCGCGGGGGCTTCCCGCGGCCGACCCTATCGGGTCCAAGATCGAGGCCGGCCTCGCGCATCCGCGGAGCCGGCCGCGGCGTCCGGATCAACCGGCGCCGGGAGGAACGTCGCAACCGTCCGGTGCCTGAGGGCCGGACGTCGCCGGGACCGGCCGCAGGGCCCGTCCCGTGACACGAGAGGGTTTCATGACGAAGAAGATCGTGTTCCTCGACCGCGAATCCCTCGACGCCAAGGTGCGCGCGTTCAACTTCCCGCACGAGTACGTGGAGTACGAGTCGACCTGGACGCCCGAGGAGACCGTCGAGCGCCTGAAGGGCGCCGAGATCGCGCTCATCAACAAGGTGCCGATGCGCGCCGACACCTTGGCGCAGCTGCCCGACCTCAAGCTGATCGCGGTCGCCGCCACCGGCACCGACGTGGTCGACAAGGCCGCGGCCAAGGCGCAAGGGGTCACGGTCGTCAACATCCGCAACTACGCCTTCAACACCGTGCCCGAGCACGTGGTCGGGCTGATGTTCGCCCTGCGCCGCGCCATCGTGCCCTACGCGAACTCCGTGCGCCGCGGTGACTGGAACAGGTCGAAGCAGTTCTGCTACTTCGACTATCCGATCTACGACATCGCCGGCTCGACGCTCGGCATCGTCGGCTACGGGGCGCTCGGCAAGTCGATCGCCAAGCGCGCCGAGGCGCTCGGCATGAAGGTCATCGCCTACGACGTCTTCCCGCAGGAGGGCCTCGTCGATTTCGAGACGATCCTGACGCAGTCGGACGTGATCACGCTGCACGTGCCGCTCACCCCCGACACCCGCAACCTGATCGGCGCGGAACAGTTCGCGAAGATGAAGAAGAGCGCCATCCTCATCAACACGGCCCGCGGCGGGCTCGTGGACGAGGCGGCGCTGCTGGACGCCTTGAAGAACGGCACCATCGCGGGCGCCGGTTTCGACGTGGTGGCGCAGGAGCCCCCGAAGGACGGCAACATCCTCTGCGAGGCGGACCTGCCGAACCTCATCGTCACGCCGCACGTGGCCTGGGCCAGCAAGGAGGCGATGCAGATCCTCGCCGACCAGCTCGTCGACAATGTCGAGGCCTACGTCGCCGGCAAGCCGCAGAACGTGGTCGAGGCCTGAAATCCGGGTGTCGAGAGGGGTCACCCCTCTCGCGGGTCCGGGCAGAGCCCGGAACGATGCCGAGGCGCTGCCCCGGCACCCCGCCAAAGGGACGTGTCCCTTTGGGATCCCATGACCTGACGACACTCCCATCACGCCCCAAGGCGGGCGATAAGGACGCGATCATGAAGAAGCTGCTGTTCCTCTTCGACACGGATTCGGTGCCGAGCGTGTTCGACACGGTGGTCGGCTACGACGGCGGGGCGGACCACATCACCGGCTACGGCAACGTCAACCCTGAGAACGTCGGCGCGCTGGTCGACGGCACGATCTACACCCGCGGCGGCTCGGAGAAGAAGTCGACCGCCATCTTCGTGGGCGGCGGCAGCATGGCCGCGGGCGAGGCGGTGCTGAGCGCCGTCAAGAAGCGCTTCTTCGGCCCCTTCCGCGTCTCGGTGATGCTCGATTCGAACGGCTCGAACACCACCGCCGCCGCGGGCGTGGCGCTCGTCGCCAAGGCCGCCGGTTCGCTCGAGGGCAAGAAGGCCGTGGTGCTCGCCGGCACCGGCCCGGTCGGCATGCGCTCGGCCGCGCTCCTGGCCAGGGAGGGCGCCGAGGTGACCCTGTGCGGGCGCTCCCTCGACAAGGCGCAAGCCGCGGCGGACGCCGTCAACAAGCGCTTCGGCGTCAGCGTGACCGCCGCCGAGACGCCGGATGCCGGCTCGCGCGCCCGGGTCGTCAAGGGCCAGAACATCGTGTTCTCGGCCGGCGCCATCGGCCTCGAACTCCTGCCCGAGGACGTCTGGAAGGACGAGGCCTCGATCGAGTTCGTGGCCGACTACAACGCCCAGCCCCCCCTCGGGCTCGGCGGCATCGAGGCGATGGACAAGGGCAAGGAGCGCCACGGCAAGCGCGCCTTCGGGGCGCTCGGCATCGGCGGCCTGAAGCTCAAGCTCCACCGGGCCTGCGTCGGCCAGCTCTTCGACAACACCGAGCAGGTGCTCGATGCCGAGGAGATCTACGCGCTGGCCAAGAAGATGGCCTGAGGACGCGCCATGGCCGAGAACGCGACCATCGCGACCTTCCTCGAAGGGCTGGCCAGTTCCAGCCCCACCCCCGGCGGCGGCGGGGCCGCCGCCATCTCCGGCGCCATGGGCGCCGCCCTGGTCTCGATGGTGTGCAACCTCACCATCGGCAAGAAGAAGTACGCCGAGGTCGAGGCCGAGCTGAAGGACGTGCTCGCCAAGTCCGAGGGCCTGCGCGTGGCGCTCACCGGCATGATCGCCGAGGACGTCACCGCCTTCGACGCGGTGATGGGGGCCTACGGCCTGCCCAAGGGCACCGACGAGGAGAAGGCCGCCCGCGCCGAACGGATCCAGGAGGCGCTGAAGACCGCCACCGACGTGCCGCTCGCCTGCTGCCGGGCCTGCCGCGCGGTGATCGACCTCGCGGGAATCGCCGCCGACAAGGGCAACCTCAACGTGATCAGCGACGCGGGCGTGGCCGTGCTCTCGGCCTATGCCGGCCTGCGCAGCGCGGCGCTGAACGTCTACGTGAACGCCAAGGGCCTGGAGGACCGCGAGTTCGCCGAGGAGCGCCTTGCCGAGCTCGAAGGCTTGCTGGCCGAGGCGCACGCGCTCAACGAGCGGATCTACGACGTGGTCAAGGCCAAGGTGAACTGAGGCGCGCACCGCATCCCGCCCCCGATCGCGAAGATCGGGGGCTGTGGATCCCGGGCGAAGCCGCGCTCGGCCGCTGTCGATCCTTTGAATTCATTCAGCGAGACCTGATCGGACAGCGCGGCTTTGCCGGCGCTCAAGTCCCGCTCAACATCGATATAAAAAAAATTGACCGAAAGGCATGCTCCCGCGAAACAAAATTTGCGGATATCAAGGGCATCAAGACCGAAGGTCAGCCAACGTTGGAGGAGGCGCGCGATGGACGTCCACGAGTATCAGGCCAAGGAGCTCCTCGCGGGCTTCGGCGTCGCGGTGCCCAAGGGCGCGGTGGCCTTCAGCCCCGATCAGGCGGTCTACGCGGCGACCGAGCTCGGCGGCTCGTTCTGGGCGGTGAAGGCGCAGATCCATGCCGGCGCCCGCGGCAAGGCCGGCGGGATCAAGCTCTGCCGCACCTACAACGAGGTGCGCGACGCCGCCCGCGAGCTTCTGGGAAAACGCCTCGTCACGATCCAGACCGGCCCCGAGGGCAAGCCCGTGCAGCGGGTCTACGTGGAGACCGCCGACCCGTTCGAGCGCGAGCTCTATCTCGGCTACGTGCTGGACCGGAAGGCCGAGCGCGTGCGCGTCATCGCGAGCCAGCGCGGGGGCATAGACATCGAGGAGATCGCCGCGACCGATCCGGACGCGCTGATCCAGATCGTGGTCGAGCCGGCCGTCGGCCTGCAGCAGTTCCAGGCCCGCGAGATCGCCTTCCAGCTCGGCCTCAACATCAAGCAGGTCTCGGCCGCGGTGAAGACCATCATGAACGCCTACCGGGCGTTCCGCGACTGCGACGGCACCATGCTGGAGATCAACCCCCTCGTCGTCACCAAGGACGACCGGGTGCTGGCCCTCGACGCCAAGATGAGCTTCGACGACAACGCCATGTTCCGCCGCCGCAACATCGCGGACATGCACGATCCCTCGCAAGGGGATCCGCGCGAGGCGCAGGCGGCGGAGCACAACCTCAGCTATATCGGCCTCGACGGCGAGATCGGCTGCATCGTCAACGGCGCCGGCCTCGCCATGGCCACCATGGACATGATCAAGCACGCGGGCGGCGAGCCGGCGAATTTTCTGGATGTCGGCGGCGGCGCCTCGCCGGAGCGCGTCGCCACGGCCTTCCGGCTCGTCCTCTCGGACAGAAACGTCAAGGCGATCCTCGTCAACATCTTCGCCGGCATCAACCGCTGCGACTGGGTCGCCGAGGGCGTGGTCCAGGCCGCCCGCGAGGTGAAGATCGAGGTGCCGCTGGTGGTGCGCCTCGCCGGCACGAACGTGGAGGCGGGCCAGAGGATCCTCGCCGAGAGCGGGCTCGCCCTCATCACCGCCGACACCCTGTCGGAAGCCGCGCGCAAGGCCGTCGAGGCCTGCGAGAGTGCCAAGAACAGCACCAAGAACGACCGCTGAGCGAGGGGAGATCACGCCATGAGCATTCTCATCGACGAGAAGACCCCGATCATCGTCCAGGGCATCACCGGCGACAAGGGCACCTTCCACGCCAAGGAAATGCTGGATTACGGCACGAACGTCGTCGGCGGCGTCACCCCGGGCAAGGGCGGGCGCAGCCATCTCGGCCTGCCCGTGTTCAACACCGTCAAGGAGGCGGTGCGCGAGACCGGCGCCACCACGGCGATCACCTTCGTCGCCCCGCCGTTCGCCGCGGACGCCATCATGGAGGGCGCCGATGCCGGGCTGAAGCTCGTCTGCTCGATCACGGACGGCATCCCGGCCCAGGACATGATGCGGGTGAAGCGCTACCTGATGCGCTACCCCAGGGACCGCCGCACCACCGTGGTCGGCCCGAACTGCGCGGGCATCATCTCGCCCGGCAAGGCCATGCTCGGCATCATGCCCGGCCACATCTACCTCAAGGGCAATGTGGGCGTGATCTCGCGCTCGGGGACGCTGGGCTACGAGGCCGCCTCGCAGATGAAGGCGCTCGGCATCGGCATCTCCACCTCGGTGGGCATCGGCGGCGACCCGATCAACGGCTCCTCCTTCCTCGACCATCTCGCCCTGTTCGAGCGCGATCCGGACACCCACGCCGTCCTGATGATCGGCGAGATCGGCGGTCCGCAGGAGGCCGAGGCCTCCGCCTGGATCAAGGAGAACATGTCGAAGCCGGTGATCGGGTTCGTGGCCGGCCTCACCGCCCCGAAGGGCCGCCGCATGGGGCACGCCGGCGCGATCATCTCGGCCACCGGCGACAGCGCCGCCGAGAAGGCCGAGATCATGCGCTCCTACGGGCTGACCGTGGCCCCCGACCCGGGCTCCTTCGGCGAGACCGTGGCCCAGGTGCTGAAGGCGGCCTGAGGCAACAACGCCGGAACCGCGGCGGACTCCCTCTCCCGTTCGGGAGAGGGTTGGGGTGAGGGAGGAGAACTGTCCGGATAGGGCATGCCGCCGCAACGGAACCGTCCAGCCCCATCCGGTACGCTCCGGATCCCTCACCCTGTCCCTCTCCCGTACGGGAGAGGGGACCCGCGCCCCACTCGTATCCGCCACGGCGGTCCGCATCGCCGGACCGCGAGAACGGCGCACCCGATGCCCGAGGTGGCCCCATGACCAGAACGCTCCACGCCTCTCCCGCACAGATCGACGAGAACGCCTTCGCGCCCCCGGTGATCACCGGCACCTCGGCGCAGGAGCCCCTCGACATCCTGTTCCAGGCCCTCCTCGACGTGGCCCGCCGCCACGAGCCGGAGCTGGAGGCGGTCCTGCACGGCACCGCCGACATCTCGGGTTTCACGCCGGAGATGCTGGCCCGGGCGCTGCAGGTGCAGGGGATCTGGTTCCAGCTGATCTCGATCGCCGAGCAGAACACGGCCATGCGCCGCCGCCGCCAGATCGAGCGGACGGAGGGGCGCGAGGCGCTGGGGGGCTCCTTCACCAAGGTCCTGGCCGAATCGGCCGCCCGCGGGATCAAGGCGCCGCGGATCCACGCGCTGCTGAAGGACCTGCGCATCCGCCCGACGATCACCGCGCACCCCACCGAGGGCAAGCGCGTCACGGTGCTGGAGAAGTTCCGCCGCATCTACCTCGTGCTGCGCGAATTGGAGATGCCGCGCTGGACCGAGCGCGAGCGCACCGGGCTGATGAACGAGCTGCGCGCGCAGATCGAGCTCGTCTGGATGACGGGCGAACTGCACCTGGAGAAGCCCACCGTCGAGCGCGAGGTCGCCTGGGGCCTGCACTTCTTCGACGAGAGCCTGTTCGAGATGCTGCCCGAGGTGATGCTCTCCCTGGAGGAGGCCCTCGCCCGCTACTACCCGGACGAGGCCTTCGAGGTGCCGCCCTTCTTCCAGTTCGGCAGCTGGATCGGCGGCGACCGCGACGGCAACCCCTACGTCACCGCGAGCGTCACCCGCGAGACCCTGAAGCGCAACGCGCTCGCCTCGCTCCGGCGCTACCGCGACGGGATCGACCACCTCGCCCGCATGCTCTCGCTCACCGAGCGCGCCCTGCCGGTGCCGGAGGCGTTCCGGGCCGAACTGGCCCACGCGCTCGCCGAGAGCGGCGCGGCCCGGACGATCGCCGGGCGCAATCCGGGCGAGGCCTACCGCCAGTTCCTCACCTGCATCCTGCGCAAGCTCCAAGCCACCATCGCCCGCAACGAGGGCGCCACGCCCGCCGGGCCCGACTATCCGAGCGCCGACGGCCTGATCCACGACCTGCGCACCCTCGAACGGGGCCTGGCCGAGGCCAAGTGCACGGGGCTCGCCACCGATCTCGTGCGGCCCGTGCGGCGCATGGTCGAGATCTTCCGCTTCTCCACCGTGCGGCTCGACCTGCGCGAGAACTCCACGCGCACCACGCAGACGCTCCAGGCCCTGTGGAGCCGGCAGCAGAACGGGCGCACGCCCCCCGAGCCCGACAGCCCGGCCTGGCGCGACTGGCTGACCGCCGAGCTCGCCCGGCCCCGCGACCCGAACCGCGGCTTCGACGACCTGCCGGAGGCCGCCCGCGAGACGCTCGACACCTTCGCCCTCGTGGGCGAGATGCGCGAGCAACTGGACCGGGAGGCCTTCGGGGCCTTCATCCTGTCGATGACGCGCTCCGTCGAGGACGTGCTCGGCGCCTATCTCCTGGCGAAGGAAGCGGGGATCTTCCTCGACCGGGCGGGCACCGAGATCTGCCCGCTGCCGATCGTGCCGCTCTTCGAGACGATCGACGACCTGCGCGCGGCGCCCGCGATCATGAAGGAGCTCCTGAACACGCCGGTCGTGCGCCGCTCCACGCGCTGGCAGGGCGGCGTGCAGGAGGTGATGATCGGCTATTCCGATTCCAACAAGGACGGCGGCTTCGTCGCCTCGAACTGGGAGCTCTACAAGGCCCAGGCCAAGCTCACCGCCCTGGGGCGCGAGACGGGCGTGCCGATCGCCTTCTTCCACGGCCGCGGCGGCTCGGTGAGCCGCGGCGGCGTGCCGACCCATCGCGGGATCATGGCCCAGCCGCCGGGCTCGATCCAGGGCCGCTTCCGCATCACCGAGCAGGGCGAGGTGGTCTCGTTCAAGTACGCCAACCGCGGCACCGCCTCCTACCAGATGGAGCTGCTGGCGGCCTCGGTCTTCGAGCACGCGCTCGCCCCCGAGCCCGACGGCAACGGCGGGCGCCTCGGGGCGGACGACGCCATGGAGGCCCTGTCGGGCGCCTCGCGGGCGGCCTACGTCAACCTGCTTCAGACGGAGGGGCTCGTCGACTACTTCCAGGCGGCGAGCCCGCTGGACGAGATCGCGCTCCTCAACATCGGCTCGCGGCCCGCCCGCCGCTTCGGCGCCCGCTCCCTGTCCGATCTGCGCGCCATCCCCTGGGTGTTCGCGTGGTCGCAGAACCGGCACGTCGTCACCGGCTGGTACGGCGTCGGCTCCGGCATCCGGAGCTTCCTCGACGTGCGCGGGGCCGAGGGCGAGGCGCAGCTGAGGCGCCTGTTCCAGGAATCGCGCGTGTTCCGCCTCGTCCTCGACGAGGTGGAGAAGACGCTGATGATGGTCGATCTCGATATCGCCCGCGACTATGCCGGCCTCGTCGCCGATCCGGAGATCCGCGCGCGCATCTTCGGCATGGTCGAGGCGGAGTACGCGCTCACCCGCGCGATGGTGCTGCGGGTGAGCGGGGGGCGGGAACTCGCCGAGCGCTTCCCCCTGTTCCGCGACCGCCTGCAGGGCCGGCTGCCCACCATCAACGCGGTGAGCCGCGAGCAGGTGGAACTGCTCGCCCGCTTCCGCCGGGAGAGCGACGAGGATCGCCGCGAGGCGGTGAAGTCGGCGCTCCTCCTGTCCATCAACTGCATCGCGGTGGGCTTCGGCGCCACCGGCTGAGCCCCGCGGGGGGCGAAGGTTCGGGGGCCGATCCGGCGCGGTCGGGCAGGGCTCCCGGGAGAGACGCATGCGCCGCCCTGTCGCGCCGGGCGCGGGGCGCCATGTTGAGGGCCGGCGGACCGGACGCGCGTCCGGGCCCGCGGCGGCCGACGGGTTTCACGAGGAGAGAGAACGCATGAGCTTCACCCTGATCCAGCAGGCCAAGGCCCGCCTGCACCGCTCCGAGCTCGCGGTGCCGGGCTCCAACCCGACCTTCATGGAGAAGTCGGCCGCCTCCGCCGCCGACGTGATCTTCCTCGACCTCGAGGACGCGGTCGCCCCCGACGACAAGGAGCAGGCCCGCAAGAACATCATCCAGGCGCTCAACGAGATCGACTGGGGCAACAAGACCATGATGATCCGCATCAACGGTCTCGACACCCACTACATGTACCGCGACGTGGTCGACATCGTCGAAGCCTGTCCGCGCCTCGACATGATCCTCATCCCCAAGGTCGGCGTGCCGCAGGACGTCTACGCCATCGACGTGCTCGTCACGCAGATCGAGCAGGCCAAGAAGCGCGAGAAGAAGCTCGGCTTCGAGGTGCTGATCGAGACGGCGCTCGGCATGGCCAATGTCGAGGCGATCGCGACCTCCTCGAAGCGCCTGGAGGCGATGTCCTTCGGCGTGGCCGACTACGCCGCCTCCTGCCGCACCCGCTCCACCGTGATCGGCGGCGTCAACCCGGACTACTCCGTCCTCACCGACAAGGACGAGGCCGGCAACCGCGAGACGCACTGGCAGGATCCGTGGCTGTTCGCCCAGCAGCGCATGCTGGTGGCCTGCCGCGCCTACGGCCTGCGCCCGATCGACGGCCCCTTCGGCGACTTCTCGGACAAGGACGGCTACATCTCGGCCGCCCGCCGCTGCGCCGCCGCCGGCTACGAGGGCAAGTGGGCCATCCACCCCTCGCAGATCGAGCTCGCCAACGAGGTGTTCACGCCCTCCGAGAAGGAGGTCGAGAAGGCCCGCCGCATCCTCGTGGCCATGGAAGAGGCCGCTAAGGCCGGCCGCGGCGCGGTGGCGCTGGACGGCCGCCTCATCGACATCGCCTCGATCCGCATGGCCGAGGCGCTGATCGAGAAGGCCGACGCGATGAAGGCCTGACGGCACGCCGGGACCGGCCTCGGGGCGGCTCCGGCGCCCCGAGCGCCCGTTCAGTTGAGCGTCCGGCACGCGCGCAGACGCGCCGCCGCGAAGTCCACGAAGGTCCGCACCTTGGCCGGCGCCCGCCGTCCTTCCGGATACAGCAGGTGGATGGGCACCGGCGGCTCCTCGTGGTCGGCGAGCACGATCCGGAGCCGGCCTTCGCGCAGGGCCGGGCCGATCTGGTAGTGCAGCACCCGCGTCAGGCCCCAGCCCGCGAGCGCCGCGGCGATGCCGGCCTCGTTGGTGTTGGTCGACAGGGCGGGGCGGATCGTCACGCGCTGGTCCTGCGCGAAGCGCCATTCCGGCGAGGCCCGGGCCCCCATCGACACGGCGACGCGGTGGTCCTTCAGGTCCTGCGGGGTGGCCGGGACGCCGTGCTTCTCCAGATAGGCGGGCGAGGCGCAGACGACGCGGCGCACCGAGCCGACCTTGACGGCCGCGAAGCCCGAATCCGACAGGTGGCCGATCCGGACGGCGACATCGATGCCTTCCTCGACGACGTTGACCGTGCGGTCGACGAAGAGCGTGCGCGCGGCCATGGTCGGGTAGGTGTCGAGGTAGTCGGTCACGATGGGCAGGACGTGGATCTGTCCGAACAGGAGGGGGGCCGTCACGGCCAGCGTCCCGGAGGGGGTCGCGTAGGAGCCGGCGGCGGCGGCCTCGGCCTCGACGATGTCGGCGAGGATGCGCCGGCAATCCTCCACGTAGCGCCCGCCCGCCTCCGTGAGCTTCACCGAGCGCGTGGTGCGCACGAAGAGCCGGGCGCCGATGGCCTCCTCCAGCGCCGCCACCGCCCGCGTCACCGCCGGCGGGCTCATGTTCATCAGGCGGGCGGTCTCGGTGAAGCTCGCCGTCTCCGCGACCTTCGCGACGATGCGCATGGCCTGCCAGCGATCCATCACCCTACTCCTGCATCCCGGGCTGCGCCGCGATCGTAGCAGAGGGCGGGGTTTCAGAGGGCGAGGTGGACGGGGCCGCTGCCCGCGGCCGGGACGCCCGTGCAGATCAGGACCTCGTCCTCCGCGCGGGGCGCCGCGGGGGCCCTCGCGTAGGTGACGGCGCCTTTCAGAAGCTTGGTCCGGCAGCTGCCGCAGGTCCCGGCCCGGCAGCTGAACGCGGGGCTGAGGCCCCGGGCCTCGGCGAGTTCCAGAAGCGTTCCGGATTCCGGCGTCCAGCGCGCCTCCTCCGAGGCGTTCAGGAAGGCGACCGGCACCGGTTCCGCCGCGGCCGGCGGCAGGTCGGCCGCCTCCGCCGCGGCGGCCGCGCTCCTGACGAGCCCCGAGGGGCCGAACGCCTCGGCGTGGATGCGGTCGTCGGCGACGTTCAGGCCGCGCAGGCCGTCGTAGAGCGCCTGGGTGAAGCCCGGCGGTCCGCAGAGGTAGAAATCGTAGTCGCCGAAGGGCAGGACGCGCGCGAGGAGCGCGGTGTCGATCCGGCCGGCGATGTCGTAGTCGAGGCCCTCGGCGGCGTCCCCGGGGGCGCTCAGCACCCGCACCAGCCCGATCGCCCCGCCTGCCGCGGCCACCAGCCCGGCGATCTCCGCGTCGAAGGGGCGCTCGTCCCGCGTGCGGGCCGCCTGGATCAGGGTGGTGGGACGGATGCCCCGGGTGCGCAGGCCCTCGTAGACGAGGTGGCGCAGCATCGCGAGGAGGGGCGTGATGCCGATGCCGCCCGCGAGCAGCACCGCGGGCCGCTTCTCCCGGGCGTCGATGGTGAAGCCGCCCGCCGGCGCCCGCGCCTCGATCACGTCGCCCTCCCGCAGGGTGTCGTGCAGGTGGGCGGAGACCGCGCCGTCGCGCTTGACGCTGATCCGGTAGACCGCGTCCGAGGGCGCGACCGAGAGCGTGTAGGTGCGGATGACCGGCCGTCCGGATCCCGGCAGCGTGACCCGGACGGGCAGGTGCTGGCCGGCCCGGTGGGCGACGCGGCCGGACCCGTCCGCCGGCACGAGGTGGAAGGAGCGGATCCCGCGGCTCTCGTCCACGACCTTCGTGACCGTGAAGGGGCGCCACCGGGTGGCGCGCCCGGCTGCCCGGAGCCGGTCGGCGGCCTCGCCCCAGCTGCCGGTCATCAGGGAATTTGGCGACCAGCCGTCCGCCCGGAAGGTCCAGCGCAGGGGCAGCGCCCCCCGCCGCCGCACGACCCGGCGCGGCCGGAAGGTCCAGAGCCGCTCGGCGCCCTGGAAGGCGGCGATCTCGGGGGAGGACAGCACCACCGCGGCCTCGCCCGTCATCTGGAGGAGGTCGCCGGTCTCGAAATCGGCGAAGACCAGCCCGGCCCGGCCGTTCGACAGGATGTTGCCCAGCGTCATGAAGAACAGGTTGCCGGCAAAATCCGGCACCGTGAGCGTGCCGTCGGCGGCGACGCGGACGAAGCCGGCCCGGCCGCCCCGATGCGAGACGTCGACCTGACGGCTGCCCGCGCGCTCCGCGTAGGAGGCCACGAAGAAGGTGTCGGCGGCCTCGATCGTGGCGCGCGCCGCGGCGTCGAGTTCGGTGCTCTCCTCGACGGCGCCCGCGAAGGGCGCGCCCGGATCCCGGACCAGAGCGAAGTCGCGCAGCTGGATGTACTGGGGGCAGTTGCCGAAGCTCTGCTCGACGGCGACGTCCAGGCCCCCGCCCGCCGCCGCCCGGATGAGCCCGTTGACGCGGTTGCGCCGCCGGCTGTGCAACTCGATGCCGAGGAGCCCGACGGCGTCGCCCGCGCGCATCCCCGCGCTCGCCGGATCGCTCGGGTCGGGCCGCGCCGCGATGTCGAGGCGCGTCGGGCTCGGCGAGGCGATGAAGCCGGGCCGGCCGGCGACCAGCGTCGCCCAGGCTTCGCCCCCGCCGTCCACGCTGCCGGCCACGAGGAAGGGGATCTGCGCGAAGAAGGTGCGGTGCTGGTCGGGCATGGCGGCCCGCACCGCGCGCCGCCCCACCGCCTCCATCCGCTCCGCCACGCCGGCCTGCCGCTGGATGGCCGTCTCGCCCGGGTGCCAGGGCGAGCCTCGCGGAGCCGTGGCCTCCGTCATCGTCGCACCGTCGCTCATGGATGCTCTCCCGTCCCGTTCCGCCGGGTGCGCCCCCTGGCGCGCCCGGATCCGCGCGCTCACGCGGCGGCGGTGAGGCCCGCCGGCGTCCGCGCGAAGGGCAGGAAGCCCGGCAGGCCCTCGATCCGGCGGAGATAGGCACCGACCCGTCCGTAGCCCGAGAGGTCGACATTGCCCTCGGGGGCGCCGGCCAGGTAGCTGTAGAGCGCGACGTCCGCGATGGTGGGGCGCTCGCCCACCAGCCAGTCCCGCCCGTCGAGATGGGCCTCCAGCCGGCCGAGCAGGGTGTGCGCCCGGGCGATCACCTCCGCGGGCCGGAAATCGGCGCCGAACACGGTGACGAGCCGCGCGGCCGCCGGACCGTAGGCGAGTTCGCCCGCCGCCACCGACAGCCAGCGCTGCACCGCGGCCTCGGCCACCGCATCCGTCGGCAGCCAGTCGGTGCGCCCGAGCTTGCGCGCCACGTAGACGAGGATGGCGTTCGAGTCCGAGACCACGGTGCCGTCGTCGTCGAGCACTGGCACCTGGCCGAACGGGTTGAGGGCCAGGAACTCGGGCCGCTTGTGCGCGCCCGCCTTCAGATCGACCTCGATGGCCTCGTGGGGCACGCCGAGCAGTGAGAGGAAGAGGCGGGCCCGGTGCGCGTGGCCCGAGAGGGCGGTGTGGTAGAGCTTCATGATCGCGTTCCCCGAGGTCGTGGCCGGAACCGTTCCCGAACCGTCGACGGATGGTGACGCGGGCGCTGCCCGATGGGAATGCGCGTGCTCGGCAGTTCATTGTTGTCGAAAATGGAATAATCGGCGCGAGGGCCGCCAGCGCGGTCGCGCTGCGAGCATTCTGGGCTTGAAAGATACCAAACAGTCGGTATTTAAGGGGGCGTTCGCCGCACCGGTGGGATCATGCCGAGCCATTCCGTCGCCTACGCCGCCCTCGCCGTCGCCATCCTGTGCGAGGTCGCGGGCACCGCCTTCCTGCAGAAATCCGAGCAGTTCACGCGGCTCGGGCCGACCCTGGCCGTGGCAATCTTCTACGCGGGCGCCTTCTACCTGATGACGCACGCCCTCAAGGCGATGCCCCTCGCCGTCGTCTACGCGCTCTGGAGCGGCGCCGGCATCGTTCTGACCGCGCTGGTCGGCGCGGTCGTGTTCCGGCAATCCCTCGACCTTCCGGCCATCGTCGGCATCGCCATGATCGTCGGCGGCGTCGTGGTGATGCAGGGCTTCTCCGCCGTGACGGGGCACTGACCGTGGCCACCGCCCACCGCCGCAAGAAGCAGCCCGAGCTCGTCCGGCGCGCGCTCCTCGACTGCGCCGCCAAGCTCGCCCTGGAGCAGGGCCTCGCCGCGGTGACGGTGCAGGCGGTCTGCGAGGCCGCCGGCGTCACCAAGGGGGGGCTGTTCCATCACTTCGCCAGCAAGCAGGCCCTCATCGACGGCGTCGTCGCCGACATCCTGGAGAGGCTCGACGCCGACATCGCGGCGGCCATGGCCCTGGACCCGCAGCCGCGGGGGCGCTTCACGCGGGCCTACGTCACCGTCACCTTCGACGACCTGATGTCGGACCAGGGCAGGCAGTGGACCGCCCTCTACATCTCGACGCTCACCGAGCCGAGCCTGCGCAGGGTCACGGCGCAGTGGTTCGCGCGGGGCCTGGAGCGCCATCGCGCCACCGACGACGAGCCGATCCTGGAGACCGTGCGGCTGGCCGCCGACGGCGCCTGGCTCGCCTTCCTGTTCCGCGACGAGGGCGGTCCCCTGCCGGACCTGCCCGCCCTGCGCGAGCGCCTCGTGGCCATGACCTTCGCCGGCTGAGCGCCCGCCGGAACCGATCTCCTCACGTGCCCAGCCTCAGGACCCGCCGACCCATGCGCGCCCTCCGCCGCCTGCCCGTCGTTCCGATACTCACGCCCTGCCTCGTCGTGCTCACCCTGTTCGGCTGCAAGCCGAGCGCGACCGATCCCGCCTCGGCGGGCGCGGAGGCGCCGCCGGTGGAGGTGTCCACCGTGACGGCGGCGGCGGCGACCGTCCCGCGCACCTTCGACCTGCCGGGGCGTCTCGCCTCGACCCGGGTGGCCGAGGTCCGGGCCCAGGTCTCCGGCATCATCCAGGAGCGCACCTTCGAGGAGGGCAGCCTCGTGCGGAAGGGCGACGTGCTCTTCCGGATCGACCCGGCGGTCTTCAGGGCCGAGGCCGATGCCAGGGCCGCGGCGCTCGCCCGCGCCGAGGCCAGCCGCGTCCAGGCGCTCAAGCAGTCGGAGCGCACCGAGACGCTGCTGGAGCGGCAGGCCGCCAGCACCGCCCAGCACGACATCGCGGTCGCTACCCTGCGGCAGGCCGAGGCCGACGTCGCCAGCGCCAAGGCGCAGCTCGCCCGCGCGCGGATCGACCTCGACTACGCCACCGTGCGCGCGCCCATCGCCGGCCGCATCGGGCGGGCCCTCGTCACCGAGGGCGCGCTGGTCGGCCAGGGCGAGGCGACCAAGCTCGCCCTCATCCAGCAGATCGACCCGATCTTCGCCGACTTCAACGCCGCCGCCGCGGATCCGAGCGCGCTCTCCGACCGCGCCGCCGGCCGGGAGGAGAGCGAGGTGCGCCTCGTCCAGGCGGACGGCAGCCCCTACCCGGTGGCGGGGCGCCTGCTGTTCACGGATGTGAGCGTCGATCCCGGGACCGGGCAGGTGTCCCTGCGCGCCACCTTCCCCAACCCGCAGGCCGCCCTCTTGCCCGGCACCTATGTCCGGGTGCGCGTGGCGCACGGGGTGAAGGCCGACGCGGTCGTGGTCCCCGCCCAGGCGATCCAGCGCTCGAGCGCGGGCGAGGCCCAGGCCTACGTCGTGGACGACGGCAAGCTCGCCCTGCGCCCGCTCCGGACCGGGGCGCTCACCGACGACGGCTGGATCGTCGAGGAGGGGCTCAAGGTCGGCGAGACCGTCGTGGTCGAGGGCTTCCAGAAGATCCAGCCCGGCATGGCCGTCGATCCCGTCGCCTGGAACGGCGGCCGGACGGCCTCCGCGGCCGAGCGGCCCTGATCCGGTCGGCGGCCCCCGTCCCCGCTCGCGCAGGCGCATCCCCCATGACACGGTTCTTCATCGGCCGCCCGATCTTCGCCTGGGCGATCGCCCTGTTCATCATGCTGGTGGGCGCGATCTCCGTCGCCGTCCTGCCGGTCTCGCAGTACCCGGACGTGGCCCCCGTCACGATCCAGGTCACCGCCACCTATCCGGGCGCCCCGCCCGAGCGGCTCTACGACGGCGTCACCCGCATCATCGAGGAGGAGCTCAACGGCATCCCGGGGCTGATGTACTTCGAGTCCACCAGCGACACCTCGGGCATGACGCAGATCATGGCCTCCTTCGCGCCGGGCTCGGACGCCTCGAAGGCCACGGTGGCGGTGCAGAACCGGATCAAGCGCATCGAGGCCCGCCTGCCGCGGGCGGTGACGCAGCAGGGCGTCATCGTCGAGGAGGCGAGCACCAGCTTCCTCCAGTTCGTGGCGCTCAGCTCGCGCGACGGCGCGATGAGCGACACCGACCTCGGCGACCTCGCCGCGCGCCGGGTGCTGGGCGAGCTGCGCCGCGTGCCGGGCGTCGGGCGCGCCACCCTGTTCTCCTCCGAGAAGGCGCTGCGGATCTGGATCGACCCGGTCAAGCTCGTCGGGTTCAACATGACGCCCGCCGACGTCACCGCCGCGGTGGGCGCGCAGAACGCGCAGATCGCCTCGGGCATCGTGGGCGCCCAGCCCGCCAGGGAGGGGCAGCGCATCGCCGCCAACGTCCTGGTGAAGGGGCAACTGACCACACCGCGCGCGTTCGGCGAGATCGTGCTGCGCGCCAACCTGGACGGCTCCCTCGTGCGCCTGCGCGACGTCGCCGAGGTGGAGCTCGGCGGCCAGTCCTACGCGATGCAGACCCGCCTCGACGGACGCCCGGCGGCCGGCATCGGCATCCAGCTCGCCCCCGGCGGCAACGCGCTCGCCGCCGCCACCGGTGTGAAGGCCAAGCTCGCCCAGCTCCGGCGCACGCTGCCCGCCAACGTCGTCGTCACGGTGCCCTACGACACCACGCCCTTCGTCGAGGTGTCGATCCGGAAGGTGCTGGTGACGCTGGCCGAGGCGATGGCCCTCGTCTTCGCGGTGATGTTCCTGTTCCTGCAGAACGTCCGCTACACCCTCATCCCGACCATCGTCGTGCCCGTGGCGCTGCTCGGCACCTGCGGCGCCCTGCTGCTCGC
>CANEZL010000034.1 GCA_947444195.1 Methylobacteriaceae bacterium | reverse complement strand
TGGGGCGAGCGGCTCGAATACGTGGCGGAAGCCGGGCCCGGCGACTTCATCTTCGTGCCCCCTTACGTGCCGCACCAGGAGATCAACGCCTCCACCGACGAGCCCCTGCACTGCGTGCTGGTGCGGTCCGACAACGAGGCGGTCGTGGTGAACCTGCCGGACGTCGCCGCCGCGGAGGCGCCCGAGACCGTCTACTGGGTCGATCCCATCCACAAGCAGCCGTGACCCTGCACCCGTAAGCTCCCGGCGTCCCAGGGCCCGCGATTGACGCCCCGGCCGCGATCCCCGACAAGGCCGCCCCGAGGAAATCCTGCCCGGCCCTGCCGGTTCGGCGGCCGATGCTGTTCAACTCCTTCGTCTTCCTGCTCGCCTTCCTGCCCGCCGCCCTGGCGCTGCACGGGCTGGCCGAGCGCTACCGGCCGGCCTGGCGGCTGCCGGTCCTCCTGGCCCTCTCCTTCGTCTTCTACGGCTGGTGGGATCCGCGCTTCGTGCCGCTGCTGGCGGCCTCCATCCTCGTCAACTGGGGCGTGGCCCGCGCCTTCCTGCGCGCGCGGGACGGCGGGACCTCGGGCGACTGGCTGATCCCGGCCGCGATCGCCGGCAACCTCGCGGTATTGGCGCTCTTCAAGTATCTCGACTTCCTCGCGGGCCTCGCCGACCTCCTGCCGGGGGTCGACCTCGCCCGGCCGGGCTGGGTCCTGCCCCTCGGGATCTCGTTCTTCACCTTCCACCACATCATGTACCTGACCGACCTGCGCGCCGGCCGCGCGCCGGGCTTCGGCCTCGTCCGGTACGCCCTCTACATCGCCTTCTTCCCGCAGGTTCTCGCCGGCCCCCTCGTGCGCTGGAGCGAGATCATGCACCAGTTCGAGGAGCGCCCTTACGCCCGGCCGGACGCCGCCGAGCGGATCGGGCGCGGGCTGATGCTGCTCACGGTGGGGCTCGCCAAGAAGGTCCTCCTCGGCGACCCCCTGGCGCCCTACGTGAACCCGGTCTTCCAGGCGGCGGAGGCCGGCCGCGCCATCGGGGCGGCGGAGGCGTGGCAGGCCACGCTCGGCTTCACCTTCCAGATCTACTTCGACTTCTCCGGCTACACCGACATGGCGCTCGGCATCGCGCTCCTGTTCGGCGTCGTGCTGCCGCAGAACTTCGACGTGCCCTACCGCGCCGCCTCGCTCAGCGACTTCTGGCGGCGCTGGCACATGACCCTGTCGCGCTTCCTGCGCGACTATCTCTACATCC
The DNA here is from genome assembly GCA_947444195.1 of Methylobacteriaceae bacterium. Taxonomy (GTDB): domain Bacteria; phylum Pseudomonadota; class Alphaproteobacteria; order Rhizobiales; family Beijerinckiaceae; genus Methylobacterium. Next base: position 49,909 of record CANEZL010000034.1, on the reverse strand, counting down.
CGATGGGGGGCAACCGGCGGGGGCTCGCCATCCAGGTCGGGGCGCTCTTCGCCACCATGGCGCTCGGCGGGCTCTGGCACGGGGCGGGGCTCACCTTCGTGGCCTGGGGGGCGCTGCACGGGCTCGGCCTCGGCGCGGGCGTGCTCTGGCGGCGGGCGGGGCTGCCGATGCCGCGCCTCCTCGGCTGGCTGCTCACCGGCCTGTTCGTGGTGCTGACCTGGGTGCTGTTCCGCGCCACGAGCTTCGAGGGGGCGCTGCGGATCTACGAGGGGCTCGCCGGCCTCGCGCCGCCCTCGCCCACGGGCTTCAAGTGGCGCGCCATCGCGGCGGCGGCGGCGGTGGCCATGATCGGCCCCACCGCCTGGGCCGCGGTTCATCGTCTGCCGCCGTCGCGGGCGCTGGCGATGCTGTTCGCGCTCCTGTTCGTGGTCGTCCTCCTCAAGATCGGGGACGATGCGAACTACGAGTTCATCTACTTCCAGTTCTGATCCGATGCCCGCGCGCCCACCGGATCCCGCCGACCCGCCGACCGATCCCTGGCACCGCTTCGCGCGGGGGTTCGTCCTGGCCGCCATCGGCCTCGTGGCGGGCTATCTCGCCCTGGCCTTCCTCCTCGACCCCTACGACAGCGGGCGCTCCCGCCTCGCCTCGGTCGGGGCGGTGCGCCCGCAGGGCCCGCGCACGGCCGCCGCCCTGCGCGGGCGCGATCCGGCCTTCGGGGCCGCGATCATCGGCAACTCGCACATCCAGCTCGTCGAGCCGGAGCGCTTGGGCCGGCTCACCGGCCTCGCCTTCGTGCAGCTCGCCATCCCGGCCACGGGACCGCGCGAGCAGCTCGTCGTGCTCGACTGGTTCCTGCGCCACCACCCCGCCCCGCGGGCCATCGTGCTGGCGCCCGACGATTTCTGGTGCACGGACGATCCGACGCTCCGCAACGACAAGCCGTTCCCGTTCTGGTTGTTCGCCGCGGACCTGCCCGACTACCTGCGCGGGCTCATGCGCTACGCCGTGGCCCAGGAGGTGATCGAGCGGATCGGCTGGCTCCTGCGGCGGAAGCGCCCGCACGCCCGCGCCGACGGCTGGTGGGACTACGAGCCCGATTACCTGAAGCAGGGCTTCGGCAGCGATCCGCGCCACGCCGCCGCCCGCGAGCGCCCGGTGCCGGATGAGCCCGATCCCGGCCGCGGCGGTCCGTTCCCGGCCGCGGACGCCTTGCGCGCGGCGCTCGCCCGGGTGCCCGCCGCCACCCCCGTCGTGGTCGTGCTGCCCCCCGTCTACCGCGCCGCCCTGCCGCGGCCGGGCACGCCCCGGGCGGCGGCGGAGGCCGCCTGCAAGTCCGCGCTGGCGGCAGCCCTCGCCAGCCATCCCCGCAGCGCGCTCCTCGACTGGCGCCGGGACGGGCCGGACGCGGGCGACCCCGCGCTGTTCTTCGACCGCAGCCACTACCGCCACGCCCTTGCCCGGCCCCTCGCCGAGGCCGTCGCCGGGGCCCTGGCGCGCCTGGGCGCGGGCGCCCAGCCCTGACGGGACCGCGGGAACGCAACCAGACCGTGTCCGGGAAGCCGCATCCGCGCGCATCCTTCGATCGGGGTCCGAACCTTGCGTCGGATCCGTTGTGGCCGCTCTGCGCCTCGACTATACGGCTCGGGCTTATCGCCGTCGGCAGGCTTCAGAGACGAGTGTGAGGGCGCATATGGCGAAGGTGACGCTGGAGGAGGGTTACACACCTTCCGACGACGAGCCCTTCATGAACGAGCGGCAGCGCGAGTACTTTCGGCGTAAGCTCCTGGGCTGGAAGAACGACATCCTGCGCGAGGCTCAGGACACCCTGGTCGCTCTCCAGAGCGAGAACGAGAACCATCCCGACATCGCCGACCGCGCCTCCTCCGAGACCGACCGCGCGATCGAGTTGCGCGCCCGCGACCGCCAGCGCAAGCTCACCGGCAAGATCGACGCCGCGCTCGCCCGCATCGAGGACGGCTCCTACGGCTATTGCGAGGAGACCGGCGAGCCGATCTCGCTGAAGCGCCTCGACGCGCGCCCGATCGCGACCCTCTCCCTGGAAGCGCAGGAGCGCCACGAGCGCCGCGAGCGGGTCTACCGCGACGACTGATCGATCGCGGCGCGCCCTGCAAGAGCGCCCGCCCCGCGAAGGGGATCGACGGCATCCGCGTTTCCTCTCCCGAGACATCGTCCAGCCGCACCGGTGCGGGTTCCCGCGCCTCTCCTCCCTGCAAGGACCGGACGCGCGCGGATCCTGGAACCCCAACGCTATCCTCGACGGTTCTCGGACGAGGCGCGGGTCCCGTCTCCCGTGCGGGCCACGGGATTCGGACTTCTCCACGCTCTCCCTCCCCCCTCTGCGGGGGAGGGTGTCGAGCGGAGCGAGGCGGGAGAGGGGAACCCGGCTTCCGAGAGAGGCGCCGCGTCGATGCCGAGCGCTGTCCTGCACCGTCGCACCCCTCTCCCGACCCCTGCTGACGCAGGGGCCACCCTCCCCCAACCCAAGTCGGGCTTGCCCGACTTGGGCAGAGGTAAGCCGATCTCGGGCAGGCCCGAGATCGGTGGGGGGAGGGAGAGCGCGTGCTTTGCCGCAAGGGGGAAGGGTTAAGCCCCCGAAATCACCGAAGCGATCAGACGGATCAGGAATCACTCCACGGCGCAAGGCTTCGAATCCGGGTTGGCCACCCGGTTCGTCCAGCCCGCTCACGCGGCTCCAGAATGACGGCAGCACCTCCACCCTGCCACATACCATCGCCGTCCCGCACCCCTGCGCCGCAGTGCCGGATGACCGCGCCCGCAAAAAGCCGCTTGCGTCCCCGCCGGAACGCACATAAAGATATCTTTATGTCTCACGAGGTCGTCAGCCTGCTGCGCAGTGTCGCCTTTCCCGATGCGCTCGGTGTTCTCCGCGCCGCCGCCGAGGAGACGCGCCTGCGCATCCTCGCCCTGCTGGCGGAGGGCGAGCTCTCGGTCTCCGACCTCACCGACATCCTTGGCCAGTCGCAGCCGCGGATCTCCCGGCACCTGAAGCTCCTCGTCGAGGCCGGCCTGGTCGAGCGGCACCGCGAGGGCGCCTGGGCCTTCTTCCGCCTCGCCGAGAGCCGGGCGGGTCTCGTCGATCCGCTGATCGCCGGTCTGGAGCGGGGCGGCCCCCCGCTCTCCGAGGATCGCGCCCGGCGCGAGGCCGTGCGCGCCCAGCGCGCGGAGGCGGCGCAGACCTTCTTCGCGCGGCTCGCGCCGAAATGGGACGAGCTGCGCTCCCTGCACGTGCCCGAGGCCACCGTCGAGGCGGCCGTGCTGGAGGCGCTGGGCCCCCGGCCGATCCGCAGCCTGATCGACCTCGGCACCGGCACCGGGCGGATGCTCGGCCTGCTCAGCCCCCGCGCCGAGCGGGCCACCGGCCTCGATTCGAGCCACGCCATGCTCTCGGTCGCCCGCGCCAATCTCGAGCGCGCCGGCCTCGCCCGGGTGGAGCTGCGCCAGGGGGACATCCACGCGCCGCCCTTCGCCCGCGGCACCTTCGATCTCGTGGTGGTGCATCAGGTGCTGCACTACCTCGACGACCCGTCGCGGGCGCTGCGCGAGGCCGCCCGCCTCGTGGCGCCGGGCGGCCGGCTCCTCGTGGTGGATTTCGCGCCCCACGATCTCGAGTTCCTGCGCGAATCGCAGGCCCATCGGCGCCTGGGCTTCGCCGCCGACCAGGTCTCGGGCTGGCTCGCCGAGGCCGGCCTCGGCGCGGTCGCCGTGCGCGATCTCGCCCCCGCCGAGCGCGGCCAGCTCACCGTGACGCTCTGGCTCGCCTCCGGCACCCAGGCCGAGACGGAGCAGGCGGAGCCGGTCCGCGCCGTCGCCTGATCCCGAACCTTCCGAAACGCCTCGTCTGAACCGACCGACATAGAGGACGATCCCGATGCCCTCAGCCTCCCAACACCGCGCCAGCCGGGACGGCTACCGCCCGATCCGCGTCTCCATCGAGTTCTTCCCGCCGAAGTCGGAGGAGATGGAGAATATACTCTGGAACTCGATCGAGCGCCTCGCGCCGCTCCAGCCGAAATTCGTCTCGGTGACCTACGGCGCGGGCGGCTCCACCCGGGAGCGCACCCACAACACCGTTTCGCGCATGGTCCGCGAGACCGGCCTCAAGCCCGCCGCCCACCTCACCTGCGTCGACGCGACGAAGGAGGAGATCGACGGCGTCGTGCAGTCCTACTGGGATGCGGGCGTGCGCCACATCGTGGCCCTGCGCGGCGATCCGGCCGAGGGCGTCGGCCACGCCTACCGGCCCCATCCGGGCGGCTACGCGCAGACCGCCGACCTCGTGGCCGGCATCAAGCGCATCGGCGACTTCAAGGTCTCGGTCTCGGCCTATCCGGAGAAGCACCCGGAGGCCGCCTCGCTCGACGCCGACATCGACGCCCTGAAGGCCAAGGTCGATGCCGGCGCCGACCAGGCGATCACGCAGTTCTTCTTCGATAACGAGATCTACCTGCGCTACCTCGACAAGGTGCGCGCCGCCGGGATCGACATCCCGATCATCCCCGGCATCCTGCCGGTGCAGAACTTCAAGCAGGCGGCGAACTTCGCCCGCCGCACCGGCGCCTCGGTGCCCTACTGGCTCGCCGCCCGTTTCGAGGGCCTGGAGAACGACGTGGAGACCCGCCGGCTCGTCGCCGCCGCGGTCGCCGCCGAGCAGGTGCTCGACCTCGTCGACCGGGGCGTGGAGGATTTCCACTTCTACTCGATGAACCGCTCGGACCTCGTCTACGCCATCTGCCACCTCCTCGGCCTGCGCGCACAGGCCCCGAAGGTGGCGGCGAAGGCGGCGTAACCGCCATCCACCCCTCGCCCTCATCCTGAGGTGAGTTGACGGGAGCGGCCTCCATGGCTGGCACGGACGACAGCATCTTTCCCCTGCTCCGCGCCATCCGCGCGGGCACCGGGCAAACGCCGTCGAACGATGACCGACGCGCCGTCCTCGCCGCGGCCTGGGCCGAGAGGCTGCAAGGCCGTCCGCTTTTCCCGGAGCGCGTCGCCCGAGGCGAGAGAATCCTGGCCCGGTACGCGGAAAGAGGCGCCACCCAGCGCCTTCGCGCCACCGAACAAGATACCTGACATCATCCTCCGTGCGGGGCATGCCTGCGCGGAACGATCGAGAGACCGCACATGACCACCTTCCCCCCCGTCGACGGCACCGAGATCGAGCGCGCGCTCCGCGAGCGGGCGGCGCAGAAAATCCTCGTCCTCGACGGGGCGATGGGCACGGTGATCCAGCGCCTGAAGTTCTCCGAGGAGGATTTCCGGGGTGAGCGCTTCAGGGACCACGCCCACGACCAGAAGGGCAACAACGACCTGCTGATCCTGACGCAGGCCGACGCGATCCGGCAGATCCACCTCGACTACTTCCTCGCGGGCGCCGACGTAGCTGAGACCAACACCTTCTCCGGCACCACGATCGCCCAGGCCGATTACGGCATGGAATCGATCATCCACGAGCTGAACGCGGAGGGCGCGCGGCTGGCCCGCGAGGCCGCCAAGCTCGCGGAAGAAAAGGACGGTCGCCGCCGCTTCGTGGCCGGCGCCATCGGCCCGACCAACCGCACCCTGTCGATCTCGCCGGACGTGAACAATCCGGGCTACCGCGCCGTCACCTTCGATCAGGTCCGCCAAGCCTATGTCGAGCAGGTGCGCGGCCTCATGGACGGCGGCGCCGAGCTGATCCTCATCGAGACGATCTTCGACATGCTCAACGCCAAGGCGGCGGTGGCCGCGGCGTGGCAGGTCTTCGAGGAGACCGGCATCCGCCTGCCGATCCAGATCTCGGGCACCATCACGGATCTCTCCGGCCGCACCCTGTCGGGCCAGACGCCCGCCGCCTTCTGGAACTCGCTGCGCCACGCCGACCCGCTGACCTTCGGCCTCAACTGCGCGCTGGGCGCCAAGGAGATGCGCGGCCACATCGCCGAGCTGTCGCGCCTCTGCGACACGCTGGTCTGCGCCTATCCGAACGCGGGGCTCCCGAACGAGTTCGGCCTCTACGACGAGAGCCCGGAGGCCATGGGCAGGCTGGTGGGCGAGTTCGCCGAGAGCGGCCTCGTCAACATGGTCGGCGGCTGCTGCGGCACCACGCCGGACCACATCCGCGCGATCAGCGAGGCGGTCGCCGACAAGAAGCCGCGCGCGATCCCGGAGATCCCGCGCCTGATGCGCCTGTCGGGCCTCGAGCCCTTCGTCCTCACGAAGGAGATCCCCTTCGTGAACGTGGGCGAGCGCACCAACGTCACCGGCTCTGCCAAATTCCGCAAGCTCATCACCAACGGCGATTACGCGGCGGCCCTCGACGTCGCCCGCGATCAGGTCGCGGCGGGCGCCCAGGTCATCGACGTCAACATGGACGAGGGCCTGCTCGACAGCCAGAAGGCCATGGTCGAGTTCCTCAACCTCGTGGCCGCCGAGCCCGACATCGCCCGCGTGCCGGTGATGGTCGATTCCTCGAAGTTCGAGGTGATCGAGGCCGGCCTGAAATGCCTGCAGGGCAAGCCGATCGTGAACTCGATCTCCATGAAGGAGGGCGAGGAGAAGTTCATCCACGACGCGCGTGTCTGCCGCTCCTACGGCGCGGCGGTGGTCGTCATGGCCTTCGACGAGCAGGGCCAGGCGGACAGCTACGAGCGCAAGGTCGAGATCTGCACCCGCGCCTACAAGGTGCTGACCGAGCAGGTCGGCTTCCCGCCGGAAGACATCATCTTCGATCCGAACATCTTCGCGGTGGCGACCGGCATCGAGGAGCACAACGACTACGGCAACGCCTTCATCGAGGCGACCCGCACCATCCGGGAGACGCTGCCCCACGCCCATATCTCGGGCGGCGTCTCGAACCTGTCCTTCTCGTTCCGCGGCAACGAGCCCGTGCGCGAGGCGATGCACGCGGTGTTCCTGTTCCACTGCATCAAGGCGGGCATGGACATGGGCATCGTCAATGCCGGCCAGCTCGCCGTGTACGACGAGATCCCGGCGGAGCTGCGCGAGCTCTGCGAGGACGTGGTCCTCAACCGCCGCGACGATTCCACCGAGCGCCTGCTGGAGGCGGCCGAGCGCTTCAAGACCGGCGCCTCGGCCCAGGCCAAGACCGCCGACCTCACCTGGCGCGAGGCGCCGGTCGCCAAGCGCATCGAGCACGCGCTGGTCAACGGCATCACCGAGTACATCGTCGCCGACACCGAGGAGGCACGCGCGAGCGCGGAGCGCCCGCTCCACGTCATCGAGGGCCCGCTGATGGCCGGCATGAACGTGGTCGGCGACCTGTTCGGCGCCGGTAAGATGTTCCTGCCCCAGGTCGTGAAGTCGGCCCGGGTGATGAAGCAGGCGGTGGCCTATCTCGAACCCTTCATGGAGGAGGAGAAGCGGGCCAATGGCGGCACCGGCCAGCGTCAGGCCGCCGGCAAGGTGCTGATGGCGACCGTGAAGGGCGACGTCCACGACATCGGCAAGAACATCGTCGGCGTGGTTCTCGCCTGCAACAACTACGAGATCATCGATCTCGGCGTGATGGTGCCGGCCGCCAAGATCCTCGACACGGCCAAGCGCGAGCAGGTCGACATCGTCGGCCTCTCGGGGCTGATCACCCCCTCCCTCGACGAGATGGTGCATGTGGCCGCCGAGATGGAGCGCGAGGGCCTCGACGTGCCGCTGCTCATCGGCGGCGCCACCACGAGCCGCGTGCACACGGCGGTGAAGATCCACCCCGCCTACAACCGCGGCCAGGCCGTCTACGTCACCGATGCGAGCCGGGCGGTGGGCGTGGTCTCGAGCCTGCTCTCGAAGGACACCCGCGGCGCCACCATCGACACGGTGCGGGCGGAATACGCCAAGGTCGCCGAGGCCCATGCCCGCTCCGAGGCCGACAAGCAGCGCCTGCCGCTGGCCAAGGCGCGTGCCAACGCCTTCAAGGTCGACTGGTCGGGCTACAAGCCGGTCAAGCCCGGCTTCACCGGCACCCGCGTCTACGGCTCCTACGAGGTCGCCGACCTCGTCCCCTACATCGACTGGACGCCCTTCCTGCAGACCTACGAGTTCAAGGGCCGCTACCCCGCGATCCTCGACGATCCCGAGCAGGGCCCGGCCGCCCGCGCGCTGTTCGAGGACGCGCAAGCCATGCTCAAGCGGATCGTGGAGGAGCGCTGGTTCAACCCGAAGGCGGTGATCGGCTTCTGGCCGGCCAACGGCGTCGGCGACGACATCGTGCTCTACACCGGCGAGAGCCGGGCGGAGCGGCTCGCCACCTTCCACGGCCTGCGCCAGCAGCTCTCCAAGCGCGACGGGCGCCCCAACACCTGCCTGTCGGATTTCGTGGCGCCCGCCGAGACGGGCATCGCCGATTACGTCGGCGGCTTCGTGGTCACGGCGGGGCTGGAAGAGGTGCGCATCGCCGAGCGCTTCGAGCGGGCCAACGACGATTACCGCGCGATCCTCGTGAAGGCGCTCGCCGACCGCATCGCGGAGGCCTTCGCCGAGCGGATGCACGAGCGGGTGCGCCGGGAGTTCTGGGGCTACGCGCCGGACGAGAGCTTCACCGCCGATGAGCTGGTGCACGAGAAGTACGACGGCATCCGCCCGGCGCCGGGCTACCCGGCCCAGCCCGACCACACCGAGAAGGTCGCCCTGTTCGATCTCCTGAAGGCGGAGAGCCGGATCGGCGTGAAGCTCACCGAATCCTACGCCATGTGGCCGGGCTCGTCGGTGTCGGGCCTCTACATCGCCCATCCGCAGGCGCACTACTTCGGCGTCGCCAAGGTGGAGCGCGATCAGGTCGAGGACTATGCCCTGCGCAAGGGCATGGACATCGCGCAGGTCGAGCGCTGGCTCGGCCCGATCCTGAACTACGACCCCGCCCGCTACCTCGCGGCGGCGGCGGAGTAGCTTTCCGGGCCGGCGCCTCCGATATATCCTCCTGAGATATATCGGAGGCGCCCATGTCGGACATCGCGAAGGTCTTCTGGTCGGGCCGCTCGCAGGCGGTGCGCCTGCCCAAGGCCTACCGCTTCGACACCGAGGCGGTGCGCATCCGCCGCGAGGGCGACGCGGTGATCCTGGAGCCCGCCCACGACGATTGGGTTGGCTTCCCGCGCCTGTCCGAAGATCTCGCGGATCAGCTTCTGGCCGCGGCCGAAGAGGATGTGCCACCCCAGGAGCGCCCCGACCTCGACAGTCTCTGATGCGCTACCTGCTGGACACGAACGCCGTCATCGCCCTGCTCAAGCGGCAGCCGATCCTGACCGCCCGCGTGATGCGCAACGGCCGGCGCGAGCACGGCCTCTCGACCATCGTCGCCCACGAACTCCTCTACGGGGCCTACCGCTCCGACCGACCGGAGGAGACCTTGGCGGTCCTCGACGGTCTGCGCATGCCGGTGCTCGACTTCACCGTCGAGGATGCCCGCAAGGCCGGCGAGATCCGCGCCGCTCTCTCCGGGGCCGGGACGCCGATCGGGCCCTACGACGTGCTCATCGCCGGCCAGGCGCTCGCCCGCGACCTCGTCCTGGTGAGCCGGAACCTGCGGGAATTCGCCCGCGTGCCGGGGCTGAAGCTCGAGGATTGGGAGGCGCCGGAGGCGTGATCGGCGGGGCCTGTGTCCCCGCGGCGCTTGACCGGGCAAGCGGAGCCGTTTCAATGCGCCGGTCGAGGGCGCGCGTGAAGGAGTAGCGACGATGCGACGGCTCGCGGTCCCGCTCGTCCTCGCGCTCGGTCTCTCGGGCTGCACCAGCTTCGCCTACGTCTCGAAGACCTATGTCAGCCTGACGCCCCAGGTGGTGACCATCGGCTGCAAGGACCCCTACGAGGTCTACGACCAGCGCCAGCAGCGCCGGATGCTCGTGGTCTCCAACACCCTGCGCGAGGTCACGGGCTGCAGCGTCGGCGAGGCCTTCACCGGGCGCGATCCCGCCGAGACGCGGGCCGAGCGCTTCCGGCTCGCGGCCCGCACCTATCTCGACGAGACGGTGCGCGAGGATTGCAAGATCGCCGGCGAGGTCGTGTTCAGCGATCTCCAGACGGAGTTCCGCTACACCTGCGCCGGGCCGATCGAGCCCAGGGGCACGAAGGTGCCGCGCCTGCCGGGCCGGGTGAACCCGGGCCTCGGCCCGCGCTGATCCGGGAGCGCGACGCGGAGCGGTCCCCGTCCGGTCTTCCCACCCTTTGGAGTACGATGCGGAAACGTGGAATCCGGTTTTCCGGATTCGTCGTGCGACCACAGGGGGATCGAGCGTGCTGCTGTTTCCGTGAAAAGGCAGCACGCTCTAGATGTTTGATCCTGTGGTTTGATGGTTCCGACTTCACGCCTGCGTGGAGGGACGCGCCATGGGCCAGGTTCTTCGCGGCAGCGCCACCACGACGGAGGCGGTCCGTCGCGCGATCCCGCACGGTCAAGCGAGCCTGAGGGCGCTGGCCAAACGCTACGGCATCGATCCGAAGACCGCGGCCAAGTGGCGGGCGCGCAGTTCGGTCGCCGATCGGCGCACCGGCCGAAGGGGTTACGCTCGACCGTGCTGTCACTCGAGGCGGAGGCTGTCGTGGTCGCCTTCCGCCGCCACACCCTGCTGCCGCTCGACGACTGCCTCTACGCCCTCCAGGCCACGATCCCGCACCGGGCCCGATCCTCGCTGCACCGCTGCCTCCAGCGCCACGGGATCAGCCAGATGCCCGAGTTGGACGGGGACGAGCCGAAGCGGTCGCGGTTCAAGGCCTACCCGCCCAGCTCCTTCCATATCGACATCGCCGAATCAACATCGCCGAGGTGCACACGACGGAGGGCTGGCTGTACCTGTTCGTGGCCATCGATCGCACGACCAAGTTCGCCTTCGTCGCGTTGCACGAGCGAGCCACGCGCCGCGTAGCCGGTGACTTCCTGCGCCACCTGATCGCCGCCGTGCCCTACCGGGTGCACACGGTTCTCACCGACAACGGCACCCACTTCACCACGCCCGGCAACGTCGCCTCGGCAGCTCCTCTCATCAAGGAAGCCATCGCGGCCGGCGAGACGTTCCGCGCCCACAGCTTCGAGGCGGCCTGCGCGCGCAACGGCGTCGAGCACCGTCTGACCAAACCGCGCCATCCCTGGACGAACGGTCGGGTCGAGCGGATGAACCGCACGATGGAAGCGACTGTCAGGCGCTACCATTATGACGGCCACGCGCAGAGCTACGAGCGCATCTGGCCGACGTCATCGCCGCCTACAACTACGGCCGCCGCCTCAAGCCCCTGCGCGGGCTCACCCCGTTCGAGGCGATCTGCAAAGCATGGTCAGCCGAGCCCGCTCGGTTCAGGCTCAACTCGCTCCACCAAATGCCGGGACTAAACACCAAGCTACAGATAACGATATAGATTTTTCAAATGCGTCATCCCCAAGGATAGAAAAATTTACACTTGATATTTATCCTACTTGCTAACCTGCATTAGAATTTCTCATTATTGTTTATCTAGAATCAATGTCAATTGTCCGAAATATGGGCTCTTTTCGTACGGATTATAAATATTGAAATATACACAATTGTTTTTATAATATTTATGCCACAGTGATCAACCGATGGGAATTACAACTTATTGTAAATTAGATCATCAGATTAACTCAAATACATTTGCGTGCTCTAATATGACTAAGAATTTTTAAAAATTTTTGCGCTCCGATAACCACCTCAAGCTGGAAGGCCCTCTTTTGCTGTCCTAGCTTTCCTACTTAGATTTGTTAAACGACGAGAACCACCAGGGGAAGGTAGCATGGCGGCAGGCGTCGCGGGCGATCTGATGCGCACGAAGTCGCTGGAGCGGCTCAACGCCGATGCCGCGGCGGGCGAGCATACCCTGGAGCGCACCCTCGGGCCCTGGAGCCTGATCGGGCTCGGTATCGGCGCGGTGATCGGGGCGGGCCTGTTCTCGCTCACCGGCATCGCCGCCGCCCAGCATGCGGGCCCCGCCGTGGTGATCTCCTTCGCCATCGCGGCGATCGGCTGCTGCTTCGCAGGGATGTGCTACTCGGAGCTCGCCGGCATGATCCCGGTGGCGGGCTCGGCCTATACCTACGCCTACGCCACCATGGGCGAGTTCGTGGCCTGGATCATCGGCTGGGACCTCGTGCTCGAATACGCGGTGGGCGCGGCGACCGTCTCGGTGAGCTGGTCGCAATACGTGGTGCGCTTCCTGCACGGATTCGGCATCGACCTGCCGGCCAAGCTCGTCCACTCGCCCTTCGAGACCTACAAGCTCGCCGACGGCACCACCGGCACCGGCCTCGTCAACCTGCCGGCCATCGCGATCATCGTGGCGGCCTCCGGCCTGCTGATGATCGGCATCCGCGAATCGGCCCGCGTCAACGCTTTCGTGGTGGCGATCAAGCTCGCGGTGGTGGCCGTGGTGATCGGGCTCGGCGCCTTCTACGTGAAGACCCAGAACTACGTGCCCTTCATCCCCGAGAACACCGGCACCTTCGGCGAGTACGGCTGGAGCGGCATCATGCGGGCGGCGGGCGTGGTGTTCTTCGCCTATATCGGCTTCGACGCGGTCTCCACCGCGGCGCAGGAGGCCAAGAACCCCCAGCGCAACATGATGATCGGCATTCTCGGCTCGCTGGCCATCTGCACGGTCATCTACATCCTGTTCGCGGGCGTGCTCACCGGGCTCGTGCACTACGACGCCATGCGCGGCGACGGCGCGCCCGTGAACACCGCCATCGGCCAGACCCCGTTTCCCTGGCTGAAATCCCTCGTCACCCTCGGCGTCATCGCCGGCTTCTCGACCGTGATCCTGGTCCTGCTCCTCGGCCAGAGCCGGGTCTTCTACACCATGTCGCAGGACCGCCTGCTGCCGGGCCTGTTCTCCAAGGTGCACCCCACCTGGAAGACGCCCTACCGCTCGAACCTGTTCTTCATGGTGTTCACGGGCGCGCTCGGCGGCTTCCTGCCGATCACCCAGCTCGGCCACATGACCAGCATCGGCACGCTGCTGGCCTTCGTGCTCGTCTGCCTCGGCGTGATCATCCTGCGCCGCACCCAGCCCGACGCGCCGCGGGCCTACCGGACGCCGCTGGTGCCCCTGGTGCCGATCCTCGGCATCCTCACCTGCCTCGCCATGATGGTCTCCCTCGACGGCGAGACCTGGCTGCGCCTCGTGATCTGGCTCGCCATCGGCATGGCGATCTATTTCGGCTGGAGCCGGCGCCACAGCCGCGTCGGACGCGAGGAGGGCACAGCCTGAGGAACCGGCGCCCGGTTCGTCTCATACCAGATCCGGTTGGTCCCCTCGGGATGGCGGATCTGGGCTCCGCGCAGGCGCCGCGCGGGCTTGGCCGATACGCTCCCCGCTTCGATCGAGCGGAGATCGTATCAGGCGATCCGGGCGACGACCCGCGGGCGCGGCAGGCCCACGGTGCCCACGTCCACGAGGGAGCGCTCGCGGGCGATGAAGGCGGTCGGCATCTCGGCCTGCATCTCGCTCTCGACCCGGTGCAGCACCGCGTCGGTGTGGCCGGGATGGAGATGGATGATCGCGACCGCCTTCACGCCGGCGGCGCGGGCGAGTTCGACGCCCTTCTGCCACGTGGAATGGCCCCAGCCCCGGCAGGAGGGGTACTCGCAATCGGTGAACATGCCGTCGTAGACGAGGAGGTCGGCCCCGGCCACGAACGCCTTCAGCGCCGGGTCCGGCCAGGGGTCGCTGTGCTCCACGTCGCTGATGACGCAGAGCCGCTTGCCGGCATGGTCGAACCGGTAGCCCACCGAGCCCTGCGGGTGGTTGAGGAGCAGGGTGTCGACCCGCGCCCCGTCCGCGAAGGTCAGGGTCTCGCCCGCGCGGAAGCCGTGGTGATTCAGCTGGCAGGGCAGGATGTCCAGGGTCACCGGAAACAGCGGCGGGGCGTAGAGCCGGTCGAGGCTCGCCTGGGCGGATTCCCCGTCGAGGTTGCCGCAATAGGTATTGATGACGCGCGCGGGATCGAACACCGCCGGCTTGAAGAAGGGCAGGCCCCCGGTGTGGTCGAAGTGGAGATGGCTGAACAGCAGGTCGATCTCGCCGGGCAGATCGGCCTTGTGGTGCTGGCCGCAGTTGAACAGCCCGGAGCCCGCGTCGATCAGGAACATCCGCTGCCCGCAGCGCACCTCGATGCACGGAGTGCTGCCGCCGAACTCGGCGTATTCGGGTCCGCAGACCGGCGTGGAACCGCGCACGCCCCAGAAGCGCAGGGTCAGGGCGGAGTCCGCAACGGGGCTAGAGATCAGGTTCATCGCGTCGTCGTTCAGGCATCCGTCCTGTCCGGTCATGAATCAGGACGCTTTCGTCAAGCCGGCGTCAATGCACCCGGACCGGCCCCAGGATGAGCGCAGGATCCCTGACGCTCTGTGAGTGAATCGAAGGTGGGTGCATCGTCTCGCCCGCGATGTGCGTGCGCGCACATGGCATGCCAAAAGCCAAGCTCCCGCCCGGCGACGGCGCTCCGTCACCGACCGGTCTCCGCGGCGGCCAGACGCCGCTCCCCCGCGACCGCCACGGGCCAGCGATTCGACAGATCCGCCGCGACGAGGCGGGGCAAGCTGTCCCGGTAGCCGGCGGCCCAGCCGAAGCGGTCCGGTGCCCGATCGTAGACCGGAACGAAAGCGAGAACCCGCACATCGCCCATCGGCGCGCCGGGCGCGATCCAGGCCGCCCAGACCGTCTCCGGGACCGGACGCGGCCGGCGATGGCCGGGGATCAGCACCACCTCGTGGCCGGCATAGGCCAGGGCCTCCGGCCGGCTGATCTCGCCCACGGGCACGCCCTTGGTGATGAGCGAGGCCCAGAAGGCGTGCTGCCCGCCATCCGCGTAGGTGGTGCGCACGGCGGGCGCGCCCTCGTCCACGGCGCCGGCGATGCGCGCCTCCTCGGCGGCCCGCCGGACGGCGACGGCGGCCTCCCGGGCGGGGTCCCGCGCCGGGGCGAAGGCGTAGCGCCCGGCGACCACGCTGACATCCAGGGGCTCGCCGGTGACCTCGAAGCGGTCCGAGCCCTCCTTCAGCTGGCGCCAGAACGGGTAGTTCGGATCCGTCCGGTGCCGGGCCATGTTCTCGGCCGTCATCCGGAAGGGGTAGGACTGGAACTGGAAGGCGGCCTGGCCCCCGTTCAGGGCGTCGCGGGCGATGGCGTAGATCTCGCCCACCGAACGGTCGGTCATGGCGAAGCAGCCCATGGAGGAGCAGACGCCGTGCACCATGACCGCCGAGCCGGTGCCGCCATGGGCCCGGTCGTAGGCGTTCGGGTAGCCGATGTCGAAGGACAGGTAGTAGCGCGAGTTCGGGTTCATCTGGCGCCGGGGCACGCTGTAGAAGCCCTCGGGCGTCTGCCGGTCGCCGGTCCGGCGCTTCGGCCCGAGCTGGCCGGACCAGCGGCAGATCGGAAAGGTCTTGATGTGGACGAAGCGGCCGGAGCCGTCGCGCTTCCACACCTCGATCTCGGATTCCTTCTTGTAGGCGCGGAACAGCACGGGGCTCGCCGCGCCCGTGCCCTTGGCGGCCATCAGCGCCAGGGTCGCGGCCGGGATCGGCGCCTCCGCCTTGGCGTTCTGCGCGCGCGCGGGCGCCGCGGCGAGGAGCAGGGCGGCTGCGGCAGCGGCGAGCGCACGGAGGGATGGTTTCATGAAGGGCCCGCGGAGGATGAGCCACGACGCGCGTCGCGCTGCGCGCGCCTCGTCCGGCAGGCACGTCCGGCGATCCTACCCGGCAATACGGCGGAGGTGAGGCCCCTGTCGGGCATGATGGGGTTCAGCGCGGCAGGCCGGGGGCGGTGCGGGCGGAGGGCAGGCGGCGGGCCGCCTCGGCCGCGCTCGGCGGGAGCGCGCCGTCGGCGCCCTTGTCGGAGGCCGTCGTCCCGACGCCGCCGCGGGGAGGGGGCGCCGCGCGGGTGCCCCCGCCGCGGCCGAAGGCGTAGCCCGCATTCACGCCGGCATAGAAGCCGGTGAAGTCTTCCGCCCGCGCGGGGCCGGCGGCGAGGAGCGCCCCCGCTCCGAGGAGGGCGGGGAGCAGGGCGATGCGCATGGGCGACTCGGAGCGGCTCGGGCGTCGTCCGGAAACGCGAACGGCGGCCCGTGGCCGGACCGCCGTTCGATCTCGCAGGAGGAACGCGGCGGAAGCGAGGCCGCCGCGCCGCTCTCAGTCGTGAACCGTGATGCTCTGCGCCTCGCGGCCCTTCATGCCCTCGACCACGCCGAGGGTGACCTGCTGGCCTTCGGCCAGCGAGTCGAGGCCGGCGCGGGACAGGGCCGAGCGGTGCACGAACACGTCCTTGCCGCCGTCGTTGACGGAGACGAAGCCGAAGCCCTTGGCCGGATCGTACCACTTCACGGTGCCGGACATCTCGGTGGAGGGGCCGGAGGCGAAGCGGCCGCCGCCGCCACCACCGCCGCCACCGCCGAAGCGATCCCCGCCGCCGAAGCGGTCGCCGCCGCCGCCGCCGAAGCGGTCACCGCCACCGAAGCGCGGCCGCATCTCGCGGCGCGGGGGAGCGGCCTCGGCCGTCGAGGTGTCGACGCTCGTCACGTTGGTGACCTGCGGACCCTTCTGGCCCTGCGCCGTCTGGACCGTCAGCCGGGTGCCCGGCATCAGGTCGTCGTGGCCGGCGGCCTCGACGGCGCGGATGTGGAGGAAGGCATCGCCCGAGCCGTCGCCGAGCTCGACGAAGCCGAAGCCCTTCTCCTTGTTGAACCACTTCACCGTGGCATCACGCTCCGGGCCCGAAGGCGCCGCAGCCGCCCGCGGGCCGCGGTCGAAACCGCCACCCGCACCGCCGCCACCGAAGCGGTCGCCGCCACCGCCGTAGCCGCCGCCACCACCGTAGCCGCCGCCACCGCCGTAGCCGCCGGACGGTGCCTGGTCCGGCCACCGCGGCTCGGCCCCACCGTCATCGAAGCCGCGCTTCTGCGGCCCCCTGAAATCACGCCCACGTCCCATCGAAAGCTCGCAAAAACCGTCCGCCGCCCAGTCTCGAATACCGCGTGCGCGCCATCTCGGGCCTGCCCACGCTCCGCACTCTCATCACTCCCGGTCGCGGTAACCAAGAATAACGCCTCAGTCCTGACGCAATCTCGGCCTGACCGCAAGGTCCTTGTGGCGGCACGGGCACGACGCGATTAAATTTTCGTTCCCGTCAGCCCCGCGACGCCGGCTCAAGAGCATTCCGAACTTACGGATCCCGTTAGCGAACTGGAAGAATCCCGCCTGCTAGGATGCTGCCGCCCGCCGGACCGCCCGAGCCGATGATCGCCACACCCACCTTCCCGGACCTGTCGGCCCTCGTCGTCGACGAGAGCCTCTACATCCGACGAATCGTGCGCGACATGCTCATGCGGGTGGGCATCAAGCGGGTGCTCGAGGCGCCGGACGGCGCCGAGGCGCTGGGCGTGCTCGCCGAGAGCAAGCCCGACATCAGCATCATCGACTGGGACCTCGCCATCCTGTCCGGCGAGGAGTTCATCCGCCTCGCCCGCACGCCCTCGACCTCGCCCTGCCCGACGATCCCGATCATCCTGATGCTCGCCCAGCCCCGCCGCAACGTGGTGGACCGGGCGATCTCGCTGGGCGTCAACGAGATCATCGCCAAGCCGTTCTCGCCCAAGACCCTGTGGTCGCGCCTCGACGAGGTGATCAACCGGCCCCGCCCCTACAGCCAGGTGAAGAGCCTGCTGCGCCCGACGCCCCGCGCGGCGAGCCTCGCCAAGGCGGTCGCCTGATACGCTCCCCGCTCGATCGAAGCGGGGGCCGTATCGGCCGAGCCCGCGCGGCGCCTGAGCGGAGCCCGGATCCGCCATCCCGAAGGGATCGACCGGATCTGGTATGAGAGGGCGGTTCCCCGAAGGCCGGGGCCGCCGCGCCTGGCGGGGCAGCTCGCACCGGGCAGGGGACGTCGCGTGATCTGACGATTGCAGTTCGTGGCCGACCCTGTAGTTTCAACCCAGGATGTTGGCCGGCCCGTTGCCGTGGCCCTCGTGTGTCGAGAGAGTTCGAAAGCGCCGATGAGGGACGAGAGCGCCGCTGCCGCGCCGGCCCGCCCCGCAGCCGGCATCGGGGCCGTGAGGGATCGCGACACGGGACGCGACGGGCGGCGCAGCGTCTACGCCGCCCTCGATCTTGGCACCAACAATTGCCGCCTGCTGATCGCCGAGCCCACCGGCGGCGGCTTCCGGGTGGTCGACGCCTTCTCGCGCATCGTGCGCCTCGGCGAGGGGCTCGGCAGTTCGGACCGCCTGAGCGAGCCGGCGATCGAGCGCACCGTGGAGGCCCTGAAGGTCTGCCGGGGCAAGATGCAGGCGCGCGGCGTGCGCCGGGCCAAGATCATCGCCACCGAGGCCTGCCGCCTCGCGGTGAACGGGGCGGCCTTCGTGGAGCGGGTGCGCGACGAGGTCGGCCTCGACCTCGAGATCGTCGACCGGCAGACCGAGGCCTATCTCGCGGTGACGGGCTGCGCGGCGCTGGCCGATCCCCGCGCCGAGTCGGTGGTGATCTTCGACATCGGCGGCGGCTCCACCGAGATCGCTTGGCTCGACGGGGCCGCGGCCAACCCCTCCGCCGATCCGACGCGGCGGATCCGGGCCTGGGATTCCCTGCCCGTCGGCGTGGTCACCCTGGCCGAGCGCCACGGGGGCGCCGAGGTCACGCGCCTCGGCTTCGAGGGCATGGTGGAGGAGGTGGTGGACCTGCTCTCCGCCTTCGCCCTGCGCGCGGCCCCCGCCGCCACCGCCCCGCATTTCCACCTGCTCGGCACCTCGGGCACCGTCACCACCATCGCGGCGATGCATCTGCGCCTGGTGCGCTACGAGCGCCGCCGGGTCGACGGGCTCTGGATGAGCGACGCGGAGGTCGGCGCGGCGATCGAGGACCTCCTCGACACCCGCCTGGAGCAGCGCGCCGACAACCCCTGCATCGGCCGCGACCGGGCCGACCTCGTCCTCGCCGGCTGCGCCATCCTGGAGGCGATCCGCCGGGCCTTCCCCTCCGACCGTCTGCGCATCGCCGATCGCGGCCTGCGCGAGGGCCTTCTGATGAACATGATGCGCGAGGACGGCGTCTGGCGCCGCGGGATCTGGCGGTGAGCGACCGGCGCGGCGGA
This sequence comes from Methylobacteriaceae bacterium, assembly GCA_947444195.1. GTDB lineage: Bacteria > Pseudomonadota > Alphaproteobacteria > Rhizobiales > Beijerinckiaceae > Methylobacterium. Next base: position 30,790 of record CANEZL010000034.1, on the reverse strand, counting down.
ACCGGCTCCACGGGCGGCGTCCGGGGGGATCTCAAGCAGCGGGTGAAGACGGCGCGCGGGCGCACCGTCTCGCAGAAGCGCTGGCTGGAGCGGCAGCTCAACGACCCCTACGTGGCCCGGGCCAAGCGGGAGGGCTACCGCTCGCGCGCGGCCTACAAGCTCCTGGAGATCGACGAGCGCTTCAAGCTCCTGAAGCCCGGCCAGCGCGTGGTGGATCTGGGAGCCGCGCCCGGCGGCTGGTCGCAGGTCGCCGCCCGGGCGGTGGGGCCGGCGGGCCGCGTCGTCGGCATCGACCTCCTCGAAATCGAGCCGATGGCGGGGGTGGACTTCATCACCCTCGACTTCCTCGATCCCGAAGCGCCGCGCCTGCTCACCGAGATGCTCGGCGGCCCGGCCGATCTCGTGATGTCCGACATGGCCGCCAACGCCACCGGCCACAAGAAGACCGACCACCTGCGCATCATCGGCCTCGCCGAGACCGCGGCGGACTTCGCCCGCGCCGTGCTCGGACCCGGCGGCGCCTATCTCGCCAAGGTGCTGCAGGGCGGCACGGAGGGCGGCCTGCTCAACGACCTGAAGCGGGATTTCACCCTGGTCCGCCACATCAAGCCGCCGGCGAGCCGGGCCGATTCGAGCGAGCTCTACGTGCTGGCCACCGGATACCGCGGCCCGACCGGGCCGGGCGGCGCGGCCGACGAGGACGGCGAAATCTAGAGCACGATGCGGAAAAGTGGAATCCGGTTTTCCGCATCGTGCGACCGCGAAGAGATGGAGCGTCGTCCCGAGGGGGAGCCGCCGGCTCTCGAAAGGAGACGATGGGCGAGGCCGGAGACCCGCCTCCGACGCATCCGCGATGCCGGCACTGCGACGGTTGACCGGCCGGCGCCCGCCGCCCACAACCTCGGCGGCGCCGCGCGGCGCCGTTCGAGGGATGTTGTCCGTGTCGAAGTTCGCCGTCCGCCTCACGCTCGCCTGTCTCGCCGCCGCGGGCCTCGCTGCCTGCCAGCAGAAGGCGGCCGCGCCGCCGGCCGTTGCGGCGGCTCCCCCGCCCGCTCCCATCGCCCCGCCGCAGGGCACGGGCTGCGGCCCGGCCGTCGCCCGTACCCAGGCCGTGGTCGACAGCGACGTCGCCACGGGCAACCTCAACAAGCCGGTGGGCGACCGTTTCGGCGCCGACCTCGCCCGCGCCGCCTCGGCCTGCGCGGCGGGCCGCGATCAGGAGGCCTTCGGCCTGCTCGCCGCCGCCAAGAAGCGCTACGGCTACCCGTAAGGCCGGGCGGGGGCGCCCGCACGCGCGGGGGCATCGTTCCGGATATCGGATCCGGGACGATGGCCCGAGACCACCGCTTCCGCCGCGCCTCGAAGGCCGGAGGCCTATCCGACCATCATGAGGTTGAGGCCGGCCTTGCGGAACCCGTCCTCGGCGATCTTCAGGTCGAGGCCGTAGGAGGCGATGTCGTCCGCCACCGGGTCGAGGGCCGGATCCCGGTGCTGGTGCAGGTGCTTGATGTAGCTGTGGCAGGTCGTGCAGGTCTCGACCTGGATGTCGCCCGAGACCTCGTCGAGCCCGTAATAGCTCACGCCCTCGCCGGAGCCGCAGGCGGTGCAGCGGATGCGGACGTGGTTCCACTGGGTGCCGCACAGGGTGCAGGCGAGGTAGCGCGCCTTGTCCGCGGGCGTCCAGCCGACGACGAGGCTGGCGGTGGGCGCGCCGCCGCAGCACGGGCAGACGCCGTCGGCGATGGGCTTCAGCGCCTTCGTGTCGAGGCCGGCCGCCTGCTCGGCGAGGCAGATCTGGAGCGCGGCCGCCACGTACACGCTCTCGGCCACGCGCTCGACGGGGATCGCGCCCTCGAAGACCTGGACCGCGAGGTCGAGGCGGTCCTCCGGCGCGGCCCTGCGCAGGGTGTCGAGGGCGCGGCGGGCCGGCTCCGGCGCGGTGCCGAGATCGAGCCGGGCGAGGAGCGCCGCGAGCACCTCCGGGAACACGCCGTCGAGGCCGTGCCGCGACAGGGGCGGCATGCCGTGCTCGGTCCGCAGGGCGAGGTCGGGCGCGGGCTCCGGCGCGGTCGAGACCGGCGGCCGCTCCGCCTGGACGGCGGCCTGGGCCTCGGCGATCTGCGCCAGGAAGGCGAGGTAGCCCCCCAGCGGATGGTCCGGCGCCAGCGTGCGCAGCCGCTCGGCGCGCTTGGCGAACAGGGTCGCGGGCTCCGGCAGGCGCACGAAGGGCACCGAGCCGGCGATGCCGATGCGCTCCGGCTCGGGCTTCAGCTCCCGGGGCTTCCGCGCCGGTGCGTCCGCGTCCGTCCGCACCGCACCTTTCGATGCGGCGTCACGCTTGAAGAAACGAACCACCTTACGATCCGCGCTTGTCGGCGGGGCCGCGCGCGATCTTGCCGCCGGCGAGCTGGCGGAACCACTTGCGGTGGTGCCGGTAGGCCCAGCCGCCCGTCACCGTGCCCCGCACCATGGCGCGGCCGGTGCCGCGGACCCAGATGCCGGCATAGATGTGCACGACGATGATGGCGATGGCGATCACCGCCGCGAGGGAATGGGCGAGCAGCGCCCAGCGCTGGGTCTCGATGCTCGTCCAGCCGGCGAAATACTGGTGCCAGATCGCCAAGCCGGTGACGAACATCACCAGGATGAGGAAGGTCTGGCCCCAGAACACCGCCTTCTGGCCGGCATTGTACTTGCCGAGTTCGGGCAGCCGGTCCTCGCGGTTCGTCACCACGTCGCCGATGCGCTTCGACCACTCCACGTCGTCCCTGTTGGGAATGTTGAGCTTCCAGAAGCGGACGAACAGCAGCGTGAAGCTGACCACCAGCGCGACGCCGAGCCAGGGATGCACGGCACGGGTGGCCTGGCCGCCGCCGAACAGGCCGGTGAGGAAGTTCAGGAACGGCGTGAACATCGCCAGGCCCGACAGGGTGAGCAGCGTGAACAGGATCGCGGTGATCCAGTGGTTCACCCGCTGCAGCCCGGTATAGCGCGGCACGTAGAGCACCTCGGGCGCCTCGGTGCGGACTTCACGCAAGGGGCGGGACTCGCCGTCCCGGATGTCGGTTTGGATCGTCATCGCATCCGCTCTGACAGGACGTTGCGCCGGAGGGCGTTTCACGGGGTGTGAGGGCGGTGCCGGGCTGGGCCGCCCGGCACCGTCTGGTCAGTGCGGCCGGGCCTCGGACCCGCCGTTCCGACGCTTCTCGTGGTCGAGCTCGACCGCCTCTTCCTCCTCCTCCGGCGCCACCTCGTTGGGGCCGGCGGTGACGTAGTGGAAGAAGCCGGCGACGGCGGCGAAGCCCATCGCGGCGAGGCCGAAGACCTTGGCGCCGCCCTTCCAGAAGGCGACCAGCGGCGAGATCTTCGGATCGTTCGGCAGGCCCGCATAGAGGCTCGGCTTGTCGTTGTGGTGCAGCACGTACATCACGTGCGTGCCGCTCACGCCCGCCGGGTCGTAGAGGCCGGCGTTCTTGAAGCCGCGCGACTGGAGGTCCTCGACCCGGTCGTGCGCCTGCTCGATCATGGCCTGCTTGGTGCCGAACATGATCGAGCCCGTCGGGCACGCCTTGGCGCAGGCCGGGGCCTGACCCACCGCGACGCGGTCCGAGCAGAGGGTGCACTTGTAGGCCTTGTGGTCCTTCTCCGAGAGCCGCGGGATGTTGAAGGGGCAGCCCTTCACGCAGTAGCCGCAGCCGATGCAGTTCTCCTCGATGAAGTCCACGATGCCGTTGGAGTACTGCACGATGGCGCCGGGGGACGGGCAGGCCTTGAGGCAGCCCGGCTCGGTGCAGTGCATGCAGCCGTCCTTGCGGATCAGCCACTCCAGGTTCTGGGTCTCGGGGTTCTCGTATTCCGTGAACCGCATCAGGGTCCACGTCTTGGGCGTGAGGTCGTGCGGGTTGTCGTAGACACCGGTGTTCACGCCGATGTCGTCGCGCAGGTCGTTCCACTCCTCGCAGGCCGATTGGCAGGCCTTGCAGCCGATGCACTTCGACACGTCGATGAGCTTGGCCACTTCCATGTGGGAGCGGATGGCCGGCGGCTGGTCCGTGGAGGCGGAGCGCTGCCGGATGTCGAGGGAGCTGTAGTCAGCCATCTGTCATGCTCCCTCAGGCCACGGCATCGGCCGGAGGCGTGGTCGCCTCGATGTTGACGAGCCAGGCCTTGAACTCGGGCGTCTCGGTGTTGGCGTCGCCGACCACCGGGGTGAGCGAGTTCGGGTGCCATCCCTTCCGCGTGAGGCCGATGAAGCCCCAGTGCTGCGGGATACCCACGACGTGGACCTTCTTCCCGTCGCAGATCAGCGGCTTGATGCGCTTGGTGACCACGGCCTTCGCCTTGATCGAGCCGCGCTTCGACCAGACGCGGACCCAGCCGCCCTTGGCGATGCCCTTCTCCTTGGCGAGTTCCTCGCCGATCTCCACGAAGGCCTCCGGCTGGAGGATCGCGTTGATCCGCGCGTGCTTCGTCCACTGGTGGAAGTGCTCCGTGAGCCGATAGCTCGTCGCCGCGTAGGGGAACTCCTCCGAGGTGCCGAGGTCGGCCAGATCGCCCTTGAAGATGCGGGCGGCCGGAGCCCCCTTGATCTTCGGGAAGGCGACGTTCTGCACCGGCGACTCGAACGGCTCGTAGTGCGTCGGGAAGGGCCCGTCGCGCATGAGGCCGCGGGTCCACAGGCGGGCGACGCCCTCCTGGTTCAGGATGAACGGCCCGACGCCCTTATCGGGGGCGACGGTGGCCCCATAATCCGGCACGTCGAAGCCGACCCACTGCTTGCCGTTCCACTCGATGAGCTTCTTCTTCTCCGACCACGGCTTCCCTTCCGGGTCGCACGAGGCGCGGTTGTAGAGCACCCGGCGGTTGGCCGGCCAGGCGAAGGCCCAGTTCGGCGCGATGCCGCGGTTGCCGGGATCGGTGTTGTCCCGGCGGGCCATGGTGTTGCCCTTCTCGGTGTAGCAGCCGGAATAGATCCAGCAGCCGCACGCGGTCGAGCCGTCGTCCTTGAGCTGCGCGAACCCGTCGACCTGACGCCCCGCGGGGATCGTCTGGCCGCTGAGGTCCTGCGTGGGGCTGAGCGTGTAGCCGTTGAGCTCGCGCGCCAGCTCCACCGCCGTCGGCGATTCGGCGATGGCGTAGTCCCATTTCAGGTTCACGATCGGGTCGGGGAAGGCACCCCCTTCCTTCTCGTAGAGCGCCTTGATGCGCAGGTGCAGCTCGGACATGATCTCGATGTCCGGGCGGCACTCGCCGGGCGCTTCCTGCGCCTGCCAGTGCCATTGCAGCCAGCGGCTGGAATTCGAGAGCGAGCCCTCCTCCTCGGCGAAGAGGGTGGTCGGCAGCTCGAACACCTCGGTCTGGATCTTGGACGGCTCGACCGGATTGTACTCGCCGTGGTTCTCCCAGAACCGCGCCGTCTCGGTCTTGAGCGGATCCATCACCACGACGAACTTCAGCCTGGAGAAGGCTTCCGTCATCTTGGTGCGGTTCGGGAACGTCATCAGCGGGTTGAAACCCTGGATGACGTAGCCGGTCATCTTGCCCTGCTTGGCCAGCTCGAAGCCGCGCACGACGTCGTAGGTCGGCACGTCGAGCTTGGGCAGGTAGTCGTAGGCCCAGCCGTTCTCCCTGGTGGCGTGATCGCCCCACATCGCCTTCTGGAACGAGACGAAGAACTTGTTGTAGTTCTGCCAGTAGCTCGTCTGTCCCGGGCGCAGCGGCTTGAACTGCCGCTTGGCGATGTAGCTCTCGTAATCGGGCTCCTTCTCGATGGGGATGTTCAGATAGCCGGGGATGAGGTTGCTCATCAGCCCGATATCGGTCAGCCCCTGGATGTTGGAGTGGCCGCGCAGCGCATTCATGCCGCCGCCGAGCATGCCGATATTGCCGAGCAGCGTCTGCACGATGCACATCGCGCGGATGTTCTGCGAGCCCTTGGAGTGCTGCGTCCAGCCGAGCGCGTAGAGCGAGGTCATCGTCCGCTCCGGCGAGGCCGTCGTGGCGATCATCTCGCAGACCTTCAGGAAGGTCTCCCTGGGCGAGCCGCAGATCTTCTCGACCATCTCGGGCGTATAGATCGCGACGTGCTGCTTGAGCAGCTGCATGACGCAGCGGGGATGCTGCATCGTCTCGTCGACGACGGCGTAGCCGTCGGGGCCGATCTCGTAGTCCCAGGTGGTCTTGTCGTAGTCGCGCTTGTCCGCGTCGTAGCCCGCGAACAGGCCCTCCTCGAACGCGTAGCCCTCACGCACCACGTAGCCGGCGTTGGAATAGGCCGAGACGTAGCGGTGCTGGAGCTTGTCGTTGTCGAGCAGGTACTTGGCCACGCCCGACAGGAAGGCGATGTCCGTCCCCTGCCGGATCGGGCAGTAGAGATCGGCCACCGAGGCCGTGCGGGTGAAGCGCGGATCGATGACGATGAGCTTGGCGTTGTTGTGCGCCTTGGCCTCGACGACCCACTTGAAGCCGCAGGGGTGCGCTTCGGCGGCGTTGCCGCCCATCACGGTAATGACGTCCGCGTGCTTGATGTCCATCCAGAGGTTGGTCATCGCACCGCGTCCAAAGGAGGGCGCCAAACTGGCGACCGACGGACCGTGTCAAACCCTGGCTTGGTTGTCGAAGACCAGGGCCCCCATGCTTCGGACGGCCTTGTAGGTGATCCAGGCCGTCTCGTTCGTGGTGGCCGAGGCGCCGAGGAAGCCGGTGGTGGTCCAGCGGTTCACGGTGAGGTCGCCGTTCTTGGCGACGAAGTTCCTGTCGCGGTCGTCCTTGAGGAGGCGGGCGATCCGGTCGAGGGCGAAGTCCCAGGAGACGCGCTTGAACTCCGCGGCGCCCGCGGCGCGGTAGAGCGGGTACTTGGTACGGGTCTCGGACTGGATGAAGTCGAGGAGCGCCGAGCCCTTCGGGCAGAGCGTGCCGCGGTTGACCGGATGGTCGGGATCGCCCTCCACGTGCATCACCGCCGAGCGCGCGTTCTTCGAACGGTCGCCGAGGCTGTAGAGGATCACGCCGCAGGACACCGAGCAGTAGGGGCAGGTGTTGCGGGTCTCGCGCATCTGCGCGAGCTTGAAGGGGCGCACCGCCGCAGCCATCGCCGGCTCGAGGCCGCCGAAGCCGAGCGCGCCGAGCGTGCCGCCCGCGAGGCCGCTGCCGACCCCCCTGAGCAGGCCACGCCGCGAGACCTGGACCGTCATTGCATGTCCTCCCCGCCCGAAGGGCGCATTAGTATAATTCCAACGTGTCCCAGGAAGTTGTTGGCGATGCAAGTGCGATCGCGTGACACACCATGCTCCCATGTCGGATTGCGACGGTACGTTCTTCTCCCGTGGGCCAGTCCTGGAGAAGAAAAATTTACCCAATCTCCGTGCGTCCGCTCGGCGGCCTGCGCCGGACCGTTGATTCCACATCGCCTTTTTGAAAGCCGGCAACCGTCCTTCGGGGCGATGCTCTATGTCTCTGTAGTCGCACGATGATCTCGGAAAACCGGATTCCACTTTTCCGCATCGCGCTCTAGCGCGAGGGAACGGCCGGGCTCTGGCCGGAGGGCGCGGGCGTGCGGTGGTCCATCGGAGCCTGGGGCTCGCTGCCGCGGTCGCCGCCGGTGGAGGCGGCCGGCACGTTGCGCTCGCGGTTCTCCGTGGTGGAGCGGCCGCCGGGATCGGGCGCGTCCTTGGCGGCCGATTGCTCCCGCGGCACGGGAGCCTGGCTCCAGCCGTCGTTGGCGCTGCGGCTCTTGTCGCCCATCACGTCCGAGCCCTTGATCTCGCCGGGCTGTGTCTGCGCGGCGGCGGGCCGTGCCGTGGTCTGGGCGGCGGCGAGAACGGCGAGAGCCGCGGCGGCGAGGAGGGTGTGGCGCACGGGAGGCCTCGAATCGACGGTTGCGGGGGAACGCCCGCTCGATCCCGCGGTTCCGGCGCCGCGCTTCAGCGGTGACGGAGCCTTAACCAAGCTTCGCCACGATCCGGGCTCGCAGAGGTGGAGGATCGCCTGGTGACGCCGAAGCAGCCCGCCCCGCCCGCAGAGCCCGCGCCCGCCGTCGCCCCCCTGAGCCCCGGCGTGCGGCGCCATCTCGGCCAGAACCTGCGCAACCTCTACGGGGACGTGCACGCCGCCCCCGTCACCCGGCGCCTCGAGACCCTGATCGCCCAGCTCGAGAAGACCGGGCGCTAGAGCATGCTGCTTTTTCACGGAAACAGCAGCATGCTCTATCTCATTGTGGTCGCACGATGATCCCGAAAAACCGGATTCCACTTTTTCGCATCGTGCTCTAGTGCTCCGTCACGGCTCCATTGTCGGGTAGAGTTTACGGAGCTTGATGCGGGCGTCCTTGGTGGTGAAGCGCCAGTCGGCGCCGACGCCCCGCACGTTGCGGCGCTGCTGCCAGGCGGCGACGTGGCGTTCCAGGGTGTCGCGCCGGGCGATCCGCTCGGGCAGGTCGCGGCGCAGCACGCTCAACGCGATCTCGGCCATGTTGAGCCAGGAGCCGTGCTTGGGCGTGTAGTGGATCTCCAGTCGCGCGGCGATGCGGCGGGCCTCGCGGGGCGGGAAGGCCTCGTAGAGCGAGGCGGGCGCGTGGGTGTTGAGTTGGTCCATCACCAGCACGATCCGCTCGGCTTCGGCGTAGGGGCCATCGACGAGGTGGCGCACGAACCGGGCGAAGTCGCCCCGGCAGCGCCGCTCGGTGACCTTGACCACGCGCTGCCCGGAGAGCGGCGCGAAGGCGAGGAACAGGTTGGCGGTGCCGTGGCGGACATACTCGCTGTCGTAGCGTGCCGGCCGTCCACGTCGGACAGGCCGGGGTGCCCGCACCTCACCGATCAGTTGCAGGCTGGTCTCGTCCAGGCAGACCAGCGGACGGCGCGGGTCGACGGGCCGCTGGTAGACGTCGAGCACGTCCTCCATGTGGCTCACGAACGCCGCCGACTGCTCGGGCGGAATGCACCACATCCTGCGCAGATGCGGCTTGAGCTGGTTTTTTTCCCAAGACCCGCCGGATCGTCTCTGGGCTCAGGCGGGGCAGCCCTTCCAGCGCGACGAGTTCGTCGGCCAGCAGGCGCAGGCTCCAGCGCCCGCGGCCCTGCGGCGGAGCCGAGCAGGCCAGCGCCACCAGCCGCGCCTCGTCCGCCCCGTCCAGCTTGCGTTCGTAGACACGCCGCGACGGCTTCGGGTGCAGGGCCGCTTCGAGACCTTCCTCGACGAAGCGCCGTCGCACCCGCTCGACGCTGCGCACATGCACCCGCACAGCCTCGGCCACCTGCGCGTCCGTCCAGCCGGGCCCGCCCTCCGCGGCATCACTCAGCAGCAGCATCCGCGCATGGCCCAGCGTGCGCGCCGCGGCTTTGCCCCGCGAGATCAGACGATCCAGATCGGCCCGCTCCTCAGCCGTGAGCGTCACACGGTAGCGCTTGTGCATCGCTGCCTCCTGCCCTCAACCGCTCCGGCCCTCAACCGGTAGAAGACTCCCGCCAATAAGCCCACAGCGCAAGCGGGACAGAGCACTAGCCCATCGTCCTGGAAACCGGATCCAGGACGATGGGCTAGGCTTTTGGTTTGACATCATCTTCTTCCGAAAGCCGGCAACCACCTTTCGGGACGATGCGCTGGAGCACGATGCGGGGGAGTGGAATCCAGTTTTCCGGATGTCAGCGTGCGACCACGAGGAGATAGAGCGTGCCGACGTTTCCGTGGGAACGCGGCACCCTCTGAGGGCGCCCGCGCTCCTGTCCGGATCCCGTTCCTGCCGGTCTCGCGCCCCGCGCCGCGCGGCCCGTCAGTCGAGGGCGACGGCGACGAGGGAGAACAGGCCGGCGAGCAGCAGATTGCCGGCGAGCGCGATGGCGATGACGGTCATGGGGAGGGAAGCTTCGCGTGAGGGGCGCCGGACGTTCCGGGCCGGTCCCGTATAGCCGTCTTCCGAGCCGGCGGCGCCGGATTTCCGCGGGCGCCGCGGCCCACGCACAGGGAACTTCGCGGAGTGATGCAGTCCGGGCACGCTTCGCGCGCTCCGGCCGGGGGCCAGTCGGCGCCCGTGCCGCAGCCGTTTTTTCGCCCAGGTCGTCCCCGATCCGTTAAGGTCTCATCAACCTTTGGTTCGGGCGAGGCGGCGACATGGCCATCGGAGCACTCGGCGGGGCCTTCCAGGCGGCCTCCTTCCTTCTCGGCATCCGGGCGCAGCAGGCCGTGGCCGAGGCGCCGCTGGCCCTGCCGGAGGACACGGACGCGGAGGCGTTCGCCCCCCTGCCGCTCGACGCGGATTTCGCGCCGGGCTCGCCCTATTTCGAGGCGGTCGCCTCGGCCCTCGACCAGGCCGGCTACCTCGACGCCTGATCTCGCCCCGTCCCGGTCGAGCGCACCGGGCGCCGTCCTCGGGCTCGGCCGGATTCCACTTTCCCGCCTCGTGCTCTAAGGGGACCGCCATGGCTCCCCTCGTCCGCTTCGCGCCCTCGCCGACCGGCTACCTCCATATCGGCAACGCCCGGCCGGCCCTCCTCAACGCCCTGTTCGCGCGGGCGCGGGGCGGGCGCTTCCTCCTGCGTCTCGACGACACCGACCGCGAGCGCTCCACCGAGGCCTTCGCCCAGGCCGCCGCGGAGGATCTCGCCTGGCTCGGCATCGTGCCGGACCTGTTCGCCCGGCAATCCGACCGCGCCGCGATCCACGACGCGGCGGCGGAGCGGCTGAAGGCCCTCGGCCGGCTCTATCCCTGCTACGAGACGCCGGAGGAACTGGAGCGGCGGCGCAAGCGCCAACTCGGCCGCGGCCTGCCGCCGATCTACGACCGCGCGGCCCTCGCGCTCACCGAGGCCCAGATCGCCGCCTACGCGGCGGAGGGGCGCCGCCCGCACTGGCGCTTCAAGCTCGACGCCCGCACCGTCGCCTGGGACGACCTCGTGCGCGGGCCCGCCCACGTGGACTGCGCCTCGCTCTCCGACCCCGTGCTGATCCGCGCGGACGGCAGCTACCTCTACACCCTGCCCTCCGTGGTGGACGATGCCGAGATGGGGGTCAGCCACGTCATCCGCGGGGAGGACCACGTCACCAACACGGGCGTGCAGATCCAGCTCTTCGAGGCCCTCGGCGCACCCGTGCCGGTCTTCGGCCACCACAACCTCCTGACCACGGCGGACGGGGAGGGGCTGTCGAAGCGGCTCGGCCATCTCTCCCTGCGCTCCCTGCGGGAGGCGGGCTACGAGCCGGCCGCCGTGCGCGCGCTCGCGGTGCTGACGGGCTCGGCCGAGGCGGTGCGCCCGGTGGCCTCCCTCGACGAACTCGCCGGCCTCGTGGACCTCGCCCAGATCTCGCGGGCGCCCGCCCGCTTCGACCCGCAGGAACTCGACGGGCTCAACGCCCGCCTCGTCCACGCCATGCCCCATGCGGAGGTGGCGGAGCGGCTCGCGGCGCTGGGCATCCCGGAAGATCGCGCCGAGGCGTTCTGGCTCGCGGTGCGCGCGAACCTCGCCAAGGTGGACGAGGCCGCCGCGTGGTGGGCGGTCGTCGCCGGTCCTGTGAGCCCGGTCGTCACGGATGCCGGTCTCGTGGCCGCCGCCGCCGAGACCCTGCCGGCCGAGCCCTTCGACGGCGAGACCTGGAAGGCCTGGACGGGGGCGGTGCGCGCGCGGACGGGCGCCAAGGGCAAGGCCCTGTTCATGCCCCTGCGCCTCGCGCTGACCGGGCTCGACCACGGCCCGGACCTCGCCGGCCTGCTGCCGCTGATCGGCCGCGACCGCGCCGCCCGGCGCCTGGCGGGCGAGACGGCCTGATTCGATTCGTACGCTTCATACCAGATCCGATCGATCCCTTCGGGATGGCGGATCTGGGCTTCGCTCACGCGCCGCGCGGGCTCGGTCGATCCGATCCCCCGCTTCGATCAAGCGGAGATCGTATCAGTCCGCCTCCGGGGCGAGCTCGGCCGTCCAGCGGCCGGCCCGGACGAAATCCCGCAGCAGGCCGAGGGCGAGGCCGCGCACCGCGGCCGCCGCCGCCGAGAGGGGCCGCTCGGCCGGGTGGGCGAGGTAGATCCGCCGCTTGAGGGGTGGGATCCCCAGCGGCCAGGCCCGGAACCGGCCCGAGGCGATCTCGGCCTCCACCGCCACCCGCGGCAGCACGCCGTAGCCGTGGCCGCGGGCGGCGAGTTCCTTGATCCGGGCGTAGGAATCGATCTCCACGGGGGCGGCGACGCTCACGCCCGATCGCTGGGCGGCCTCCTCCACGAGGTCGCGCAGCCCGTGCGAGAGCCCCGGCAGGATCAGGGGCAGGGCCGCCGCGGCGGGGAGGGGCACCGGCCCCTCGGGGAGCGCCGGGGCCTGGCCGGGGACCGCGAACAGGCAGAGATCCTCGGTGAGCACGTGGGTGAGCACGAAGCCCTTGGGCGAGGCCGGGTTGTAGAGGATCGCGAGGTCGATCGCCTCGCGGTTCAGCCAGTCGAGGATGAACCCGCTCATCGCCTCCGCGATGCGCAGGCGGATGCCGGGATGCTCGGCCCGCACCGCCTCGATCAGCGGCACCGACAGGATCTCGCTCACCGTGCCGGGCAGGCCGATGCGCACGTCCCCCGTCACCGGCCGGCCGGCGCCGCGCACGCTGTCGGGGATCGCGGCGAACTGGTCGAGGATCGTGCGGGCATGGGCGAGCAGGCGCTCCCCGGCCTCGGTGGGCACGGCCCCGCGCGGGCCCCGGTGCAGGAGCGGCAGGCCGAGCTCGCCCTCCATGTGGCGCAGGTGCTGGCTCAGGGCCGGCTGGGCCACGCGCAGGGCCTCGGCCGCCTTCGAGAAGGAGCCCTGTTCGACGATGGCGACGAAGTAGCGGAGCTGGCGGAGGTCCATCGGCCTGCACGGGGGAGCGGCTGTCGGCCCCGGCATAGCATCCGCTTATGGGGCCGAGAAGAAAGCTGTCTTGGGCGCGGGCGGACGGGGCTGACATAGTCCTGCGCGACGATGGCCCGAGCTTCGCCATAAGAAGCCGGCCCGAGGAGCCCGATGCCCGACGACGCCGCACTCGACATCGACCATCTGCGCGGCTGGATCGGCCGCAGCGAGGAGGCGACCGACCGGGTCTCCCCGCAGATGGTCCAGGCCTTCCGCGCGACCCTCGACGCGGATCCCGGCGCCCCGGAGCCGGGGGAGCCGGCGCCCCTCGCGATCCACTGGTGCCTGTCGCCCGCGATCCGGCCGATGCGGGAACTCGGGCCTGACGGCCATCCCGCCCGCGGCGGCTTCCTGCCGCCGGTCCCCCTGCCGCGGCGGATGTGGGCGGGGGGCGAGATCCGCCACCGCGAGCCCCTGCGGGTCGGCGACACCGTGCGGCGGCGCTCGCGCATCGGCGACGTGCAGGTCAAGCAGGGGCGCACCGGCGCGCTCTGCTTCGTCGCCGTCCACCACGATTTCGAGACGGAGCGCGGGCCCGCCCTCTCGGAGCGCCACGACATCGTCTACCGGGCGATGACGCCGGGCCGCAGCGGGCCGCCGCCCGAGGCCGCGGAGGGGCCGCCGGAGGCCGACCTCGGCCACGTGGTCGATCCGACGCCGACCCTGCTGTTCCGCTACTCCGCGCTCACCTTCAACGGGCACCGCATCCACTACGACCGCGCCTACGCCACGGGGGAGGAGGGCTATCCCGGCCTCGTGGTGCACGGGCCGCTCCAGGCGACCTGGCTGCTGCACCTCGCCGCCCGGATGCGGGATGGCCGGGTCCCGGGCGTGTTCCGCTTCCGCGGCCTCAGCCCGGTCTTCGACGGGGCGCCGCTGACGATCGCGGGCCGGCTGACGGAGGGCGGCGCGGGCGAGGGCTGGACGCGCACGGCCGATGGCCGGGTCGGCATGCAGGCCACGTTCTCGGACGCCTGAGGCGGGCGGGGGGCGTCCGCTTGACGGTGGCGGGCGTTCGAAACGCGCGGGGCCCCCAAACCCCCGTCGGCCGCGTTGCAGGCGCGCACCGATGCGGGATAAGTCACGGATGCGGCAGGCGACTGCGGTGTCAAATCACAACAACGGGAGGAACAGCACATGCGCCTAAGCGCTCATCTCGGGCACCTCGTCTTCGGTCTGACCCTCGCCCTCGGCCTCACGGCGGCGCAGGCGCAGAGCCCGATCATCATCAAGTTCAGCCACGTCACCGCGAGCGACACGCCGAAGGGCCGCGCCGCCGACAAGTTCAAGGAGCTCGCCGAGCAGAAGACCGGCGGCAAGGTGAAGGTCGAGGTCTACCCGAACTCGACCCTCTACAAGGACAAGGAGGAGCTGGAGGCGCTCCAGCTCGGCTCCGTCCAGATGCTCGCGCCCTCGCTCGCCAAGTTCGGGCCCCTCGGCGTCAAGGAGTTCGAGGTCTTCGACCTGCCCTACATCCTCCCCGACCGCGAGGCCCTTCGGAAGGTGGTCGACGGCCCGATGGGGGCGAGCCTCCTCAAGAAACTCGAGCCCAAGGGCTTCATCGGCCTCGCCTACTGGGACAACGGCTTCAAGCAGATGACGGCCAACAAGCCGCTCCTGCTGCCCGCCGATTTCCGCGGCCAGAAGATGCGCATCCAGTCCTCGAAGGTGCTCGATTCGCAGTTCCGCGCGCTCGGCGCCATCCCGCAGGTGATGGCCTTCTCCGAGGTCTACCAGGCGCTCCAGACCGGGGTCGTCGACGGCACCGAGAACACCGCCTCGAACATCTACACCCAGAAGATGCACGAGGTGCAGAAGCACCTCACCAACTCGAATCACGGCTACATCGGCTACGCCGTGATCGTGAACAAGGGCTTCTGGGACGGGCTGCCGGCCGACATCCGCGGCCAGCTCGACGCGGCGATGAAGGAGTCCACCATCTACGCCAACGAGATCGCCAAGCGGGACAACGACGACGCGCTCGAGGCGATCCGCAAGGCGGGCAAGACCGAGATCCACACCCTCACGCCGGAGCAGACCGCCGCGTGGCGCAAGGCCCTCGTGGCCGTGCATCGCGACATGGCCTCGCGCATCGGCAAGGAGGTGATCCAGTCCTTCTACGAGGCCACCGGCTTCGATCCGAACAAGTCGTGATCGCGGGATAGGGCCCGCTCCCGCCTCGGGAGAGGGCCCGTCCGGCCGCCGGGCCGCCGCGGGAGCCGCGGCCCTTCCCCTCTCCCGGCGCGGGAGCGGAACCCTCGCATCCCCCCGACCCGTCTCGCGGGCCGCCGCCCTCGCCGTCGCGAGGGAGGGTGCCTCGCGCGGGCCTCGCTCCATCCATGACAGAAGCCCACCCGGGGCGGGGAACCCCGACGTGCGGCCCGACGACGCCTCCCCGGAGCCCCTCTCCATGTCGTTACGAATCCTCGACCGGCTCGAGGAGGTGGTGATCGCGACCCTGATGGGTGCCGCGACGCTGCTGATCTTCGTGGCCGTCCTGCACCGCTACTTCGCCACCTACGACATCCCGGGTCTGCAGGACTTCCTGCTGTCCCTGAACTTCGCCTGGGCGCAGGAACTCTGCATCTACATGTTCGTCTGGATGGCGAAGTTCGGCGCCGCCTACGGCGTCCGCACCGGCATCCACGTGGGCGTGGACGTGCTGATCAACCGTCTCGACGGCCCCAAGCGCCGGCTCTTCGTGGAATTCGGCCTGCTCTCGGGGGCGCTCTTCACCGCGGTGGTGGGCACGCTCGGCGCGATCTTCGTCTGGAAGATCGCCCATTCCGACCAGACCTCCCCCGACCTCGAAGTGCCGATGTGGCTCGTCTACCTCGCGGTGCCGGTGGGCTCCTACCTGATGTGCTTCCGCTTCCTCCAGGTCGCGGTGGCGTTCTGGCGCACGGGCGAGCTGCCCCGCCACGACCACGGCGCGGTGGAGGGCATCGAGACGCCCTCCGACATCACCCACTTCGTTCCCGAGGACAATCTCCATCCCAAGGCGGTGGCGCCGGGCAAGCATACGGGAGGACGGACGTGAACGCGGTCATCATCTTCGGGCTGCTCTTCGCCCTCATGCTCACCGGCATGCCGATCTCGATCTCGCTCGGCCTGACGGTGCTCACCTTCCTGTTCACGCTGACCACGGTGCCGATCGAGGCGGTGGCGCTGAAGCTGTTCACCGGCATCGAGAAGTTCGAGATCATGGCGATCCCGTTCTTCATCCTGGCGGGCAACTTCCTCACCCATGGCGGCGTGGCGCGGCGGATGATCAACTTCGCCACCGCCATGGTCGGCCACTTCCACGGGGGCCTGGGACTCGCGGGCGTGTTCGCCTGCGCCCTGTTCGCGGCGGTGTCGGGCTCCTCCCCCGCGACCGTGGTGGCGATCGGCTCGATCCTGATGCCCGCGATGATCGCGCAGGGCTTCCCGAACCGGTTCGGGGCGGGCGTCATCACCACCTCCGGGGCGCTCGGCATCCTGATCCCGCCCTCCATCGTGATGGTGCTCTACGCGGTCTCGACCAACACCTCGGTCGGCGCCCTGTTCATGGCGGGCGTGATCCCGGGCCTGATGCTCGCCTTCCTTCTCGGCGTGACGACCTGGTACCGGGCGCGCAAGTTCAACTATCCGCGCCTGCCCAAGGCGTCGTGGACCGAGCGCCTCGTCAGCTTCCGCAAGAGCTTCTGGGGCCTGTTCCTGATCATCGTCGTGATCGGCGGCATCTATTCGGGCCTGTTCACGCCGACGGAAGCCGCCGCCATCGCCGCCGTCTACGCCTTCATCGTGGCCGTGTTCGTCTACCGCGACATGCCGCTCTCGCGGGTGCCGAAGGTCCTGCTCGACTCGGCCAACATGTCGGCGATGCTGCTCTACATCATCACCAACGCGGCGCTGTTCTCGTTCCTGATGACCTCGGAGCAGATCCCGCAGACGATGGCCGACTGGATGATCGGCACAGGCATGGGCCCGATCGCCTTCCTCCTCGTCGTCAACGTGCTGCTCCTCCTCGCGGGCAACGTGATGGAGCCGTCCTCGATCGTGCTGATCATGGCGCCGATCCTGTTCCCGATCGCGATGAAGCTCGGGATCGATCCGGTCCATTTCGGCATCCTGATCGTGGTCAACATGGAGGTCGGCCTCTGCCATCCGCCCGTGGGGCTCAACCTCTACGTGGCGAGCGGCATCGCGAAGATGGGCATCACCGAGCTCACCATCGCGGTCTGGCCCTGGCTGCTCACGATGCTGGGCTTCCTGGTCGTCGTCACCTACTGGCCCGGCCTCTCCCTGTTCCTGCCGCGCTTCCTCGGCCTGATGCAGTGAGCGGCGCCCGGTCCCGCCCTCCGGGGCGGGACCGGGAAAAAACCGTATCCGGGGCCGGCCTCGCCCGCGGGGCCAGCCCCTCGTTCCGAGGCGTGCGCCCATGCCGGGCCGGCATCGGCTCCGGCACCGGCGCGCTCCGGGGCGTTGCTGTCCTGCATCACCGGCCCGCATACCGGGATTGAATTCCCTGGGGTCTGCAGCCCCATGCTATTGCCGAGCCTGCGATTTCGAGGCATCACCGCCGCGTGAGTTGCCGTAAGTGCGCCTCGCGGGACGTCCGGGTGCCGCGGATCCTCTTCGGGTCCCTCCGGCGCGGCGGCCGTCCCCGCGAGCGACACTTGAGACATCGCCCGAGCGCCGCATGCCCTCCGTCCGTATCCTGGCGTCCGCGTTCCTGCTGGCGATGCTGGTCCTGCTGCCCTGCGCCGCCCAGGCCGCGCCGAGCGGGCGGGCCGCCCTCCTCATCGCCAACGCCGCCTATCCCGACAGCGAGGCGGTGCTGCCGACGCCGGTCGCCGACGCGCGGGCGCTGGGGGATGCGCTGAAGGCCCGGGGCTTCTCCGTCGAGATCGTGGAGAACGCCTCGAAGGAGGCGATGCAGGGGGCGGTCGACCGCTTCCAGCGCGGCCTCGAGCCGGACGGCATCGCCCTGGTCTTCTTCGGCGGCTACGGCATCCAGGTCGGCCGCAAGAACTACCTCGTCCCCGTGGACGCCCGCATCTGGAGCGAGGCGGACGTGGTGCGCGACGGCGTCTCCGTCGACGGGCTCCTCGAAGGACTGTCCCGGAGCCGGTCCGGCATCCGCGCCCTCGTCCTCGACGCCGCGCGCCGCAACCCGTTCGAGCGCCGCTTCCGCAGCTTCTCGCAGGGGCTCGCCGCGATGAATGCGGGCCCCGGCACGATGATCCTGTCCTCCACCGCCCCCGGCGGCGTCGTGAACGAGGGGAACGCGGCGCGCAGCGCCTTCATCGGCGAGCTGGTGCAGCAGATCGGCGTCGCCGACCAGACCGCCGACCGCGCCTTCGCCGCCACCAGCGAGGCCATCGCCCGGCGCGTGCGCGGCCAGAGCCCGGCCCTCTCGGTGAACCTGGAGGAGACCTTCTACTTCGATCCGGACAGGCCGCGCACGCCCATGCGCAAGAAGCCGGACGAGGGCGGCGCCGATCAGGCGGCGCGCGACCAGGCTGCGCGCGATCAGTCCGCCCGGGATCAGGCCGCCAAGGATGCCCGCGCCCGCGACCAGGCGGCCAAGGATCAGGCGGCGCGCGATCAGTCCGCCCGGGATCAGGCGGCGCGCGATCAGGCGGCCCGGGACAAGGCCGCCCGGGATCAGGCCGACCGCGAGCAGGCGGCGCGCGAGCAGAGCGCCCGGGACCAGGCCGCGCGGGACAAGACGGCCCGCGACCAGGCCCAGCGCGAGCGGGAGGCCGAGCGCGCCTTCGACGCCGCCCGCGCCAAGCGGAGCAAGGCCGCCTACCAGGATTTCCTCGCCGCCCATTCCGGCAGCCCCCTCGCCGAGCGGGCGCGCGCCGAGATCGCCCGGATCGAGACGGAGGAGCGGCGGGTCGCGGCCGATTACGAGGACGCGGAGAGCGTGGGCACCCAGGCCTCCTACCAAGCCTTCCTCGACAGGCATCCCGGCAGCCCGCAGGCGGACCGGGCCCGGGCCGAGATCGACCGATTCGAGCGGGCGGCCGAGCGGCGGCGCGACGAGGAGCGCCAGCGCCTCGCCTCCCTCGACCAGCGCATCGCGAGCAACCCGCGCGACGAGGCGGCCTATTACGAGCGCGGCCAGTTCCACGCCCAGCGCGGGGACGCGGCCGCCGCGATCCGCGACTTCGACCAGACCATCCGGCTCAGGCCGAGCCCGGAAGCCTTCAACAACCGCTGCTGGATGCGGGCGATGGCCAACGAGCTCCCGCGGGCGCTCGCCGACTGCAACGAGGCCCTGAAGCTGCGGCCGGGCTTTCCCGACGCCCTCGACAGCCGCGGCCTCGTGCACCTGAAATCGGGCGCCTTCCGCGCCGCGCTCGCCGACTACGACGCCCTGCTGCGCACCGACGGGCAGCACGTGGCCGGCCTCTACGGGCGCGGGATCGCGCGCCTGCGCCTCGGCGAGCGCGCGCAGGGCGAGCGGGACGTGGCCGAGGCGCTCGCGCTCAATCCACAGATCGATAAGGAATTCGCCGGTTACGGAATCCGCTGAGATCAATCTCGGTCCGTAACCCGGTGTGACAGCGCGCACACAAATTCTGCGGCAGGTCTGTCATCCCGAGTTGATCGGCGATTGGCGCCGTGACAGAACGCGAATGGCGGCAGAAGAGATCCGCCTGAGCGACTTGGAGGGTCCTATGTTCGGTTCTTCGAGTGGTGGCAGATATCTTGTCCTCGGCGCGGCACTCGCGCTGTTCACCGCCGGCCCCGTGAGGGCTGAGGACATCAGTGAGGCGCAGATCCTGAAGGCTCTCTCGCCGCAGCCCGCGGCGGCGCCCCGGACGCGCTCGCTCTCCATCGGCGCGCCCGCGCCGGCGGCAGCCCCGATGATCGCCCCGTCCGCGGACACGGCCTTCGTCGACACCCTGCGCAACAAGCCGAGCCGCGCGCTCTCGCTGGGCGAGCGGGAGAAGCTCGGCAGCGTGGCGGCGAGCAAGCCGCAGATCGATCTGCCGATGGAGTTCGACTACAACTCGG
This sequence comes from Methylobacteriaceae bacterium, assembly GCA_947444195.1. GTDB lineage: Bacteria > Pseudomonadota > Alphaproteobacteria > Rhizobiales > Beijerinckiaceae > Methylobacterium. The sequence goes on along the minus strand of CANEZL010000034.1, from coordinate 10,913 downwards.
ACGTCCTGCGCGGCGACGCCCTGAAGAACGCCGACAATCTCGGCCGGGCGCTCACCAGCGCGCAGATGCGCGGCCAGACCTTCATGATCGCCGGCCACACGGACGCCAAGGGCGGCGAGGCGGCCAACCAACGCCTGTCCGAGCGCCGGGCCGAGGCGGTGAAGAGCCACCTCGTCCAGAACTACGGCATCCCGGCCGCGAACCTGATCACGGTCGGCTACGGCAAGACCCATCTCAAGGTGAACAGCGACCCGTTCGCCCGCGAGAACCGCCGGGTGCAGGCGGTGAACATGCTGCAGGTACAGACCGCCGGGCGCTAGCGCGTCGTCCCGAAAGGTGGCCGCCGGCTTTCGGGTAAAGACGATGCTCCAGAGCGCTCCTGCGCCGAAGCGGATCCCGGTTCGGCGCAGGGGCGCGCGTTGAAACAAGGGCCCGGAGCCGTTCCCGGTCGCAGAGCGATCGGGAACGGCTCCGGCGCGTTCGATCCGTCACGCCGGTCCCCGCGCCTCGGGCGCGGACCGCAAGCGCCGGTTCCTGGGGGCGGGAGCCGGCGCCGCTGAAGAATCCGCACCCGGGGCCGTGCCAGACACCATGCGCGACCATCCGTCCGCCGACGCGTCTTCCCGTGGACGGGAGGACCGTCGTGGGGAACGCCTGCGGGCCGCGGCTCCCGCGGCGCTCCTCGCGGCGCTCCTCGTGGCCGGCCCGGCCGAGGCCGGGCCCGCCCAGGCCCAGAGCACCCCGGAGGGCACGAAGGTGCTCGGGGTGCGCGCCGGCACCGCCTGCCTGCGCGAGCAGGTCCGCATCACGGGCTTCGCCCTCGCCCGCGAGGAGAGCGGGGCGAGCATTCCCTTCGACGGCTACCGCGTCAGCGAGATCCTCGTCGCCGAGGGCGACACGGTCAGCGTCGGCCAGGAGATCGCCCGCGCCGTCCGCCAGGGCGAGGCGGCCCCCCCCGGGCAGCGCCCGCCGGGCCCCGACACCTTCTCCCTGCGCGCGCCCATCGCCGGCCGCGTCACCCGCCTCAACCTGCGCCTCGGCCAGGTGACGGGGGCCGGACCGGGGCTCGGCGCGCCCGCGGCTCCCCCGCCGCCCGCGGGCCAGCCCGATCCGCAGGTGCGGATCATGGCCGATGCCGGCACCGACCTGCTCGTGGACGTGCCGAGCCCCTACGCCGCCAAGATCCGCGCCGGCACCGCCGCGCGCGTCCTGCCCGATGAGGGCGCCGAGATCCGCGGCAGCGTGCGCGTGCCCGTGAGCGAGGTCGATCCCCGGACCCAGCTCGGCCGGGCCCGCCTCAGCCTCGATCCGCCCACCGCCCTGCGGCCGGGCCAGTTCGCGAGCGCCGTGCTGGAGACCGCCCGCGATTGCGGCGTGGCGGTGCCGCGCGCCGCCGTGAGCTACCAGAACGGCCTGCCCACCGTGCAGGTGCTGAACGGCTCCGCGGTGGAGACCCGCAGCGTCCGCGTCGGCCTGTCCGACGAGACCAACGTGCAGATCCGCGAGGGGCTCGCCGAGGGCGAGCCGGTGGTGGCCAATGCCGGCACCGCCCTGCGCGCGGGCGACCGCGTCACCCCCGTCATCACCGGCAAGGTCGGAGCCCCGCGCTGATGTCCGTCAACATCTCCGCCCTGGCGATCAAGCGCCCGCTGCCCTCGGTGGTGGCCTCGATCATCCTGCTGGCGCTCGGCTGGGCGAGCTTCATGAAGCTGCCGGTGACCCGGCTGCCTTCCGCCGACATCCCCCTGGTCTCGGTGGTGGTCTCGCAGTTCGGCGCGGCCCCCGCCGAGATCGAATCGCAGGTCACGAAGACGATCGAGGACGGCGTCTCGGGCGTCGAGGGCGTGCGCCACATCGCCTCCTCGGTCACCGACGGGCTCTCGGTGACGACCATCGCCTTCCGCCTGGAGACCAACACCGACCGGGCGCTCAACGACATCAAGGACGCGGTCACCCGCGTGCGCTCGAACCTGCCGCAGAGCGTGCAGGAGCCCCTGATCCAGCGCGTCGACGTGGTCGGCCTGCCGATCGTCACCTACGCCGCGACCGCGCCGAACAAGAGCCCGGAGCAGGTCTCCTGGTTCATGGAGAACACCGTCAAGCGCTCCCTCCAGGACGTGAAGGGCGTGGCCGAGGTCGAGGTGATCGGCGGCGTCACCCGCGAGATCCTCGTCTCCCTCGATCCGGACCGGCTCCAGGCCTTCGGCCTCTCGGCGGTCGACGTGAGCCGGCGCCTCTACGGCACCAACATCACGGTGACGGGCGGACGCGCCGAGATCGGCGGGCGCGACCAGGCGATCCGCACGCTCGCCTCTGCCAAGACCCTGGAGGAACTGGCCGGCACCATGATCACCCTGCCGACGGGCGGGCAGGTGCGGCTGGAGGATCTCGGCCGCGTCACCGACACGGTGGCCGACCGGCGCACCTTCGCCCGCCTCAACGGCGAGCCCGTGGTGGCCATCGGCATCAAGCGCGCGCAGGGGGCGAGCGACGTGGTCGTCGGCAAGGCGGTGGAGAAGCGCGTCGCGCAGATCCGCGCCGAGAACCCCGAATTCGACCTGCGCGAGATCGACACCTCGGTCAACTTCACCCTCGGCAACTACGACGCCGCGATGTCGACCCTGTTCGAGGGCGCCTTCCTCGCCGTCGTCATCGTGTTCCTGTTCCTGCGCGATCTGCGGGCGACGGTGATCGTCGCCGTCTCGCTGCCGCTGTCGATCTTCCCCGCCTTCTGGGCGATGGACATGCTCGGCTTCTCGCTGAACCTCGTCAGCTTCCTGGCGATCACCCTCTCGACGGGCATCCTCGTGGACGACTCGATCGTGGAGATCGAGAACATCGTCCGCCACATGCGCATGGGCAAGTCGCCGATGCAGGCGGCGATCGAGGCCGCCGACGAGATCGGGCTCGCCGTGATCGCGATCTCGCTCACCATCATCGCGATCTTCGCGCCGGCGAGCTTCATGTCCGGCATCGCCGGGCAGTTCTTCAAGCAGTTCGGCATCACGGTCGCGGTGCAGGTGTTCTTCTCGCTGCTGGCCGCACGCTTCGTGACGCCGATGCTGGCGGCCTACATCATGAAGCCGCACCACAAGCCCGAGAAGCCGCCGGGCCCGGTGCTGCGCGCCTATACCCGCCTCGTCACCGTCTCGGTGCGCTACTATCCGCTCACCGTGCTCGTCGGGCTGCTCACCTTCGCGGGCTCCATCGCCTCGATCGGCCTGCTCTCGAAGGGCTTCCTGCCCGCGCAGGACACCTCGCGCTCGGTGATGGCGCTCGAACTGCCGCCGGGCTCCCAGCTCTCCGAGACCGAGAAGGTCGGCGAGGACATCGCCCGCGTCATCCGCGAGCTGCCCCAGGTCCGCAGCGTGTTCGTCGATGGCGGGCGCGTGCCCAAGGAGCCGATCGAGGCCCGGCGCGCCTCGTTCATCATCAACTACACGGCCAAGAAGGACCGCTCGATCACCCAGCGCGAGCTGGAGCGCGAGATCGGCAGCCGCCTGCGCCAGATCCCCGACATCCGCTTCTACTTCGTGGACGAGAACGGCCTGCGCGCGATCTCCCTGGTGGTGCGCGGCTCGGATCCGCGCACGGTGGCCAACGTGGCCAACGAGCTGGCCGGCCAGATGCGCCGCCTGCCCACCGTGGCCAACGTGATCTCGGGCACCACCCTCGACCGGCCGGAACTCAGGATCCGCCCGCATCTCGACCTCGCCGCCCGCCTCGGCGTCTCGCCGACGCTGCTCGCCGAGACGATCCGCGTGGCCACCATCGGCGATGTCGGCCCGGCGCTGGCCAAGTTCGACGCGGGCGACCGCCTCGTGCCGATCCGGGTGCAGCTCGACGAGACCGCCCGGGTGAACCAGGCGGTGCTGGAGCAGGTCCGGGTGCCGAAGGGCGGGGGCGGCGCCATCCCGCTCTCGGCGATCGCCGCCCTCGATTTCCAGCAGGGCCCGACGAACATCACCCGCTACGACCGCCAGCGGCAGGCCACCGTCGCCTGCGACCTCGTGGGCAACGCCGCACTCGGCGACGTGCTCAAGTCGATCGACGACCTGCCGGTGATGAAGTCCCTGCCCAAGGGCGTCACCGTCGACCAGGGCGGCGACGCCGAGAGCCTGAACGAACTGGCCGACGGCTTCGCCCATGCCATGAGCGCGGGCCTGATGATGGTCTACGCCGTGCTGGTGCTCCTGTTCGGCTCGTTCCTCCTGCCGATCACCATCCTGTTCTCGCTGCCGCTCTCCCTCGGCGGCGCGGTGCTCGCCCTGATGATCACGGGCAAGCAGCTCACCACGCCGGTCTGGATCGGCATCCTGATGCTGATGGGCATCGTCACCAAGAACGCGATCATGCTCGTGGACTTCGCGGTGGAATCGATCCGGCACGGCATGGACCGCGACGCGGCGATCATCGACGCCGGCCAGAAGCGGGCGCGCCCGATCGTGATGACGACCATCGCGATGGTGGCGGGCATGCTGCCCTCGGCGCTGGCCTTCGGCATCGGCGGCGAGTTCCGCTCGCCCATGGCGCTCGCGGTGATCGGCGGCCTGATCTTCTCGACGCTGCTCTCCCTCGTCTTCGTGCCCGCCGTCTTCGTGACGGTGTCGGAGATCAGCGACCGCTCCCTGCGCCTGATGCGCCGCCTCGGTTCGCTCGGCCGGCGCAAGGCGGCCGCCGAGGGCACGCCCCCCGCCGCGCATCACGGTCCGCAGGACGGATCGCACGGCAATCCGGTCTCCTCCGGTCCGCAGGCCTGATACGGGCTCCGCTTGATCGCTAGAACGCTCTCCGCCGAAGTGGACGCCGGTTCGGGGCAAGAGCGCGCGCAAGAACAATAATTTAGGGCCGTGGACGATTGCAGCGCGGTCGGGAGCGGCTCCAGGGACACGCCCCGCACCGTCATCCCGGGGCCGCGTGAGCGGAGCCCGGGGTCGAGGCACATCGAAGGGGCAGGCTCGGACGCTGCGGTGTCCATCGGTTCCGGGCTCGCCTGCGGCGCCCCGGAACGACGGTGGCGCGGGCGCCGATCCGGGAAGCCCGCTCAGGGACGCGCGGGCTTCGTCACGATCGGCTGCACCTGGTCGCCCTCGCGCAGGAAGGGGGCCGCCCGCACCACGACGAGATCGGATTCGGAGAGGCCGGACAGGATCTCGGCGTCGTCCCCCGAGAGCAGGCCCACCGAGACCTGCCGCGACTCGATCCGGGTGCCGTCCACCACCTGCACGATGGTGCCGTCCGGCTCGTACTGCACCGCCGAGTAGGGCACGCCGATCCCGCAGCGCTGGCCCACCGTGACGATGCCGCGCGCGAAGGTGCCCGACCGCACGTCCGGGGCGCCGCGGAGCGCGATCCGGATCTGTCCGGTCTGCGAGGTCGGGTCGGTGCCCGCCTCCACCCGGCGGACCTCCCCCGCGATCTCGGGCAGGCCGAGGGGGCGCACGGCCACGGTCTGCCCGGAGGCGATCCGCCCGAGATCGCTCAGGGTGACCTCGGCGGTGAGTTCGAGGTCGCCCCCCGCGGCGATCTGGAACAGGGGGCCGAGCCGCGGCGAGGCGGGCTGGCCGATCGCGGCCTGGCTGCGCAGGACCGTGCCGCCCACCGGCGCCCGCAGGGCCTGTCCCGGCCCGTCGGCGGGGCCCTCCAGGGGAGCGAGCCGCGCCAGGGTCTGGCCGGTGGCGACCGTGTCGAGGGGGCTCACCAGCACCTGCGTGACCTTGAACCCCTCGCGTTCCGCGCTGACATCCACGCGCTGGCGCGGGGCCAGGGTGCCGGTCACCTCGATCCGGTCCGGGAAGCAGCGGGTGGAGGCGGCGCGCACGCTCACCGACACCGCGGCGAGCCGCTCCTCGGCCGCCTGGGCCGGCAGACCAAGGAGCGCGGCGGAGGCCGCCACGGCGAGCATCCCGCCTCCGCGGGGGCGGCTGCGGGCGGGGGAGCGGAAACGGCAGGGACGGAGGAGCATCGCCGCACGGCCTCGAGAGAAGGGGATCATGGTCTGCGCCGAGGCGCGGGGCGCGGGATGAGCGCGTCGAGAAGGCCGCCGAGGCTCTCGCCCAGGGGCTCGCCCCGCTCCCGGCCCGGCTGGCCGCCGAGGAGGTTGTTGCCGAGATCCTGCAGGCTCTGGAGCGTGCCCGCCGGATCCTGCGCCAGACCCGCGAGGTCGGCGGAGACGGCCGGGGCGTCCCAGGATCCAGAGATCTGGATCGGCACGTTGAGCCGTCCGCCCGCCGTGACCTTGAGGGGCTTGAGGCGCAGGTCGATCGTGCGGGCGACGAGATCGAGGCGCCCCGCGCCCTCCGCCTCGATGAGCCCGGTCTTCAGTTGGAGATCGTCCGTGCCGGCCTGCCCGTCGGCCACCGTGAAGCGGGCGCCCAGGCGGTCGAGGCGGGTGGCAAGGGCGCCGGGCATGGCGGTGATGCCGGCCGCGCGGGCGAGGTCGAGCCCGTCGATGCGCCCGTCGGTCACCGTGACCTCGGACTGCCCCCGGGCGCTGCGCAGGAGGGCCTGCGGCGTGCCGCCGGTGGCCTGGATGTCGAGGCGGGCGGTGCCGCTGCCGTCGAGGCCGTCGACCCCGGCCGCCTGCCGGAGGAGGGGCAGGACCTGCACGCCGGTGAGCGAGAGCCCGATCTGGTGGCGGCCGTGCCGGCCCTCGGGCTCCAGCACGTAACGGCCCCGGGCGCTGCCCCCGTAGAGGGCGGCGTTGTCGAGGGAGGCGTCGAGCCGCCCGTCGCGGACCCGCGCGGTCAGGCCGACCGCCGTGGCGCGGACCGCACCGGCGGCGAGGCGCTGGACGGTGATGGCCGCCTGCCCCTCGTAGCCCGCGAACCAAGCGGGATCGGGCACGAGGTCGATCCGGATCGGCACCGTGAGGCCGCCCACCGGATCGACGCGCATCGCGGACCCAGCCTCGGCCAGGGCCAGGGCGTCGAGGGCGAGGCCGAGGTCGAGCCGCGGCCGGTCGCTCCGGCCGGAGCGCTCCGCGACGAGGGTGCCGGAGAAGGGGGCCCCGTCGATCGTGCCGCCGATCCGGTCGAGGCGCAGCCCGGACGCGCCGAGCCGTGCCTCCGTCCGGGCCTCGATCTTCGGGCCGCCCGCGGGGGCCAGCGTCAGGTTCACGGTGCGGGCGGCACCCGCCGGGGCGCCGGCGGCCTCCGCGACGAGGCCCTGGTCGGGCATTTCCAGGCGGAATGCCGGATCGCGCCCGCCCGGGCCCGCGGCGAGATCGAGGGCGAGGTCGGCCTTGCTCAGGGCCAAGGCCAGCCGGCGCCCCCCGTCGTCGAGGACGGCGTCGCCGCCGCGGATCACGGCACGCAGGGCGGACAGGTTGAGGTCGGAGCCGCCCCCGGCGCCGGCCGCGGCCGGCAGGGCGAGGGGCAGGTTCAGACTCGCGCCCTCGACCGTGGCGGAGACGGTGCCGCCGTGGCCGAGGAGCAGGCCGATGGGGCCCGCGGCCGTCGCCCGGCGCAGGCGTCCGCGCAGGTCGGCGCCGTCGAAGGCGACGTCCTCCAGCACGAGACCCGAGAAGGACAGCGCGGTGCGGCCGATCTGCCAGCGCAGGCCGGTCTCGCGGGCGAGCCGCGTGGTGATCGCCGCACCGAGACGGTCGGCGAGGAGGGGGGCGGCGAGGACGGCACCCGCCGTCGCCGCGACGGCGAGACCGCTGACGCCGATCAGGAGACCGCGAAGGCGCATCGAATTGCTTGTTCAATCCCGGCGTCGGCCGCGCGGCGGGAATGCAGTGCTCGCGCGGCGCTTTGTTAGACGCCGCGGCCGTCCTGCCGTCAAGCTGAGCGAAAGCCCAAGCCCGTGGAGGCGGGCGCCGACGATCGAGGCTGGGCCATCCTCAGCGGCCCTGCTCGCGGGTGACCAGGGTGCGGTTGGGCTGCACGTCGCCCCTGTCCTGGTACAGGGGCACGATGGCCCGCAGCCAGCCCCGCGTCTCGCGGCCCCCGTAAGCGCGTTCGACCACGTCGCGGGTGACGTAGGCCTGAAGGTTCACGGGGCCGAAATTGTAGCCCACCAGGGCGCCCACCGCGAACTGGCCCTGGCGCCGGTAGCCCGGCACGTTCACCGGCAGGTCGAGGGAGCCGAAGGCCACGGGACCGATCTCCCACTTGCCGAACTTCTTCGTCGCCGTGAGATCGAGGTTGAGATAGTCGGGATAGAGCACGCCGAAGGGCGAGCGGGCGCTGAGGAAGGTGCCGTAGAGCAGGTTGGCGGTGAGATTGTAGCCCTGGCCCGTGTAGCTCACGGCGAAGCGGTGGCTGAGCGAGGCTTCCTGCGTGAGGAAGCGGGTGTCGATCGGCAGATAGCCGCCGAACAGGTAGCTCACGCCGACATCGCCGCCGAGATCCCAGGCGAGCTGACCGGCGAGCAGTTGCTGGCCGATGCCGCTCTGATAGGGCGCGCCGCGCACGCTCGAGGCGGCCACCGGCTGGGTGAAGAAGAACTGCAGCCGCGCCCCGAGCGCCGTCCAGGGCGTGGAGAGCGCCAGCGTCGGCAGATTGACGTTCGATTCCGAGGCGAGGGGCGCCGTGTCGCGCACGCCGAAGCTCGACAGGTTCACGAAATAGAGCCCGACGGGAAGCTGCGCGCCGGTGGGCAGGCCGATGGTCTGGCCGGGCTGCGCGGCCGAGCCGGCTGCCGCCGGACCCGCTGTCAGGAGGGCGGCGCCTGCGGCGGCGAGCATGGTCGCGAGACGTGCCAGGGTCCTGTGCATCCGTCGGGTCCGCCTCCCTCCGGTCGCCGGACCCGCGGGTTGCGGACGGTCGACACTCGGAGAGTCGACGGACGAGAGCGTGGCCTTAGTCCCGGCCGGCGCGATCGCCCCGGCTCGGCCAGCCCTCAATCGTCCGCGTCGGCGTAGAACCCTTCCGCGCCCATGCCCTCCTCCAGCATCATGCGGGCGCGGGCGCGCAGCTTCTCGGTCTCGCTCTTGAGCTGGCCGCAGGCCGCGAGGATGTCGCGTCCGCGCGGCGTGCGCACGGGGGAGGCGTAGCCGGCGTTGAAGACGATTTCCGAGAAGCGCTCGATCCGCTCCCAGTCGGAGCACTCGTAGGCGCTGCCGGGCCAGGGGTTGAACGGGATCAGGTTGATCTTGGCCGGGATGCCCTTGAGGAGCCGCACCAGCTCGCGGGCATCGGCATCGCTGTCGTTGACGCCCTTCAGCATCACGTACTCGAAGGTGATTCGCCGCGCGTTGCTGAGGCCCGGATAGTCCCGGCAGGCGCGGAGCAGTTCGGCGATCGGATACTTGCGGTTGAGCGGCACCAGCGTGTCGCGCAGCTCGTCCCGCACGGCGTGCAGGGAGATCGCCAGCATGGCGTTGCCCTCCGCGCCGAGCCGGGAGATCTGCGGCACGACGCCGGAGGTCGAGACCGTGATGCGCCGCCGCGAGAGGCCGAGCCCCTCCGGGTCCGACATCACGCCGAGGGCGTCGAGCACGTTGTCGAGATTGTACAGGGGCTCGCCCATGCCCATGAAGACGATGTTGGTGACGAGGCGCCCGACCTCGCCGGAGGCGTCCTTGCCCGGCATCTGGCCCGGCCAGTCGCCGAGCTGATCGCGGGCGGCCACGAGCTGCGCGACGATCTCCGGGCCCTCGAGGTTGCGCACGAGGCGCTGCGTGCCCGTGTGGCAGAACGAGCAGGTGAGGGTGCAGCCGACCTGGCTCGACACGCAGAGCGTGCCGCGGTCGGGGCCGGGGATGTAGACGCACTCGATCTCGGCGCCGCGGTTGTGGTCGTGCCGGCCCGTGGGCGCCATGCGCAGGAGCCACTTGCGGGTGCCGTCGCGGGAGACCTGCTGGCTCACCACTTCCGGCCGCTCCAGGGTGTAGGCGCGGGCGAGCTCGGCCTTCAGCCCCTTGCCGACATTCGTCATCGCGTCGAAATCGGTGATGCCGCGGAAGTTGATCCAGTGCCAGATCTGGCCCGCGCGCATGCGGCTCTCGCGCTCGGGCACGCCGAGGGCGAGGAGCTTCTCCTTCAGGGCGGCCCGCGTCAGGCCGACGAGGGAGACGGGCCGGCCGGGCACCGGCTCGGGCCGGAAGTCCGGCGTCTTCTCGATGGGGGGAACGGCGCTGGCCGCGCGCCGGGCGGTGTCGAACGACGCCGTCGCCATGGCTCGATGATCTGCTCTTCGATGGGGTGTGAGCCGTCCTATACGCGATCGGAGGGATAAACGCGAATGCGGGGGCGGCCCCGCGTCATCGCAGGCGCGCCGGTGCCGCGCTCGACGGGTGGTGGCGCTCCGGCCGCCAGGATAGCACGCACTCTATGGCACGCACGCTCCCGCCACCGGAGGGGCCTTGCATCCACGAGGATAAGCCAGGGCGCCCGTCACGGCCCTGTCTTCGAAAATTCGCGGACCCGTCATTTCGGGTGTTGACGGGCGCGCTGGCGATGCGTAGATACCCGTCATCGGCGCCGGGCCGCACCGCTCCTCAGCGGGTTGCGGTGGTGCCGGTTCTCTCGACAGACGTTCCGCGGGCGGGTCGGTCGCAAGACCGGGCGGTCTGCTGTTTCGTCGCCGGGAGAGACCTTGTCGAACCGGTCGCGATGCCGCTCTGGCGGCGACGAGAGCCGGGGTTGACAGGGTTCGGTCGGGGCCTTAGACGCCCTGCACCGCTGGGACGGACCTTTGCTTAGGCGAGGTTGGTATCAGGGTTTGCCAAGGCGGGCAAGCGGATTTCGGGGTGGATGCCTCGAGTTTTGCGGGTCTGGCGGCGGCGGGTCTTTCCGGTCCGGTTTTCCGGTTCGGCTGCTCTTTGACAGGTTTGTATTTGAGGAAGGGAAGCGTGGGCGGCGTTGTCTCTTGCGGCTCTGGCTTAGGCTGGGGCGTGAGACGATAGGGCCGACACGGTTGTCTTTCAGGAAGCTCTTCGCTGGGTCTGGAAACGGGCTTGGTGG
>CANEZL010000033.1 GCA_947444195.1 Methylobacteriaceae bacterium | reverse complement strand
GCAGCCCAGAACCTCAGGAAGCTCGCCAAGCTGATCCCGGTGCCGCAGCCGAGCCCGGCCTGATCGGCCGGGGCCACCCTCTCATCCAGCCGCCGCGCTCGTCCGACCTGCACCCGATCCAACTAGACCGCGAGTTTTTCAACGAAATCCGCCACTTCCGGACCTTCTGCCACAACCGCTGGAATGGCCGCTCTTCACTCGCAAGCAGCCTTTGCTCGGAATGGTCGAGCCGCGAGCCTACAAGACTACACGTCGACGCCACCCGCCTGAAGGCTCGACCGAACGCCTGAGCGCATGGAGCGATGCCGCTCCCTGCATGCCTCCGCGCTTGTCCGGCCAATCAGTCGGCCTCACCTCCAGCCCATGAGTAGCGAGTTCGACGTCATCATCGTAGGGGGAGGAGCCGCCGGCATCGGCGCGGCGCGAAGGCTCGCGGCCCACGGCGCATCGGCCTTGCTGCTGGACGCCTCCTCGCGCCTCGGAGGCCGCGCTTACACGCAGAACCTCGGAGGCAACCCGCTCGACCTCGGTTGCGAGTGGCTTCACTCGGGTGACCGCAACGCATGGGTCGGTATCGCCGAGGCATCGGGCTTCCCGGTCGACCGCGGCGAGCCGCCATGGGCGAAGGCGCACCCTTCCATCGTCCGGGACGAGGACGGCGAGGAGGCGGCGCGGAAGGCGTTCGGCGAATGGGAGGAGAGGCTCCGCACCATCGCGGCTGGCAGCGACCGTGCCAGCGATGCCCTGGAGCCCGGCGGCGCCTGGAACGCCTACGTGCGCACCATCGCCGGCTTCATGAGTGGCGTGGGGCCCGAAGAGATATCGGCTACCGACTACCTAGCCTACGACGATGCCTCGACGGGCAAGAACTGGAACCTGCCACTCGGCTACGGCACGCTGGTCGCCGCCAGCCTGCCGTCCTCGACGTCCCTGCGGCTGGCCACCTCGGCCGAGCGGATCGACCTGACGGCGGACGGCGTCGCCGTCACCACCCGCGCCGGAACCGTCCACGCCGGGGCTGCTATCCTCACGGTATCAACCGCGGTCCTGGCCGGCGACGCGATCCGCCTTCCCCCCGGGGTCGACCCCTGGCGCGAGGCCGCCGCCGCCCTGCCGCTGGGCCGCAACGAGAAGATTTTTCTGGAGATTGGGCGCGACACCGCGTTCGAGCCGGACACGCATGCCTACGGCAACCTGCACGACCCGCGGTCCGCCGCCTATACCATCCGACCCAACGGCTGGCCGGTAATCGAGGCATTCCTCGGCGGCGAAGGGGCCAACATCGTGGCGGAGGAAGGCCCTGCCGCTGGGTTCTCCCACGCCATGGCCGAGCTGGTTGCCCTGTTCGGCAGCGACGTGGCGTCGGCCATCCGCCCGATTGTGGCGACCTCGTGGACCCGGACGGCGTCCATCGGCGGCGCCTACAGTTGCGCCTTGCCGGGGCAATCGAACGCGAGGGCGCGGCTGGCCCGACCGTTCGAGGACAGACTGTTCTTCGCCGGCGAGGCGACGCACGCCCACGACTTCACGACCGCCCACGGGGCCCACGACAGCGGGAAAAGGGCCGCCGACGAGGCCCTGGGGGCGCTCGCGGTCAGGCAGCGCCTCGGCCGGCGAGGCCCGCTTGCCGCCGCTGGAGCCCGAACGGCTCGGTAGCGACCTCAACCGCGGTGGCGCAGCGCCTCGACCAGGACGGCCAGCGCCGCTGGCGGCTCCCGGCGGCTCGGATAATAGAGGTGGTAGCCCGCGAACGGATCGCACCAGTCCTCCAACACCCGTGCGAGCGCCCCGGCCTCCAGGTGCGCCCGGACCGCATCCTCCATGAGGAAGGCGATGCCGAACCCGTCCAGCGCCGCCTTAAGCACGAGGGACGCGGTGTTGAACACGAGCTGCCCCTCGACCCAGACCCGCATCTCCCGCCCGTCCTTCTCGAACTCCCAGGCATAGAGCCCGCCGTGGGTCGGCAGGCGGAGGTTGATGCAGGCGTGGTCCGTCAGGTCCTCGGGACGAACGGGTCTCGAACGACCCTCGAAGTAGGCGGGCGCGGCGACGGCGGCCATGCGCATGGCCGGTCCGATGGGGACCGCAGCCATGTCCTTGGCCACGATGCCGCCCAGGCGCACGCCCGCGTCGAAGCGCTCGGCCACGATGTCGGTCAGCCCGTTGTCGACGACCACCTCGACCTTGATGTCGGGGTGCTCCGGCAGGACCTGCCGCAGCGCCGGCCACAGCACCGTGTTCGCCGCGTGCTCGTCCGCGGTGATCCTCACCGTTCCGGCCGGCTTGCCCCGCAGCTCCGCGAGTCCGGCCAGCCCCGTCTCGATCTCCTCGAACCGAGGGCCGACCGCATTCAGAAGGCGCTCGCCGGCCTCGGTGGGCGAGACGCTGCGGGTGGTGCGCGCCAGCAGCCTGACGCCCAGGCGCGCCTCAAGCCCGCGCACCGTCTGGCTCAGCGCCGGTTGCGAGACGCCGAGCTGCGCTGCCGCCCGGGTGAAGCTGCCCGCGCGCGCGACGGCCACGAAGGCGACCATGTCGTTCAGGCTCTCACGCAGCATCCATAAGCCCTGCTCATGGCCTCATGTCGGCTTGGGCATCTAATGCAGCCCGTTCCCAGGCGCTAGCTTTCGCATCGAACGTCGGCGGCATCGCGTGCCGCCATGGTTGCCAACCTGCCAGGAACACGGACATGGAGATCATGCGCGCCGGCTCGCGGCCTTCGGGCAAGGGTCCGGAGGACTGGTTCACCGGGACCGTCCGTGTCGACCCCCTGTTCAGCCCGGCCGAGCCGGCCCGTGCCGGCGGGGCCCTCGTCACCTTCGAGCCAGGGGCCCGCACGGCTTGGCACACGCACCCGCTCGGTCAGACGCTGATCGTCACCGCGGGTTGCGGCCGGGTCCAGCGCGAGGGCGGTCCCATCGAGGAGATCCGGCCCGGCGACGTGGTCTGGTTCCCGCCGGGCGAGAAGCACTGGCACGGCGCCGGCCCGACCACCGCGATGAGCCACATCGCGGTCCAGGAGGCGCTGGACGGCAGCCCCGTGGCCTGGATGGAGAAAGTCGGGGACGACCAGTATGCGCCGGAGGCCGGGCGACCCTGATGATGCCTGCGGCCCCCGCGCCGGCGACCCACGCCGGCGACACACCCACGATGGCGACCCTGCTGCCGTTGCTGGCGGTCGTGTTCGTCGCGTTCCTGGTCATCGGCATCGCCCTGCCGGTCCTGCCGCTGCACGTCCGCGACGGCCTCGGGCTCGGACCGTTCATGGTCGGCTTGGTGACAGGGTGCCAGTTCGCCGCCGCCCTGGTGGCGCGTCTCTGGTCCGGCCGCATGTCCGATGCCCACGGTCCCAAGCGCGGGGTGGTCGTGGGTCTCGCCGCGGCCGCGGCGGCAGGCGCGCTGTATCTCGCCTCGCTCGCCTTCGTCGACGCGCCCTGGGTCTCGGCCGGCATCCTGCTCGCCGGCCGCGCGGTCCTCGGCGGCGCGGAAAGCTTCATCATCACCGGCGCCGTCGCCTGGGGGCTGGCCCGCGCCGGTACGCCGAACGCCGGTAAGGTCATCGCCTGGACCGGGACGGCGATGTTCGCGGCCTTCGCCGCCGGCGCCCCGCTCGGCACCGCCCTGTATGCCGGAGGCGGCTTCGCCGCGGTCGTCGGGGCCACTGCCTTGGCGCCGCTCGCCACCCTGGCGTTCATCGCGCCCGTCCGGGGCGCCGCCCCGGCGCACCAAGGGGCCTCCTCCTTCCTCGCCGTCGCGAAACGGATCTGGCTGCCGGGCCTCGCCGCCGCGCTCAGCAGCATCGGCTTCGGGGCCCTGATCGCCTTCGGCACCCTGCTGTTCTCGACGCATGGCTGGCAGCCGGTCTGGCTCGCCTTCACGGCCTACGCGGTGGCCCTCATCGTGGCCCGCCTGCTGTTCGGGCACCTGCCCGACCGGCTCGGGGGCGCCAAAGTGGCGCTGGTCTGCGTTCTCATCGAGGCTGCCGGCCTGTTGCTCATGGGCTTGGCTGCGTCGGTCACCGTAGCGGCGGCCGGCGCCGCGCTGACGGGGCTCGGCTACGCGCTCGTCTTTCCCAGCTTCGGGGTCGAGGCCGTCCGCCGGGCCCCGCCGGAGAGCCGCGGCTCGGCCATGGGCGCCTACACCGCCTGCCTCGACCTCGCGCTGGGCGTATCCGGGCCGGCACTCGGCCTCGTCGCCGGTCATGCGGGGCTCGGCGCCGTGTTTGTCGTCAGCGCGGTGCCGGTGGCCGTCGCCGCGGCGGTCGCGCTCCAATTGCTGCGGACTCCTGCCAGCCCGCATTCATAAGCGCGCTTCATAGGCTCATGTCGACCTGAGCATCTAATCCGGACCGGCCCCGACCGGTAGCTTTCATCCCGAACCCAGGCGGCACCATGGCCACCGATACGCTGGCCGTCGAAGGACCTCCGGGGTCCGAGCCTTAGCGACGACTGACACCGGCCGCACACCAACCTCGAAGATTAGGAAAGGGGCCCTCCTGCCCATGAACGCGAACCAAGGCTGCGCAACCGAGAGCGCGTTCATGGACGAGGCTAGCGCGCCCTCGACCCGAGGCTGGGCGGCGGTGACCGCCATGGCCCTGTGCAGCGCGACCCTGGTCGCCTCCGAGTTCATGCCGGTCAGCCTGCTGACGCCCATCGCTGCCGACCTGCGCATGACCGAGGGCAACGCCGGCCAGGCCATCGCG
Organism: Methylobacteriaceae bacterium; assembly: GCA_947444195.1. GTDB lineage: Bacteria > Pseudomonadota > Alphaproteobacteria > Rhizobiales > Beijerinckiaceae > Methylobacterium. The sequence continues at coordinate 51,922 of CANEZL010000033.1, read as the reverse complement.
GTCTCCGGCCTGTTCGCCGTGCTGACGAGCCTGACCGTCTCGACCGCCACGCGCGGCATCGACCGCCGGACCGTCCTGCTGTCGCTCACCGTGCTGATGATGGTGTCGGGCCTGATGGTGGCCCTCGCCCCGAACGCGGCGGTCTTCATGACCGGACGCGCGCTGGTCGGCGTCGTCATCGGCGGCTTCTGGTCGATGTCGGCCGCCACCGCCATGCGGCTCGTGCCAGAGGCCCAGGTCCCGCAGGCGCTCGGCCTGCTGAACGGCGGCAACGCCCTGGCGACGACCGTGGCGGCGCCGCTCGGCAGCTTCCTCGGCCAGTTCATCGGCTGGCGCGGCGCCTTCTTCTGCGTCGTCCCGCTCGCGGCCGTGACGCTCGCGTGGCTGTTCGCGAGCCTGCCCGCGATGCCGTCGAACCGCTCGAAGAAGGGAGGCACGGTCTTCCGGGTCCTCCGACGCCGGACGGTCCCCCTCGGGATGCTCGGCTCCTCGCTGTTCTTCCTCGGGCAGTTCGCCGTGTTCACCTACCTGCGGCCGTTCCTGGAGACGGTCACCCACGTCGGCGTCACCACCCTGTCCCTCATACTGCTCGTCATGGGCGGGTCCGGCCTGCTCGGCACCTACCTGATCGGCCTGCTCCTCAAGGCGCGCCTCTACAGCCTCCTCATCGCGACGCCGGTCGCGATGGCGGTCATCGGCATCGCCACCATGGCGCTCGGCGCGTCGCCGGTCGCGGTCACGGTCCTGCTCGCCTGCTGGGGCCTCGTCGGCACGGCCGCCCCGGTGGCGTGGTGGACCTGGGTGAGCCGGGTGCTGCCCGACGACGCCGAGGCCGGCGGCGGGTTGTTCGTCGCCGTGGTCCAGATGGCCATCGCGCTGGGCGCCACACTCGGGGGCGTCGCCTACGACACGGGCGGCTACCGGAGCACCTTCGCGCTCGGCGCGCTCGCCTTCGGCGCGGCGACCGTCGCGACCGTCCTGGCCTGGCGCCAGGGCAGTCGGAACGCCGCCGCCGCGGCCTAGCCCGATCCCATCTGGACCGGAAAGGAAACGACATGCAGATCACCTTCGAGAACAAGGTCGCCCTGGTGACCGGGGCCGCCATGGGCATGGGCCTGGCGACCGCCCGGATGTTCGCCGAGGCCGGCGCGGCGGTCGTCCTCTCCGATCACAACGAGGAAGCCCTCGGCGAGGCCGTCGCCGGGCTTGAGGCCGCCGGCCACACGGTGCTCGGCGTCCGATGCGACGTGTCCAGCAAGGCCGAGGTCGAGGCCATGGTCCGGCGCACCGTCGACACCTTCGGACGGCTCGACGCGGCCTTCAACAACGCCGGCATCCAGATCCCGCCGAACGACGTCGTCGACGTGCCGGACGAGGACTACGAGCGCGTGATGTCGGTCAACCTGCGCGGTGTCTGGAACTGCATGCAGGCGGAGCTGCGCCAGATGCACCGGCAGGGCAGCGGCGCCATCGTCAACTGCTCGTCCATCGGCGGCCTGATCGGCAACCCGGGGCTGGCCGCCTATCACGGCACCAAGTACGGCGTGATCGGCCTGACCCAGAGCGCCGCCCTGGAGAACGCGGCGCGCGGCATCCGCCTCAACGCGGTCTGCCCAGCCACCATCGACACGCCGATGGTGGCCAAGATGCTCGCCGAGCGGCCCGAGGCCATGGCCGAGATCATGAAGAAGCAGGTCATCGGCCGGCTCGGGCGGCCCGAGGAGGTCGCGGCCGCCGTGCTTTGGCTCTGCAGCGACGCGGCCAGCTTCGTCCTCGGCGTCGCCCTGCCGGTGGACGGCGGCTACACCGCGAACTGAGCGCGGCGAGCCCAGAACAGCCCCTTTCGAGAACGACGGGATTCGGGAGCGATCCGATGGAATACACGCATCTCGGCCGGACCGGCCTGAGGGTCAGCCGGCTCGCGCTCGGCACCATGAACTTCGGCGAACTGACCGACGAGGCGACGAGCTTCGCGGTCATGGACGAAGCGCTCGCCGCCGGCATCAACTTCTTCGACACGGCCGACGTCTACGGCGGCCCGCAATCACCCGACATGGCGAAGGGCTACGGCGCCTCCGAGGAGATTATAGGCCGCTGGCTCGCCCAGGACCCCGGCCGGCGTGACCGGATCGTGCTGGCGACCAAGGTCTACCAGCCGATGGAGACGGGGCCGAACGACAAGTACCTGTCGGCCTACCACATCCGCCGGGCCTGCGAGGCCAGCCTGCGTCGGCTGAAGACGGACCACATCGACCTCTACCAGATGCACCACGTCGACCGGGCGACGCCCTGGGCGGAGATCTGGCAGGCGATGGAGCAGCTCGGCCGCGAGGGCAAGATCACCTACGTCGGATCGAGCAACTTCGCCGGCTGGGACATCGCCACCGCCCAGTGCACGGCCACCGCGCGCAACTTGCTGGGGCTCGCTTCCGAGCAGAGCCTCTACAACCTGACCCAACGCACGGTGGAGCTGGAGGTGATCCCGGCCCTGCGCCACTTCGGCATCGGCCTCATCCCGTGGAGCCCGGTCGGCATGGGCCTGCTGGGCGGCGTCCTGCGCAAGGCCGCCGAGGGGCGACGGGCGAGCCCGCACCTGCAGCAGCGGATCGACAAGTTGCGCCCGCAACTCGAAGCCTACGAGGCGCTTTGCGCCGAACTCGGCGAGGCCCCCTCCGACGTGGCTTTGGCGTGGCTGCTCCACAACCCGGTCGTCACGGCCGCGATCAGCGGCCCCCGCACCGTCGAGCAGTTGCGCCAGAACCTGAGGGCACCGTCGCTGACCCTCTCGGGCGAGACGCTGGCGCGGCTCGACGAGATCTGGCCGGGCCCGGGCGGCGAGGCCCCGGTGGCCTATGCCTGGTAGCCCTCCACCCCCTCGCATCGCGAGGTTCCGCCATGCACTCGCGCTCGCCGCGCTGATCGCCGCCTGCGCCACGGCCGGAACGCAGGCGCAGCAGGGCGTCGAGGCGGTTCATGAGCTCGCCTACGACGCAGCGACTCGCGGGCCGGTCCCCATCCCGCCGTCGGAGCGCGGCCTGCAGACCGTGGCCGCCGAGCTCTGGCTCAAGGTCTCGGACGACGCGCTGGTGCTTGAGGGGCCGGCCTTCGACCGCGACGGCAACCTGCTGTTCTGCGACGTCACCGGCAGGCGCGTGCTGCGCGCCACGCCGGACAGGCGGCTCTCGACGGTGGCGAGCCTCGACGCGCTCGGTCCCGGGGGCATCGCGCTCCACAGGGACGGACACGTCTTCATCGCCGCCATGGATTTCGGGAAGGGCGCCGGCGCCATCGTCTCGGTCGCGTCGGACGGCTCCGGCTCGCGCGAGGTCGTGCCGACAGGGGCCGGCTACATGCCGAACGACCTCGTCTTCGACGCGCAAGGCGGCTTCTACTTTACCGACTTTCGCGGCACCTCCACAGACCCGAAGGGCGGCGTCTACTACGTCGCCCCCGACCTCAAGACCGTCACGCCCGTGCTGCCGCACCTCACGATGGCCAACGGCGTCGCCCTGAGCCCGGACGGCCGGACGCTCTGGGTCACGGAGTTCGGCCGCAATCTCCTGCACCGGGTCGAGCTCGCCGACGCGACAACGCCCGCCCCGTTCGGGACGACGGTCGCCTACCACTTCACCGGCCCGGCGCCCGACTCGATGCGCGCCGATTCCGACGGCAACCTCTACGTGGCGCTGTACGGACAGGGCCGGGTCCTGGCGTTCAACCGCAACGGCATCCCCATCGGGCAGGTGCTGCTGCCGGGGCGCGACGCGGGCCACAACCTGCGCTCGACCAGCATGGCGCTGCGTCCCGGCACCGACGAACTCCTCGTCGTGGCGAACGACGGCGAGGGCGGCCAGGGATCGGCCATCTTCCGCGCCGGCGCCTTCGCCACGGCGCTCGCCCTCTACGGACAGCGCTGACGACCCAGTCGGCCGGCCCCCGGAACCAGAACGAGGAGACCCGAACATGACCACGACCCCGAACGACGGCTTCGCCGGCAAGGTCGCGTTCGTCACCGGCGCGACGAGCGGCATCGGTCGCGCCACCGCCCTGGCCTTCGCCCGCGCAGGCGCGGCGGTGACCGTGGCCGACCTGTCCCAGGACGGTGTCCGGGAGACGGCGCGCCTGATCGAGGAGGCCGGCGGCCGGGTCGTCGCGGTCCGGTGCGACGTGAGCAACGCCGAGGACGTGAGGGCGGCGCTCGCCACGACGGCCGACACCTTCGGGCGGCTCGACTTCGCCTTCAACAACGCCGGGGTCGAGCAGCTGGTCATGCCGGCGGCGGACATCGCGGACGAGGACTTCGACCGCACCGTCGCCGTCAACCTGCGGGGCGTGTTCCTGTGCATGAAGCATCAGGTCCCCCTGATGCTGAAGGGCGGGGGCGGCGCCATCGTGAACACGTCCTCGGGTGCCGGCGTAAAGGGCTTCGCCGGCCAGGCCGCCTACGCGGCGACCAAGCACGGCGTCATCGGCATGACCAAGAGCGCCGCGCTCGACTACGCCAAGGACGGCATCCGCATCAACGCGATCTGCCCGGGGATCATCGACACCCCGATGATGCAGCGCTTCACCGGCGGCACCCCCGAGGGCGTGGCCCGGGTCGTCGCCCAGGAGCCGGTCGGGCGCATGGGCAAGCCCGAGGAGATCGCGGCCGCCGTCCTGTTCCTGTGCTCGGAGCCCGGCGCCTTCGTCGTCGGGCACGCCATGGTGGTCGACGGCGGCCAGACGGTGGGCTGACCAAGCCCCGAGACGCGCCAGCCGAGCCGACCGAACCCGTCAGAACGAGACCGCGATGTTTCCTGCCCGTACCTGTCTCCTGCTCGCCGCGACGATGCTGTGCGCCGCCCCGGCCGCGGCGCAGCACGCGAACAGCGTCGGCCTGCCCAACAGGGGCGGTCGCGCGCCCGACGGCCCCGTCACACCCGGCCAGCCCCTGCCCACCAACGCCCCGACCGCGCCGGACCAGAAGCCCGCCTTCGACGGGCAGGTGCACGCCCCCGCGGTGGTCACCCGAACGCCGGTCGCAACCGAGGTCAAGACCCGTGGCCTCGACCATCCCTGGGGGCTCGCCTTCATCGGCGATGGCAAGGTCCTGGTCACCGAGAAGCCTGGGGCGATGCGCGTCGTCGACATGGCCAGCGGCGAGCCGGTGGCCGGGGTGACGGGGGTCCCCAAGGTGGCGTTCGGCGGCGACGCAGGGCTGCTCGACGTGGTCGCGGACCCGGGCTTCGCCGGCAACCGCACGATCTACTTCACCTACGCCGAGCCGCGCGGGGAGCACGACAGCGGCATCGTCGTGGCCAAGGCCCGGCTGCAGGCGCCGAAGGAGGGCACCGCGGCGCCGATGTACAGCCTGGGGGATCTGACGGTCCTGCTGCGCGTCGACCCGGCCGTGGCCCAGCAGGCGCATTACGGCTCCCGGCTGCTGTTCGACCGCGAGGGCTACCTGTTCGTGTCGCTGGGCGAGCGGTTCTTCTCGCCCACCCGCGACGAGGCGCAGTCGCTGTACTCCTGGCTCGGCAAGGTGCTGCGCATCGACACCGGCGGCAAGCCGGCGCCCGGCAACCCCTTCGACCGCGACCAGGGCGCGGAGAACCACCCCCGTGCGGAGATCTGGAGCTACGGCCACCGCAACCCGCAGGGTTTGGCGCTCAACCCTGCGGACGGCAGCCTCTGGGAGGCCGAGCACGGGCCGGACGGGGGCGACGAGGTCAACCGCATCGAGCGCGGCGCGAACTACGGCTGGCCCCTCGTCGCCTACGGCACCAACTACGACCGCAGCCCGGTCGACGGGGGGAAGACGCAGCGGCCGGACACCGTGCAGCCGCGCTACGTCTGGCAGGCGGCCGTCGCGCCGAGCGGCATGACCTTTTACTCGGGCGACCTGATCCCGGAGTGGAGGAACAACCTGTTCGTGGCCGCCCTGACCGGCCAGCACCTGGCGCGCCTCGTGGTTCAGGGCGACCGCGTCGTCGGCGAGGAGCGCCTGCTCCAGGACCAGCACCAGCGCATCCGGCACGTGTCGCAGGGCCCGGACGGCGCGCTGTGGGTGATCACCGACGCCGCGGACGGCCGCCTGATCCGCCTCGCCCCGCGCTGAGGGCGGGCGTCAGCCCCGGTAGCGGAGCGCCTCGACCAGCACCGTGAAAGCCGGGGCCGGCTGGCGCCGGCTCGGGTAGTACAGGTGGTAGCTCGGGAACGGCTCGCACCACCCTTCCAGCACCCGCACCATCCGGCCCGCCGCCACGTCCGCCATCACCTCCTGCTCTGGCAGGTAGGCCAGACCCAGACCGGCGAGGGCCGCCTCGCGGATCAGGCTCAGGCTGGAGAACGCGACCTGCCCCGCGACCCGCACGGCGACCTCCCGGCCGGCCCGCTCGAACTCCCACGGGAACAGGTCGCCGCGTGAAGCGCGCGCCAGGTTGATGCACCGGTGCCCGGTCAGGTCCTCGGGTTCGCGTGGCGGGGACCGCTCCGCGAAGTAGGCCGGGACCGCGACGACGGCCATGCGCATCGGCGGGGCGATGCAGACCGCGACCATGTCCTTCTCGACGTACTCGCCGACCCGGATGCCCGCGTCGAAGCGCTCGGCCACGATGTCGGTCCGGACGTCGGACGACACCACCTCGACGGTGATGTCCGGATATTCCGGCAGCAGCTTCCGCAGCGCCGGCCACAGCACGGTCTGTGCCGCGAGCTCGGGCGCCGTGATCCGGATGTTGCCGGCGGGCTTGTCCCGCAGTTCCGTCAGCGCGGTGAGCTCGACCTCGATCTGCTCGAACTGGGGCCCGACCACGCGCAGCAGCCGCGCGCCGGCCTCGGTCGGGGTGACGCTGCGGGTCGAGCGGTTCAGGAGTTGCAGCCCGAGGCGTGCCTCCAAGCCGTTCATGGCGTGGCTGAGCGCCGATTGCGTGATGCCGAGGCGCTTGGCGGCCCGGGTGAAGCTTCCCTCCTTGGCGACGGTCGCGAAGGACAGGAGATCGCTCAGGTTCTCTCGTGCCATCGGCCACCCCAAGTCGTGGAAGTTTCAGGATGTCGGCGTCCGTCGCATGCCCCGCAACGCCGGCCGTCCCCGGGCCGGGCGTCGTGCCCGGAATCGGAGTGTTTGCTCATCGAGGTCGGCGGGAAGGCTTGTAGCGCAGGGCGTCCACCAGGAGGGCGAAGGCCGGCGTGGGCTGGCGGCGGCTAGGATAGTACAGGTGGTAGCCGGGGAACTGCGGGCACCAGTCGGCCAGCACCCGCACGAGCCGGCCGCCGTCCAGGTCCATCCGGACCCGGTCCTCGGGCAGGTAGGCCAAGCCCAACCCGGTGAGCGCCGCCCTCAGCGCCATCGAGCCGGTGTTGACCACCAGCGGTCCCTCGACCCGCACGTTCAGCACGCGCGAGCCCTTCTCGAACTCCCAGGCGTAGAGGCCCCCGCGGGTCGGCAGGCGCAGGTTGATGCAGGCGTGCCCGGTCAGGTCGTCGGGCGCGCGCGGCTTGCGGCGACCATCGAAGTACGATGGCGCGGCCACTGCGGCCATGCGCAGGTCGGGCCCGATCCGCACCGCGACCATGTCCTTGTCGACCATCTCGCCGAGCCGCACACCGGCGTCGAGGCGCTCGGCCACGATGTTTGTCAGCCCGTTGTCGACCACCACCTCGGCGGTCACGTCCGGGTACGCGGGCAGCAGCCGCTCCAGGGCGGGCCAGACAATGGTCTCGGCCGCGTGCTCGCCCGCCGCGATGCGGATGTTGCCCGCCGGCCTCTCGCGGTACTCGGTCAGCGCGGCGAGTTCGGCGTCGATCTCGTCGAAGCGGGGCGCGAGGGTCCGCACCAGGCGCTCGCCGGCCTCGGTGGGCGAGACGCTCCGGGTGGTGCGGGTCAGAAGCCGGACGCCCAGGCGCGCCTCCAGCCCCTTCAGCGAGTGGCTCAGCGCCGACTGCGACACGCCGAGCTTGGCCGCCGCCCGAGTGAAGCTACCCTCGCGCGCGACCGCCAGGAAGGCCGCAAGGTCGTTCAGGTTCTCGCGCGCCACTGATGAGCCCTGCTCATAACCTCAATCGTCTTTCCGCGTCTAATCCGATCGGCGTGCCCGGGATAGGTTTCTTGCCGTACCCGGGCCGCGCCGCCGCCGGGATCCCCAGCAAACCCATGAGGACGGGCCGCCCGGCGGTTCCGTCGAGGACACCACGATGAAGACGCGCCATCTCGGACGCAGCGGCCTTGAGGTCTCTGCCTTCGGCCTCGGCTGCATGGGACTGAGCTTCGGCTACGGCCCGGCCACCGAGAAGTCTGCCGCCATCCAGCTGATCCGCACCGCCTACGAACTTGGCGTGACCTTCTTCGACACCGCCGAGGCCTACGCGCAGGGCGCCAACGAGGAGGTTGTCGGCGAGGCTTTGGCGCCCGTCCGCGACAAGGTGGTGATCGCCACCAAGTTCGGATTCCTCGGCGGCGACGCCATGAAGGGCGTGGACAGCCGGCCGGAGAACATCCGCGCGGTCACGGAAGCCTCGCTCAGGAACCTGCGCACCGACCATATCGACTTGCTTTACCAGCACCGCGTCGACCCGGCCGTGCCGATGGAGGACGTCGCCGGCACGGTCCGCGACCTGATCCGCGAGGGCAAGGTGGGGCACTTCGGCATGTCCGAGGCCGGCGTCGAGAGCATCCGCAAGGCGCACGCCGTGCAGCCCGTGACCGCCTTGCAGAGCGAGTATTCACTCTGGTGGCGCGAGCCGGAGGCCACGGTCCTGCCGCTCTGCGAGGAGCTCGGCATCGGCTTCGTGCCGTTCAGCCCGCTCGGCAAGGGCTTCCTGACCGGCGCCATCGACGCGACCACGACCTTCGACAAGACCGATTTCCGCAACATCGTGCCCCGGTTCTCCGAGGAGAACCGCAAGGCCAACCAGGCGCTGGTCACGCTGCTCGGCGGCATCGCGGCCGGGCATGGGGCGACAAACGCGCAGATCGCCCTCGCCTGGCTGCTCGCCCGGAAGCCCTGGATCGCGCCGATCCCCGGCACGACCAAGCTGCACCGCCTGGAGGAGAACATCGGTGCCGCGGCGGTCACGCTGACGCCAGACGACCTCGGCGCCATCGAGGACGCGCTGGCCAAGGTCGAGGTCGTGGGCGACCGCTACCCCGCGCAGCTGCAGCAGCGCGTCGGCCGCTGAGGTCTGACCGATCCGACCCGAAGGACGTTCCAGGGATCAGCCGTCGATGAGCCGCACCGTACCCGCCTCCCAGACCGACGCGGGGATGCCGCTTGCGGCGGGCCACGGCTGGCGGGTGCTCGGGGTGCTGAGCGCCCTGATGGGCTTCGCCTCAATCTCGACCGACCTCTACCTGCCGGCGCTGCCGACCATGGCCGAGAGCCTCGGCTCCGACACCGGCACCATGGAGCTCACCGTCGCAGGGTACCTGATCGGCTTCAGCCTGGGTCAGCTTCTCTGGGGACCGCTCGGCGACCGGCATGGCCGCCGAGGTCCGGTCGCGATGGGGCTCGTCCTGTTCGTGGCGGGCTCGGCCGGGTGCGCCCTGTCGGGGACGGCCGGCGGTCTGATCGGCTGGCGGGTCGTCCAGGCGGTCGGAGCCTGCGCCGGCGTCGTGCTCGCGCGGGCCATGGTGCGCGACCTCTACGCCGGCAGCCGCGCCGCCTCGATGCTCTCCACCCTGATGACCGTCATGGCGGTGGCGCCGCTGCTCGGACCTCTGCTGGGGGGACAGGTGCTCGTCCTCGCGGGCTGGCGGGCGATCTTCTGGGTGCTCGTCGGCGTCGGCCTGCTGACGCTCGCCGCCGTGGCAACCTTGCCCGAGACCCTGCCGGAGGCGCGGCGGAACCGCGAGCCGCTGGCCCGCGCCTTCCGTCGCTACGGCGGACTGCTTCGCGAGCCGCGGCTCCTGGCCTACGCCGGCGCCGGCGGGTTCTTCTACGGCGGCATGTTCGCCTACATCGCCGGCTCGCCCAACGCCTACATCACGGTCCACCACGTCCCGCCGCAAGCCTACGGCCTGCTGTTCGGCGTCGGCATCCTCGGGATCATGGCTGCGAACCTCGTCAACACGCGGCTGGTGACGCGGCTCGGCGTTGACCGGCTCCTCGTCCGGGGCACCATCGGGGCGGCGCTGGCCGGCCTCCTCCTCGCACTTGCGGCTTGGACGGGCTGGGGCGGCCTCGCAGGCTTGGTGGCGCCACTGTTTCTGTTCATCGCGGCGACCGGCTTTATCGTGGCCAATTCCATCGCCGGAGCGCTTGACGGCTTCCCTGATCGGGCCGGTGCCGTCTCGGCGCTGGTCGGCGCGCTCCACTACGGCAGTGGCATCCTGGGCGCGGGCCTGGTCGGGGCGTTCGCGGACGGCACGGCTTGGCCGATGGGCTCGGTCATCGGGCTGGCCGGCCTCGGCAGCGCGGCTTGTGCCCTCGGGGTCGGTCGGGCGAGAGCCCAGGCTTTTTGAGCGCGGCCGCATAGGGCGAGACCTGCAGGGCTCATTCATTAGCTGGGCTCATAACCTTATTCAGGTTTGAGCCCCTAATCCTGCGGCATCGACGCCGTACCTTGGAGCCTATCCAAGGTGCCCACGTCCAAGCCGGGCATCCGCCTCTGACGGCCGGTCCCGCCGGCCGCTTCCCTCGATGGGTCCGGAGACCGCGATGCGACGACCTCAAGACCTCGAACCGAACCGGAGAGACCTGATGGTGGGAGTTTCCGCGGCCGCCGCCCTGGCCGTCGCGCCGTCGGTTGCGGGTGCCAAGCCCGCCGGCACCGACACGCCCGTGACTGCGAAGGTATCGCTGACCGTGAACGGACAGCGGCGCGAGCTCGAACTGGACCTTCGCACCAGCCTGCTCGATGCGGCGCGCGAGCACCTGCACCTGACCGGGTCCAAGAAGGGTTGCGACCATGGCCAGTGCGGTGCCTGCACCATGATCGTGGACGGGCGGCGCATCAACGCCTGCCTGACGCTGGCGGTCATGCACCAAGGCAGCGAGATCACCACCATCGAGGGGCTCGGGCAGCCCGAGAACCTGCACCCGATGCAGGCCGCCTTCATCAAGCACGACGGCTACCAGTGCGGCTACTGCACCCCGGGCCAGATCTGCTCGGGCGTGGCCGTCCTCGACGAGATCAAGGCGGGCATCCCGAGCCACGTCACCGCCGACCTGAACGCGCCCATGCAGGTTACCGAGGCGGAGATCCGCGAGCGCATGAGCGGCAATATCTGCCGCTGCGGCGCCTACTCCAACATCGTCGAGGCGATGACCGAGGTCGCCGGGAGGAAGGCATGAAGTCGTTCACCTACGAGCGCCCCGGCACACCCGCCGAGGCGGCCGCCGCCGTCGCCCGCACCCCGGACGCCAAGTTCATCGCCGGTGGCACCAACCTGCTCGACCTGATGAAGCTGCAGATCGAGACGCCGACCCATCTCGTCGACGTGAACGGGCTCGGGCTCGACCGGATCGAGGCAACGGCCGAGGGCGGCCTGCGCATCGGGGCGCTGGTGCGCAACACCGACCTGGCCGCCGATCCTCGGGTCCGGAAGGATTACGGCGTGCTCTCCCGCGCCCTTCTGGCCGGCGCCTCGGGTCAGTTGCGCAACAAGGCGACCACCGCCGGCAACCTGCTCCAGCGCACCCGCTGCCCGTACTTCTACGACACCGCCCAGGCCTGCAACAAACGGCAGCCCGGCTCGGGCTGCGCGGCGCTCGACGGGGTCAGCCGGCAACTCGCCGTCATCGGCGGCAGCGAGGCCTGCATCGCGACCCACCCGGGCGACATGGCGGTGGCCATGCGGGTCCTCGACGCCACCGTTGAGACGGTCGACGCCAAGGGCACCGAGCGAAAGATCGCCATCGCCGACTTCCACCGCCTGCCCGGCGACAAGCCCGAGGTCGACACCACGCTGAGGCCCGGCGAGCTCATCACCGCCGTGACGCTGCCCAAGCCGCTCGGCGGCAAGCAGGTCTACCGGAAGGTCCGCGACCGCGCCTCCTACGCCTTCGCGCTGGTCTCGGTCGCCGCGGTGGTGCAGCCCGACGGCAGCGGCCGGGTGGCGTTCGGCGGGGTGGCGCACAAGCCCTGGCGCTCCGAGGAGGCCGAGGCGGCCTTGGCCAGAGGCGCTAAGCCAGTGACGGACCGGGCATTCTCCGGAGCGAAGCCCACCCACGAGAACGCGTTCAAGCTGAAGCTCGCCGAGCGGACGCTCAACGCCGCGCTCACCCAAGCGAGGGCCTGAGCCATGAAGTTCGATACCCCCGCGGGACAGAACCCCATCGACCGGCTCAAGGTGGTGGGCAAGCCGACCGACCGCATCGACGGCAAGTACAAGACCACCGGTACCGCACCCTACGCCTACGAGCGCCACGACGCGGCCCCCGACGCCGCCTACGGGTACGTGCTCGGCGCCGGCATCAGTAAGGGCCGCGTCCGCCGCATCGACACCGCGGCGGCAAGGCGCGCCCCCGGCGTGCTCGCTGTCGTCACGACGCTGGAGCACCCGCGCCTTGAGCGCGGCATGATGAACGCCGCCTACCTGTTCGGCGGCGATGAGATCCAGCACTACCACCAGGCCATCGCGGTGGTGGTGGCCGAGACCTTCGAGCAGGCCCGGGCCGCGGCCTTCCTCGTGAAGGTCGCCTATGCTCCCGTAGCCGGCAAGTTCGATCTTGCCGCCGAGGCCAAGGGCGCCAAGCCCGTGCCGGGCGACAGCGGCGAGGGCAGCGGCGGGAACGGCGAGGAGCGCGTCGGCGACTTCGAGGGCGCCTTCGCGAAGGCTCCGGTCCAGTTCGACGAGACCTACTCCACCGCCGACGAGAGCCACGCGATGATGGAGCCGCACGCCACCGTGGCGGCCTGGGACGGCGACAGGGTCACCCTCTGGACCTCGAACCAGATGATCGCCTGGGGGCACGAGAGCCTCGCCAAGATCCTCGGCGTCCCGAAGGAGAAGGTCCGGCTCGACGCGCCCTACGTCGGCGGCGGCTTCGGCGGCAAGTTGTTCGTGCGCGCCGACGCGGTTCTCGCGGCGCTAGGCGCCAGGGCGGCCAAGCGCCCGGTGAAGGTGGCGCTCACCCGCCCGCTCGTCATGAACAACACCACGCACCGGCCGGCCACCATCCAGCGCGTCCGCATCGGCGCGACGAAGGACGGCACGATCACGGCCATCGCGCACGAGAGCACCTCGGGGAACCTGCCGGACGGCGACCCCGAGACCGCGGTGAACCAGACCAAGCTGCTCTACGCGGGCGCCAACCGACTGACCGCGATGAAGCTCGCCCATCTCGACCTGCCGGAAGGCAACGCGATGCGGGCCCCAGGCGAGGCGCCGGGCCTGATGGTGCTGGAGGTCGCCATGGACGAGATGGCGGAGAAGCTCGGGATGGACCCGGTGGAGTTCCGCATCCGCAACGATACCCAGGTCGACCCGTCCGACCCGAAGAAGCCTTTCTCGCACCGCGACCTCGTCGGCTGCCTCAAGCTGGGGGCCGAGAAGTTCGGCTGGGCGAAGCGCAATCCGAAGCCCGGCCAGGTCCGCGACGGTCAGTGGCTCGTCGGCATCGGCATGGCGGCGGCGTTCCGCAACAACATGGTGATGAAGTCCGGCGCCCGGGTCCGGCTCGGCCGCGACGGCGTCGTGACGGTCGAGACCGACATGACCGACATCGGCACGGGTAGCTACACGATCATCGCGCAGACCGCGGCCGAGATGACGGGCGTCACCCTCGACAGGGTGGTGGTCTGCCTGGGGGACTCGAACTACCCGGTCTCCTCCGGCTCGGGCGGCCAGTTCGGCGGCAACTCGTCGACCGCCGGCGTCTACGCGGCCTGCGTGAAGCTGCGCGAGGCCGTGGCGCAGAAGCTCGGCTTCAATGCCACCGACGCGATGTTCGAGGACGGGCAGGTCCGCGCCGGCAACCGCGCCGTGCCGCTCGCCCAGGCGGCGGCGGAGGGCGAGCTCGTGGCCGAGGACACCATCGAGTTCGGCGACGTCTCGAAGGAGCAGCAGCAATCGACCTTCGGGGCTCACTTCGTCGAGGTCGGCGTCGACGTCGACACCGCCGAGGTGCGGGTACGGCGCATGCTGGCGGTCTGCGCGGCCGGGCGCATCCTCAACCCGAAGTCGGCCCGCAGCCAAGTCATCGGCGGCATGGTCATGGGCACGGGCGCGGCCCTGATGGAGGAGCTGGCGGTCGACACGAGGCGCGGCTTCTTCGTCAACCACGACCTGGCCGGCTACGAGGTGCCTGTCCACGCCGACATCCCGCACCAGGAGGTGATCTTCCTCGACGAGGTCGACCCGATGTCCTCGCCGATGAAGGCGAAGGGCGTGGGCGAGCTCGGCATCTGCGGGGTCGGCGCGGCGGTCGCGAACGCGGTCTACAACGCCACGGGCATCCGCGTGCGCGATTACCCCCTCACCCTCGACAAGCTTCTCGACCGCATGCCCGAGGCGGCCTGACCGTCCCGGGCATCCCCCTGAGTTCCGCCGCAGGTCGAGGACCAATAGCCATGAAGTTCGACACCCCCGCCGGCCGGAACCCCATCGACCGCCTCAAGGTGGTCGGCCGGCCCACCGACCGTGTCGAGGGCCATCTCAAGGTCACCGGTACGGCCCCCTACGCCTACGAATGGCACGACCCGCGGGCGAGCCTCGCCTACGGGGTCATCGTGGGCGCCGGCATCGCCAAGGGCCGCGTCTCCGCGCTGCACCTGGACGAGGCGAAGGCCGCACCCGGCGTCGTCGCCGTCGTCACGCACGAGAACGCCGGGCCGCTCGGCAAGGGCGCCTTCTACGTCCAGCGCTTCCTCGCGGACCCGAAGGTCGACCACTACCACCAGGCCGTCGCCGCGGTGGTGGCCGAGACGTTCGAGCAGGCCCGCGCGGCCGCGGCCCTCGTGCGCGTCGACTACGTCTCGGAGGCGGGCCGGTTCGACCTCGCCGCGCAGTGGGACACGGCGCCGGTGCCCCCCGAGAGCGCGTCCGGCGGCCCGCCCGAATCGGTCGTCGGCGATTTCGAGGGGGCCTTCGCCGCCGCTCCGGTCAGGCTCGACGAGACCTACACCACGCCCGACCAGGCGCACGCGATGATGGAGCCGCACGCCACCATCGCCTCCTGGGACGGCGACCGCCTGACCTGCCACACCTCGATCCAGCAGATGAACTGGGGCGTGCGCGACCTCGCCCTGACCCTCGGCATTCCCAAGAACCGTATCCGGCTGCTCTCGCCCTACATCGGCGGCGGCTTCGGCGGGAAGGGTACGGTGCAGGCCGACCTCGCGCTCGCCGCCGTGGCCGCCCGCCTCGTCGGCCGGCCGGTGAAGGTCGCGCTGCAGCGCACGCAGATGTTCAACGCCACCATCCACCGCCCGGCCACGATCCAGCGCATCCGCATCGGGGCCACCCGGGACGGGCGGATCACCGCCATCGGCCACGACAGCCTCAACGGCAACCTGCCGGGCGGGCGCACGGAGCCGACCACCGCCTCGACGAAGCCTTTCTACGCCGGCGCCAACCGCTGGACGCGCCTGCGTCTCGCCACCCTCGACCTCGCCGAGGGCAACGCCATGCGCGCGCCCGGCGAGGCCCCGGGGCTCATGGCCCTTGAGATCGCCATGGACGAGATGGCGGAGCGGCTCGGGATGGACCCGGTGGCGTTCCGGGTCCTGAACGATACCCAGGTCGACCCGATGCAGGGCGGCATCCCGTTCTCGACACGCCCCTTCGTCGAGTGCCTGCGGACGGGAGCCAAAAGGTTCGGCTGGGACCGGCGGGCCTCGCGCCCGGCCACCTTGCGCGACGGGCGCTGGCTCGTCGGCATGGGCATGGCCGGGGCGATCCGCGCCGCCAAGATCGCCACGTCCGGGGCCCGGGTCCGCCTGGACGGCCGCGGGGTCGTCACGGTCGAGGTCGACATGACCGATATCGGCACCGGCAGCTACACCATCGTCGCGCAGACCGCCGCCGAGATGATGGGGGTCGGCCTCGACCGGGTGGTCGCGCGCCTCGGGGATTCCGACTTCCCGGAGACGCCCGGCTCGGGCGGGCAGCAGGGCGGCCCCTCCGTCACCGCCGGCGTCTACGCGGCCTGCCTGAAGCTGCGCGAGGCCGTGGCGCAGCGGCTCGGGTTCAACTCCGACGACGTCGCCTTCGCGGACGGCATGGTCCGCTCAGGCAACCGGGCCGTCCCGCTCGGGCAGGCGGCGCAAGCGGGGGACCTCGTCGCCGAGGACACCATCGAGTTCGGCGACCTGTCGAAGCGGTTCGCCCAACAGACCTTCGGCGCCCACTTTGCCGAGGTCGGCGTCGACGCCGACACCGGCGAGATCCGAGTCCGGCGCATGCTGGCGGTGTGCGCGGCCGGCCGCATCATCAACCCGAAGGCGGCGCGCAGCCAGGTCATCGGCGGCATGACCATGGGCATCGGCGCCGCCCTGATGGAAAGGATGGACGTCGACAAGCGTCGCGGCTTCTTCGTGAACCACGACCTCGCCGGCTATGAGGTCCCGGTCCACGCCGACATCCCCCATCTCGACGCCGTCTTCGTGGACGAGGTCGACCCGACCATGTCGCCGATGAAGGCCAAGGGGGTCGGGGAGTTGGGCCTGTGCGGCGTCGCCCCCGCGGTCGCCAACGCGGTCTACAACGCCACCGGGGTGCGGGTGCGGGACTACCCCGTCACCCTCGACAAGCTGCTCGACCGCATGCCCGACGCGGCCTGAGCGAAACAGGAGGCATGCCCATGCGCGTCCCGGTCGGAACCGCCTCGCTCGTTCTCTCCATGATCATCGCCGGCGGATCGGGCCTGCCCTGCACCGCCGGTCCCGCGGACACCCCGGTGACCGTCCAGCGAAGCGGGTCGGAGCCCTCTCGCAAGGGACCGCCCGAGAACTTCACCGGCTCGGTGCGGGTCGACCCGATGCTCAAGGAGACGCCGCCATCCCGCCTGTCGGGCGGGCTCGTCACCTTCGAGCCCGGCGCCCGCACGGCTTGGCACACCCACCCGCTCGGCCAGACCCTGATCGTCACGGCCGGGGCCGGACTGGTGCAGCAGTGGGGTGGACCGGTCCAGGAGATCCGTCCCGGCGACGTGGTGCGCATCCCGCCGGGCGTGAAGCATTGGCACGGGGCAGCGCCGGCCGCCGGCATGAGCCACGTCGCCATCGCGGAGGCGCTCGACGGCAAGGTCGTCGAGTGGATGGAGCACGTCACCGACGCGCAGTACCGGGCCGATTAGCCCCTCCAGCGCGCCCGTCAGCCAGAAGGACCTCCTATGCGACCGAAGATCATCTGCCACATGGTCAGCTCCATCGACGGGCGGCTGCATCCCAGCCGCTTCACCGTCCCCGCGGCCGGCGTGGACAAGGCCCGGCTCCGTCAGCACTACGACGAGGTCTCCGCCAAGTTCGGCGCCCAGGGCTGGATGTGCGGGCGCGTGACCATGCAGGAGATCTCGAAGGGCAAGCCGCGGGCGGTGACCGGCACCGGCATCACCTCGCGAGAGCCGTTCGTCGGCGACCGAAAGGAGCGGGACCTCGCGGTCGCCATCGACCCGCACGGCAAGGTCCACTACGGGCAGGACAACCTGCTCGGCGATCACGCCGTCGCCGTGCTCTCGGAAGGCGTGTCCGACGCCTACCTGGCGGAACTGCGCGATGACGGGGTGTCCTACCTGTTCGCCGGCCCGGACGGGCGCGATCTCGCCAAGGCCATGGACGCGCTCGGCGAGGCCTTCGGCGTCGAGACCCTGCTGCTGGAAGGCGGCGCGGCCATCAACGGCGCTTTCCTAAAGGCCGGCCTGATCGACGAGATCAGCGTGCTCATCCATCCGGCCATCGATGGCCTCGCCGGCGTGCAGAGCATCTTCGAGTACCCGGGCGAGCCGGACGAGCGGCCGGGCGCGGGTCAGGCGCTTCGCCACCTGCATACCGAGACCCTGGAGGGCGGCATGGTCTGGCTGCGTTACGGTGTGGAGAAGGCGCCGGACTAACTTGGTATCGCCATGCGCGTGGCCATCTTCAGGGTTCCGGTCAGCCGACCCTACCCCTGCACCTCGCGCGCCTTGCGTGCCATCTCGTTGAGCGTGGTCACGGCGTCGTCGAAGCGATGCTCCGCCTCGGCCTGACGCTGGAAGGCAACACGCTGCACCAGGATCTCACGCGGGGTCGGCTGCCGCTGGAACAGCGTCATCACCTCGTCGATGAAGTCGGCTAGCGGCAGGTAGCCCTGGCGCGTGGCCTGGCCGGGGGTCAGGTCGGTCTGCACGGCGGGCGGCACCAGCTCGATCACCTCGATCTTGCCCTTGAGCGCCTCGCGCAACGCGACCGTGTAGCTGTGCAGGGCCGCCTTGGTCGCCGAGTAGGTCGGGGTCGAGACGAGCGGCACGAAGGCCAGGCCGGAGGTGACGTTGACCAGCGCCGCATCAGGCTGGCGACCGAGGTGCTCGATCAAGGCATTCGTCAGCCGGATGGGGCCGAGCAGGTTGGTGGTGACGGTCGCTTCCGCATCCGCGAGGTCGCGGTGCCGGTCCAAGGCTTCGAAGCGCATGATCCCGGCGTTGTTGACCAGCACGTTAAGGGCCGGGTGCTCGGCCGTCACCCGCCGAGCGAAGTCACCGACGCCCTCGACACTGTCGGCATCGAAGGCCATGGCGTGCATGTTCGGGCGCCCGGCAATCGCCTGTTCCAGCGCGTTCCTCCGGCGGCCCGCAACGATCACGGTGTTGCCGAGGTCATGGAAGCGATGCGCCAGCGCCTCGCCGATGCCCGAGCCACCGCCGGTGATGAGGATGGAGTTGTCTGTGGTCTTCATGGATGTGCCGTTCTCCGTCGTGCCGGACGGAGGTATCGTCCACGCTCTCCAGCCTGAAGTAGGCACCGGAAAGATTTATACGCACCAAAAGGAGAGTGTTGGATGCGCAGGGCTGAGGCCGATCCGGCCATCGAGTCGCGTCGAAAGGAACCGGTCCCGATAGAGACCGATCCGGTCATCGAGGCCTTGGTCCAGGACATCATCGGCAAGGTGGCCGACAGGTGGACCATGCTGATCCTCGAAGCCCTGCAGGAGCGCGGGACGCTGCGCTTCACTCAGCTCGGGAAGGCGGTGGGCCGCATCAGCCAGAAGATGCTGACCCAGACGGTGCGGCAGATGGAGCGCGATGGCCTCGTACGCCGGACGGTGCACCCGGTCATCCCGCCCCGCGTCGAGTACACGCTCACGCCGCTGGGCGAGAGCCTCAGCGCGGCGTTCTGCGGGGTCTGGATTTGGGCGGAGACGCACCATGCCGAGATCCAGCGGGCACGCGATGCATTCGCGACCGTCGGAAAGGCGTGAGGCGAAGATCCCACCGCCCTGGCACCTCGGCTTGCGTCGCAGGAAAGGCGCCTTCGCACCGCTTCGGCCGATACACGCGGATCGGCGTTGCAATGCCTACCAGACCATCCATTCTTAAGGTGAGCCATAGGACGTCGCATTGCGGATAGGGGCAATTGCCGCCATTTGAATCGATGGACGGGATCGTCGTTCCACTCAGCGGGAGAGGCATTCATGGATGACATGCCACCGGAGACCTGCAGTTGCTCTGCGGTGCGACAGGCCGCTCGGCACCTGACGCGCCTGTACGACGAGGTCCTCGCACCGACGGGCCTCGGCCTCAACCAGTATTCAATCCTGGCCAAGATACATCGCCACGGCGAATTGTCCGTCCAGCAGCTCGCCGCGCTTCTGGTCATGGACCGGTCCACGTTGGGACACCTCGTGCGGCCCTTGCAGCAGCGCGAACTCCTGACGATCCGCCCGTCGAACGTCGATGGCCGGAAGAGGGTCTTGGCCCTCACCCCTAACGGAGGCGAGCTCCTCGGTTTGGCCAGGCCGCTCTGGGAAACCGCCCAGGGACGCTTCGAGGCCGAGTTCGGTTCGGCCGAGGCAGCCGACCTCCGGGTGCTGATGCGCCAAGTCACAACGGTTGACCTTCAGCCGACCGCGGCCCCCTAGGGTTGTCACGGCCCGGACGCACGCTCCGCTACCCTTGCGTCAGGCAGCACCGATCCCGTTCTGGTAGACCGAGAGGTGGGCGTAGGCTGCCAAGAGCAGCGGTGTGGCGACACCCACCTCGGCGGCATGGCGCACGAGGTCGCCGACGATGTTCTCGACCTCGACCGCGCGCCCCTTCTGGAGGTCGCGGTACATCGACGAGGTCAGGGGCGAGCCAGCAGCCGTCAGTTGATCGCGCGTCGCCGCCAGGAATGCTTCCGAAGGTGCGGTGCCGACCGCGCGCACGGTCGCGACGGCCTCGTCGAGGACGGCGAGAGCAAAGGCCTCGCCGCCCGGCGCAGCTTTGATCGCCCCGATGGGCCCGCGCATCAGGCAGGTCACGGCGCCAAGGGAGGCCAGGAAGATCCACTTCTCCCACATCTCGCGCCGGATCTCGTGGGACAGTCGTGGCTGGAAGCCGCCCGCCTGCATCAACTCGTGCAGCGCCTCGATGCGCGGCGTGACACTGCCGTCGAGTTCCCCATAGGTGAGATCCTGGAGTGGCGTGAGGTGCACCACGCGGCCCTCCTCGTCGAGGATGGTCGCGATCTTCAGGGCACAGCCGACCAAGTTCCTAGGCGTGAAGCGTTGCGCCAGGATTTCCATGTGCCGCATGCCGTTCAGCACGGGCAGGATCATCGTCTCCGGACCGACGGCCGGCGCCAGGTCGTCGAGGGCTGCGTCGAGTTGGAAGCCCTTCACGGACAGCAGGACGGCGTCGAAGGGACCGTCCAGGGTGTCGGCGGTCGCGAGTTGCGGCTCGACGGTCGCGTCGCCCAGCGGACTGAGGATCCTTAGCCCATCGCGACGCAGCAGCGCAGCGCGCCCCGGGCGAACCAGGAACGTCACGTCCCGTCCGGCCTGGGCGAGCCGGCCCCCGATGTAGCCGCCGGTCGAACCGGCCCCGACGATGAGCAGGCGCATGATCGTTTCCTCTTCGGAGCGGGCGGCCTTACGGCCGGGAGCCGGTCACGTGTTCGGCGAGGGCGGCGAGCTTGGCATCGAGATCCCGCGCGGCGGCGAGGCAGGCGTCGTCGTCGATGTTGCCCATCAGCGTGGAGGGCACGTCGTAGGCGAGGCGCGTGGTGTCCGAGTCCTGGTCCCGGTAGATGACGAGCCGGACCGGCACGTTGAGGCCGGCGCGGATGTCGTGGCGCAGCATCGTGATGGCGATTAGCGGGTTGCCGAGGGTGTACATCACCACCTCGTCGGCCTGGCCATAGAGCCTGAGCCAGTCACCGTGGTCGAGCGTGAGGAAGCGGGTGAAGCCGCTCGGTCCGAGGTGCTCCTCGACGCGGCTTCGGAACCCGGCCTCGTCCTCGGCGCCCGTCGGAAGGGCCGGCCAACCGATGCCCTCTATCGAGCCGACGGCTCGTTCGAAGGCGGCGACGACCGCCCGAAACGGGTGCTCGGTCACGTACTCGACGTGCTGGACGCGCAATTCCTGGATCATCGTCATCCGTCCTTCGACCGCATGCCGGGAAACCATCCTCGATCACTTATGGGCAATTGCCCGTATTTGACAAGGTGCCGCGGTCGCTCCGGAGCTTCGGGAGCGGAGCGGCGGTCGTCGCCCACGACGGATGGGTCCGGGACCGATGGTGTCGTTAGGGATGGACGGTGATGGAGGTGCCGTCCTGCTTTTCCAGGGTTTGGGATGCGCAGTGCGCGCCGTTCTACGCGTCCTGCCCTTCGGGGACTCGTGCGTCGCCTTCCGGTCACGTCTGTCGCCCGCCGGTTCGTCCTTTCCCGAACCCAAAGTGGTTCGGGGAAGGCCACAGGTGTTCTTGGCGGCGTCTGAAGATCAAGAGACGTTGAAGGATCGATCCAGGAACCGCGCCATCCCCTCGTTGGCGGCACGAGCCAGTTCGCCTTCGAGCGCGTTGAAGCCGTGAACGCCGCCCGGGTACAAGGCGAGCTCGGAGCTGTTGCCCGCCGCCTGCCACCGCTCGTGCATGAAGAGGCTGTCGTCCAATAGAGGGTCGATGGTCCCGACGGTCACGAACGCCGGCGGCAGGTCGCTCAGGTCGGCATAGAGTGCGGAAAGCGCGGGATCGCGCAGGTCGGTGTCGCCCGCGTAAGCGGCCGCATAGTGCGGCAGGTTGGCGTGGTCCACGAACGGCGTCCCGCTGGATGCGCGGGCGCTGGGCGTCGACGACAGGTCGAACCAGCCGAACAGGAGATTGGCCGCGCGAAACGCCCGGCCCCTACCCATGTCGCGCAGGCGGACCAGCGTCGAGACCGCGAGGTTGGCACCGGCGGACTCGCCCCCGATGGCCAGCCGGGAGGCGCCGAACTCGGCCTCGGCATGGTCGATCAGCCAGAGCGCTGCGGCGACGCAGTCGTCGACGGCGGCGGGGAAGACATGTTCCGGAGCGAGGCGGTACTCCACGGAGACCGAGGCCACCCCCGCCTCGCGCCCGAACATTTCGAGGAGGCCGTCCCAGGTGTCGTTGCTGCCGACCGTGAAGCCGCCCCCATGGATGTGCAGATAGATTCCTCGCGGCTTCTCGGGGGCGAGGATGCGCAGGTTCACCGGACCGGCAGGTCCTGCGATATCCAGCGTGCGCGCGCGCGGCGACCGCGGGAACGGCGGCAGCCCGGTCCCCCCTTGCGAATAGGGCCCGCGCGCGGCGGCGAAATCAGCCGGCGGCGTCAGCGACGCCAACGTCGCCGCCAGCCTGTCATTGACGTCTCGCGTCTCGCTGGAGATCGCCTTGGGGCGAAAAAGCTCGTGATTGCTCACTTGGTGTTCCTGTCCTATATATAACAAAGGTCGATGTGATAAATGGTCGAACAGACAATTGCAACAATGAGCAGTGTGGAAAATCGGAGGGGTCGTGGGCGTCCCCGCGCCTTCGACCGGGACGTGGTGCTCGAACGGGCGATGCAGGTGTTCTGGGCCGCAGGCTACGAGGCCGCCTCGATCCCGATGCTGACGGATGCGATGGGCATCTCGGCGCAGAGCCTGTACGCCGCCTTCGGCTCGAAGGAGACGCTCTACCGCGAGGCCCTGGAGCGCTACCGCGCGACGATAGGCGGGTTCGGCGCGCGCGCGCTGGAAGGGGAAGCGGACGCGCTCGCCGCGGTCGAGCGCCTCCTGCGGGAGGCGGCCGCCAGCTTCGCGCGGACCGTCGGCACGCCCGGCTGCATGATAGCCACGCCGTCCGCCGGCGCGACCGAGAAAGAGCTGGCCGAACTCGGACGCACGCTGCGCGCCGAGAGCATCGGCAGGATCGAGAAGCGGCTCGCCCGCGGGGTCGCCGAGGGGCAGGTGCGCGCCGACGCCGATTGCGCGGCCTGGTCGCGCCATGTCGGGGCCGTCGTCCAGGGCATGTCCGTCCAGGCCCGGGATGGCGCCACGGCGGACGATCTCCTGACGACGGCCGAAATCGCCGTGCAGTCGGTCAGGGCGCTGAGCCGCCAGGCTCTCTGACGCCGATCCTGCGGCTCGCTCCCGTCACGCCGTGATTTTGGCCGACCAGAACGCAGGCCTGCCACAGCTTTGCGGTGGTCTCCTCAGGCTCGGGTCGTTTCCTCGGCACCGGTCCGCCCAGGCTCGACGCCATGCGAAAGGGCGGACCACCCGCATGAGGTCGGCCACGCTGATGCACGACGGCCTTGCCGGTCCCCTGCCTCGGGCACCTTCCCGTCTCGCTTGAAGAGGGCGCCGAACGCCATGCTCGACCCGCACTCCTACGCCGTGTTCCTCGCCACCGCCGTCGTCCTCGTCCTGTCGCCCGGGCCCGACACCGTGCTTGTCCTCACGCGCGCGCTCGCCTCCGGCACCAAGGCAGGCCTGACGACGCTGGTCGGCACGCAGCTCGGCAACGTCATCCACGCGGTCCTCGCCGGCGTCGGCGTCTCGACCGTCGTCCTGCTCTTTCCGGTCGCCTATACGGCGCTCAAGGTCGCGGGCATCGCCTACCTGCTCTACCTCGCCGTGTCGGCGTGGCGGGCACCGGCCACCCTCGACGTCGCGACCCTGCCCGGTACACGGAATCGGAGCGCCTGGCGCTTCCTCGCGCAGGGGCTCGCCAACAACCTCGCCAACCCGAAGATGATCGCCTTCTTCCTGGCACTGTTCCCCCAGTTCGTGCACCCGGAGACGGGCTCACTCGTGCTGCAGAGCTTCGTCCTGGGCGCGACGCTGGCGGTCATGGCGCTGGCCTGGATCGGGCTTCTGGTGGTCGCGGTGGGACGGTTCAGGACGCTTCTCGCGTCGAGCGGCACGTTTCTGAGGCTTGCGAACCGGCTTGCGGCCGTGACCTTCGCGGGCCTCGCCTGCCGTTTGGCCCTGGAGGAAAGCCGCTGAGCAGCGGCGCGCATCCTCCGCCTTCAGGAACTCGACAAGCGCCCGCACCGCGGGCGTGCGGGTCGCGTGGCGCGGGTAGTAGAGGTGCCATCCCGGGAAGGGCGGCGAGTAGGCTTCGAGAAGGGGTACCAGCTCGCCCGTCTCGACCTTCGGGCGCAACCAACGGTCCGACCAGTAGGCGAAGGCGATGCCGACGCCCTGCGCCGCGGCCGCGAGCGCCACGTCCCGGTGCGAGACCGTCAGCGGTCCCTCGACCGCCACCGCGAACCACTGGCCGTCCTTCATGAACTCCCAGTTGTAGAGCTTGCCGCTCCCCGGCTTGCGCCAGTTGATGCAGCGGTGGCCGTGCAGGTCGGCTGGGGTGTCCGGCGTCCCGTGCCGGGCAAGGTAGGCTGGCGAGGCGACGGCGACCTGGTGGATGTCGGCGCCAAGCTTGACCGCCACCATGTCCTTCTCCAGGAGCTCGCCGAGCGTGATGCCGACGTCGAAGCCGGCGGCGACGATGTCGGTCCGTGCGTCGTCCACTGCGAGCTCCAGCCGGACGTCGGGGAAGGCCTCCGCGAAGCGACCGAGCACCGGCTCCACCAGCGTCGTGCAGGCGAGCCGCGGCAGGTGCAGGCGAACGGTTCCGGAAGGGCTGTCGCGCAGCCGCCCGATGTCGCCGACCGCCGCCTCCATCTCCTCCATGGCGGGCTTGAAGCGGGCGAGGAGCCGCGCGCCCGCCTCCGTCAGGGCGACGCTGCGGGTGGTGCGGTTCAGGAGCCTGACCCCGAGCCGCTCCTCCAGGTCGCGTATCGTCCCGCTCAATGTCGAAGGGGAGACGCGCAGCCGGGTTGCCGCCCGGGCGAAGCTCGCCTCCTCGGCAACGCGCACGAAGGCGCGCAGGTCGGCAAACTCGTTACCGCGCATTATACCGAATTCTCCGATGACCCCATGCAGGTCTTACCAGATATTCCGATCAAAGCCGACAGGGTACACCGGCGCTCCCTGGCCTCTGGCCACGACCGCGAGCGCTCATGTCCGAACCCAAGACCTTCCTCATCACGGGCGTGAGCTCCGGCTTCGGGCGCGCCTTCGCCGAGGGCGCGCTCGCGGCCGGCCACCGCGTCGCCGGCACCGTCCGACAGGAAGAGGCCCGTGCGGCCTTTGAGGCGCTGGCGCCGGGCCGCGCCCGCGCAGTCGTCCTCGATGTCACCGATACGGACGCGGTCCCTGGTGCGGTCGTCGAGGTGGAGGCGGCGCTCGGGCCGGTTGACGTCCTCGTCAACAACGCCGGCTACGGCCACGAGGGCGTGCTGGAGGAATCCCCGCTCGGCGCCATGCACCGCCAGTTCGACGTGAACGTCTTCGGCGCGGTGGCCATGATCAAGGCGGTGCTGCCCGGCATGCGCGCGCGCCGCCGCGGGCACATCGTCAACGTCACGTCGATGGGCGGCTTCATCACCATGCCCGGCATCGCCTACTACTGCGGCAGCAAGTTCGCCCTGGAAGGCATCTCGGAGGTGCTCGCAAAGGAGGTGGCGGGCTTCGGGGTGCGCGTCACAGCGCTGGCGCCGGGCTCCTTCCGCACGGACTGGGCCGGTCGTTCGATGGTCAGGACCGAGCGCAGCATCGGTGACTACGACGCGCTCTTCGACCCGATCCGCGAGCGCCGCCAGGCCGTCAGCGGCAAGCAGCTCGGCGATCCGGCCAAGGCAGCGGCCGCGCTCATGAAGCTCGTCGAGATGGACGATCCTCCGGTCCACCTGCTCCTCGGCAGCGACGCCCTGAAGCTCGTGCGGGACAAGCTCGCCGGCATGGCGGCCGAGATCGACCGGTGGGAGGCGCTGACCCGCTCGACCGACATCGCGTGACCCGCTCACGGAACGAGGAGACCCCGACATGCCCGACGCATTCGATGCCACGGCGCGTCTGAACAGGCGCTTGGCCAACCTGCGCGCCGACGATGGTTATCACCTTGGCGTCGAGTTCGAGGCCGGCATCGTCGATCTCACGGCCGCCGCCGGGGCGCTCGCCATGCCCGCACCGCGCGACATGGACGACCTGCTCCAGAACGGCTCGGGCACACAGGTCGCCGCGGTGGTCGAGGCGCTGTCCGAGGATGCGGAGACGCGGGCCGCGCACCGCGTCGGGACGGTTCGCTTCGCGCCTCTCGTCACCCGGCCGGAAAAGATCATCTGCGTCGGCTTCAACTACCGGGAACACGCGGCGGAGACGGGTACCCCGATCCCGAAGGAGCCGCCCGTCTTCAGCAAGTACGCCAACGCCTTGAACCACCACGGAGGACGCATCGTCCTTCCGACGCTGCTCGACGACCGCTTCGACTACGAGACGGAGCTGGTCATCGTCATCGGACGCGCGGGTCGGGACATCCCGGAAGCGGCGGCTCTCGATCATGTCGCCGGTTACGCCGTCGGCAACGACGTCTCCGCCCGCACGCGCCAGACCGCCACGTCGCAGTTCGGCGCCGGCAAGTGGAGCGACGGCTTCGCGCCGCTCGGTCCCTGGCTCGTTCCGGCCGGCCAGGTGCCGGACCCGAACGCGCTGCGGCTCAGGACCTTCGTGAACGGCGAGGTGCGGCAGGACTGGACGACCCGCGACATGATCTTCGACTGCCGCAAGCTGGTCGCCCACTGCTCCCGGCTGCTCACCCTGAAGCCCGGCGACGTCATCTTCACCGGGACCCCGCAAGGGGTCATCCTGGGCGAGACGGCCCCGCCGGAGGAGCGGCGCTGGCTCCGGGTGGGCGACACGGGCCTCTCCACCATCGAGGGGCTCGGCGAGCTTCAGGTCACCCTGGTCTGACGGAGCAGAGAAGCATGACCGGCACCCCGTCCCCCGGCGCGACCGTCGAAGGTCTCTATCCGATCAACGGCGGCCTCGCGGTCGCACCCGACCGCTCCGTCTTCTCGCCGGGCCGGCGTGAGGGCGAGCGGTTCGCGATGCCCTGCAACGCCTACCTGATCCGTCGCGGCGGGCGGTGGCTCCTGTGGGATACCGGCATCGACGACCGGATCGCGCGGTCTTCCGGCGGCGAGATCATCGCCCACGGCATCAGGGGCATCGTCGTCCGGCCGCTCGTCCTCCAACTGGCCGACCTCGGCCTGACGCCGGGGGACATCGACACGGTCCTCCTCTCGCACGCGCACTTCGACCACGTCGGCAACGCCCGGCTCTTCCCGCACGCGACCTGGTACATGCACCGGCGCGAGCACGCGGCCATGTTCGGCGACGACCCGGCGCGCCACGGCTACTCGCCCGACCTCTACGGGCACCTCCGGGACGCGCGGCTCGAACCGGTGGAAGGCGACGTCGACCTGTTCGGGGACGGCAGCGTTCGCATGTTGTCCACGCCGGGGCATACGCCCGGACATTGCTCGCTGCTCGTCCGCCTCCCGAAGGCCGGCCCGGTGCTGCTGACGGCCGACGTGGCGCACGACCGCTACAACCTCGACCATCGCTGCGTGCCGGCGTTCAATCACGACCCGGGGCAGACCCGCGCCTCGATGGACCGCATCGCGGGGATCGCGCAGGCCGAGGGCGCGAGCCTCTGGCTCAACCACGACATCGTGCAGTCGGCCACCATCCCGCACGCTCCGGCCTGCATCACGTGACCGGAAACGGACCGACGCCCATCGTGCGACCCCTGCGGGTCGGGCGTTCAGATATCCCCGAGCGCGAAGTCCACCGCCGCGGCGGCGTGGATGGCGGTACTGTCGAAGCCCGGCAGAGGCGTGCCGTCCGGATCGAGGATCATGCCGACCTCCGTACAGCCGAGGATCAGGCTGTCCGCTCCCTCCGCCTTCGCCCGGGCGACGAGGCCGATGAGCGCGTCTCGCGAGCGGTCGAGCACCTTCCCGGCGCAGAGCTCGTCGAAGATGATGTCGTGGACGAGCGTGCGCCCGTCCGGGTCGGGGGTCACCACCTCGATGCCGTGACGCGCCATCCGCGCCTGGTAGAAGCCCTGCTCCATCGTGTAGCGCGTGGCGAGAAGCAGCGGCCGGCGGCACCCGGCGGCCCTGAGGCGCTCGGCGGTGACGTCGATTACGTGGAGGACGGGCACCTTCACCGCCTCCTCGATGGCCGGGGCGACGAGGTGCATGGTCACGGTGCAGACGACGATGCACTCGGCGCCGGCGGCCTCCAGCCCCCGGGCTGCCTCGGCGAGGTGGCGTCCGGCCTTCTCCCAGCGGCCGGCCCGCTGCAGGTCGACCACGGGCTGGAAATCGACCGAGCGCATCAGGATGTCGGCCGAGCGCCAGCCGCCCAGGCGCTCGCGCACCGCCTCGTTGATCATCCGGTAGTAGATGGCGGAGCTCTCGAAGCTCATCCCGCCGAGAAGGCCGATCCTACGCACGCCGTCGCCCCCTGTTCCAACCTCACCCGGCCCGGGGCGCCGGCCTCACCGGAACGGGACGACCCGCGACAGCAGCGTCTCGACGATGACCGCGAAGCGGCGCGGGTCGCGGAACGCGCGGGCGGAGAGCATTGCGCCGTAGACGGCGGAAAGGAAGGCGTCGGCCTCTTCCCCGGGGGTGCCGACCAGCGTGACGTTCCCCTGCCGGAGCCCCAGGACCAGGATCTGCGTCAGCCACCCCCGCAGGTCGGCGAAGAAGGCCGTGACGGCCGCCGCGACGTCGTCAGGAAGGCTCGGTAGCTCGGCCGCGAGCATCGCGGCGATGCAGAACGGTGCGGACCCGTCGAGGATGCAGCGCTCCCAGTAGCGCGCATAGGCACGCAGCTGCTCGGCGGCGTCCAGGTCGGACTCCTCAAGCATGCGCACCTGGGCCTGGATGCCGGCACGCGATTGCTCGACCACGGCGGTCGCGAGGTCGCTCTTGCCGGCGAAGTGGTGGTGGACGTTGGCCTTGCTGACCCCGACCGTTGCGGCGATGTCGGCGTAACTGAAGCCGCTGTAGCCGCGAACCATGATCAGGTTGCGCGCCTCACCCAGGATGCGGTCCGCCGTCGTCATCGCCACCCTCGTTGAACTGTCCGACTGGTAAGTAAGCGCTTGCGCTCCGGCGAGCAAGCGCCTAGCTTGCGCTGACCGACTAGATGGTAAGTGAGATTGATCAATGGCTTCCCAGGTTCTCAGCAACGGCTCGGCGGCGGTCGCGGGCGGGTCGAACGCCTTGAGGGACTACTACTACCTGCGAGCTGGGGTCTCGGCGGCGTGGGTGACTGCCGCCTTCACGGCCGGCAAGGCATCGCCGCCAGTCGGCGCGGCCCTCCTGGTCGCCTATCCGGCCTGGGACGCCCTCGCCAACTGGATCGACGCGCGTCGGAGCGGCGGGCTCGCGCGCAACCCCTCGCAGCTCTTCAACGTCGGGGTGAGCGGGGTCACGGCGCTGGCCGTGGCGGCCACGCTCGGCGACATGAACACGGTGCTCGCCGTGTTCGGGGCCTGGGCCATCCTCGCCGGTCTGCTCCAGCTCGCCACGGGCGTGCGGCGCTGGACGTCGTACGGCGCGCAATGGGCGATGATCCTCAGCGGGGCGCAATCCGCGCTCGCGGGTGGGTTCTTCATCAAGCAATCGCTCGGGGCCGTGCCCGCCGGCGTGACCGACGTGGCACCCTATGCCGCGGTCGGCGCCTTCTACTTCCTCGTCTCGGCCCTTCTCCTGACCTTCCGCCGCAGGGCCGTAGCCTGAGGCCATGGCCCGGCCGGGCGACACGCCAATGCGCGGGCACCGGCCTGAATCGGCCACCGGCAACGCCCGGGACAAGGACGGATCGGCCGCCGCCTCGTTG
The DNA here is from genome assembly GCA_947444195.1 of Methylobacteriaceae bacterium. Taxonomy (GTDB): domain Bacteria; phylum Pseudomonadota; class Alphaproteobacteria; order Rhizobiales; family Beijerinckiaceae; genus Methylobacterium. The sequence continues at coordinate 21,839 of CANEZL010000033.1, read as the reverse complement.
GCGCGGCCGATCCGTCCGGCCTGCAACCCCTTCGCCAACGAGATCCGCCGCACGAGCGCGACGCGTGCCTGAGGCTGCCATGACCAAGCTGCACGACCTGACCGGGGCCCCACCCGGCACGACCACCCGCGCCCTGTTGCTGCGCCTCGCCACGGTCGGGGTGGTCCTGGCCGGATGCGCGGGCACCTTCGCCTCCGCGGGCGGCTGGCTGTCGCCGGGCGCACTGACGCCAGCGCGGGTCGTCGACCGCTTCGAGCAGGTGAACGGTCCGCATCCCGGCTTCCGGCGCAACCATGCCAAGGGCCTGTGCGTGACGGGCAGCTTCGCCGGCAACGGTGCGGGAGCCCCTCTCTCGAAGGCGAGCCTGTTCTCGGCGGGACGCATGACACCCGTCGAGGGACGCTTGGCGCTCGCCGGCGGGCAGCCCTACGCGGCTGATGCCGAGGCCACCGTGCGCAGCCTCGCCCTGCGCTTCCGGCTGCCGGACGGCGACGAGTGGCGCAGCGGCATGAACAACATCCCCGTCTTCCCGTTGCGCACGCCGGAGGCCTTCTACGAGCAGCTTCTCGCCGCCAAGCCGGATCCGGTCACCGGCAAGCCCGACCCCGAGCGCCTGAAGGCTTTCTTCGCGGCCCATCCGGAGAGCGTGAAGGCCGTCGCCCTGATCAAGGCGCGTACGGTCACCGCGGGCTTTGCCGACAGCACCTTCTGGAGCCTGAACGCCTTCCGGTTCGTGGCCCCTGATGGCCATGCAACGCCGGTCAGATGGGCCTTCGTGCCGGAGCAGAGGGCAACGCCGGAGACCGCCGCGCAGGCAGCGCGGACGGACAAGAACTACCTGTTCGACGACCTCGTCGCGCGGCTTCGCCAGGGGCCGTTGCGCTGGCACCTCGTCCTGACCTTGGGACGGACGGACGATCCCACCACCGACGCGACCCTTCCCTGGCCTGCCGACCGCGAGAGCGTGGACGTGGGCACGCTGAGCCTGACTGGCGCGGCCCCCGAGGAGGCGGGCAACTGCCGGGACATCAACTTCGACCCGCTCGTGCTGCCGGAGGGCATCGCGCCGTCCGACGATCCACTTCTGAGCGCCCGCTCGGCCGCCTATTCCCGCTCCTTCACCCGCCGGGCCGGCGAGGAGAAGAGCCCCAGTGCCGTGGCTGCAGCGACCACGCGAGGAGCCGGTCTATGACGCATCCCACCCGCTTCAACCTGCCGGCACGCCTCCTCCACTGGAGCATGGCGGCGCTCATCCTGGCCATGCTTTTGATCGGCGTGGCTATGGTGACCTCGCTGGCCGACTATCACGCGCTGGTCGCGCTGCATCGGCCCTTGGGCATCCTGATCCTGCTCCTGGTGCTCGTGCGCCTCGCGAACCGCTGGCGCCATCCACCGCCGCCGTTGCCCTCGGACCTGCCCGCCTGGCAGCGCCTGGCCGCGCATGCCTCGCATGTCGCTCTCTACGGGCTGATGCTGGCCATGCCGCTCGTCGGCTGGGCCATGCTGTCGGCGGCACGCTACCCAATCGCGCTGGTCGGAGGGGTCGTGCTGCCGCCGATCCTGCCACAGAGCCCAATGCTGTACGCCTGGCTCCGCGAACTCCACACCGTGCTGGCCTACGCCCTGTTCGCTATCGTCCTCGCGCATCTCGGGGCTGCCCTGCTGCACGCTTTGGTCCGCCAGGACGGCGTGTTCGCCAGCATGGCACCATGGCGCGTCCGTCCCGCTGCAGCCGCGCTGCACCTACAGCAACGGCCCAACCCCGGACGCTAGGACGCTGCCCTCCGTACGGTCTCGGCACAGCAGGTCGTTGTAGTGCGGCACGCCTAAAGTGTCCGGTGGCGCCTTTGCTTGCCGTACGGCCGCTCCATGAACGGGGCATCTACTACGATCCCGTCAGGTTGGCTGTGGTCCCGTCAGCCAAAGAACTCGTACGGCATCACGGCTAGGCGTTCGCAGTGGGCGGACGTATGTCCTGTCCGGCTTCGTCGACCTTCCCAGTCATCCTGGCCTTCTCCGAGCCCCGAGATCTCGATGCATGGAAGGCTGGTTGGCCATATCGGACGCCGGGGCGAGGGCGAGCGTCGTGTCGGTCTCAGGCTGACGGCGGGTCTAGAAGCACCCAGAGCCGCGCGATCCTGCCTTCCACGACCTCGGCAACATCCGTTCCGGTCACCGCGACCGGCCCGCCGTCCGGGCCGGCCTGCCACCGCAGCGAACCCAGGTTGTGATGCCCGACGGCCGCGCCGATGGGCGTGAACCGGAAGGTCGGGCCGAACTGCTCTAGCAGCTTGCCGGCGACCGCGGCGATTGCGGCTCTCCCCCGCACGATGCCAGTCGGTTCGTACATGACCGGCTCGGCCACGAAGAGTTCTTCCAGCGCCAACGTACGCTTGACCGCGTAGCGTTCATTGAAGACGCGCTCCAGGTTGGCGCGCAGCAACTGGTCGTAGTTGGGTTCGGGCGCCTGCACGTCGGCGCTCCTGGTCTCGGACATCGGGTCGTCTCCTTCGAGGTTGGGGTGCGTGGTGGGTAACGAGGGGCCTGCCCGGCTTCATCGTTCAGGCCAGGTAGCCGCCGTCCGCGGTCAGGGCGGCGCCCGTGATGAAGCCGGCCTCCGGGCCGCTCAGAAAGGCCGCGAGCGCCGCGATCTCGGTGTCCTGCCCCATGCGCCCCAGCGCGATCAGCGGCGTGAGCATCGCCTCCATGCCGGCCGACATCTCGCTCGCCACCGGACCTGGCTGGATCGTGTTGACGGTGATGCCTCGCGGTCCGAGGTCTCGCGCGAGCCCGCGGGTCAGGGAGGCCACGGCGGCCTTGGTCATGCTGTAGACCGTCGTGCCCGGGAAGCCGCTGCGGTCGGCCCCGACGCTGCCGACGGAGATGATGCGTCCGCCCTCCCGCATGTGGCGGACGGCTTCCTGCGCGGCGACGAACACGGCCCGGACGTTGACCGCAACCTGCCGGTCGAAGTCGGCCAGCGAGACGTCCTCGACCGGGCCGGGCACGAGAATGCCGGCGTTGTTGACGAGGATGTCGAGGCAGCCGAACCGCTCGACGGTCGCCTGGACGGCCCCGCGGACCGCATCCGGGTCGGCGCTGTCGGCTTTCAGGGCGACCACCGAGGCGCCGGACGCGGCAAGATCGGCCACCAGTGTCTGGGCGCGCTCCGCAGAGGCCGCATAGGTGAAGGCGACGGTGGCGCCCTCCTGGATCAGACGGCGAACGATGGCGGCACCGATGCCGCGGGAGCCGCCCGTGACCAGGGCGGCCTTGCCGGTGAGAGGGTGTGTCATGGGAGAGCCCCTTAAAGCTTTGGTGCGCGAGACAGGCTACGTCGGGTGGGGATCAGACGAGGCGTGCGCCGCCGTCGACGTGCAGGGTCTCCCCGTTCATGAAGCCGTTGCTCATCAGGAAGACGACCGCCGCGCCGGCCTCCTCGGCGGTGCCGAGGCGGCGCTGCGGCAGCTTCTCGGTCAGCGCGGCGACGTAGGCGTCGCGGTGGGCGCCGAGCGTGCGGGTCAGCAGCGGCGTGTCGGTGGTGCCGGGCGAGAGCGTGTTGACCCGCACCGGCGCCAGCTCCAGCGCGAGGCCCCGGGCGAGCGCCTCCATGGCGGCCGAGGCGGCTGCCAGCACGGCGGTACCTTGTGCCGAGGGGCGATCCGCCAGGGCGCCGGAGATGAAGGTGACCGACCCGTCCTTGGCCAGCCGGTCGCCGAGGACACGCAGGGTATGGACCGCGGCCCAGATCCGCTCGTCGAAGGCACGCTTCAGGTAGTCGACCTCGGCCTCCAGGACCTTGCCGGCCACGAAGGTGCCGGCCAGCAGCACGAGGTGGTCGACTTGGGGGATGTCGGCCAGCGCCGTCGTGATCGTCTCGGGCCGGGTCACGTCCGCGGCGCGCCAACCGGCAAAGCCGTTCTCCGCCGCGACGCGCTCCGCGCCCTCGGCGTTGAAGCCGATCACGATGACCCTGGCGCCGGTGTCCTGGGCCTGCCGGGCGGCCGCAAGGCCGATGCCTGAGGTACCGCCGAAAACGACGACGGTGCGGTCCTGGAGGGTGCTGGCCATGACGGCGATCCTTCTCGCTGAGCGCCGATGCAGCGCCTGTGAGATGAAGAATGGCCCATCGCTTCAGGCTTGATAATCTGCCCGGTCTTCGCTTCAGTGATGCCGTCATGGAACAGATCGGCCTCGACCGTCTCACGGGCATCATCGCCTTTGCGCGCTCCGCCTCGCTCGGCAGCTTCACCGCCGCCGCCCGCTCGCTCGGCATCTCGCCCTCGGCGGTCAGCAAGAGCGTGCAGCGGCTGGAAGCGCGGCTGAGCATCAGCCTGTTCACGCGCACCACGCGCTCGTTGACCCTGACGCCGGAAGGCCGCGACCTGCACGAGCGGGCGCTGCGTCTCCTGCGCGAGGCCGAGGAGATCGAGCAGGCCGCCGTGGCCGCCCGCTCCGAGCCGGCCGGCACCCTGAAGGTGACGGCGCCGTTCCCGGTCGGAGTGCACCTGCTCGCCCCGGCCCTGCCGCGGTTCCGCGAGCGCTACCCGAACCTGTCCGTCGACTTGCGCCTGGGCGACCGCTTCGCCGACCTGATCGAGGAGGGCATCGACGTCGCCATCCGCGTGGGCGAGTTGTCAGACTCGCGCCTGGTCGCCCGCCGCCTCGCGCCGCACCGGCTCTGCGCCTTCGCCGCGCCGGACTACCTGGAGCGCCGGGGCACGCCAGCGCATCCGGAGGAGCTCGTCCGCCACGACTGCGTGAACTTCCGCTTCCAAAGCACGGGCCAGGCCCTGCGCTGGCCGTTCCAGATCGGCGGCCGGGTCGTGGAGATCACCCCGGACGCCGGCATCGTGACGGACTTCAGCGACGCGGTGGCGGCCATCCTGGTGGCCGGCGGCGGCATCGGCATCTCGCCGACCTACATCGCCGCCCCGTACGTGGCCCGCGGCGCGCTGGTGCCGGTCCTGCGCGAGTTCGCGGTCGAGCGGTCCGTCATCACCGCCTTGTGGCCGGAGAGCCGGCGCGGCAACCCGAACGTGAAGGCGTTCCTGGCCTTCCTCGGGGAGGTGTTCCCGTCGCCGGCTCCGTGGGACTTGTCGGTCACCGCGCCCGTGATGGGCCAAGAGGGCGCTCCAACGAACGTGGGACCTGCATAATGGGCCACGACATGCTGCAGGCATGCGAAAACGCGGGGGAGGCGGCCGGCAGGATCCATTCAGTCCGGGCACGGGGCTGGCGCCTCACCGGATGCGGAGCGCCGGCTCCGCTGCGCAGACCTCCGCGATGAAGTCGATGAAGACCGCGACCCGCCGCGGAAGCGCACGGTCGCCGGACCAGACCGCGCTGATCGGGAACCGGCTGCACTGGTAGTCGGACAGGATCTGGCGGACGGCGCCCGACGCGAGTTCCTCCTTGAACAGCCAGCTCGCCACGTAGGCGATGCCCAATCCGGACTTCACCGCGGCCCGGGTCAGCTCGACGTCGTCCGACAGGATCGAACCCGCGGGATCGACGGTCACGCCGGCGCCGCCCCTGTTGAACCGCCAGGGACGCGCCTTGCCGTTGCGCATGGAGGCGATGCAGGCGTGACCGTCGAGGTCGGCGGGCGTCAGCGGCTCGCCGCGCTCGCGCAGGTAGGCCGGCGACGCGACGACGATGGCCTCCGTCGTGCCGACCTGGCGCGAGCGCAACTCGGAGTCCTCAAGGTTCCCGATGCGGATGGCCACGTCCACGCGGTTCTCGACGAGGTTGACCAAGCGTTGAGACACGACGAAGTCGAGCGATAGTCCTGGGTGTTCCGCGAGGAAGTCGCCGAGGTCCGGCATTAGGTAGGCGGCGGCGAAGGCCGGCGGGGACGTCACGCGGACCGTCCCCGTTGGCGAGCGCTCGCGGGCGCCCACCTCATCGTCGAGCGCCTCGAACGCGTCGACCAGCCGGAGCGCCTCGTCGTAGTAGTGTTGCCCGGCCGACGTGAGCGCGAGGCCGCGGGACGTGCGCCGCACCAGCTGCGCGCCGAGCCGCCTCTCCAGGTCGGCGACCTGCTTGCTCACGGTGGATTGCACGACACCGGCCTGCCGCGCCGCTTTGGAGAAACTCCCGGCCTCCGCGACCCGCAGGAAAAGCTTCGTCACATCCAGCTTGTCCATGGTCGTATCTCAGCTCACCGGTCCGGAGGCCGCGCCGGCCGCAGGTGGCGCGGGCCAGGCACCGTTTCCCCGACCCCGCCGGTCCAGCCACCGACGGCGTCGAGACCGCCGTTCGGCCACAGGCACCGCCTCATGCTTCCGCGACCATGCCGTCCACATCGTCCGGGAAGCAGGGAAGCGCGTCGTCGACGGCATCGGGCTTCTCCCTCGGCCCCATAAACGGTGAGCTCGGCACGTGGCGGTGAACTCCGGCTTGACCTGGGCTAGCGCAAGGCCAGGCATCCCACGCCTGAGGCGTCCCGATGGAGGGCCGTGATCGCCTGGCCGCACCGGCTGGGCAAGGTCGAGCCCGGCGCCATCGGGCTCCTTCGAGGAAGACAAGGCGTTCGGCGCATGAAAGATCGTCGGTCCCGGAATGGCTGGTACCGCCCCGTTGAGGACGTTCAGGCCGCATCCGCGACGTGGTCGGCCTCGCGGTAAGGCGCGTAGTCGACGTAGCCGGCCGCTCCACCGCCGTAGTAGGTGGCGCGGTCGGGCTGGGTCAGCGGCCAGCCGTTGCGCAGACGCTCGACGAGGTCGGGATTGGCGATGAAGGGCTGGCCGAAGGCGGCCAGATCGATGGTCCCGTCACCGATCAGGCCCTCGGCGCGCTCGCGGGTCATGCCGCCGGCCAGGATGATCGCGGTCCGGGGCAGGTCCCGCCGGAACTGCCGCAGCAGCGCCTGGAGGCGGTCCACGAACGACTCGCTCACCCTGTCGCCCATGACGAAGCCCGACTGATCCATGACGTGGACGTAGGCGATGCCGCGTTGGCCCAGTTCGGCGACCAGCGCCGCATAGGTCTCGTCCATGTCCGCGTAGTGCGGCATGTCGAAGAGCTGGCCGTAGGGCGAGAGGCGGATGCCGACCCGATCCGGCCCGATGCGGGCGCAGACCGCGTCCACCACCTCCAGGGCGAAGCGCAAGCGGTTCTCCATCGTGCCCGCGCCGTAGCGGTCGGTGCGGTCGTTCACGAGCGGGTTGAGGAACTGCTCGACCAGGTAGCCGTTCGCGCCGTGGATCTCGACGCCGTCGAAGCCGGCCTCGACCGCGTTGGCGGCGGCTTGCGCGAAGTCGGCGACGACGCGGTCAACCTCCTCGGTGCCGAGCGGGCGCGGCGGGGCGGCGGCGAGGAAGCCCGGCTTGCCGCTCTCGTCGTAGCCGAACGCGGTCGCGCCGACGGCGACCTTCGAGGTCGCGCTGATGGGTGCGCGCCTGCCATCCTGGATGGAAGGATGGGAGACCCGGCCGACGTGCCAGAGCTGGGCGAAGATGCAGCCGCCCACGGCGTGGACCGACCGGGTGGTCAACTGCCAGCCCGCCACCTGCGTGGGCGTGAAGATGCCGGGGTTGAACAGGTAGCCCTGGCCCTCGCGGGAGATGGGCGTGCCCTCGCTGACGATCAGGCCGGCGGTGGCGCGCTGGGCGTAGTAGAGGGCGATACGCTCGTCTGCCACGTCGTCCGGGGCCCGCGAGCGGGTCATCGGGGCCATGACGACCCTGTTGCGGAGCATCCGACCCGCAAGGTCGAAGCTGGAGAACAACTCGGACATTCCTGTGCAGTCCCTCAGTACGATGGCCGCGTCGGGCGGCGACCCGTTGGACCGTGATAGACGAGCCCTTAGGGGAGAGAAGCAGGCTGCAATTCCGTTCACTGCGGAGGAATGGTTGGCAATCGCGGTCCAAGTCGACAGCATCCCGGCGCTGCGCGCCTTCGTGGCCGCGGCGGAGGCGCGGAGCTTCAGGGTGGCCGGGGAGACGCTGGGGGTGTCGTCGTCGGCCATCGGCAAGAGCATTGCGCGCCTGGAGGCGCAGCTTGCCGCCACGCTGTTCCACCGCACCACCCGCACGGTCACGCTGACCGAGGAAGGCGAGCTCTACCTCGACCGTGCGAGGCGGGTCCTGAACGAGCTCGCCGCCGCGGAGGACGAGCTGGCTCATGCCACCTCCGAGCCCCGGGGACGCCTGCGGGTCAGCCTGCCGCTCAGCGGCGCCGTGCTGACCTCGCTCATGGCGGGCTTCCTGGCGCGCTACCCGGCCATCGAACTCGACCTCGACTACAGCGACCGCCTGGTCCACATCGTCGACGAGGGCTTCGACGCGGTGATCCGCTCAGGCGAGCCGGCAGATTCTCGCCTGATGCACCGCCGGCTCGTGAGCTTCCCGTGGCGGCTCGTGGCCGCGCCGGGCTACCTGGAGCGCGTTGGCGTGCCCCGGACCGCGGCGGACCTGGCCCGGCACGTCTGCCTCAGGCAGAAGCTGTCGACGGGACGCCTCGCGCCCTGGCCCTTACGGGACACCGGCGAGGTCGAGCCGCCCGCCTCGCTCACCGCCAACATCATCGACCCGCTCATCGAGATGGCGCTGACCGGGGCCGGCATCGCGGCCCTCCCGGACTTCCTCGTCGGCGAGCACCTCGCCTCCGGCAGGCTGGTGACGGTCCTGGAACGGGAGACGGAGCGGACGGGAACGCTCAGCGTCCTCTGGGCCGCCAACCGGTTCCGGACGCCGAAGGTGCGGGCCTTCGTCGAGTTCCTGCATGAATGGTCGCGGAGCCATGACGCGGGATGGCTCCGCGACGTTCGATCAACCTGAAGCCGAGGCCTGAGCCCATCGCCTCTTCCTGGCGCTGTACCTCTTATTGAGGAGCCGCTTGAAGGACCGGACGTCTCAGGCCCTCGCGACCTACCCTGGTGAGTCCTAGCCGGGGCGGAAGCCTCCCGAGGCCGACAGCCACTCGCCGGTCACCCAGCCGGCGTCGTCCGAGGCGAGGAAGGCGACGACCTTGGCGACCTCGTCCGGCCGGCCGAAACGGCCCATCGGCGTGCGGTCGATCACGTACTGCTCGAACGGGGTCCCCATCACGCCGGTGCTGCGAATGCCCTCGGTCTCGGTGGCGCCCGGGGCGAGCGTGTTGACGCGGATCTTACGCGGCGCCAGCTCGGCCGCCAGCGCGCGCGTGACGGTGTCGATGGCGCCTTTCGTGGCCGAGTAGACCGACATGCCGGCTTGCGCGGCCACGCTGTTGACCGAACCGATGTTGACGACGCTGCCGCCCGCGTCGCCGAAGTGCTTGGCGGCCTCCCTGATCATGAGCAGCGTGCCGAGCACGTTCGTGTTGAACTGGCGGTGGAACTCGGCGACGCTGACGTCCTCGATCTTCTGGATGCTGTAGACGCCGGCGTTGTTGACCAGGATGTCGACGCGGCCGAACTCCTCGACCGTGCGCCGGAACAGGGCTTCGACGTCGCCCTCGACCGCCACGTCGGTCTTGCAGGCGATGGCACGTCCGCCCGAGGCCCGGACCGCCTCGACCACGGCGTTCGCGCCGGTATCATCGGAGGCGTAGGCGACGACGACGCCCGCTCCCTCATCCGCCATGACCTTGGCGATGGCCGCACCTATTCCCTTCGAGGCACCGCTCACGACGGCGACCTTGCCCTGTAACCTTCCCATCCATCCGGCCTTCTGCTGGCGGGCGCCGCGCGCCTCGCGTCCCCGGCTATCTCGGCCGATCCATTTCGCGATGGTAGCCCGCCATAGGCGATAGGATTCATTCTGCTCCGGAATGGGGTCCGCGGGTCACCGGTCGTGGGCCGCCACCTCGCTCCGTGCGATGCCGGTGGAATCTGGGAGCCTCGGGCTGCGAACGATGGACAAGCTGGACGCGATGAGGATGTTCGTGCGCGTCGTCGAGAGCGGAAGCTTCTCGCAGGCGGCGCGGGACCTGAACATCGGCCAATCGACGGTGAGCAAGCACGTCGCGGCGCTTGAGGGGCGCCTCGGGACGCAGCTCATCGCGCGGAACACGCGCAACCTCGCGGTGACGCCCGCGGGACAGGACTTCTACGAGGACGTCCTGCGCATCCTGCAGGATCTCGACTTTGCCGAGGAGCGGGCCGCCATGGGACAGTCGGCCCCCTCGGGGTTGGTCCGCGTCACCCTCTCGCCGGCCTTCGGGAGGATGCTCGTCATCCCCCGCCTGGCGGAGTTCAGGGACGCCTTCCCCGACGTGTCCATCGAGATGGAGGTTTCCGGGAGGCACGTCGACCTGATCGGTGAGGGGATGGACGTCGCGATCCGCATCGGTCGGCTCTCGGATTCCGAGCTCGTCGCCCGGCGCATCGGCGACATGCGGATGATCACCCTGGCCTCCGCCGGCTACCTGGCCCGGCACGGCACGCCGAGGACCTTGGCCGAACTGCGCTGCCACCAGCGCGTCAGCTATGTCTACCAGGGAGACATGATCGGGTGGGGCTTCGACGTCGACGGCCGGCAGGTCACGGTCGACGGCAGCGGGGCGTTCCGGACGAACGACGCGGAGCATGTCCGCGGCGCGGTGCTCGCGGGTCTCGGCATCGCCCACGCCCCGAGCTGGCTATTCGCCGACGTGCTGGCCTCGGGCGAGGTCGTGCGCGTTTTGGACCAGCATGCGCCGCCGACCTTCCCGATCAACGCGGTCACCGCCGCCGGACGGCGCATGCCCTCGCGGGTGCGTCACTTCATCGAGTTCGTCACGGCGATCTGCGCCGAGGAGCCGGAGCTGAGGACGAGCGACGGGTGAAGCCGGATCTACCATCGATGCGTCGTCTGACGGAGATACCGGATTTCCGCGGGCGTCGACGGCCGGCCCAACGCCTCGTTGCGCGACGGGAATCGTCCGTGGAGCCGCACGACCTCGGCATGCTCGCGCGCAGCCTCCAACGCCTCCGGGTTGCCGAGGGCTTCGTACTTGGCGACCGACAGCGCCTGCATCTCCATGTCCTCGGCGTGTGCCAGGGGCAGGTAGAGGAAGCGCAGCTGCTCGGGCGTGTATCGTTCCTCCCAGCCGTTGCCCAGCGCGCGCAGCGTGAGCGAGCGGGCCAGCGGGTCGGCGGCGAAGGCCCTGCCGCTGCCCCGGTGGATGTTGCGGGAGAACTGGTCGAGCAGGATGATCGCGGCCAGCAGCCGGTCAGGCCTGTCCCGCCATCCCTCGGCATCGCTTGCCAGCACCGTCTCGCGCAGCACCCCGAAACGCTCCTCGATGGTCCGGTCCAGCGCTGGGTCCTTCGCGAAGCGCCGGTCCGGCGACACCTCGCCGAACCAGAAGCCGAGCACCGTCACCGCATCCCCGTCATCGTTCGCCATGGTCGGTTGAGAACCCGCGTGACCGGCCCCCGGGATGGTCCGCGGGGGCCGTGATGTCGTCAGACCTGCGCCCAGCCGCCGTCGACCGTGAGCTCGATGCCGGTCACGTACGACGCGTCGTCCGAGGCCAGGAACACCGCCGCCTTGCCGATGTCGTCGCCCGTGCCGATGCGGCCGGCCGGCACCTGGGCCTGGATCTGGGCGTTGATCCCGTCGATGCTCTCGACGGGTATCCCGGTCTTGCGCATGATGTCGGTCGCGGTGTGTCCCGGCGCCAGGGCGTTGATGCGGATGCCCCGACCCTTGAGGTCGGTCGTGAGGGTGCGCGCGAACGAGCGGATCGCGGCCTTCGTCGCGGAGTAGACGCTGAAGTTCGGCAGGCCCTTGTAACCTGCAATCGACGTGTTGAGGATGACCGAACCGCCGTTCGGGATGAGCGGCAGCAGCTTCTGGACGGTGAAGAAGGTGCCCTTCGCGTTCGTGTCGAAGGTGTAGTCGAAATCCTCTTCCGTGACCTGCTCGAAGGGCCCGAGGCGGGCACCGCCCGCGTTGGCGAACAGGACGTCGACGCGGCCGTGCTTACCCTCGACGTAGCCCCTCAGGGCATCCAGGTCCGCGAGGTTGAGGATGTCGCTGCGGAATGCCTCGACGGCTCCCCCGATCTCCCGCACCGCGGCGTCGAGGGTTTCCTGGTTCCGTCCGGTGATGACGACGGTTGCGCCCTCCTCGACGAACAGCCGCGCGGTCGAGCGGCCCATGCCCTCGCTCCCGCCGGTGATCACTGCAATCTTTCCGTCGAGCCTACCCATCGTGTCGTCCTTGCCTGATCTCGCCATGAACCTGGCGACGCTCGGACAGGATATGGAACGACCCAAGTCGTCAGTAGAGCTTCGGCTGAATAGGATTTATTCTAAATGAGAATGATGGGTGCTACTCGCGGTGCAACGCTCCGCGGACCCCGACCGTTTTGTTCTGCGGCGACGATGCCATCTCGGAGAGGCTGAGAGGCTTTCCGCCTGAGCCTCCGCGCGAGATCGACCGGGTTGGCTATCGCGGGTAGGGTACGACGATGCTCAGGTCACTCGACCTCCTCAAGGAGACCACGCCGCGGCAGTCCCTCCTCGCCGCGGATGACGAGAGCGCGGCGTTGCTTGGGGGCGGGAGCGGCTACGCCATGCCTTGGCACTGGCATGACTGCCTCATGCTCCTGTTGCCCAGCATCGGCGTCCTCGACCTCCGCTATGAGACGCGACGCGAGGGGGTGTGGATGTCGCGGGACCGGTTCGCCGTGGTGCCCGCCGGACATGCCCACGAGACCGTCGCGCTGCGCGAGGGACAGGCACACCTCGCGCTCTACGTCACCGACGCGGCCATCCGGCGGGTCGAGGCCGAGCTCGGCTCCCTTCATCGGGTCCGCGGGCGGCTCGATGCGAGCGCGCTGTTCCCGGTCACGCCGGAGATCCGGGGGCTGCAGGCGCTCTGCCGGGAGGATGGCGGCGACACCCTGGGCAAGGCCGCCGTCCGAACCCGCCTCGCCGGGGCCCTGCTGATCCGGTGCCTCGCCGCCATGGAGCGGGGCGAGGCGCTGCCGACGGCGACGCGGGGTGGCCATGCGGCCGCGCTCGTGGAGGAGGCCAAGAGCCTCGTCGCGAAGCGCCTGCGGGACGAGATCGCGCTCGATGCGCTCGCCGACCGCCTTGGCGTCTCGCGCCGTCACCTCACGCGGGTGTTTCGCGAGCAGGTCGGTCTCTCCATCGGCGCTTTCCAGCAGGCCAGGCGGCTCGACGCTGCCAGAGAGTTGCTGACCGGCACCGACCTAGCCGTCGATGAGGTGGCGTACCGGGTCGGGTTCGACAGCGGTTCGGCGCTCGCGCGCGCCCTGCGCAGGCGCGACGGCCTCTCGCCGCGGGAGATCCGCAGGCTTTCCCTCGCCGGCATGTCCCGCCCGGTCGGAACGTAGGGCCCGTTCGGTCGCGCGAGCGGAACCCGCCCAATCCATACTCCCTCGATACGCAGCAACGGAGGCCGGGATAGCCCGGCCTTCTGCGCAGGGAGCTTCATGCCATGGCCGACGTCGAGGTCGTCAACGTCTTCACCCACGAGGGCGCCGGCGGGAATCCCTGTCCCGTGGTGGCGGAGGCCGCGGGCATGGATGCGGCCGAGATGCAGGGCGTCGCCCGGCGCCACGGCCACGAGAGCGGCTTTGTCCTGCCGCCCGAGGACGATGCCCACGACTACCGTTTCCGCTTCTTCGTGCCCAACCACGAGATGGAGATGTGCGCCCACGCCACGGTCGGCGCCCTCTGGGTGCTCGCCCGTCAGGGGCGCTTACCGACGGGCTCGGTGCGGATCGCGACGGCCAGCGGTACCGTGATTGGGTTCGTGCAGGCGCGCGAAGCCGGTGCCTGGCAGGTCGAGATCACGCAGCCACCCGGGCGGGTGGTGCCGCTGCCTGAGGCCTGGGCTGACGAGGTCTGCGCGGCCCTCGGCGTCGCCCGGGACGCGCTCGCCGACCTGACCGTGCACAACGCCGCCACCTCGCGGGTGAAGACGCTGGTGCCGGTGCGGACGCCGGACGCCCTTCACGCCCTCTCGCCTGACCCCGCCATCGTCGAGGCCGCGTGCCGGCGGATCGGCTCGACCGGCCTCTACCCCTACGCGGTCGTCGACGCGGCGGAGCGGGTGTTCGAAGCCCGACAATTCCCACGCTCGTCCGGCTACCCCGAGGATGCCGCGACCGGCATCGCCGCGGCGGCGCTGGCCTTCGGCCTCCTGCACGATGGGACCGTCCCGCCCGACGACGGCCCGATCCGCGTCTACCAGGGCCGCGCCATGGGACGGCTGTCGGAGATCCAGGTCCGGATCGGCTTCGCCGGCGGCCGACCCGTCGGCTGCCTGCTGGGTGGCGAGGTCGTGCCGGCCAGCGGCGATCGGGACCATGGTTTGACGGACGGAGCGGCGGCATGAGCGCCGCCGTCCTGGCGCGCCTTTCCGCGGCCGGCCTGACCCTCCCGGCCCCGAACCCTCCGGCAGCCAACTACGTGCCGTTCACACGCGCCGGCGCGCTGCTGCTCGTCGCCGGCCAGACGCCCGTGGTGAACGGTGAGCCGCATTTCCTCGGCGTCGTGGGCGAGAGCGTCACGGTCGAGAAGGCGCAGGCCGCGGCCCGCCTGTGCGCGCTCAACATCATGGCGCAGGTCCATGCCGCCCTCGACGGCGACCTCGACCGGGCGCGCTGCCTGCGCCTCGGCGGGTTCGTCCGCTGCCGGGACGACTTCACGCAGCAGCCGCGCGTGCTCGACGGCGCCTCGGACCTTCTCGTGCTCGCGCTGGGCGAGAACGGGCGGCACGCCCGCACCGCGGTCGGGACGAACGCCCTGCCGCGCGGCGTCCCGGTCGAGATCGACGCGATCTTCGCCGTGACCTGACCGACGCTCCGAAGCGGCAGCCTGGCCGTTCGGCGAGAAAGAGGAATCCTACGATGCAGACCTTCACGAGGGCGGCGCTCGCCGCGACGATGATGCTCGCCTCAATACCGGCGACGACCCGGGTCGGGGCCGAGGAGCTTACGGGCACGCTGAAGAAGGTGCGGGACACCGGGGCGATCACCCTGGGGTTCCGGGACGCCTCGGTGCCGTTCTCCTTCCTCGACGGTAACCAGAAGCCCGTCGGCTACGCGCTGGACATCTGCTACCGCATCGCGGACGCGGTGAAGGAGCGGCTCGGCCTGCCGAAGCTCGACATCCGCCTCAACGCCGTGACCTCGGCCACGCGCATCCCGCTCATCGCCAACGGCACCATCGACCTGGAATGCGGCTCGACGACCAACAACTTCGAGCGCCGCAACCAGGTTGCCTTCACCAACACCGACTTCCTCACGGCCACCCGCTACGTGGCCAAGAAGGGCGCCGGCCTGCGCACCATCGACGACCTGAAGGGCAAGACCGTGGTCTCGACCTCGGGCACGATCAACCTGAAGCAGATCAACGAGGCCAACACGGCGCGCAAGCTCGGGCTGACGATCCTGCCCGCCGTCGACCATGCCGAGGCGTTCCTGATGGTCCAGAACGGGCGGGCGGCGGCGTTCGTGATGGACGACGTGCTGCTGGCCTCCCTGGTCGCCGGCGCGAAGGACCCAGGCGCGTTCGAGATCTCCAGCGAGGCGCTCTCGAAGCCCGAGCCCTACGCCATCATGCTTCGTCGGGAGGATGCGCCATTCAAGGCTGTCGCCGACGCCGCCACGGCCAAGCTCTACACGAGCCCCGAGGGCAAGGCGCTCTACGACCGGTGGTTCACGCAGCCGATCCCGCCGCGCGGCATCAACCTGAACCTGCCGATGGACGAGGCGCTGCAGCGAGCCTTCGCACGGCCCAGCGACAGCTCCGATCCCGCGACCTACTAGAAATTTCGAGCCGAAATTGGCGCGTCCCTCGCCTCATCCGTGGGGAGGGGCTCACGGCCGAGCTCGGGCAGCAACTGGCTGGATCCTTCGCGAGAGGGTCCCTGCCGGTCCGCGAACGATCCGTCGCGAGACGTTGGCGCCGTCACGCCATGAGCGAGCGCTCGTTGGCGGCGTCGTACTTCAGGACATCGCCCTGCATCCTGCTCGCCCACTTCGCGACGAACGCCACGGTGTCCCGCGCCTCCAAGTGCGCCGTCAGCGCGGCCTGGTCCCGCCAACGCTCGACGACCAGCATCCGCCCGGCGCCCGCCTCCTCCGGCGCGACGGAGTAGAACCGGCACCCGTCCCGCGCCCTCGCGGCGCCAGCAAGCGCCCGAACGTCGACGAGGAACCCGTCCGCGTCGGATGCGTCCACCTGGACGTGCCCCATCAGGACGATCATCGTGCCGCTCCCCTACGCCACCGTGAGCACGATCTTGCCCCGGATGTGCCCGCGGGCCGCCCGCTCGTGCGCCCGGCTCGCCTCCGCCAGCGGGAACGTGCCGTCGATGGCGACGCGGACCTTGCCGGCGTCGAGCAGACGCCCGAGTTGCGCGAGTTGGGCGCCGTTCGAGCGCACCTGGGCCATCGATACCGTGACGCCCCGCTCGGCGGCCTCCTCGGCATCCGAGAAGCCCAGAAACACCGGGAACAGCGCGCCGCCACGCTTGAGCGTGCGCAGGAAGCGGCCGGTGGCCGGGCCGCCGACGGTGTCGAGGACCACGTCGACGTCACGTGCGACCTCCTCGGGCTGGGCCGTGGTGTAGTCGATGAACTGGTCGGCGCCGATCTCCTTCAGGAAGGCCTCGTGACCGCCGGAGGCGACCGCGATAACGCGGGCGCCGCGCAGCTTGGCCAACTGCACCGCGAAATGCCCGACGCCGCCCGCCGCACCGTTGACGAGCACCGTCCTGCCGTCGAGCGGCACCGGGCTGTGTGGCACCGGCTGGAACGGGTTCGGCTCCGCGTGCCCGAGCTCGACCAGGAACTGCCACGCTGTGAGACCTGCCATCGGCGCACCCGCCGCCTGCACGTGGTCGATGCCGTTTGGCTTGGTCGCTAAATCCGAGGCCGGCGCGGCGACGTACTCGGCATAGGCCGCGCTGTCGCCGAAGCTCGGGAAGCGGACCATGCCGAAGACCTCGTCGCCAACGGAGAGGCCCTGCACGTCCGGGGCGACGGCCGTGACGACGCCTGAGACGTCCGAGCCCGGGATCACGGGCAAGGTGACCGGCGGCTTGAAGTTCGGGACCGCCGTGTACCCGTCGCGCAGGTACCAGTCGGGAGGATTGACGCCTACGGCCCGCGCCCGGACCAGAACCTCGCCCGGGTTCAAGGCGGGCACCGGCACGTCCTCGAAGCGCAGCACCTCGGGCCCCCCGAACCGGTGCAGTCGGACGGCCTTCATCGTATTCGTCGACATCGCTTTCTCCCTGCCGGGGGATGGGCTATCCTAACCGGAGCAGTGCCCCGAGTAAGCGGATCACTGCTCCGCTTGTCAAGACGGGTCGATGCGCGCCGACGCCAGGAAGAACTACGAGCAGTTGCTCGCGACCGCACGCGAGGTGGTGACCGAGCAGGGCGTCGACGCCTCGCTTCGCGACATCGCCCGACGGGCCGGTGTGGGCCTCGGTACGCTCTACCGGCACTTCCCGACCCGGGAGGTCCTGCTCGACGCCTTGCTCCGCACGAGCTTCGACGGGCTGACGGAGCGGGCGGCCGAGCTCGAAGCGTCGCGCCCGCCGGACGAGGCCCTCGTGACCTTCCTGCGCGAGACCGTCGGTGTCGCGAGCGACTTCCGTGGGGTCCTGGCCATGATGGCGGCCGCCATCGCCGACGAGGCCTCCACGCTGCATGCCTCGTGCGTCACGATGCGGGCGGCGGGCGCACGCCTCCTCGCCGGGGCCCAGGCCGCGGGAACGGCGCGAGCCGACATGGACGGTGCCGACCTGTTCGCGCTGGTCGGGGCGCTCGCCTGGCTCGGCGACCAATCGGCCTTCGCCCCGCGCGCCGAACGTCATTTCGGCATCATCGCGGGCGCGATCTTGACGTCCCGTGCGAGCCCCCTGACCTTCTCGGGCGAGCGGACCGGGGCTGGCTGAGGGAGCGCGAGCCTCCGACACTCCCAGACCGTCCTGCGGAGGCAGGCCCTTGGCCGCGACCTGTCGGGCGATGAAGCCAAGGCGACCTCGTCTTGATCGACCGCTTGGGCGCTAGGTTTTGGCTCGGCGGCAGGTAGATGGGCAGGTCGAGTTCCTCGGCCCGCGCGAGTACGAGCGCTGAAGCAGGGCCGTCCAGGAAGCGGTCCGGCGTCGTGCCGTCGACCGGAGCGGTCGCCCTGGCGAGTGACGCGGGCAGTGATGACGGGCGGCCCGAGAGGGGACGGATGAACGACCGGCCGTCGCACCGCGGGGGAAGGCTTCTGCGATCTTCGGATCCATGGCTTGCCGTCGTCGACGGGCCCGAACCGTGGCACCATCAGACTCACAGTGAGAGCGCTGTGCATATGGTCGCAGATGTGCCCCAAGCTGCTGATGTCATCGCCGCCGCTTACAGGTCCGCTTCCACCTACTGAGCGGACTGCTGAGCTGGCAGGCTTGAGGGGCTGCAAAGGGTCAGGACTTCGCAGGCCCGTCGAGCACCCAGGTGCGAATTTCGACCTTCGTGTTCAGTCAACGAGGTCTGAGAGAGAACCGCTCCTCAGTGGACCGAGCGAAATTCTGTAAGGAGAAGGTTACAGAAGAGGGCACCCCAACTGGGATGCCCCTCGCTGTCAGTGCTCGGCCGGTGCCGGCTCCACGTAGTATGACCGCTTCGCTTCGTGAGGACGAATGCTGTCGAGCTGCTCCTCCGTCGCCTCCACCCACTGGTTCCGGTTCCCCCGAATCTCGATCTTCAAGAAGGACGAGCGTGGGATAAGACCTTGGTAAATGTACCACTTCTCTGCCCTCTGCCGGCCGCCACCATCTTCGATGTACCAGTCGAGCATCGCCTTTCCGAGACGCCCCTGGATCCACATGATCCAGTGCTTTAGCTTCCGATCGTGGGACGGGATCTTCACGCTGATCCTAACTGCCCTCTTGTCCACGCACTCCGTCCAGGGCTTATCGCCCTTCTCGCGGAACTGCTCGGGCAGTAAGATGAGCTGGCCAAAGCCGAGCCCATACTCATGCTCAGGACTTGGGTCCGTGGTCAGCCAAGTGGCGTTCAAGTTCTGCTCGCCCTCCTCGCCAACCATGACACCGCCCTTTTCCAGGCCACCATGGCGCAAAATCAGGGGCACGTGCCCCAAGGAAGTGAAATGGTACAAAATCACCTGAATTCTCCCTGCCCATCTTCGATTACAAACAACCTAACACAAGCTGATAAATGGATTTTGCTATAATTGTAGTAAAATTGCGATCTATAATTTTATAATTATTTAATTATAAAATAGGTTTCTGCTCGCAAATGATAGCAAGGCAGATTAAAAATCGTTGAGCCGTCTATTGCCCACTATGCGCCACTGCCACGACGGTAGAATTTGCCACAATCGCTTTGCCGACCTGCTTCTCTAGCAACGCGACAACATCAGTGGTGTCAGACAGCAACGTGACGCCTCGGGGTCATCCGTGCGCACCCGTTCTCGTACATTCTTTCCAAAGCCGGACGCGCCGGCGGGACCGGAGTGCGCCGGCCGGGGGAACGGGCTGCCTGCGTCGGCATGGGCCCCGGCTTAGGAAGTTCCGGGTGTGAGGTGGGCTGCCCCAGAGACGGGATCTCGGGCGACCTCGCCAGGGGGCAGCAGGCCTGCACGGTTGGTCCGGGACGGGAACTCGGGGACCAGAATTGGGGGCAACCCGCGAGGGATGCTGATGCTGGCGGGGGGGCGCGGCGGTCCCCGAACGGCGAGAGCGCGCGATGGCGAAACAACCCCGCACTCCGGCCGGGGGCCCGGGGCCCCCCGCTCTCATAGGCCGCCCGCCGGCCGGGGCGGGCCGAGCATCGTGGTGGCGCGCCGGCCGGGGGGACGGGCCTCCTGGCATGGCATGGGCCCCCGGCCAGGGGGAGTGCCGGGCGCGGGGGTGGGCCGCCCCAGGCAGGGGCAGGGCCGCGGGGCCGGGTTGCCCTGGTCCATGAGCGGGGGGACTGGGACGGGGGCAACCGCGCGGGGGATGCTGATGCTGGCGGAGCCCGGGGCGACCCTCGAACGGCGCGAGCGTACGATGGCTAAACAACCCCGCACTCCGGCCGGCCCCCAGGGGGCCCCCGCCCTCATAGACCCCTCGCGACCGCGGGCGCGCCGAGCATCATGGGCGCGCGCCGGGCCAGGGGCCGGGACGCCCGGGGACGCGGGGGCCTGCCCCAGGGAGGAGTGCCGGGCACGGGATCCCGGACGCCCAGGCCGGGGCCGCGGGCCCGCGGGTTGCCGTGGTCCGCGGGGCGTGGGAGCCGGACGGGGGCAACCGCGCGGGGGGTGCTGTTGCAGGCGGCGGGCGGGGCGACCCTCGAACGGCGAGGAGGTGCGATAGCGAAACAACCCGGTACGGCGGGGGTGTGTCGACCCGGCCCGTCCCCGGCCCTGGGGCGGCCTAGCGGGCTCGCACGCGCGCACACCACGTTCGTACATTGACCCACCGCGCCCATGGCAGGCCCTGGCGAGCATCCAGGGGCCTCGGACCCATCGGTGCGCCACGCCGATGGCCCCGCGCCCACCTTCATCG
Source organism: Methylobacteriaceae bacterium (assembly GCA_947444195.1). Lineage (GTDB taxonomy): Bacteria > Pseudomonadota > Alphaproteobacteria > Rhizobiales > Beijerinckiaceae > Methylobacterium. The sequence goes on along the minus strand of CANEZL010000033.1, from coordinate 1,380 downwards.
GTCCATCGCGCCGATGGGGTGTCGGGCCCATGCGGGTCCATGGTGACCCATGGGACGCCCATGGCATCGGTGCGTCACGCCGATGGCACGGCCGTAGCCCGCCCGGCACCCCATCCTTACCCATGCCTGCCCATGGGGCCGCGGGCGATCATGGTGGAGGATCAGGGGGTTGGCGGCCCACGCGCGAGGGCAGCCGGCCCATGGGGTGCCATGGCCCCTCATGGGGCCGCATGGGCCCGAGATGGGCTCAGCGGCCGGTCAGGCCGCGGTCGGCGAGGATGCGCCCGAGGCGCATGCGCACGGCCTCTTCGAACCTGGTGAGCAGGTCCTCGTACGCGCCGGACGATACCCTGGAAGTAGAACTAGGGGCGCCGGTACTCCTCCTGCTTGTAGGCCGCCATGAGGAGCCAGGGGGCCGAGAGGTTGTGCACCTGCCGCACGCCCCGGCGGCGCGGCCCGCGGCCTTCGTGCGTTCCGGGCGCTCCCAGATCGCCTGCGTCCCGAACACGGAGGCGAAGAAGATGGGCCTCCGCTTGGCGTCCCGGGCGCGCGTGGTCCGGTGGACCTTCTTCCCCTGTCCCTTGGGGGCGGCCCGGCGGGCGAGGCCGCGCAGGGTGCCGCGCCGGATGCCGCCCGAGGCCGGGTCGACGAGCTCGGGCGCGACCGGGACGAACAGCCAGTTCAGGCCGGGGCCGATGTCGCCGGGGAGCCTAAGGCCGCCGCGCCCGAGGATCTGGTACTTGTAGAACGCGGACTGCCTGTCTCGGATGTAGATGCGGGCCTTCAGGTCGCCGTTGAGACGGGCCATGTTGTACCCGAACGCCTGCTGCACCGAGAACGGCATGGGGCGGTCGAACACCTGCTTCGCCTCGTCGCGCAGGGCGTCCCGGGCGGCGAACACCGTCCCGTTGACCGCGTACGAGGCCGCGAAGGGGATGACCTCTTTCGCGAAGCCTCCGAGCTGACGGGCCCAGCTCGTGGTGTCGACGCGGAACTTGATCTCGACGAGGGTGTCGCTGGCCATGCCGGCATCGTGCCCGGGGCCTCGGGACCGCGCTAGGGTGGGTGTCGAGCACCCACCCTCCTGGTCAGTCCCGGGCCGGCACCAAGCGGGCCAACAGGGCCTCGTCCACCGCCTCCTGCCGGAGCAGCGAGCCCCCATGCGCCCGCCCGCGCAGGCGCTCCCGGGCGCCCCGCATGATGGCCTTGACCTCCACGTACCGGAGCATGGCCTGTGTTTCGGCGTGCAACTTTGACCCCCTGATGCGGGGGATCGGCGTCCAATTCTGACCCCCTGAAGCTTGCTCTCGCAGACTGCCCTCCGGGACGACCGGACGGGTGGTGGGGGATGAAGGGCGTGGACACGATTGCGCGCATCCG